>DLFD01000066.1 GCA_002482005.1 Lachnospiraceae bacterium UBA7729 | reverse complement strand
TTGGTTTCCTTCGCCAGACGAACTGGCCAGGGCAGCCACGCGGCGAAGGATAAAGCAGGAATTCTTGGGCTCCTTCGCCAGCAAGTCACTTAAAGAAAGAAAAAGCCCCGGCTGACCAGCCGGGGCTCCCCAATCAATTGCTTGCTTTTGCAATTTCCCGTATTTTGCAATTCTCTATATTGCACTTGCAAAATCTTGTTGGATCCGCAGAATCACTGCATCTGTTGATTCTCTCTTGCGATCTTCTCTTCAGCCCACTTCTCTTCCTTCTCGGTGTAGTGGTGGGTCTTCTCGAGCATCATATCCTTGACCTTCATCAGGCGGATCTGAGACGATCTCTCATTCTCATCCAGCTTCATGGTGATGTACTTGATATCTTCCTGAAGCTGCGGGATCATGACGTGCTCCAGCGCGTTGACGCGGCGCCTTGTCTTCTCGATCTCGGCTGCCAGAAGCTGACAGGACTTCTCGGTCTCGGCCAGCTTCAGCATATCCGGGAAGACCCCGGAGAGACTCTTTACCGCATCATCGAGGTCTGCGGACGTGAATGCGAAGCCGTAGGAGTACATATCATTCTCATCAGAGGTCCTGGTGTGGAATGTGTACTGCGGCACGTCTACGCTCATGATGTTCCGGTAAGACACGTCCAGGGAAACTCCCTGCTTGGGCGCCATGAAAGCGACCCTGACGGCCTCATCGGACATGCAGCTCTTTGCAAGGGCGAAATTCCGGTTCGAAGCTTCGATCCCCTTCTCGACTTTCTCTCTGAGACGACGGTTTTCCCTGACCAGTTCAAGGAATTCCCTCATCAGCTCATCACGCTTGTCCTTCAGGAGCTTGTGACCCCTGATCGCAGTTGTCAGCTTGTTCTTTAGCCTGGTGAGCTCCATTCGGGTAGGGATGACAGTAGAACTTGCCATATAGAATCACCCCTTCCCTCACTTCTTGTCGTAGTACTTGTCGAGATACTCCTCTTTGATTCGCTTCAGCTCTTCTCTCGGAAGGATCCTCAGAAGATCCCAGCCAAGGTCCAGGGTCTCCTGGATCGAGCGGTCACTGCGGTATCCCTGATTGACATACTTCTCTTCGAACTCGTCCGCGAACTTCGCGTAGAGCTTGTCGGTATCGGTCAGGGCAGCTTCACCAAGGATGACCATCAGTTCCTTCGCGTCCTTGCCTCGTGCATAAGCCGCAAACAGCTGGTTCATCGTGTTGGCGTGGTCCTCTCTGGTCTTGCCGACTCCGATACCCTTATCCTTCAGACGGGACAGAGACGGAAGAACATCGATCGGCGGCTCAAGTCCCTTGCGGTAAAGATCACGGCTCAGAATAATCTGGCCCTCAGTGATGTATCCGGTAAGGTCCGGAATCGGGTGGGTCTTGTCATCTTCCGGCATGGTCAGGATCGGGATCAGAGTGATGGAACCCTTCTTGCCCTTCTGACGTCCTGCTCTCTCATAGAGGGAAGCAAGGTCGGTGTACATGTAGCCCGGATATCCACGGCGTCCCGGGACTTCCTTGCGGGCTGCGGAGATCTCACGCAGAGCATCCGCGTAGTTCGTGATGTCGGTCATGATGACCAGAACGTGCATGTTCTTCTCGAATGCAAGGTACTCAGCGCAGGTCAGAGCCATACGCGGAGTAGCGATACGCTCGACAGCCGGGTCATTCGCAAGGTTCATGAACAGGACGGTCCTGTCGATCGCGCCTGTCTCCTTGAAGGACTCGACGAAGTAGTTGGATTCCTCAAATGTGATACCCATAGCCGCAAATACGACGGCGAATGGTTCATCGGTACCTACGACCTTTGCCTGACGCGCGATCTGCGCAGCCAGCTGTGCATGTGGAAGACCGGATGCCGAGAAGATCGGCAGCTTCTGGCCTCTGACCAGTGTGTTCAGCCCGTCGATCGCGGAGATACCTGTCTGGATGAACTCCTCCGGGTAAGCACGGGCAGCCGGATTCATCGGCAGTCCGTTGATGTCACGTCTTTCCTCCGGCAGAATGTCCGGGCCGCCGTCGATCGGGCGTCCCAGTCCGTCGAAGACTCTGGAAAGCATGTCGCCGGATACTCCCAGCTCCAGAGGCCTTCCGAGGAAGCGGACTTTACTGGTCTCAAGGTTGATACCAGTCGAGTTCTCGAACAGCTGTACCAGGGCGTTGCCGCCATCGATCTCAAGGACCTTGCAGCGGCGCTTCTCGCCGTTTGCCAGCTCGATCTCGCCCAGCTCGTCGTATCCGACATTCTCAACGCCGCGCACCAGCATCAGCGGGCCGGCAACTTCCTGTATTGTTCTGTATTCCTTTGCCATTGCTAAAGCCCCCTTACTGCTGGCCTGCCGAGACGGCAGCTGCGATCGCATCGTCAAGATCCTTCATGATACGTGCGTACTCGGAATCGACCTTCTCGTTCTCGGTATACTTGTAACGTCCGATCTCCTCACGGCACGGCAGCTTGACCAGAGAATCGATGGTCGCGCCATTCTTCAGGGCTTCCTGGCCCTTGTCGTAGTAGGCAAGGATCATCTTCATCATCTTGTGCTGCTTCTCCAGCGGAGTGTAGGTATCGGTATCGGAGAATGCATTCTGGTTCAGGAAGTCCTCACGGATGGACCGCGCTGCCTCCATGGTAAGGCGGTCGCTCGCCCCCAGGGCATCCATACCGACCAGCTGAACCATTTCCTTCAGCTCGGATTCCTGCTGCAGGATCCTCATCATCTTCGCGCGGAGCTTCATCCACTCGCTGTCCGTCTCGCCGTCAAACCACTTTCCAAGCGAGTCAAGGTACAGGGAGTAGGAACTCAGCCAGTTGATAGCCGGGAAATGTCTCTCGTATGCCAGCTGTGCGTCCAGTCGCCAGAATACCTTTACGATACGAAGGGTAGCCTGGGTAACCGGCTCCGAGATATCGCCGCCTGCCGGTGAGACAGCGCCGATGGCGCTCAGAGTTCCCTCACGACCGTCAGAGCCGAGTGCCCTGACACGGCCGGCTCTCTCATAGAACTGAGCCAGTCTGGATGACAGGTATGCCGGGTAGCCTTCCTCGCCAGGCATCTCCTCCAGACGTCCGGACATCTCACGAAGAGCCTCGGCCCATCTGGAAGTGGAGTCAGCCATCAGAGCTACCGAGTAGCCCATGTCACGGAAGTACTCCGCGATGGTGATTCCGGTATAGATAGAAGCCTCACGGGCCGCAACCGGCATATCGGAGGTATTCGCGATCAGAACGGTACGCTCCATCAGAGAGTAGCCGGACTTCGGGTCCTTCAGTTCCGGGAACTCGTTCAGAACGTCCGTCATCTCATTGCCACGCTCGCCGCAGCCGATGTAGACAACGATGTCTGCTTCTGCCCACTTTGCCAGCTGATGCTGTACGACCGTCTTTCCGGATCCGAAAGGTCCCGGGATAGCCGCAACACCGCCCTTGGCGATTGGGAACAGAGCATCGATGACACGCTGTCCGGTGATCAGCGGCTTATCCGGTGCGAGCTTCTGTGCGTACGGTCTCTCGCTGCGGACCGGCCACTTCTGGACCAGGGTGATCTCATGATCTTCGCCCTTATCGTCGGTCAGGACGCAGACCGTATCGGTGACCCTGGCGTCGCATTCCTTGATTGACTTCACGGTTCCCTTCATCAGCGGAGGAACCATGATCTTCTGTGTTACGATATGGGTCTCATCGACAGTTCCAAGAACGTCGCCGCCGATGACCTTGTCGCCAGCCTTTGCGACCGGCTTGAAGTGCCATACTTTCTCTCTGCTCAGAGACGGTACCTGGATACCTCTCTGAAGCAGGTTGCTGTGAGACTGCTCCATGATATCGACAAGCGGTCTCTGAATTCCGTCGTAGATGTTTCCGATAAGGCCCGGCCCGAGCTCGACGCTCATAGGCGCTCCGGTCGACTCAACCGGTTCACCCGGCTTCAGCCCTCCGGTCTCCTCATATACCTGAATGGAGGCCTCGTCGCCGTGGATCTCAATGATCTCACCGATCAGGTGCCTGTTCGAGACACGGCATACGTCATACACGTTGGCATCGCGCATGCCTGTCGCAACGACAAGCGGTCCGGCCACCTTCTTGATTGTTCCCTTTGCCATAATCCCATGCCTTTCCTGTAAGGGACAGACGCTTTCGCGCAGATCCCGTCTTAGTTGTCTTTGCCGAAGATGATATCACTTCCGATTGCCTGCTCCACGCTCTTTTTTACTGCGGAAAGTCCGGCTCCGGTGTTGCCGTAGATACCCGGGATCAGGATGATCGCCGGACTCGGCAGCGTGCGGTACTTCTCGATCTCGTGCGGGATCTTCGCCGCAAGTGCTTCTGTGATGTAGATCACTTCGTAATTATCCGTGGCAAGTTTTCTCAGCTCCGCCTCGGCTTCGTCTTCGGTCGCGCTCTCTTCAACGCGAAATGTGTCAAGCCCCAGGGCGGAGAATCCGTAGATGGAGTCCCAGTCGCCCATCACTGCTATCTTCTTAGACATATGTCTCTCTCACCCTTTCCCGGAGCATCGCTTCCGGCAGACCATTTCTCTTGGCTGCCAGGATGATGCGGACCGTCTTGATCTCGCTTTCACGGGCAAGGATATATGCCGCCAGCGGCCCGATCCCGAACGGGTTGTGGATCTCCGGACGAATTCTCTCGATCATCCGGTCGTCGCACCAGCGTTCGAAACTTGCAAGGCTCTTCTTCAGTTCCGGAACCGCGTCCGCGTAGTCCGTGCGTTCCAGATATGCAAGGATCTGATCGTTTCCGGCCGACGCCGCTTCCGCAAGGGCAGCAGTATCAAGGCTGCTGCATGGTGCAAGAGCCTTATCGAGGAATGCCCTGTCCTTTCCGGTCCTGGCTGCACGGATAGCGATCTTGATGTCGCCTGTCGCGCAGACGAGCTCGCCGTAATCACGAAGAAGCTTCTCGCCCGTGGCTTCGCCGGCCTTTCTGATCGCCTCAAGAGCTGCCCGGTCGACCGTGATGTCGCAGAGCTGGCCGTCTCTCGTCGTCAGCAGGAGTTCCTTCGCCTGCTGCGCAACGGCCTGCAAGTCTTCCGGAAGACTTTCGTAGTCAGAGGACGCAAGCGCTTCCTCAAGCTTTCCCGCCGGGATGGTTCCGCCGGATACGAAGATCCCCGGATGAGTCCCTCCGATGCAGGATTCCTTGATGGCAGCTTTCAGATTGTGATAGTCGTCAGACAGGCGGAAGACGTCGAAGATCTTCATCTGGTCCTCGGGGACAAGCTCCCTTATGAAGTCCCAGGTCTTTTTCGTCTCAGCCGCAAACATATCCTCCCCGGAAGTTCCCTGGGCGCCCCATCCCTTCTCATTCAGGATCCTGAGGCAGTCCTCTTCACCGGGGGCGGAGATCAGCTGCGCCATCACACTTTCATTCAGCAGAGACAGCTCATGGGAACGGACACGGGCGACCGCATAGATAAAGTTATCGGTCATATCGCTCCTCCTTTAAGAAAACAGGATCTTTCCCGCTGCATCTGTCATCTGGTCTTTCTTCTCCTCGAAGATCGCGTCAAGAGAGAGATCCTGCTCGATCCCTTCATACTTCAGGATGAAGCCGCCGTCGATCTTCGCGTCTTCCTTCGAAAGCTCGACTTTCGAGCCCTCCGGAAGAACGGATACAAGCTTTTTTGCGAAATCGGAAGGCATTCTCTTGATGTCCCTCTCGGAGAAGCAGATACTGCCGCTTCCCGGAAGAACGTTCTCCTTCACGAGTTTCAGGATCAGTTCAAAATACTTATCAACCGGCAGTTCCAGGACCATCCTTTTGGCAGTCCCGACCGCCTCCGCGATCATCTTCTGCTTCGTGGCAAGGACCGCGCGGCTTCTCTCAAGGGATGCCGCACTGTCGGCGCGGGCGATCAGGTCCTCAGCGGCCCTTTTCCCCTTCGCAACGATCTTTGCTGCAGCTGCGTCGGCGTCTTTCTGCGCCTCCGCCATAGCCGCATCATGCTGTGCCTTAGCCTCGGAAGTGATCTTCGAGACAGTCTCAGCAGACTCTGCGCGGATATCTTCGATGATCTTATCTATTCCAGCCATCCGCTGTGCTCCTTCCTATGTCCATCGTAAGTGCAGGATCCCGGAAGAACATATCTCCGGCAATGTCCGTCCGGTACTTTCTGCAGGCGTGTTTCCCAAGTTGCTCAGGCAAGTGCGGATACGCCGAAGATAGCGAGGATGGAGATCAGCAGTGCAAGGATCGCGTAGGTCTCGACCATAGCCGGGAAGATCATGGACTTACCGAAGGTCTCCTGCTTCTTGCTTACCATGGAGATGGAAGCAACAGCGGTCTTGCCCTGATGGACAGCGGAGATCGGCTCAACGATGATGACCGGCAGGCATGCTGCGAAGTAAAGAAGTCCGGTAGCAAGAGGCATATCCGGGTTGGCAGCGCCGCCCATGATTCCGATCTGGGACAGGCAGATGAATGCGATCAGCAGTCCGTAGATACCCTGGGTACCAGGAAGAAGCTGAAGGATCAGGACCTTGGAGAAAAGATCCGGGTTGTCCGTGGTAGCGCCGGCTGCTGCCTGGCCTGCCATTCCGACACCCTTAGCTGAACCTAAACCTGATGTAGCTGCAGCAAGAGCAGCTCCTGCAAGAGCAAAAAACAGTCCGAAACTCATGATTCCATATCCTCCTTGAATTTGTAATACTTTGTGTTTGCCGCAAACGGGACGAATTTCTTTCCGCCGCCGTTGTAGAACTTTCCGAAAAACTCGACGTATGTCAGACGATTGGTATGGACATAAGCGCCGAGAGCGTTGATAGCAAGGTTCAGAACATTGCCGATCAGGAAGACGACGATGAACATGATCACGCCTGCCGGTGTCCTGCCTCCCATGGATCCCATGGAGTTAAATACGGTTGCGATGACGCCTGTCGCAAGTCCGAGAGCAAGAAGTCTCGAATAGGAAAGGACGTCTGACAGCCAGCTGGAGATTCCGTACAGGGCATAGAGTCCCTTGAGGATCCTCTTGAACCAGTTCTTCGACTCCCTGCCGCCTGTCAGGATGATCCCGATGGCGGAGATGAGGGCCAGGATCTGTGCCGGCTTCACGACTGCCTGCGGGAGGGTCTTCAGCTGAAGCATGCCCGCCATGCTCGGTACGGACAGAAGCCATACGATCAGGGCGATGATGAATACCCACCAGAATACGCAGTCATAGATGAAATCAAGGACCTGTCCTGCTTTCAGCTGCTGATAACCCTTGACGCCGACACCCACGAACATGTGGATCAGGGCGACCAGGAAGCAGAAGGAAAGCATTCGCATCGGTTCGTTGATCGGTTCAAACCAGAGCGGCTTCAGTGCGATATCCGGACGATTGAAGAACGTGGTCGCGATGACGCTGACCGCGTCTCCGAAGAAGGATCCGAACATGAAGCCCCAGAAAGTAGTGGAAAGCCCGCAGAAGAAGAACATCTTCATGGTCTTCTTCATGCCGTCCTCCATCTTCTTTCCGAATTTCGCAAGGATGATCCCGGTAGCGACGGCAAGGATGATACCGTACGCAGCATCGGAAAGCATCATTCCGAAGAGGATGTAATAGAAGCAGGCGGAGACGAAGGTAGGATCGATCTCGCCCTTATCCGGCATGGAGTAGCTCTCCGTGACTCCTTCGAGCGGAGCCGCGAATCCGTTATTCTTCAGCAGGATCGGCGGCTTCTCCTTCTTGCCAGGCTCGGAGAAGGTAACGGCAACGTCGAACTTTGCCTCCAGCCTCTGCTGAACGCTCCCTGCGTCAGGCTCCGGGATGTAGCCTTCCAGGAAGAAGACTCGTCTCGACTGAAGAAGGTCCGAGATCACTCCGTACTTATCCGCACGGACCGTGAAGTAGTCGGACATGAACTTCAGGTCATCCCTGAATTTCGCAAGTTCCTGGAACTTGTCGTGGATCGTTGTGAGTTCGCTGTCGGCTTTCTCGAGTTCCCTGTCGATCTTTGCCGCGCTGTCTTTCGGGTTCATGCCCGTCACCGGCGGCGCCGCGAAGCTCAGCCTTCTCAGCGCTTCCTTCAGCGCTGCGGCGTCCTTCTTGCCGCAGACCAGGAAGATGCAAGTCTGAGTCGCATCCGCCGAGATGATATCCGCGTCAAATGCGGCTTCGCCCGCGTACTTCTTCAGTGCGGTATAGAGCGATTCCCTGTCGTACTCGCCCTGAAGGGTTCCCGTGAAGATTGCTGTCTTCCTGGTCTCCTTCAGATCAAGCGGGAGATCAAAGTTCATCCACGGCTCAAGGGCCTTCTTCTGGTCCTTCAGCTTGGGGATCGACGACACTGTCTCGGCAAGATGCTTGTCGAGCTCGATGACACTGCTGCACTCCTTCAGGATCTCTTCCCTTCTGGCCAGCTTCTCATCAAACTCCTGCCTGCTCATCTCCACACGCCCGGTCAGGGCTGCGGCGATCGATGTCTTCTCAGGTGCATTGTTCTTGAGGATCTGAAGGGCTTCTTCCGCCTGGGCGGCTCTCTGCTCGAACATCCTCTGCTGAGCTGACATATCCTGCTTCCGGAAGACCTCATCTTCCTTTCTCTTGAATGAAACTTCCACAACGCCCAGGACCTGCAGATATTCCAGAACCGCTTTCCGGTCTTTCTTCATGGCGATGACCGATATACGCTTCATCGGAACTACAGACATAGGCTAATCAGACTCCTTTCCGGCAGATCTTTCTGCCATTATTGTACTTACTGAATCGGCAAAGCGCCTTACGCAGGAATCCGCATATGCGTCTTTGCTCCTCAGGATGTCTCGGGTTTACGGATTGTCTCAGATCTCCAGTTTCAGCCCGGATCTCCGGTCATGTCTCAGGCGATCAGGGAAACGATGGCGTCTGCAGCTTTCTGCATCCTGCCCTCGGCCTGTTTCTCCAGAGACTGAAGAAGGTGCTGCGTCTCCTTCTTCTTGGCATCGACCAGAGCGTCCTGCTGAGCCTGAGCATCCTTCACAAGTTTCTCCGCTTCCGCCTGTGCTTTCAGCTCGACATCACGGATCAGCTTCTCCGCATCCTCTTTCGTCTGGGAAACGAGTCTTCTGGCATCTTCCGACGCCTTCTTCTCAGCTTCAGCCGTCTCAGCTTCCACTTCACGGATCTTATCGATCGTACTTCTGGCCAACCATCTCACCTCCTCTTTGCTTTGCATGATCTGCGGCAGAAAACCGCGGACTTCTGTATTGTAGAGTATGACCAAAATATAATTCATTTTAGCATAGGGTATGTTCAAGGTCAACGAAACCGTTTCCCGAGATTATTGGCAGAATTGTACTTATTGTATATAGAATTCGTCTTTTTCTATCTTTTCCAGCACTTGTTATGGAACTGCTATTCTCATTTCCTTGTCAGCATACACACTCACGGAAACCACGGTCATTGCTACGAAGTGATTTCCTCCAAGCTGGGATCACCCCCGCTCGCG
>DLFD01000090.1 GCA_002482005.1 Lachnospiraceae bacterium UBA7729 | reverse complement strand
CTTAATCGACCCCAACATCATGAGATATACTGGGAAAAGAAACGCCGGAAGGAGAGGTATTTCAGCTCATGAATTATGCCAATATCAAAGATTTTGATGTTGCTGACGGGCCTGGTGTCCGTGTCAGTCTGTTTGTTTCAGGCTGCCGGCATCACTGTAAAGAATGCTTCAACAGTATGACATGGGATTTCAGCTATGGCCAGCCTTTTACAGAGAAGACGGAAGAAGAGATCATAGAAGCCATGAAGCCGGATTATATTCAGGGACTCACATTGCTGGGCGGAGAACCATTTGAGCCTGAAAATCAGAAAGTGCTTGTGAAGGTACTGAAAAGGGTGCGCGAGGTTTATCCGAAGAAGGATATCTGGTGCTACACAGGATACACCTACGAGAAGGACCTGCTTGAAGATGGGGTGGCTTCCACAGGGGTGAAGGCTCGCACGGAAGTAACAGATGAGATGCTGTCCTACATTGACTGTCTGGTGGACGGTGAGTTCATCCTTGCTCAGAAAGATGCTACTCTGCTTTTCCGGGGCAGCAGCAATCAGAGGCTGATCGGGCTGCATGGATACAAGGTGCCGGAAGAAAGGAAACGGGACCATGAGATAAAGCATTTCGAGGGAGTGAATATTCAGACAAGAACTTCTATGTAAAAAGTATCTTTTAATTTACTGCTGCTTTTCGTCAGTGCCTGTGTCATCGGAATCTGGGTAACACTTAAGACCAGAAGATCCGGAAAACAGTGATCGAATCAAACATTTACAGACAACCTCTTAAATAGTAGAATAGCGTAGGTGTTTTGTTGAAATCTGAGCTTTCTGTCTGTAAGATGATCAGGCAATGAGAGCTTATTCTGGGAGGTATTGTTATGATGCAGTCACGTACGCACACGTGCGGCGAGCTTCGCATCGGCGATGTCGGAAAGACCGTCACGCTGGCAGGCTGGCTGGAAAATATGCGTGTCGTCTCCGCAAATCTTGCTTTTGTCGTTGTCCGTGATTTCTACGGAACGACTCAGATAGTTGCGGAGACTGAAGATATGGTGAAACTGTTCCGCGATATTACCAAGGAATCTACCATCCAGGTGACGGGGACAGTCCGGGAGAGGTCGTCCAAGAACCCGAAGCAGGAGACCGGAGATATCGAGGTCGTTCCGGAGAACCTGAAAGTGCTCGGCAAGAATTATCACAGCGAGCTTCCGTTCGAGATCAATCGCAGCCGTGAGGCAGATGAAGCCCAGAGACTGAAGTACCGTTATCTGGACCTTCGCAATCCGGCAGTCAAGAAGAATATTATTCTCCGCAGCCAGGTCGTCGCAGCCTTGAGAAAAGCTATGACTGACCATGGATTCATGGAGATCACCACCCCGATCCTGACGGCATCAAGTCCGGAGGGTGCAAGGGACTATCTGGTACCGGCAAGAAAGCATCCGGGCAAGTTCTATGCGCTGCCGCAGGCTCCGCAGCAATTCAAGCAGCTGCTCATGACTGCAGGGTTTGATCGATACTTCCAGATCGCTCCCTGCTTCCGTGATGAGGATGCAAGAGGAGACCGCTCACCGGGAGAATTTTATCAGCTCGATATGGAGATGGCATTCGCAAGCCAGGAGGATGTATTCTCTGTTATGGAGGATGTCCTTCCGCCGGTATTTGCGAAATACGGTACTTATGACAGAGCTTCTTCCGCTCCTTTCCTTCGTATTCCATACAGAGAAGCTATGGAGAAGTATGGGACGGATAAGCCGGACCTGAGAATCGACCTCTATGTGCAGGATGTAACGGATGTCCTCGGAGGCTGCGGTTTCGGACCGTTCGATGAGGGCGTTGTGAAAGCAGTCGTCGTATCCGGATTTGAAGGGACTCGAAAATTCATAGACAAGACTCTTGCCGGTGTCGAAGTTCAGGCAGGGGCCAAGCCATACTGGTTCCGTGTGGATGAGAATGGCGAACTGGTCGGCGGCATCTCCAAGTTTGTGAAGCCGATCAAGGATAAGGTCTTTGAAAAGCTGAATCTGAAGCCGGGTGATTTTGTAGGACTTTCCGCAGGAAAGCTTTCTCAGGCTCAGAAGACTGCCGGTGTTCTGGTCAAGACTCTCGGAGCCGCTGTTCCTGGTCATATGGATAAAGAGCAGTACGCATTCTGCTGGATCGTCGATTTTCCGATGTATGAGATTGGAGAAGAATCTGGTGAGCTGGAGTTCTGCCACAACCCATTCTCCATGCCCAACGGCGGTCTGGAGACTCTGCTCAAGGCAGAGAGGGGAGAGATCGATCCTCTTTCCATCACAGCAGACCAGTATGATATTGTCTGCAATGGAATTGAGCTTTCTTCCGGAGCTGTCAGAAACCATGATCCGGAGATTATGGTCAAGGCGTTCGAGATGGTCCGCCTCGGCGAGGAAGATGTAAAGCGCAGATTCCCGGCTATGTATAATGCGTTCACTTACGGTGCACCGCCTCATGCAGGAATTGCCCCGGGCATCGACCGTATGGTCATGCTGCTTGCAGGCGAGGATTCTATCCGTGAAGTCATCCCGTTCCCGATGAACAAGACTGCACAGGATGTCATGATGGGAGCACCTTCCGAGGTCACTCAGCAGCAGCTTGACGAGCTTCACATCAAGTGCACTGCAGCCGAAGAAGAGAAGAAAGCGGACGATGAGCAGTAATCGGTGAAGGCAACAGAGGTAGCATCGGTATCAGGCAGTTCAGAAAGCTGATTGCAGCGGCAGAGTCAGGTGGCTCTGTCGCTGTTTTACGCTTATCATAAACCGGCCCCGTGTAGCCGCATAGTCCGGAAGGCAGACAGTTTCGCTGTACGGATGCAGCGGATGCGGCAGGCAGGACCATGAGGAAGTTTTATGAAAAACAAAAGCAGAGAGTCAGAGAAACAGCAGTATGAACGGATGACGGAGACTCCTGTCGGGAAACTGATCATAAAACTGGCGATTCCTACCATCATCAGTATGCTGGTGACGAATATCTACAATACGGCCGATACTTACTTCGTCTCAAGACTCGGGACCTCCGCTTCCGGGGCAGTCGGGATCGTGTTCGCATTCATGGCTTTCTATCAGGCAGTGGGCTTTATGTGCGGTCATGGCTCCGGATCATTCGTCTCGAGATTTCTCGGAGCAAAGGACCCGGGCAGTGCAAAAAGCTATGCGGCCAGTGCTTTCCTCGCTTCGTTTACTCTTGGAATGGTTCTGTCTGTGGTCTTTTTCCTGAATCTGGATTCTGTCCTGTACTTCCTCGGAAGCACGGAGACGATTCTTCCCTATGCACAGCAGTATGCACTCTGGATTCTGATAGCAGGGCCATTTCTTTCGACAAGCTGTACGCTGAACAATTTACTGCGCTATGAAGGCAGGGCATTCTATGCCATGATCGGACTTACAGCAGGCGGGATCCTGAATATGGCAGGAGATCCGATCTTCATGTTCACGTTCGGAAAAGGGGTAGCGGGAGCAGGGATGTCGACCTGTTTCTCTCAGATCATCAGCTTTCTTATCCTTCTTTTCATGTTCCGGGAAGGAATCACTGTAACAGACGTAAAGCCAGGTCATATCAGCAGGGATTTCAGGATCTATATGAACATTATGAAGGTAGGTTCTCCCAGTCTGATGCGTCAGGGGCTGAATGCAGCCGCTACGATCCTGCTTAATCAGCAGGCAAAGGTGTATGGAGATGCGGCGATCGCGGCGATGAGTATAGTCGGACGGATGGCATTCTTCATCGGCTCCTGTGCGATCGGGACCGGACAGGGAATGCAGCCTGTCATCTCCTTCAACTATGGCGCAAAGAAATATGACAGAGTACGGAATAGCTATGCTTTTACCGTGAAGATGTCTTTTATCCTTCTCTCGGTATTTTCAATCGTCTCCATGATTTTTGCACGGCCGATCGTCGCCTGGTTTCGGGATGATCCGGATGTTATCAGGATCGGGACCACGGCGCTTTGGTGGGTATGCCTGTCATCCTTGTTTCAGCCAATCTCGATCCCGACAAACATGATGTTTCAGAGTATCGGAAAGAGCGGTATCTCCCTGTTTCTGTCCACACTCAGGACCGGGCTTTACTATATTCCGCTGATCCTGGTCCTCCCGAGGCTTCTCGGGATCATGGGGATCGAGCTCGCCCAGCCAGCGGCGGATGTCCTTGCTGCACTTACATCGATCCCGTTCGCTGCAGCATTTCTTGGACAGATGAAGCAGGAGGAGACCGAAGGGCGGATGGACGGAAAGCCGGTTTGATTCATACAGGGAAAGATGATAGAATGTGCCATATTGATAATTATCTAAATGTTTTGACATATTCATAAGGAGCAGAAAGATGGTAAAAATTGGAGTTCTCGGAGCCGGAACCTGGGGCATGGCTCTTGCCAGGATGCTTTCGAACATGGGTTACGATGTTATGGTCTGGTCCGCGCTTCCGAAAGAAGTTGATGAATATAGCAGAACAAGGAGACATCCGAATCTTCCGGGGATGGTGATTCCGGATTCAGTTCGGTTTACAAAAGAGATTCAGGAAGTCTGCAAGGATAAAAATATCCTTCTTTTTGCAGTTCCGTCCGTATTTGTACGTTCAACGGCAAAAACGGCAGCACCTTATATTCCGGATGGTCAGGTCATCGTCGATGTGGCAAAAGGAATTGAACCTGATACGCTTTACACGCTTACTCAGGTGATCGGTGATGAGCTCGGAAAAGACGGAAAACATCAGAATGTGAAACTGGTTGCCTTGTCCGGCCCGACTCATGCGGAGGAAGTTTCCATTGATCTTCCTACCACGATCGTTGCTTCCTGCAAGGATATGAAAACTGCAGAATATGTCCAGAAGGTCTTCATGAATGATGTCATGCGTGTCTATACGAATGACGATGTGTCTGGGATAGAGCTCTGCGGCGCCCTGAAGAATATCATTGCTCTCGCATCTGGTATTGCTCTGGGTCTTGGGTACGGCGACAACACAAAGGCAGCGCTGATCACCCGTGGAATGCACGAAATCACCCTGCTTGGGCTGAAGATGGGATGCAACCCCGGGACATTCTACGGACTTGCAGGCATCGGAGATCTGATCGTCACTGCTACTTCAGAACATTCCAGAAACAATCGCTGCGGACATCTGATCGGCCAGGGGATGAAGCCGGATGAGGCTGTGAAAAAGGTTGGAATGGTCGTTGAAGGGATCAATGCGATCCCTGCAGCGCTGGAGCTGGAAAGAAAATATGGTGTGGAGATGCCGCTTGTAGATGCAGTGGATGCTGTGATCAATCATGGAGCGGATCCGAAGGAAACTGTAAGAAACCTTATGACCCGCCCGCCGAAGTCAGAGCAGGATTATATCAGATCCTGATCTGTATTTCACGAGTACTGAGCAGGGTCTTTCGGCATCTGTGATGCCGGGGCAGCTGCTGATCGTGCCTGAGACGCCTCTTCTTTCAGTAGTTTTCTGGTGTATGTTCCCATGGGGCCTTTCAGAAGATCATCAAGAAGTGTCATTCCGCTTCCCTTGAGACGGACTTCCGGAAGATAAAGACGGACAGTCCGATCCATGATCCGGTTCATAGAAAGCGCTTCCATGTCCTTTTCATACTGGAAGACTTTTGCTCTCGAGAGAGGGTCCGGCAGCAGGGGCATATAGATATGACTGCATGCACTCAGCAGAGCGGGGATGTCGGAAGGCTCATTGCCGATATCCAGAACGACCGCTTTGTAGTCCATGAGGTCAGAAACCTGAACGAGAAATGAGATCCATTCATCAGAGCGGATCTCACGGAGATCGCCGGGAAAGAATGCCGGGGGGATGTAATCAGCATTGCGCAGTGTTTGGATGACGCTCTCAAGTTTTATAGGAAGACTCTCTCCATTTTTTTCGGAAAGATAGACAAGGTCGGTGAGGTCTGAACGGTATGTCTGACCGAACAGAGACTCGAAGCCGCTGTAATTTTCCAGATTGAGATAGAGAGTCTTCTTTTTTTCACCCAGAATCTCCGCCATAGTCAGCGAAAAGAGTGTTTTGCCGCATCGGGCAATCGGTGAGTGGACGGCGTAGATCTCGGTGCCGGATGCCCGGAGTGTTCTGAAGGAGCTTGACAGATCTCCGGTGTAGTAATTCATAACTTCACGGGTCAGACTCTCGGTCGACTGGTATTTATAGATGACTGGTAATCCGGAAGATTCCGAAGCCGAAGAAGCCTCATCGGATCCATCTGCCAGTTTCCTTCCTGGGCTCTGGGAAACTTTGCCTTCATCTTCCTCCTTTATCACTGAGGACTGTTCTATGTCCCGGACGCCCTCGGAGAAAAAAGA
Organism: Lachnospiraceae bacterium UBA7729; assembly: GCA_002482005.1. Classification (GTDB taxonomy): domain Bacteria; phylum Bacillota; class Clostridia; order Lachnospirales; family Lachnospiraceae; genus Porcincola. The sequence continues at coordinate 33,602 of DLFD01000090.1, read as the reverse complement.
TGGTTCTTCACCTTCACTGAGGATCAGGATACGGGAGACATTCAAAGATCTGATCTTTGAGTTCATGGCGTCACGGGAGATCAGCAGGATCTCAATCGGATGCTGTCCGGCATAACGGATGAGATTCTCAGGATTGGTGAAGGCAAGGATCTCGAAAGGTGTGGCTTTTTTCTGATTCAGATAGCTGGTGAGACGAACAACATAATGTTCATCAAGATCACATACGGCAAATACTTTCTTTGTTTTTATCATAAGACCTCCCATAGAAGATAGAATAACAAGCTGAAAAGGATCGGGACCGAGAAGCAGAACTCACCGTCTTCCGTACCTGGACCCCTGTACGGCATGATTTTAACGTGGGGCGTTTCTGCCAGAACGGAGATCAGATAATCATGCAGATACTTTAGTCTCACGAAAAGGTTCTTCCGCCTGATCACTAACAGCAGCGAGAATATTGCCCCGCATACGATCGAGCCCAGGATGATCTTTGCAGCTGCGGCAGGTCCGAGGAAGAGACCGATGACAGACAGGAGCTTGACATCTCCTCCGCCCAGCATGCGGAGAAGGACAAGAACTCCGAGAAGGAGATATGGAAGAAGAAATCCGGGAAGGCAGTTCCATGGAGGCGAATGGTGCAGGATCAGCTTCGAGGAAAAACCTCCCAGGAGTCCGCCCAGGACCCAGGGATTCCGGATCTTTCCATATCTAAGGTCATAAAGAGTGCATGCCATTACAAAGGAGAGAAGGAAACAGAGTTCAGAAGGGTATAGTTTGTTCATATCGATGTTTGACGCTTTCTTTTCAGGGTGCGATAATCAGTTACTGAATGCAGAGATGGGTGCCATCGGACTGGCGCAAGGTGAAGGAGTTTCAAGTATGAAAAAACAGAACAGCCCGGAAGAAGAAAAATACCGGCTGTACAGCAGATATGCATCGAAGAGGCCGTATAAAGATCTGGGAGCTCTGAAACCAAGGCATACCCTGAGGAAGATTCTGATCATTGTGCTGATCGCGGCGGCTGCGGTTTTCTGCTGGCTGGAAAGAGCGGAATTTGCTGCACTGTTTGCCGGGGGAAAGCCTGATTTCGCAAGAGTATTTGAACAGATGTCTTCCGGAAAGTGGTCAGGTCCCAGCAGCGAGACAGAAGCCTGGGATATGGATATCGGTGTGATCGGAACGGAGACGGAGACGGAATCTGAGATACAGACAGAAGCTCCGGAGACTGAGGTTCCGTTTACACCCCATGCTGTTGAGTCGACAATGCCCTCAAATCTGATCGCATCGACGGGAATTGAAGTGAACGGTGAAGAGCTTGCAGACCCGGCTTCTTACGTTTCGGATGCGGATATTCAGTTCGGTATGCCTGATCAGTATACAGATGTCGACGGGATTGTCACTTTCCGAGGAAACAATTTCCGTGATGATCCGACTTATGGACATACCAATATCAGGGACAAAACGATCGAGGGGCTTTGGACCCAGCAAACGGGAGCCTTGACGGTCGGCAATGCCACATGGACCGGGTCTGGCTGGACAGGACAGCCTCTTCTCAGAAGGTGGAGCCGCAGCCAGAAGAAAAACATGGTCATGTTTGACTGGGCAAAGGAAAAAGATGATCTGGTAGAGGTCATCTATGCCTGCATGGATGGGTATGTATATTTCCTTGATATGGAGACTGGTGAGAAGACCAGGGATCCGCTGTATCTTGGCTGGACCTTCAAAGGATCAGGGGCACTGGACCCAAGAGGATATCCGATCCTTTATGTAGGTGCAGGCTACGACAGCCCTGCAGGAACCGCACATGCTTTTATCGTCAACCTGGTTGACATGAGCACGATGTATGAGTTCGGTGCAATCGATGAATATTCTCTGAGGGGAAATCTAAGCTACTTTGATTCGTCACCTCTGGTCGATGCCGAGACGGACACCCTGATCTGGCCGGGGGAAAACGGGATCCTGTACCTGTTCCATCTGAATACAACCTATGATGAGACGAACGGGCGGGTATCGATCAATCCTGACAAGGTAGTCAAGTGGCATTATATGGGAACCCGTACGACAGTTCAGCAGTACTGGCTCGGTATGGAGGACAGCTGCGATATCTACAAAGGATATCTGTTCGTCTCGGACAATGGCGGCAATCTGATGTGCATGGACCTCAGAACCTTGCAGCTTGTGTGGGTACAGGATACGCTGGATGATACGAACGACACGCCGGTCCTTTCTGCGGAGAACGGACATCTGTATCTGTATATATCGACCTCCTTCCATCTGGGATGGCGAAGCAGTACGACCGCGACGATACCAATCTGGAAGATCGATGCCGAGACCGGTGAGATCGTATGGCAGAAAGAGTACGAGTGCTATACTCAGGACGGTGTCTCTGGCGGTGTTCAGTCAACGATCGCTGTCGGCAGAAACAGCCTGGATGATAAGATCTATGTTACCGTGGCAATGACCGGAACCCCATCCGGGGGCGTCCTGGCATGCCTGAATAAAGAGACTGGTGAACTCGAATGGGAACACAAGGCATTCTATGCATGGTCATCTCCGGTATGCGTATATAATGAAGACGGGACCGGGTACGTGATCTATGCGAGCTGTGGGGGAAGGCTGTACCTTCTTGACGGAAAGACCGGAGCCCAGTTTACCCAGTTTGAGCTGAGCCAGGGAGCTATTGAAGCTTCTCCGGCAGTCTATGAGGACTATGTCATCATCGGGACAAGGGCAAGCCAGATCTGGGGATTGAAACTGCATTAATAAGATGAAGCTGGTCTGAGATGAAACCGTACTGGTTTTAGGCAGCAGGGATAAAGACAGGTTTCAGAACAGATGAAAGAAATTCTTCAGAAGGCAGATATCGCAATAAGCGGTACCTGCCTTTATCAGATTCAGTTTTCTGCGAGGATACGGCTTCCGGAGAAATGCCTCAGCATGGAATGAATGCACTGCACGTAGATCTCCTTGTTCATTCCGGTCAGGATCCCGGACAGGTCATCGGACAGGGCTTCGGAAATCAGCGTCTTTCCAAGAGTGCGCTCGTCGTCCGTTTCGCAGGAGAGATGGACGCTTCTGTAGGAAGCCTGCTCCGGGTGCAGGAAACATACGGCAGCTGCCAGGTCATAGATGACAACATTGTTGTAGCCGCCCCAGCCGTGTCGGCCATTCCGGATAAAGCGGATGACAGGAACGGCAAAATCACCGGTAACACCTCCGCAGGAATCGAAATCCGATATGATCGAGTCCAGTTCAGAAAACTCCAGAGCAGCCGGCTGGAGGCCGTCAAGACCGCAGAGAAGGAGCGGGACCCCGGAATGAAATACTTCTTCACAGGCGTCAGGGTCAACCCATGAGTTGAATTCAGCCTCGGAGGTTACATTGCCATAGCTTCCGCTGCCGCCCATGATCACAAGCTGGCTTATCAGATCTTTCAGATCCGGGTGATACCGGAGAGCAAGCGCCAGGTTGGTAAGAGGACCGAGGGCGAGAATTTCCAGATTCCCTTTTTCCTGAAGGGCAGTCTGATAGATTCGCTCCCATGCAGGAAGAGCATCAGCAGGCGTATCCGTTTTCCGGCTCAGGCCGCCCAGCCCGTCATTGCCATGAACTGCAGTAACACGGCCAGCCGGCAGGACCAGTGGTTTTTCTGCCCCTTTCGAGACAAATGTATCTTTCAGACCGAACAGTTTTTTCAGCAGAAGAGCATTCTCATAAGTATGGTTGAGCGAGACATTGCCGGCAACTGCCGTGATTGCCTTGATCGATACGGAAGGGTCAGAAGCGCAGAGCATGATGGCGAGCGTATCGTCAACACCGGGATCGCTATCGATCAGAACAGGACGCACGTCCTGCACATTTTTTTCTGGTAGTAGTTCGGACATATAGATTCCTCCTGGTAGATCTTTTTTCCTGTCGATAAAAATTCTATCACAAATAATTCCCTTGTGTGTTACATGTTGAGCAGGGCAGGTACCATAAGGATGATGATGACATCGACGAACATCAGGATCATCGGGAACAGCATCTTCATGGATGCTTTCTCTCCCATCTTTCTGGCGGCAGTACGATGCTGCTGAAGGGAGAGAAAAGCTTCTTTTTCAAGGAGGCTGGTAAGGCCTCTGGAACCTTTTCGCAGATTCTGAGCCAGCAGGGATCCGAGTTTGATATACTGCGGAAGAGAGCAGCGACGGCCGAAGTTCTCATAAGCAGTACCCTCGGGGACACCGCCTGAGATCTCTCTGAGCATGAAATGGACTTCTTCATATACCGGATGCAAGGCTTTATCGGCTGTCTGGTTCTGGCTGAAGATCCTTACAAAAGCACCTTTGATGGTGAGGCCGGCGCCAAGCAGAAGGGTCAGCTTGAAAAGAAGTTCTGAATAGTCCAGATCAAGCCTTTCTTTCCGCTCTGCAGCTTTCTGTCTGATCTCTTCATCTTTCCGGATCCAGAACAGGGCTGGAAGAAGAAGGGATAGTATCAGGATCAAGGTCAGACCTGAGCCTTTCGGGTATTGCCAGAAAAGGGATCTGCCACCCGCCTGATCAGGGAGTACGATCGTTTCTGACGCCGGATCTTGGCTGTCCGCCTTGGATAGTTCTTTTTCAAGATCTTCCTGGAACTGTTCTTCGGAAGACAGGATCGGCGGGAAGATGACCGCACCAAGTTTTGCTATTTTTTCTTTTCCCTGCAGCCGGAAAGTGATCTCGATTGTGACGGCGTTTCCCTTTTTATCCGGTTTCCCGATGATGGCTCCGGTTTCATCGATCATCTCAGAAGGAATAACCGAATATTCGGCTTCGACTTGCCCATCTTCAAAGGTTTCAGGAAAATTCAGCGGATACCGAACTTCATCGAGTGAGGAATTATCGCCGCATATCTGCTCCTTCAACTGTTTTTCTGCTTTTTTCAGTATAGACTGGACTTCTTTATCAGTATATTTTCTGGAACTGATGTGAACGGTCAGGCTTTCAGACTCTTTTTCTCCGGGGACGGACAGATTCAGCTCCTCGTCTATATCATTCTCCCCATATCCCGGACGAGTCAGCTGGTTCGATATTACGGTATGATCCTGTTTCGAATAGTAGAGGATTGAGGCAAGCGAGACAGCTGCCATGATGGTGATGATCAGGAGGGTGTCGGCTGTCTTCCGGATATAGTATGCGCGGACAGTCCCTTTTTTTCCTGCTGACAGTGCATTGAGTTCAGGGGTCAGAGGAAGACGCTGACTTTCTCTGACAAGATGATCGAAAAGAAAACTCGCTGTTTTCTGATATGGATGAATAGCCGCTTTTCTTGTTGTGTTCTGCTTTCTTTGCATGGATTTTTCCCCCGAGGATCAGACTTTGATATTCATGACTTTTCTTCCCCAGAGAAAAGCAAGGAAATAGATAAAAAGACATATACACATTGTAAGGCGGCCGGGGACCGTTGAATAGCAGACACTGAGAAACTCTGGTGAAGTCAGGTCGACATAGCCTATGATAAGGATCGGGATAAAACTCATGATATTCTGCTCCAGAATTTTTCCGGAGATATCTGCCTCAATCTGTTCTCTGGTCTCGGCCTTTTCCTGAATGTCTGAAACGGTGTTCCGGATGATCAGGATGAGATCCCCGCCTGATCTTTTGGCTGTCTGAAAAACTTCTGCAAAATTTCGAATATCATCGATGTGACATCTGCGAGACATATCCATGAGTATCGATTCGACTGGGACACTGTTGGCAATCTGTGAATTGATGTGCATGAATTCTTTTATTATGAATGAGTCCGGCGGATAGATTTTTGAAAGCTCGGGCAGGGCCTCGCGAAAAGCATTTTCAACAGCATATCCGGCCTGAAGGGAAGCTCCTGTGAGCTGCATCCCGGTGGTGAACTGTTTCAGCATCTCTCTTTTCCTTTTTTCGAGCAGGCTCTTTTTCCTTTCCCTGAGAAAGAGTATCATACCCGGAAGAAAGATGGCAGCTACAGGTACAGAATGAAAAAAAAGCCAGGAGACAAGCAGATCAAGGCCAATGTAGGCAAGGATATTCACGATAAGCTCTCTGCGGGTAAATTCGTATGTGCCATAATCCGGCGGCTGACGGGAAGGTATCTTTTGTGCGACGGAATGTGTCTTCCTTTTTTTCATTAGTAACATATGTGTGCCTCCTTACATACCTTCAGCGGGGATACCTGCTCTGTGCAGCTTCTGCGTGTGTGAAAGGGAACCGACCTTTCTCAATTCGCCGATCAGCTTTCCGTCAGGTGTTATTCCGGTTTCATAATATTCGAACAGCTTATGGGTGAGAATCTCACCCGAAGGAATGTCATAGTTATCGATCTCGCGGATCTCCAGCACTTTCCGGCTCTTATCTCTCATGCGGGATAGGTGAACCATGATATCGATACCAGAGGCAATCTGCCGGCGAATTGCCGGGATCGGGATTGACAGACCCATCAGCACCATGGTCTCCAGGCGAGAGAGCATGTCCTCCGGACTGTTTCCATGTCCTGTGCTGAGGGAACCGTCATGTCCGGTATTAAGAGACTGCAGCATATCGATCGTTTCTGCGCCGCGGACTTCACCGACGATGATCCGGTCCGGACGCATTCTGAGGGATGATTTGATCAGGTCTCGGATCGTGATCTCGCCGTCGCCTTCTGCATTCGGACGCCTTGCCTCAAGTCGAACAAGGTTACGTACACCTTGAATCTGCAGCTCGGCATTGTCTTCGATCGTGATGATCCTTTCATCTTTAGGAATATAGTTGGAAAGTGCATTCAGAAATGTTGTCTTGCCGGAGCCGGTGCCACCGGAGATAAAGATGTTGTAACCAGCCTGCACCAGCTTTTTCAGATAACCAGCAGCTTCTTCCGAGACAGATCCCCATTCTATCAGCTGTTTCATGGAGATGGGACTGTCCGGGAAACGTCTGATCGTGATCACAGGACCGTCAACGGCAACCGGATTCATGACGATATTGACACGAGCCCCGTTTTCGAGACGGGCGTCGACGATGGGAACAGCTTCATTCGCCACACGATTCGAGAGGGCGACAATGCGCTGTATTACATCTTGAAGTTTCTCTCTGGAAGTGAAGTGTTCCGGATAGCGTGAGAGTCTTCCGGCACGTTCTATATATATGCTGGAGATACCATTCACCATGATTTCCGTGATCGAGTCATCATCTATAAGGTCCTGAAGAAGATCAAGTCGCCGGACAGAATTGAAAAGTTCTCGTCTCATGTCCCAACGATCCGGCAGTCTCATCCGTTTCCGAGGGTCGCTTTCCTCGATGATATCGTCGATCATGGAATAAATCTCGGCATCTGTAAGATCCCGGGTGAGTTCCAGACGCCGCATCAGCTGTTTTTTGCATTCAAGAAATCTTTTCTGATCCATGTATTTCCTCCTGGAAGATTCTGCATGACAGGCAGCAGACAGGATATGCCGCAGGACGGACAGCATCGGGCATGAGTGCTGTCCGGATAGAAAAAGAGATATTTCGTTAGGAAGATAACTGACCCGGGGCTGACCGGAGGAGAATTTATTGTATAAAGAAGCTTAGCCGACCGGATCAGACCGGTCTGGCTGTGAAAGACGGGATGGTTTATCGTCTGATCCGCAGTTCCCTGATGTAGGATGCAAGGATCTTCGCAACTTTCTCATGTGCGGCCTTTCCAGGATGACCATCCTGGGCAAGCAGCTGTTTTCCTGTTGGAGGAAGGAGCAGATAATGTACTTTAAGATCTCCAGATGCGGACTGGCAGGAATAGACTGAGCGCGCGATCTCATGCGCAAAAAGATCTCCGAGCATGCCATAGCACCAGATGATATGTGCTTCAGGATTGTCTTTCCGGAGCATGGCCAGGAAAGATACGACAGCATTCTCAAAAGACGCTGTGCTATGGTCTTCAGAGTGTCTGAAAGCCCACTCATCGTTAGCACCAAGGTTTACAACCACAAAATTGGCAGGTTTTGCCTTAAAGTCATATGGTTCTGCTGCATGTGCAAGGATATTGCGCTGACTTCTGGCAGGGCCGCAGACCTGCTCATAACAGGAAGGAAGAGCGCCGGAAGGATCATTCCGATAATCGGAAAGGACGCCCCATCCACTGACCGCAATGCATCTGAATTCCGCATTCAGTATGTCAGAGACCATTCTGGGGTAACTGTTTTCGGCGGAATAATGAAGATCGGGTGAATAAAGAAAGCCACCTGAAGATTTTTCCGGAGCGGCTTTGGCGGTACCTTGTCCGCAGGTCAGACTGTCTCCGACAAATTCAATCATCAGATCTGACGCGGGAGGTGAAGTGATTTCTCCATCGAAGTGCAGACTATCCAGGGTCAGAAAGGATTCGGGATCATCAGGAAAAACAGGAACCTCACGGAAGATGCGGATCCGGTGAAAAGTATACGGGTCTGCGGAATGGAAGATGGTTACAGATGAGCAGCCCTTCTGCAGAGGCATCCTCAGAAGAGGATGCCCATCCGCTTCGACCGCGATCCAGAGCTTCGATGTGGAATAGTCTGATGTGAATTCTGCGGAAACCGAACTTCCGCGGAAACAGAAATCTACCCCTGAGGCGCTCCAGAAAAGGGCCAGATGTCCGTCTGCTTCGGCTATTCTTCCCATTCTCCGGATCATCGGGAGCTCAGATATCATCCGACTAGTCATAATGTACCTCTGAAGCAGTCTTTAGACCGTGTTACTCAAACAGATCAAGAATCTCTTCCTTGTCTTTCTCGGTCAGTTCGCCAGGCTTCCATCCGACGTTCACCGTGTCATCCTTGTAACGAGGGATCAGGTGGATATGGAAATGGAATACTGTCTGGCCAGCAGGCTCCCCGTTATTCTGTACGATATTGAAGCCGATTGCTCCGAGACCGGCTGAAAGCTTTCCGGCGACTTTCTTTGCGACAACAAAAGCCTTGGCAGCAAGATCTTCCGGAAGCTCGAATACATTCGCGTAATGTTCCTTCGGAAGTACAAGGGCATGTCCCTTGGAAGCCGGATTGAGATCGAGGATAACGCGGAAATCATCATCCTCATAGAGAGTGGCGGAAGGAATCTCGCCATTCGCGATCTTGCAGAAGATGCAGTTACAGTCTTTCATAGTTATTAACACTCCTTTTCTTATGGTATAGAAGAACGGCCAGAATAAATCCGCCGATCAATCCTCCGATATGTGCGTACCCGTCTACACCCTTGTCGACCATTCCCTGCATGACCATGAGGACGACTACAAGGATCAGCTTCTTCATGTTGCGGTCTCCGAATTGTCCTCTGTTACGGAGAGCAATATAAAAGAGTGCGCCGATTACGGCGAAGATCGCACCGGATGCACCTGCCGAAACAGCATAGCTGCCAGTCTGTCTGCTGACTTCCAGCGAGAGGATATTACCGGCAATACCTCCAAGAAGATAGATGATAAGGTAGCGGACGGCGCCGACATGGATCTCCAGGATATCACCGAGAAAGATCAGGCTCAGCATGTTGTATACGATATGATAGAAACCGAAGTGCAGGAACATGGACACGATGAGCCTGTAGTATTCTCCGTTTTCTACTGCGGGCAGGTAGCATGCCCCATGCCGGTACATGAAATCTGCATTCTCTGTGTCCCCCATGAAAGAGAGCGCGATGAAGATCACGATGTTTACCACTACGACCGTGAGGTTTGCCTTTTTTCTTGTTCTGATAAAGTTTGATAATTCGCTCATACGGCAATGATAGCACGTTTTTCAGACCACGGTGAACCTTATTTATTACGGTGATCTGTAGTGGTACCGTGCAAATGAGACTTCGGCTCCGTGCGGGATCAGGACAGCATGGTTCGGTTCAATCCTCTGACCGTCCAGAAAGGTACCATTGGTAGAGAACAGGTCGGTGAGATAGTAATCTTCTCCGATCTTCTCTATCTTGGCATGGACCCGGCTGATTGTGTCCGATCGCAGACAGATGTCACAATCATGTGGATTTTTTCCAATGACAATTACGGAACGATTCAGAGGAATATTGTTATAGACCTCGGGCTGAAGACTCAGCAGTTCATGCTGCGGGGCAGAGGCAGGCTGTGGAGGCTGACTTTTCTCCATCGTACCGTTCCCGTCAGACTTTAACGGAGAATGCTGTATGGAACCTGAATCGTCTGAGTAGACTTCATCGAGAAGAGAACGATAAAAGGTGTCGTCATCTACCATGTCCTCTTCTTCATCGGACCAGATGTTCTGAAGGTCACCGCTCTTTTTATACTGCTGCTGTCTTACAAGCCATATCACCGCGGCGGACAGAAAAGCGAACCCTCCTATCTGGGCAGCATCCATCTGAAAATAGAAAGACGCACATCCGCCTGACGCGACGGCTGCGATGATCAGCAGGATCAGAAGTTTTCGGTCATGTTCCTGCTTTCTTCGGAGGGCACGGGGGATACGGGGCCTGGGCCTCACGGAAGCATCACCAGATGACTTGCTGTTTCTTATATGGTCAGGATGTGCGGCATATTTTTCGGAATCTGAAGGATCTGCTCTTTTGGAAGCAGGGGACGTATCAAATATGGAAAAGTCGTCCGCAGAGCTTTGCGGAACAGTATAGGCGGGAGAGAAATCCTGTACTTGTTCTGCTGGTTCTTGTTCGTGCAGTGAAGAGCTTTTGGTATCAGTCTGCCTGGTAAGGATCTCCTGCAAAGAGCCTGACAGGATGCAGTTTTCATCAGAGGCTCTGTCATAGAATGCATAGGCGAGATCCGTGGCAGCCTGGTCGGAATGGTCCGTATGTTTCAGCAGAAATTCAGCCAGAAGCTTCCGACTTTCAGGCTGGGAGGACATAAGACCGGGGACATAGCAGATCTTTACCCGATTGTCTCCTGGGCTCATGAAGATATCATCCGGGTCCAGCAGCAGTTCCTCAGAATCGAGGAGGTAATCAGGAAGCTTTATACAGATGTCCCGAAGAGTGAACAGGACTTCCCGGATCTCTCCATATCTGACTGGACGACTGGCAAAACGTTCTGAAAGGGACGTAAGGCCGGTGATATTGAACCTCAGACGGTATTCACCGTTGAAGAAAAAGATGCTGCACGGAAGCAGACTGCCGATCGGACAGCTGCGGATCATCTTAAGGGAATAGCTTTCTTCCTGGACATGAATATCTTCCAGTGTAAGATAGATCTGATCAGATTCCCTGCTGATACTGGTTTTCACGGCTTCCCCTCCTGTCTGGATGTCAGTCTGTCACTCAGATATTCAAGACCGCGGATCTTTCGGATCGTGTCGGTCGGATGAAAAAGTTTTCTGGAACAGGAACGACCGGAAGACAGGTTTTCAGAGCCGAATAGCTGCAGCAGGAGCCCGGGGACTTTCATACTCCCCGAATAGGAAACCTGTACAAAATTCTTATTAAGAGAAAAGGAAGCTTTCAGGTCTTTTGTGACCAGAACAGCATCTTTACCGAGTGAGGATGCATGCTTTTTCAGCTTTGAAGATCTGTTGGGATCGGGTGCACTGTTGTCGGCAAGTGCAGCAGTTTCCGAAGCGGAAGCCTGAAGGACTCCTCTGTCATGGTCCAGGTATCCGAGGTAGATCATGGCAAGCAGGACAGGAAGGATGATCGTCATGAGCAAAGTGGCCTCGACTGTAAAGACAGCAGGCGCCGTCTGGTTTGCTTTCAGCTTCTTTCCGGAAAATGAGATCATCAGTGTTGTCATGTTTGTTTTCACTCCTTAGTGGATCGTTGAGAAGAGTTCCGCAGTGAAGACAGCCGCATGGCCTCCCAGAAGGAATGGTATGAACGGAAGGGTATCCTTCCGGCCTGCCTTCTTTGTGAGAAGGAGGACGGCAGACCATATGGCGCAGAAAAGAAGACCGGCGGCAAAGCAGGACAGCTCTTCCGAAAACGAGAGCAGACAGCTGCAGGCATTGATCACAAAACAGTCTCCTGCTCCGATTGCAGAGTGTGTGGCAAAGGAGATCAGAAACAGGAAGATTCCGCTGCCGATGACCAGAAAATATTCTGTGACAGGAAAGGAATGGGTGAACAGATGGAATATGATCGCTGCAGCTGAGAGGATCATCGCCCATAGCGGACGGACCGATCTGTTTTTCAGATCATCTGCCGAAGCGAAGGCAAGATAGATCAAGGCAGCAGTGCGGATAAGAACATTGAATACCAGATCATCTGCCATGGCTATGTTCCCTCCGTTTTGCGCAGTCGCTGCATTCGTGCATCCCATGAATGTCTTTCAGGGTAAGGGTATTGACATTCCGTGTCAGCCCCGGGCAGGAGGCAGATGTGTGATATGCATCACCATAGGGATTAACAAAGATCTGATCGCCATCTTTGATCCTTCCTCCGCAGTGCCTGCAGCGCTTGTACTTTGCTCCTTTATAATTCCTGACGGTCTTCAGCTGGGCTTTCGAGATCTGTGTGATCGTCAGTTTAAGATGGGTGCAGTTTGGGTCTGTATGATAGACGCGGCCGCTGTCGGTCACATATACTCTGGTATCCGGGGAGAGGGAACCGCCTGATGCAGTACTGCTGCCTGCCGTGCTGCCGTTTTTTCCTGTCCATCCCCGGATCACCATCTTCTGCACGAATACAGTGTGCGGGATCCGGATGACTGTGACAGGAGGTTTCACCTGATAGGTCAGTACCAGAGAGATCCGATCGTTCTCCTTCAGAAAAGAGGAGAAGACGAAGGAGGCATTCTTCACCGCTCCTTTGTCTCTTGCTTTGGGGACTACCTGACTATAAGCCCAGGAGTCTGAGAGCGCTGCACGGACCACATGGCTGGAATCACCGTAGACTTTGGTATAAGCAGCCATAGCCATCTGCTCGGCAGCTTCTGCCATCTTCCCTGAAAATTCCGTTCCTGCACGGCAGACGATGGAATAATGGAGGACCAGTATGATGCAGAGAAGAAACAGCGGAAATTCCAGAGCTGCTTCCACAGTAAGTGAGGCGAGACAGAATGCCCTTCTCCGGCCCGGGCCGATCCGACGGATTGAGGGATATCCTGCCCGGTTTTCATTGGGAGAGAGTGCGCTATCCTTTCTTGGGTTAGTAAGATTTCCGTCTTCAGCTTCTTTCGCTGCACGGATGTGAGAGGTGCTACTGTTCTCAGCTGAACGGACAGAGAAACCGTTCACTGATAGGCTGGAGAGACTGCTGAGAACATATGAGTTTTTTCCGGATCGAATTCTGCCTCGGAAGGACATCCTGTCTCACCTCGCTTACACTTATATCTGTCTGCTGGCTATGCCAGCTGCCCGCTGGTACTTATTATCTGAGAATATCAATAGGCAAAGCCGCCTTCCAGCTGGATGTTTCCTGTCTTCAGGCCTGAACCAAGAAAGATCTTCGGAACGAAGGAGAAGACCGGACGAATTGACCATCTGCAGGTATCTTTCATTGCGATAACGCAGTTATCTGCCTGGAAAGATTCCATACCGGGAACCTGTTTCAGGTCCGACTCCAGGAGATCGAGGGCACGTTTCTTCTGAGTGCTGACCGGCTGCAGGTTGAGGAGAAGCCGAAGATAATCGGTGTAATCTTCGCCATGACCGGTGGTATGGTCTGCCTTGTTCAGGAGATCTTCAAGATCATAGAGGTCACTCAGGGAGATATTCCAGTCAGCCGCAGTCTTGGCGATCGGGACTTTGCCCTGATGCATCAGTATCCTGACATCGTAGAGACTTTCTCCATATGCCCAGTAAACTACGAATGCCTGACGTAGAGTTTCAACCAGAGCTTCATTGCCGGTCCAGCCGAGAATCAGTGCGGCCAGGGTCTCTGTTTTATTCAGGGATTCCGGATCACTCTGAAGAAAGAGGTAGTTGTAGGCTTCTCTGATCAGTAGCAGCTTTTTTACGGTCTTTTTCAGGTTTTTCTGATCGGAGGCCATCCCGCAGAGAATGTATTCCAGCTGATAATCCAGTTTTCCTTCTGCAGCTTTGCTGTTCCAGTCAGGAAAGTGGTCCATCAGATATTCCCGGAACAGAAGATTATCCGTGGCGCCTCCTCTTGGGGTTTCCAGCTTCAGCGTACCTTTTTGCTTCGGCCTCTTGGAGAGAAGAGTGCCGCCTGGGATTTTTTTCACAGACCAGCTTTTCTTCCCGCATACCAGCGGAAGCAGACTTCTGAAACTGAGACGTATCATCCGCCACAGAGGGTTCTTCACCTTCTCGGCTTTCCTCTTTTCTTCGAGCATCCTGGCTGTGCCCGGATCCTGTATACCCTGCTCAGCCTGAGAGCGGGCGACAGATTCAACCTGAGACTGGCGCTGTGCTGCCTGACGCTGCATGTCTTCCATTCTGGTATCTGCATCTTTTTTCGCCTCCTTGTATTTCTCCTGTGTTGTTTTGATGTCTTCTGCCTGACGGGCAGAATCAGATAGTTTACCGAGAGCGTTCATCCATGCGGTTTTATGCATGAATTCAACTGCCTGCTGGTAGAAATACTCCCCGTTATTGTCTGAAAGAAGGGCATACTCTGAGACTTTTGCGCTTTCTGCTGTAATAGTGAAGGGATCCAGTGTCAGACCCGGCAGCTTTCCGCTGAACTTTCCGGTGACATCGGCATTCTCATCAAGATAGGATTTCAGACGTGTGTTCAGTCCGGCGGCGGAGAAACTGCCGCCTTCGGATGCATCGATACCGAAGATGTCAAACTTTTCCAGAAGCTGGTTTTCGTATTCTGAGAATACGGACCAGTTTCCTACTGCAGTAAGGTCAGCACAATGGGACCTTGCGCATCGGTATCTGACAGCTTCCACGATACTGAAGGTCAGCCCCAGAAACAGGATACTGAGAAGACTGAAGAACACGGTCATTACGGCGCACGATCTTTTCATATGCCCTCCTTTGTTCTTTCGGGTCAGATGCCGTCTGACTTATCAGACGCTTTTTGCGTCTCTGGCGGCCTTGGAAAGAATGTCTTTGACGATGCTGGTGAGCTGTTTTTTGAAGATGACGACGAGAGAGATAAGAACGACAAGGATCAGGATGATCTCGACGACGGTGACTCCGTCTTCATCACGGACCAGGCCGCCTGCCCCGGTACAGAGCATCTTCCACAGGCCTGACAGGCCGACACGAAGTTTCTCCATGGCATATGCCTCCTTTCACGAAGATTTTCCTATCAGGGTCCGTATTCAGAACCTGGTATTTCTTCAGGTGCCTGTGCAGTGAGCGGCTGCTTTGGCCTGTGCACATCAGCGTAAGGAAAGGCGCCGATACGGACCTGCAGGAATCGGAATAAGATCTGGAATCGGAATAAGATCAGGATCGGGATAAGATCTGGGATCGAAATAAGATCTGGAATCGAAATAAGATCTGGAATCGAAATAAGATCTGGGATCGATGTAAGATCGAAAGAGCGATACGGATACTGGAGATCAGATGAGATTCGGAATTCGTATGAATGATTTATACCACCGAATGCGTGGCATGTAAACTGGCTTTCTGATGAAAAAAAGAAATTCGGAGGTCTGTACGAGAGACCTCCGATATGTTACATGGTTTTTCTGCAATTTTATGTGACATTCTGCTGCCTGCGAGATTATCAGCCAGACAGAAGCTGGTTTTTCGCTCACCGGCGGATGAATTACTCTGAGCTGTGTGAAGAGCACTCTTCGATCAGTCCGCATATGATGTCGATAGCACTGCTCTGGGCGCTCCTGTTCATGGCATCGATGTATGACTGCCGGTCTGCATAGAGTTTTCTCAGGGAGGAGAGCAGGGTTTTTGGTGTCAGCTTCTCTTCCTCAAGAACCATGCTGTATCCCTGCTTCTCATAGGAGCGTGCATTCAGGATCTGGTCGCCGCGGCTTGCCGCTGCAGAGAGCGGTATGAGCAGAGAAGGCTTCCGGAGAGCAAGAAGCTCGCAGATCGCATTGGCACCTGCACGGGACAGGACAAAGTCGGAGAGTGCGAACAGGTCTTTCAGTTCGCTTTCGATGTATTCGTACTGAACATATCCTGGAAGTCCTTCCTTTGACGGGTCCAGGTTGCCCTTGCCGCAGAGGTGGATGACTTTTGCTTCGTTCAGAAGCTCCGGCAGGATGGCGCGGATGCCTTTATTGATGCAGGCAGCCCCCTGACTTCCGCCCATGACGAGCAGGGTCGGCTTTCCATCGTCGGAAAAGCCGGTGAACTTCAGTGCCGCCTCGCGGCTTCCCGAGAATAGTTCCTGTCTGACCGGCGATCCGGACAGGACTGCCTTGTCTTTCGGCAGATAGTTCATAGTCTCCGGAAATGAGCAGCAGACTTTCTGTGCCGCTGGTATGGCAAGTTTATTGGCCAGACCTGGCGTCATATCCGATTCATGGATGATGGTCGGGATATGGAGGCTTGCCGCCGCGCGGACGACCGGAACGCTGACGAACCCTCCTTTGGAGAAGACAACATCCGGCCGGGTCTTCTTCAGGAGCTTTCTTGCCTGAAAATAGCCGTGGATGACGCGGAACGGGTCCGAGAAGTTCTTCCAGTCAAAGTATCTGCGGAGCTTGCCGGAGTCGATCCCGCTGTAGGGGACGCCCTGCTCCGTGATCAGCTTCTTTTCGATCCCATTGTAAGAACCGATATAGGAGATCTCATAGCCAAGGCTTCTCAGCTTCGGCATGAGGGCAATGTTCGGTGTAACGTGGCCGGCGGTCCCGCCTCCGGTCAGAACGATCTTTTTTCCCATGAGAAGCATCCTCTTTTCTTGTCAGATTTTTTGTGCAGTGCCCGGGAAGCGATCCTGACTTACACCCGACAGGTAACAGTACGAGCCGGCAGCAGGCCGGGCTGTCTGATCTTGCCTGGGCTGTCGCTCAGACCTGTGGGAACAGGTAGTCCCGAACGGTCTTCATAACCTGTTTCAGGTTCTCGATGTCGGTCAGGAAGTCTCCGGTCTCCAGCGAATGGTTGGCTCCGTCGAAGATGTAGAGCGGGACAGAAGCACGGCGGCTGAGATCGCAGAGAGGTTCATTGGCAGCCCAGGGATCTGCAGTGCCGTGGAATGCGATCCCGCGTCCCCTGAGCAGCGGATAGGTCTCTGCCAGCGGAGTGTACAGGATGTGGCGGACCCTGCCGTCCAGACCGTGATCGTCCGCATAAGAAGCGCCGATCGCCGTTCCGACGCTTTTTGAGAAGAAGATCAGGTCATCATAGTCTTCAAGATGTACGTCTTTCAGAAGCTCCTCTGCCCCGGCCCTTCCGATCTGGAAGGCTTTCATCATCATGTCATGATTCCCGGCCTGCTTCTTCGGAAATCCGGTATAGGGAACCTTGATGATCTCATAGCCCTGTTTCTGAGCCATCTTTCCGGAATAGTATAGGAGCGGGCGGTCAACACTGTAGCCGATCCCCGGGAAGAGTACAGCAGCTCTTTTCATATCCTAAAGATCCTCCAATCCCCGCAGACGATAATGTACGCCGCGGGGCATATCTCAGCCTCAGCTCAGGCTTTCTTGCCCTGGATGACAAGCCAGCCCTTCGCCATATCCCAGTCATACCGGACCTCATGATAGCCGGCGTCCTCGAATTCCTTCTGAAGGTCGTCAGGAGTCAGGACATTCATCTTCATGACGTCCGAGATCTTTCTGGAACGCTCATTCATGTTGCCGGCGACCATCTCCGTGATGATCGCAAATGTGCCGCCCTTGCGGAGGGTGCGGCTGACTTCTTTCAGATCACGTTCAAGATTCGGCCAGAAGAAATAGCTCTCGACAGAGTAAGCGGTATCGAAGAGACCATCTTCGAAAGGAAGCTTTTCCACGTTCGCCTTCTTCAGGATCAGACGACCGCTCATGACGGCTTCGCCGTTGAAGGAAGTTGCCGTCTCGATCGCGACGTCGGAATAGTCGATCCCGAAAAACTGGGCTCCCGGGGCTTTATGCATAGCCAGGCGGAGAGCATTGCCGCCGCCGCAGCCCACGTCAAGGACGGAATCGCCGAACAGGATGTGGTCAAAGCCCCACTGCGTAAGTGGTGCGTGGCTTTCGTTCATGTGATCGAGTACATCGCGTCCGCGTTCACCTTCGGGCTTCTTCGCGTTCTCGACATATTCAAGATCGATAGGTTCTTCAGACTCAGTATCTAACATTGCACTCATATCATACCTCCGGGGCATGCCCTGCCGGGAAATATGGGCAAACCCCTGATAAAATTATCGGATATCTTAATCGTTCCTGCCTTCTGCAATGTAGCGGGCGACATATACGCCGCTGGCAGATGCATGTGACAGGGAGTGAGTGACTCCGCTTCCGTCACCGATCACGAAGAGACCCTTATGACAGGTCTGCAGGTCCTTGTCGATGTCGACGGTCATGTTGTAGAACTTGACTTCCACGCCGTAGAGGAGGGTATCGTCGCTGGCCGTTCCCGGAGCGATCTTGTCGAGGGCGTAGATCATCTCGATGATGTCGTCCAGGATCCTCTTTGGCATGACCAGGGAGAGGTCGCCCGGGACCGCGGACAGGGTCGGATGCGTGAAGGACTTCCCGATCCTCTTCGCAGTACTTCTCTGTCCTCTGATCAGGTCGCCGAATCTCTGCAGCATGACACCGCCGCCCAGCATGTTGGAAAGGCGGGCAATGCTCTCGCCATAGCCGTTGCTGTCTGTGAACGGTTCGGTGAAGTGCTTGGAGACCAGCAGTGCAAAGTTGGTGTTCTCCGTCTGCAGAGCCGGGTCTTCGTAGGAATGACCGTTGACAGTGACGATGCCGTTGGTGTTCTCATTGACGACGGCACCCTTCGGGTTCATGCAGAAGGTACGGACCTGATCCTGATATTTCTTGGTCTTGTAGACGATCTTCCCTTCGTAGAGTTCGTCTGTGATGTTCTGGAAGACCGGAGCCGGCAGTTCGACACGGACACCGATATCCACACGGTTGGACTTGGTCGGGATGCTCAGGTCATCACAGACCTGCTCCATCCACTTGGAGCCTGAACGTCCTACGGAGACGATGCAGTCGTCGGAGGTGAATTCTCCCTTGTCCGTCACAACTGTGAAGCCAGGTTCATTTGCCTCGATCCTGTGGACCGGAGTGTGGAAGTAGAAGTCCATCTTATCCTTCAGGCCTTCGTAGATGTGGCCGAGGACCTGATAATTGATATCGGTCCCGAGGTGCCTTACGGATGCAGAAAGAAGATGCATGTCATTCTGCAGGCAGAGCGTCCTGAGAGGCGAATTGCCGGTGGAATAGAGCTTCGTACCCTCGCCGCCGTTCTCCAGGTTGATCTTGTCGACATACTCCATGAGTTCGGTTGCCTTTTTGCGTCCGATGTACTCGTAGAGGGTGCCGCCGAACTCGTTGGTGATGTTGTACTTGCCGTCGGAGAAGGCACCTGCGCCGCCGAATCCGCTCATGATGGAACAGGTCCTGCAGTGGATGCAGCTCTTGATCTTCTCGCCGTCGATCGGGCACCTGCGCTCCTGCAGCGGTCCGCCGTTCTCAAATACGGCGATCTTCCTGTCCGGGCAGAGACGGATCAGTTCATATGCGGAGAAGATCCCACCGGGACCTGCGCCGACGATGATCGTATCGTAATGTTTCATGTGGATTACCTCTTTATATATAGAAACTTTTTCTGGTGTGTTCAGACTGCCGGAGAGGCAGCCCAAAAGGACTATGTCGATTGCACACAACCGTTCCTAGCATATCACAAATCAGGCAAATGTTACACCAGAATTCCAACAATCAGGCTGAGGACCGGCGTGACCGCCACAACGGCCGCTTTGCAGTCCGATCGGCAGATGCGCCAGGCGACTCAGGAAGGGCAATGTCAGGGAAAGGTCATATCCGAAGCAATGCGCAGCATCATGACCTTAGGGAGAGCAGGACAGCCGCCAGCTCTTCTTCATCCGTTACGCGGAAGTCTGCCTTCCATGCGGACTGGTCCGCCGACGCTTCCGGGGAGCCTTTCCTGCTTCGGTCAAACCAGACGGTATGCCAGCCTGCTTTCGCGGCGCCTTCGATGTCGTGTTTCAGGGAGTCGCCCGCCAGATACAGGTTTTCCGGCGGCAGGCCCATCACTTCTTCGGCAGCCCTGAAGATCCCTGTCTCCGGTTTGGAGATCCCGACATCTCCGGATACGATCACATACTTTTCCGGAATATAACGCTCAAGTCCGAGCATGTCATATTTCTTCCACTGATGAGCGGATTCCCCGTTGGTGAGGACGCCGAGGCGCAGCAGCGGCCTGCCCGAATCACAGCCTGCATCGGGAGAGATATCCATGGAACCATATGCGGACCGGGACTTCAGCTTTTCCATCATCCGTTCCAGAACAGGCGACAGGGTGATATGGTCCTGAAGATAAGAGTATCTCTCCGCGAAGAAGCGTCCGGCCCCCTCCGGGCAGGGCAGATCCATAGCCCGGAACGTTTCCTCGAGCCTCCAGATGTTGGATTCGAGCGCCGTGATGGCTCCGCTTTCCACGAGGGCGAAGTTTTCATCGCTTTTCCTGTAGAAGATCTCCAGAAATGTCTCTCCGTCCAGCTCTTTTCCTACCCCGGATGTGCGTGCGTAAGTCTCTTCCGCCGACCGGACCAGCAGGTCCTTCCGGCTGTAAAGCGTGTCGTCGATATCAAATAAGATCCCTGTCATCCGCTCCTCCTGCCGATATCGGAAAAGATCCCTGTCATCCGCTCTTCCTGCCGATATCGGAAAAGATCCCTGTCATCAGAAACTTCCGTAAGTTTAAGAAAGCTTTTCGTATCCCTTACATGTATATTACTGAATCTTCGGGTATAATAAAAGGCATAATGACCTTGCTGAAAGGGGGATGTTGTTCATGAAACTGATATTTCTCGGAGCAGACCACGAGGTAACGGGAAGCTGCTACTACCTTCAGGCGTGCGGAAAGAAGATCCTGATCGACTGCGGTATGGAACAGGGACCGGATCTTTACGAAAACAAGCCTCTGCCTGTGGCGCCCGGCGATATTGACATGGTGCTCCTGACACATGCACATATGGACCATTCCGGCAATCTGCCGCTTCTGTACAAGCATGGTTTTCACGGACAGATCTTCGCGACGGCGGGGACAGCGGATCTGTGCGGCATCATGCTTCTTGACTCCGCCCACATCCAGGAATTCGAGGCGGAATGGAAGAACAGGAAGAACAAGCGTGCCGGCCGTGAACAGGTCGAGCCGCTTTATACGACGGAGGATGCGCAGGGAGCTCTCAAGTGCTTCGTGAGCGTTCCGTACGAGGAGGAACGGTATATCGCAGAGGGCATCAGGGTGCGTTTCTTCGATGCAGGCCATCTGCTGGGCTCTGCTTCCATAAAGATCACGATCACGGAAGAGGGGCTTACCAGGTCGATCATCTTCTCCGGCGATATCGGCAACACTGACCAGCCGCTGATCCGGGATCCGATCTATCCGAAGATGGCGGATTATGTGGTCATGGAATCAACCTACGGGGACAGAAGCCATGAGCGTCCTCCGAGGTCCGACTATGCGAAGGCTCTGGCAGAAGTGGTCCAGAGAACCTTCGACCGCGGAGGCAATGTGGTCATTCCCTCATTTGCTGTGGGCAGGACTCAGGAGATGCTCTACTTCATCCGCCAGATCAAGCAGGAGAAGCTTGTGACTGGTCATGACGGCTTCAAGGTCTATGTCGATTCTCCTCTTGCCAATGAGGCAACGAGGGTCTTCCAGAAGCGTATGTATGAGGACTTCGACGAAGAAGCCCAGGAACTGCTGAGCCAGGGGACCAACCCGATCGGCTTCGATGGCCTGAAGGTCTCCGTCACGGCCGACGATTCCAAGGCGATCAACTTCATCGAGGAGCCGAAGGTCATCATAGC
Organism: Lachnospiraceae bacterium UBA7729; assembly: GCA_002482005.1. Taxonomy (GTDB): domain Bacteria; phylum Bacillota; class Clostridia; order Lachnospirales; family Lachnospiraceae; genus Porcincola. Next base: position 11,822 of record DLFD01000090.1, on the reverse strand, counting down.
AGCCAGCGGCATGTGTGATGCGGGCCGGATCAAGCATCATCTGAAGCACAATCTGTGGAGACCGGAATGCACTGTGCTCTTTGTCGGATATCAGGCGGTCGGGACCCCGGGGCGCGCGATCCTGGACGGGGCGGACCACATCAAGCTCTTCGGGGAGGATATCGATGTCGAGGCTGAGATCTGCCAGCTGCCAGGTGTGTCCGGACACGCGGATGACAAGGGACTTATCAGGTGGATCTCTTCCATGGAGGAAAAGCCGCGGAAGGTCTTCGTCTGCCACGGAGAGGATACGGTCACGGAAGTCTTCCGTGACAGGCTGAAGAATGAACTTGGGCTGGATGCCTATGCACCGTTCTCCGGAGCAGAGTTTGACCTTGCGGCCGGTCAGATCACGGTGGACGCACAGCCGGTTCCGGTTGAAAAGGAGAAGCACGAGGCCAATATTGCTCAGAGAGAGAGCGGAAGCCAGTATGTCCGCAGAAAGGGAAGCGACAAGGGCGCTGCAAGGAAGGTCACATCCAGGACCAAGAGGTCTGCGGAGGTCTATACAAAGCTTGTTGCTGCCGGCTCCAGACTGATGAGCGTCATCAGGGACAGCGAAGGCGGAGCCAACAAGGATCTGTCGGAATTCACGCAGGAGATCCTGCGTCTTGTGGAGAAGTGGAAGCACTGATCCATATGATGTATACCAGGAAATTCTCCTGCAGACTCCGGTCCTGTCTGATCTATCGACCGGGCAGGCCGAGATAGTAGGTGCCTATGAGGAGATACAGGGGAATGATGTCTGCGGCTGCAGCTTTTTCACGATGCGCCGTGATACTGATACTGTGTCTGTGTTTATCCGCTGCCCCGGCATACGCTGGCCTGGGACAGCTTGCGGCAGGCTTTGGTCTCGGCGAGAGTCCGTATTATCATCTCGGAGATACGGAGTGGGACCACGGCGGGATCGAGGAGTACTACTTCAACAACCTCGACAGCAGTTACAATGAGATCTACAGGGAACTCTATTCCAGACTGAGCAGCAGGGAGGACAGCGCAAGGCTTTATGCGAAGGTCGATCAGGATACTTTCTGGACCGCTTATCAGTCGGTGATGGCGGACCATCCCGAGCTTTTCTGGCTGGATTCCGGCGTTGAGACACAGAGTTCCGTTCTGGGGGACCCGGTCGTCGTGAAGTATACGGCGAAAACTTCGGTTCCGGACGGGGAACGGGACCAGATGCAGGCGGACCTTGAGGCCGCCGCAGATACCGTCATTGCCGGGATCGATCCGGGCGCTTCCGACTACGAAAAGATCAAGGCGGTCTACGAGTATCTGATCGATAACGTGGAATACGATTCCCAGGCAGAGTACAGTCAGTGTGCCCAGAGCGCCCTTCTCGGCCACAGGGCGGTCTGCGCAGGCTATGCCAAGGCATTTCAGTACATCCTTCACCGTATGGGATGTTTCTGTACCTATGTCTCCGGGCTTACGACCAATGGCGGCAGCCATTCCTGGAATCTTGTCCGGATCGGGGACCAGTACTATCATGTTGATGTCACATGGGGAGACCCTGTCTTTGCCGGAGAGCAGGGGGAGAGCGGGATCTCGGTCATGAATTATACGTATCTGTGCTGCACAGATGATGAGATCTATCAGACCCACATTCCGGAAAATATCGTTCCGCTTCCTGCCTGCATTGATCTGTCTTATGATTACTACCGGATGAATGGGATGTATTATGAGACATATGACTATGATACGGTGTATAATGCGCTGATGGATTCTGTCTGGAGCGGGGAGAGCAGCATCTCCATGAAGTTCGGTTCTGCGGAGGCATGCGAACAGGCGAAGAAAGCGATCAGCGAGGACAGGATCTACAGCGATGCGGCGCAGTATCTGATGGAAGCAAACGGGGTCACTGCCTGGAATACACGGTATACGTCGGACGACGTGTTCCATGTGATCACGATAGAGTGGTACTGATCCCGAGGACCATGTCAATCAGGGGAGAGGGGTAGTTTCTTGAACGAGAATTTTCGATATTTCCGGAATCTGGTCATCCGGATCGTATTACTGGCGGCTCTTTTCATCGCGTGTGTCGTCGGCTTCAGCCGTATGATCAACAAGGTCACTCCGGACACGGCAACAAAGATGGAGGGAGCTACATTTCCGCTGGTGTGCATGCAGAAGGATGGAGTGGACTTCAATCTTCTTCACGGATACAGCAGGGAGATAGACGCTTCCCAGTTTCGGGACAGCATCACTCCGCTCTCCGATGACAGGCAGATCACCATCCGGATCGAGACCTTCGGCACTGCCGTGGATTCCGTATCCTATGAGGTGTCGACGATCGACGGGACCAAATCCCTCGAGAACACCAAGGTCATCAAGCTTGAGGAGGACGGCGATATCCTGACGGGTCAGCTGACGCTGATGGACAAGCTGCTCATGAATCAGGAGTATGTCATGAAGATCCAGGTCGCCACGGGCGGCCGGAGTGTCTACTACTATACTCATGTTCTTCTGGCAGACGGTCTTCACACGGATGAGTACCTGAATTTTGCAGCAGGTTTCTGGGATAAATGCATCAACAAGACGGATCTGGATTCGGTAGGCCAGGCTCTGGAACCGGATGACACGACGGACCAGGATGACACGCTGGCTTATATGGACATCCATGACAGTGTGAAAAGGCTGACCTGGGAGGGACTGAACCCGCAGATCTACTACAAGCCGACTCCGAGGCTGACCGAGATCAACGAAAACACGGCTACGATGACGATGGATTACCGCATCTCGACGGCCGCAGCCAGCGGGGTGCCTGAGATCTACAATGTCCATGAATACTACAGGCTGCGATATACGGACAGCCGTGTCTACCTTCTGAACTTCGAGAGAACGACTGACCAGGTCTTCAACCCTGACAGCGGTGACGCGCTTGCGGAGGAGGGGATCAATCTCGGTACGACCCGGAAGGACGTCGAGTACAAGGCAGATTCCAAGAACCGCTGTATCGCTTTCGTGCAGGAGAATGTTCTCTGGACTTATATGACGCAGAGGGGGACTTTCACCAGGGTATTCGGATTCCCGCAGACGGAGAATATGGATGCCAGGGATTTCTATAAGCAGAACACGATCCGGATCATGCGTGTTGACGAAGTGGGGGATGTTACATTTGCCGTAGGCGGATACATGAACCGGGGGAGCCATGAGGGCGATAACGGCATCGGGATCTACTATTACGATGCACGTTCCAACATGGTGTCCGAACTGGCATTCCTGGAGACGGATGAGAATACCGAAAGAGTCCGTCTTGACATGATGGACTGTCTGTACCTGACCCAGAACGGAAAGAAGTGCTATGTACTTCTGGAAGGGATCATCTACTCGGTCGATACCGCGACCGGGGAAGTTACGGAGGCGGAGAAGGACATCCGGAATGAATGCTACAAAGGGTCTGCTTCCGGCAGGTATTTTGCATGGCTGAAAGAGGGAGAGCTGTATGGTTCGGGGACGATCGAGGAGATCGATCTCGAGACCGGAGCGATCACGGAATATGTCTGCGGAGAAGATGAGCGTATCCTCCCGCTTACTTTCATGAAGGAAGATCTGGTGTACGGCGCTGCAAAGGCAGCCGACATCTCTACCCCTCACGGCGGCTGCGGAGTGTTCCCGATGTACAAACTGCAGATCGTACAGCCGGACGGAACGGTGATCAAGACGTATCAGCCGGATGGCGTCTACGTGAAGAGCGTCGAAAAGACCGGAAATATGCTGAACCTGAACCGGGTGCGAAAGGCAGGCGGAGGGTTCGAAGATGCGGAAGGCGACCAGATCGTTTCCTCCGACACCGAAGAAGATGTCAGACTCGGAATTTCCACGAAGAAAGATGAGAAGAAGCTGACAGTCGTGCTTCTGAGAGTCGGCGATACGATCTCCTTCGACAGTGCGGAGAGTGCAGAGAGCAAGATCGTGGAGGGGAATTCGAAGAAGGCTGTCATCCCGGGCAATCCGGACAGGCAGGATCTCTTCTATGTGTATGCTTCCGGCGGCCTTACCGCCATGTATACGTACCCGAATGACGCGATCGTGAAGGCGGATGAGCTGTTCGGAGTCGTGGTGAACCAGGCGCAGGACTATGTATGGGTGCGCGGAGATAAACTGGATGAGCAGGAGATCCCGCTGAAGAAGATCCCGGAGGCAGTCCTGAGCGGAACGACGGATCCGGCTCAGCTGCAGGTGGGCATCGGCAAACAGGTCGTGGACCTCAGTGGATGTACCCTGGACCAGGTGCTCTACTTCGTCAGCCACGGGAGACCGGTCATCGCACAGACATCAGAAGGTGTCCGGATCATCGTCGGCTATGATGAATACAATACTTACCTGATGAAGCCGGGCGACACGGAGTGGTATTACTATGGGATCCAGGATTCTACGGACCTGTTTGCGGAAAGCGGCAATGTTTTCTACAGTTATCTGGAGACCATCGCATAAAATGATGCGTGTGCAGGAAAATAAATATGTGTGTAGCTTTCACATGCATACGGACCATTGCCGGGATATGTTTTACAGAAAGAAAAGATGCATACGAACGAATCATGAGACCCTGACTGATTTGTACGAACAAATCGATTGACAGGAAGACCCTCCTGCTTCTAAGATGGTCTTAGCAAGCGGGAGGGTTTTCTATGGCCAGAGCAGTGAAGTATCAGCAGATTGAGGATTGGATCTATGAAAGGCTTCGTTCCGGTGAGCTCCACAAGGGAGACCGGCTCGAGACAGAGGCAGAGATGGCTGAAAAGTTTTCCTTCAGCAGGCAGACCGTGCGCCAGGCTCTGTCTGATCTTGAGAAGAAGGGAATCATCAGGAAGATCCAGGGAAGCGGCTCTTATATCCAGAGACAGTTTCCGGAGAATGGAAATATCCCTCTTACGAAAGCGGTCACGATCATATCGTCCTATTCGGACTCTTATATCTTCCCCAGAATCCTGCAGTCTATGACAGATGTCCTTCAGAAGAACGGCTATTCCGTCAGGATCATGTTCACGAATAACCGCAGAGAGACGGAGAGGCGGATCCTGACCACTCTGATCAGTGAGGAGTCAGGAGATCCTCTGATCGTGGAGCCTGTCACATCGGCACTCCCGAATCCGAATATCGTATATTACAGGAAACTTATGAGCAGAGGGATCCCGATCGTATTCTTCAATACGTATTATCCGGGGATCGACATCCCTCATGTTTCTCTGGATGATGTGGCAGCAGGAAGAAAGGTGACTGATTATCTGATCTCTCTCGGACATCGGAAGATCGGCTGTATCTTCAAGAGCGATGACGGTCAGGGGCTGCGGAGGTACGAAGGCTATCAGGAGGCCCTGACGGACGCAGGGATCCCGATCGACGAGAATCATGTCTGCTGGGTCGACACCTGCAGGCTGAAGGGTATGCTGAAGAAGGATAACTGGATCCTGGACCGCCTCGGTGAATGTACGGCGGCTGTCTGTTACAATGACGAAGTCGCCTATATGCTGACGGAACTTTGTGAAGCCGCGAAGGTCCGTATCCCGCAGGACCTGTCGATCGTGAGCATTGATAATTCAAGACTGACGCAGCTGGCGCCGGTGCCGCTTACATCGGTCCGGCATCCGATGGAGACGCTGGGGGAGAAGGCAGCGCATGTACTTCTTGATCTGATACAGGATCCGTCCGGAAAGGCAGAGGACCATACATATGAATTCAGCCCTGAGATCGCGGTCAGGGAGTCCGCAATGCCATTCCCAGGTCTGCAGAACCGCGCAAAAAAAAGCTGAGGCCACTGCTTTCTGGTTGCGTAATCCCGCAGAATATGATAGATTATGCGTCGGCCCAAAGCCCTGGACTTCGGGCCGTTTTTCGTGTATCTGGTGCAAGTGCCTGATGCACGGCATATCTTAAGGCAAGTGGGTTTGAAGCCATCCCCACTCTAATAAAAACCATGGAGGTAACTTGATAACATGAGAAACAAAAAGGTACTGTTTATGACACAGGCCGCCGTGATCGCGGCTCTGTACGTCGTCCTGACGGTTCTGTTTGCGCCGATCAGTTTTCGTGAGGTCCAGGTAAGGATCTCGGAGATGCTGACGGTCCTTCCGTTCTTCACGCCGGCCGCCGTTCCGGGACTGTTCGTCGGGTGCATCATCGCGAACATCCTCGGAGGAGCGATCCCGCTCGATATCGTCTGCGGGAGCCTGGCAACCCTGGCAGGGGCATACGGAACCTGCCTGGTCGGAAGGGCAGTCGGAAGAAAGGGAGCTTCTTCCTTCGGGACCAGACTCCTTGCGACTCTTCCGCCGGTGATCGCCAACACCATCGTTGTCCCGCTTGTCCTTTACTACGGATACGGTGTGAACCTGCCGGTCTCGCTGCAGATGCTGACGGTAGGAATCGGGGAAGTGATCAGCTGCTGCGTACTCGGATCCATCCTCATGACAGTACTTGACAAGTATAAGAGTCAGATCTTTCGCACCGCGGAAGTGAAGGCCTGACAGCAAGTGGACAGGCACCATTAAGATTTTCTTAAGAAATCTGTATGGTGTCTGTCCTTTTTGCATGGATCCCTTAAGGAAGTTCATCTTCCCAATCAGCCCGATCATGGCTATAATAAAGGGAACTATTGGTTTTTGGAGGAGTATCTACATGGACATAAAGTTTACTACAGTGAAGGAAATATATAAGGACAGGGACGCCTATATCGGCAAGACGATCACTGTCGGCGGCTGGGTCCGTTCGATCAGGGCTTCCAGGACATTCGGATTCCTTGTTCTGCACGATGGAACATTTTTCGAGACGCTGCAGATCGTCTTTGGCGAGAAGCTGGACAACTTTGCGGACATCTGCAAGTACAATGTAGGCTCCGCCGTTATCGTGACCGGCCAGCTGGTCGCGACCCCGGACGCGAAGCAGCCGTTCGAGATCCAGGCGACTGAGGTCCGGCTGGAAGGCGCTTCCACGCCGGACTATCCGATGCAGAAGAAGAGACATACCGTTGAGTTCATGAGGACGGTCCCGCATCTTCGCCCGAGGACGAACCTGTTCCAGGCAACCTTCAGAGTCAGGTCCCTTGCGGCATATGCGATCCACAGGTTCTTCCAGGAGCGCGGCTTCGTCTACATCCACACTCCGCTGATCACTGCTTCCGATGCGGAAGGAGCAGGAGAGATGTTCCGGGTCACCACGCTGGATATGAATGATGTTCCGAAGAACGAGGATGGAACGGTCGATTACACGAAAGACTTCTTCGGACAGTCCACTCACCTGACCGTATCCGGGCAGCTGGATGTCGAGCCTTTTGCTCAGGCTTTCAGGAATGTCTATACGTTCGGACCGACTTTCCGCGCGGAGAATTCCAACACGACCCGCCATGCAGCCGAGTTCTGGATGATCGAGCCGGAGATCTCCTTCGCTGACCTTGAGGACGATATGGAACTTGCTGAGGCGATGCTCAAGTACATCATCAGATATGTGCTGGAGAACGCTCCGGAGGAGATGAACTTCTTCAACAAGTTTGTGGACAAGGGACTTCTTGACCGCCTGAACCATGTCATGAACTCGGACTTCGGCCGCGTAACCTATACCGAGGCTGTCAGGATGCTCGAGGAGCATAATGATGAGTTCGATTACAAGGTATTCTGGGGCTGCGATCTTCAGACCGAGCACGAGAGATACCTGACTGAGAAGATCTTCAGGAGACCGGTATTCGTCACCGATTATCCGCGTGAGATCAAGGCGTTCTACATGAAACTGAATCCGGATGGAAAGACGGTGGCAGCTATGGACTGCCTGGTCCCTGGCATCGGAGAGATCATCGGCGGATCTCAGCGTGAGGAAAACTATGATATCCTCAAGGCAAGGATCGAAGAGCTGAAGATGGATGAGAGCGAGTATACCAACTATCTCGATATCAGAAAGTATGGTACGACCAGACACGCCGGATTCGGACTTGGGTTCGAGAGGATGGTCATGTATCTGACCGGAGTGGGCAACATCAGAGACGTGCTGCCTTATCCGAGAACAGTCGGCAACCTGGCATAAGTTTCCTTTTCAGGAGCTGAGAACGGACTTTGCCGGACAGAAGAGCGGAGGTGACTGATGGCAGGACGGAGAGATCATGACCGCACAGGGCGGGACCTGCACCAGGACGGCCGCAGGAAAAAAGGCGGCGCCGGTACATATATCACAACCCTTCTGCTGATCATAGCGATCGCTGTCTTCGCTTTCTCAGCGTTCAAGCTGCTGGGCTACTGGCGCGAGTATCACAAGGGAGAAAGCGAATACAGCGACCTGAATAAGCAGTATGTTCAGATCGAGCCTGTGCAGGAGACGGCTCCGCCGAAAGAGGCTTCGCAGCAGACTGAGACAGGGCAGACTGAGGACATGGGAGTGATCCTTTCCAATGTGGAGGAACTCGAGAACGAGTCTGAACTGCCGGAGAAGATAGAATCTGCCAGAAAAGAGGAGGCCGAGGAGAACGGAACCGTCAGATCGCTCCCGGAGATGTACAATCCGGTTGATTTTGACGAGCTGCAGGCGATCAATCCGGAAGTGATCGGATGGATCAGGGTAGGAGCGACGGGGATCTCGTATCCGGTGGCGCAGGCTGACAACAATGAGTTCTATCTGCATCATACCTTCAAGAAGGAAGCGGTCTTTTCAGGCTGTATCTTCGAAAATGCGGATAACTCGAGGTTCTTCACGGACCAGAATACGATCATCTATGGCCACAACATGAAGGATGGGTCGATGTTTGCCTCCCTCAGGAAGTTCTGGGAGGATAAGGACGCGATCGGGAATCCGTATTTCTGGGTCTTTACGCCGGACTTCATCTACCAGTACCGGATCTTCTCATGCTCGATCGTGAGCAAGATGGGGGACCCTTACCGCACCCGTTTCCTGACAGAAGACTATGCGGCCTTTCTGCAGACGATGCAGAACGCAAGCGAGGTCGATACAGGCAATGTTCCGCTTACAACGGACGACCGTATCGTCACCCTGTCGACCTGTACCGGCAATGATGCGACCCGCAGGATCGTACAGGGGAAACTGCAGCAGGTCTACATAGCAAAGAAGAGGCCTGCATAACGGGATCTTCCTTGTTTCGCAGACAGCAGGGAGGTCTGTGAATAAGATCGATACCAAAGTATGCAAAAAGGCTGCCAGTGGCAGGCTTTTTGCATCGACAAAGCTTCCGAAGCTTCTGCTTCGGAGGCTTTTCTGCATATCAGTATGCAAAGTCCGCCGGCGGCGGGCTTTTTCCCTTCATTGTGCTAGAATAATGACAGAGATTCAGGAAAGTCTTAATGCGAAAGGGGGATCATCATGGATCTTGAGAAGGTAGCGGAACTTCAGAAAATCATCGATGACAGCGACAATATCGTCTTCTTCGGAGGCGCAGGAGTGTCAACCGAGAGCGGGATCCCGGATTTCCGGAGCCAGGACGGCCTTTACAATCTGAAATATGCCTATCCGCCGGAGGAAATCATCAGCCACTCTTTCTTCGAGGCAAATCCGAAGGAATTCTATCGCTTCTATAAAGATAAGATGCTGGTGCCGGATGCACAGCCGAATGCAGCCCACCTGAAACTTGCAGAGCTGGAAGCAGCAGGGAAGGTGAAGGCGGTCGTCACACAGAATATCGACGGCCTCCATCAGAAAGCGGGGAGCAAAGCTGTGTACGAGCTTCACGGATCCACGCTGCGCAACTACTGTACGAGGTGCGGAACATATTACGATGCAAAGTTCATCCAGGATTCGGAAGGAGTCCCGGTCTGCCCGAAGTGCGGAGGAATCATCAAGCCGGATGTAGTCCTCTATGAGGAGGGTCTGGACAGCCGGACCATCCGGAGATCGATCGAGGCGATCGAAGATGCAGATGTGCTCATCATAGGCGGAACTTCGCTGGTCGTGTATCCGGCAGCGGGACTGATCGACTATTTTCATGGAAGAAAGCTGGTCCTGATCAACAAGGGCGCTGTCGGAAGAGAGACCCGGGCGGACCTGGTCATCACAGATCCGATCGGGGAGGTCTTCTCGCAGATCAAGGTCCGGTGAGGGCATAGCGTCTTCCCGAAGAACAGGGCCTGGTAAGGGCGAGGCGGCTTCCCGAAGAACAGGGTCCGGAGAGGGCGAGGCGGCTTCCCGAAGAACAGGGATGCCGGGGAAGGCGATCTTCGGCGGAAAGCCGGAAAATTTCGTGGAAAAAGCGGTTGCGCGGAGGCCGGAGGCAGCGTATAATATCACCTCGTGATGTATCATTTTGCCTTGCTCACTCGCATGCAAGGGTGGGCCGAGACCACAAGGAGGTGCAAGAAGCATGAATAAGTATGAACTGTGCGTTGTTGTCAGCGCAAAGCTCGAAGACGAGGAAAGAACTGCACTGGTTGATAAGATCAAGGAGCAGGTTGTCCGTTTCGGCGGAACAATTTCCGATGTCGATGAATGGGGAAAGAAGAAGCTTGCTTATGAGATCCAGAAGCAGACGGAAGCTTTCTATTACTTCATCCACTTCGAGTCTGAGGCGTCTGCTCCGGCGGAGATCGTCGAGAGAATCCGTATCATGGACAACGTTCTCAGATATTTATGCGTTAGACAGGATGCATAAATAAAAGAGAGGTAGAAGAATGAATAAAGTCATCCTTATGGGACGTTTAACCAGAGATCCTGATATCAGATATTCGGCAGGAGATCAGTCCATGGCGATCGCAAGATATACGCTTGCGGTTGACCGCAGGATGCGCAGGGATAATAATGACCCGAATGCGCAGACAGCTGACTTTCCGGGAATTGTGGCATTCGGACGTCAGGCAGAGTTCGCTGAGAAGTACCTTCGCAAGGGAGTCAAGGTCGTGGTGACCGGAAGGATCCAGACCGGAAGGTATGTGAACAAGGATGGCCAGACGGTCTACACAACGGACATCGTTGCGGAAGACCAGGAATTTGCCGAGAGCAAGGCATCTTCTGACAGGAACGCCGGACAGGCTTCCTATCCGAATGCTCCGGCTCCGCAGAGCCAGCCGGCTGCTGCTCCGCAGCAGAAAGCAGCTCCTGCAATGCCGGCCCCGGTGAATGCAGATGCAGGATTTACTCAGATCCCTGAGGGAGTGGATGAAAAACTTCCCTGGGATTGATCATCAGAACTGATATTGGAGGTGTTATTATGCCGTATTCTAAGGATAGATCAGATTCTCCGAGACGCAGACCGATGCACAGAAGAAAGAAGGTCTGTGTATTCTGCGGAAAAGAGAACAACGAGATTGATTACAAGGATGTCGCAAAGCTGAAGAAGTATGTATCAGAGAGCGGCAAGATCCTTCCGAGAAGGATCACCGGAAACTGCGCAAAGCATCAGAGAGCACTGACCATCGCCATCGAGAGAGCACGTCAGGTAGCACTTATGCCGTACGTTGCAGAGTAATCTGTATACAGCAGAATATGCGGGGGACCATGCGAGGAGTATGGTCCCTCTTTTTTAGAAATTTTTAATGGTACCTGGCCTCTCCCGGAAGTTTACAATAAGGTACTGAAGTCTTATACTATAGATTGATTTAGTCTCTTCTGTCCCATTTTCAGCAAAGAGACGGTAAGATTGTGCTGACTGATATAAGGGGGATTTTCCTATGAAGTTCAGATCTCGCAGACTGATGGCTCTGCTTCTTTCCGCCGCGATGGTATTCCCGGCGCCGGCTGCCGTCTATGCGGAAGATACAGAAGTTCAGATTGCTGAAGAGTCACAGACACAGCTGGCGGAAGAGGTTCAGGAACCGGCGGAGTCTGCTGAGGATGCGCAGGCGCCGGAACCAGAGACG
>DLFD01000040.1 GCA_002482005.1 Lachnospiraceae bacterium UBA7729 | reverse complement strand
CCGTTCCTCCATCGGCACGGATGATAAAATCATAGCGATGGTTTGCATTGGACAGGATAAACTTGGTTCCCACAAGGGAGTACATCCGGTTGCCTGTGACCAGGGTCGTATTGGAAGAAGACTTCTGGACAGCAACAGGCGTGGTAGTCGGCCATTTCACGGTCAGGGTGACCGCAGAATTCTTCGTACGGTAGCCGAAGCCGATGTCCTGCTTGTTCTGGACCTTCAGTGCCATGGCGTGGAAGTCCAGCGGATAGTTGCCGGTGACGGCATACTTGCCTGTAAGGCCTGCCGTATTGTCCACCGTTGCCACGAAATGGAAGCTCTGTCCTCCTGCGATTTGTCCGCTTCCGGTGCTCACTGCCCCGGTAGCCTCATTGACCAGGCTGACTCCATTTTCAAGGTTGATAGTGATTACAAATGCCGCATTCGCGTTCCAGGTGAAGGACGGGGATGTCTTGCTCGTTGCAACCACACTAGTCGCAGGACCGATCGAGGTATTGGTGGGATCCGGCATCTTCTTCAGGGCTGCCTTGCACTCCTTCAGCAGTTCCTTGCCCTTGGCGGAAAGCATCCCGCCGTAACCGGAAGAACCGTCATAAAGGTAATCCACCAGATAGTGCTGCATCTCGCGGGCATTGCTTCCGACTCCGTATTTGTTGAAGATTGCCTTGATGCTGTAGCCGTTGAATGTTCCCTTCCAGCCAGGTCCGCCGTAGCCGTAAAACATGGCTTTGCGGAGATATTTATCGTCTCCACCTTCATCCAGCTCGGTCATGTGCGTATAAGTGGTTCCGCTGGCCGGTGAATGGAGATTATGCTGCATACAGTAAGCCATGACATCATAAGTGACGCCATTCACCTTATAGCGGACCCATTTGTAAGAATCCGCACCGCCATAGCCAAGGTCGTTGTTGAAAACATGACCGGTATAGTTGCCGTCCGTATGGTAGTAATACTTTCCAGCTTCTACATCTGTCTGATCATTCCAGCCGCCGTCGCTGTCATCATCCGCTGCAGCTACCTTTCTCGCAGCCATTAGCCTGCGAGGCGAAGAACCTTCGACCACGTCTCTGGAGGCCGAAAGTTCCACATCCTCTGCCGGCATGATGAAGCTGTTGGAATCATCCTGCGGATCATACGTGATCTCACAGTAGTCTCCGGTATCATTGTTATCATGATTGACCGTGCGCCAGGCTGCGATATTGGAAGAAGCCGCATCAATATCAGACTTGATGATAACCTTCTCACCAGCTTCATAATAGCCATCCTCATGGTCCAGAGTTACGTTGTACTCAGAACCTTCCTTCAGGATAACCTGATAGGTCCCGCCTTCAGCTTCAGTATCTGATTCTGTCTCGGCTTCGGTTTCTGCAAATGATGCAGGCTCCTGCTCCGTCTCATCAGAGAGTCCGGGATCAGCTTCTGTCTCAGCTGTCAGCTCTGTTTCAAACTGAAGATCAGCTTTCGTAGCGGTTTCTGTTTCCAGAACGGTCTCTGTCTGCGCCGCTGAGGCGGGATCTGCATCCGCATCGTCCTCAGAGCCGCCTTCCTCGCTCTGCTTTTCGGCTCCGGAGTTTTCGATTCCGGAAGAATCGGACTGTGTCTCCGCTTCCCTGACTTCTGTAACTCTGACCGGGCGGACCGTATACCAGCTTTTCCCGGTATTCGCTTCATCCACCCTGTAGACAACATGGTAAAGACCCGGAGTTCCGTACTTCACTTCGTTGTCGATCAGGCTGCTTGTGCAGGTATCCTGAGGATAAGTCACATCATCAAACTTTGATTCCGTCGAGATCTCTGTGACATCGATTCCAATCTGAAGTTCCGGCAGCATGATGACTGCTCCCTGGGATGGAAATCCATCCGCATCCAGATTGGAAGAGATATCCGCAGACTCGGCATCCGGCTGGTCAACTTCGCCCTGTTCAGAAACTCCTGCATCCGCCTGACCGTTTCCTTCCTGGGCTTCTGCATCCATCTGGCCATCGGCAGCTTCTGCCTGCTGTTCAGGCTGGGCTGATGCTTCATTTGCATCCGATGTAACATTTCCACTTTCTGCATCTGCCTGAGTTGCCTCGATAGTAGAATTCGCTGGCTGGTCTGCTGTGTCACCAGCATTCGCTGCCTGATCTGAATTTTCAGCAGCTACCGACTCCGCCTGTACCTGATGCCATTCTGTCTTCATCCACAGGTCGGTGTCCGGCATGGTAAATGTAATCGTGTCCTCATCCTTCCAGGTGTAGGGATACTCGATTCCTTTCTTTTTCTCGTAATCCTGAATCGAAATGTCCTCATCCTGCAGCCTCAGCCGGTCGAGCTGATATCCGGGATCTACAATCACGTCGAGGTTGACTTCTTCGCCCTCTTTGTATGAGAGGACCGTCTCCTTCTTCTCGACATCTTCCGATAAAAAATGCGTCTGGTCATACATAAGACCAAACGCATCTTCACTCACTAATGTAATCTTAAAGTCCGGCGTATCCGTATCCGGCTGCTCCGAGACGTCCGCGGCAGAACTCATATCTGCCTGACCGGATGCTGTATCCACGGAAGCAGACTCCGGAATTCCCGGACTTTCCGCTGCATCCGCCTGCATCTCTGTCCCGCCGCCTGTCGGATACTCGCCCGCATATGCGGTCAGCGGACTTATCAGGTTCCCTGCAAGCATCGCCGCGGACAGAACAACCGATGTGATTTTTCGTCCAAACTGCATGTCGTATCTCCCCCTTGTAATTCTGTTCATAGTGCTCAGTCACACACCCTTCTGGTCAACGCCATCTCAAGAGCACCTACGATCATGGTCTTGTACAGGTCTGCATCTTCAGGACCTTCTGCTGAATGAAGTTTCTCAAACAGCCTTGTAAAATATCTGCATTCTCCCTCTGTAAGTTCCGTGTTCATAAGCAATTCCTTTCTCCTTCGTCATGGAATATGGTCCTGTGACACTCATGACACTCTTTTCATAACTTTCCCTATAGAGAAAAAAATTTCTCCTATAGGAAACTTTAGTATCAGACTGTCATGACCGTCATTCAGCTGTTTTCAAACGGGTTCGAACTGTCATCCTGCCTGATCCGCAGCCCCCTGATGAA
>DLFD01000042.1 GCA_002482005.1 Lachnospiraceae bacterium UBA7729 | reverse complement strand
CCGTTCCTCCATCGGCACGGATGGTGAAATCATAGCGGTGGTTTGCATTGGACAGGATAAACTTGGTTCCCACAAGGGAGTACATCCGGTTGCCTGTGACCAGAGTCGTATTGGAAGAAGACTTCTGGACCGCGACCGGAGTGGTCGTCGGCCATTTCACGGTCAGCGTGACCGCGGAATTCTTCGTCCTGTAACCGAAGCCGATATCCTGCTTGTTCTGGACCTTCAGTGCCATAGCGTGGAAATCCAGCGGATAGTTACCTGTGACAGCGTACTTGCCTGTGAGGCCCGCTGTATTATCCACCGTTGCCACAAAATGGAAACTCTGTCCTCCTGCAACCTGTCCGCTTCCGGTGCTCACCGCCCCGGTCGCCTCATTGACCAGGCTGACTCCATTTTCGAGATTGATGGTAATCACAAAGGCTGCGTTTGCGTTCCAGGTGAAGGAAGGGGAGGTCTTTCCCGTCGCCACCACACTGGTCGCCGGACCGATCGAGGTATTGGTCGGATCCGGCATCTTCTTCAGGGCAGCTTTGCATTCCTTCAGCAGGTTCTTGCCCTTGGCGGAAAGAGCTCCGCCGAATCCCGAAGATTCATCATAAAGATAATCCACCAGATAATGCTGCATCTCACGGGCATTGCTTCCGACTCCGTATTTGTTAAAAATTGCCTTGATGCTGTAGCCGTTGAAAGTCCCTTTCCAACCGGGTCCTCCATAGCCGTAGAACATGGCCTTGCGGAGATACTTGTCGTCCCCGCCTTCATCCAGCTCAGTCATCTTCGTGTAGGTCGTCCCGCTGGCCGGAGAATGAAGATTATGCTGCATGCAGTAAGCCATGACATCATATGTAACACCGTCAACTTTATAGCGGACCCACTTGTAGGAATCCGCACCGCCATAACCAAGGTCGTTGTTAAAGACATGGCCGGTATAGTTGCCGTCGGTATGGTAGTAATACTTTCCAGCTTCCACATCGGTCTGGTCATTCCAGCCTCCGTCGCTGTCATCATCCGCGGCAGCCGCCTTTCTCGGAGCCATCAGCCTGCGAGGCGAAGAACCTTCGAGCAGCTCTCTGGAGACCGAAAGCTCCACATCCTCTGCCGGCATGATGAAGCTGTTGGAATCGTCCTGCGGATCATACGTGATCTCACAGTAATCACCAGTATCATTGTTATCGTGGTTGACCGTGCGCCAGGCTGCGATATTGGAAGAGGCCGCATCAATATCAGACTTGATGATAACCTTCTCGCCTGCTTCGTAATAGCCATCCTCATGGTCTAGGACCACGTTGTACTCGGAACCCTCTTTCAGGATGACCTGATAGGTTCCTCCCTCGGACTCGGTATCGGATTCCGTATCGGCTTCGGTTTCCTCAAGGGATGCCGGCTCCTGCTCCGTCTCAGCAGAAAATCCGATTTCAGCTTCTGTCTCGGCAGACAGCTCCGTTCCCATCTGAAGATCTGCTTCGGTAGCTGATTCTGTTTCCGGAATTGTTTCTGTCTGCACGGACGAAGCCGGGTCTGAGTCCGCATCGTCCTCCGAACTGCCGTCCTCGCTCCGCTTTTCTGTTCCCACATTCTCTGTTTCGGAAGATTCGGACTGTGTTTCCGCTTCCCTGACCTCTGTAACCCTGACTGGGCGGACCGTATACCAGCTTTTTCCGGTATTTGCCTCATCCACCCTGTAGACAACGTGATAAAGACCAGGAGTCCCGTACTTCACCTCGTTATCGATCAGGCTGCTGGTGCAGGTATCCTGCGGATAGGTCACATCATCAAATTTTGATTCCGCCGAGATCTCTGTGACGTCGATTCCGATCTGAAGTTCCGGCAGCATGATGACTGCTCCCTGAGAAGGAAATCCATCCGCATCAAGATCAGAAGCGCTAACTGCAGATTCTGCATCCGGCTGAGCAGCTTCTCCCTGTTCGGAAACTCCTGCATCCGCCTGACCGGTTCCTTCCTGAGCTCCTGCATCCGTCTGACCGTCGGCAGCTTCTGCCAGCTGTCCAGGCTGGGCTGACGTTTCATTTGCAGGCGACGTAACATTTCCGGCTTCTGAACCAACTGCTTCCACTGTTCCGGTAGGATTTGTTGTCTGGCCCACTGCTCCAGCGATGCCTACTGCCTGATTTGTATCCTCCGCAGCCGCCGTCTCTTCCTGCATCTGGTGCCATTCTGTCTTCATCCACAGGTCGGTGTCCGGCATTGTAAATGTGACCGTGTCCTCGTCCTTCCAGGTGTAGGGGTACTCGATTCCTTTCTTCTTTTCATAATCCTGAATCGAAATGTCCTCATCCTGCAGCTTCAGCTTGTCGATCTGATAAACGGGATCTACGATCACGTCGAGATTGACCTCCTCTCCCTCTTTGTACGAGAGGACTGTCTCCTTCTTCTCGATATCCTCCGATAAAAAATGCGTCTGGTCATACATAAGACCAAACGCATCTTCATTCACTAATGTAATCTTAAAGTCCGGTGCATCTGTATCCGGCTGCTCCGAGGCATCCCCGGCAGAATTCATTTCCGCCTGACCGGATGCTGTATCCACGGAATCAGGCTCCGTAATTCCCGGGCTTTCCGCTGCATCCGCCTGCATCTCTGTCCCGCCGCCTGTCGGATACTCGCCCGCATATGCGGTCAGCGGACTTATCAGGTTTCCCGCAAGCATCGCCGCAGACAGAACAACCGATGTGATTCTTCGTCCAAACTGCATGTCGTATCTCCTCCTTGTAATTCTGTTCATAGTGATCAGTCACACACCCTTCTGGTCAATGCCATCTCGAGAGCACCTACGATCATGGTCTTGTACAGGTCTGCATCTTCAGGACCTTCCGCTGAATGAAGTTTCTCAAACAGCCTTGTAAAATATCTGCATTCTCCTTCCGTAAGTTCCGTATTCATAAGCAATTCCTTTCTCCCTCGTCATGGAATATGGTTCTGTGACACTCATGACACTCTTTTCATAACTTTCCCTATAGAGAAAAAAATTTCTCCTATAGGAAACTTTAGTATCAGACTGTCATGACCGTCATTCAGCTGCCCAGAAACGGGTTCGAGCTGTCATCCTGCCTGATCCGCAGCCCCCTGATGAAACGCCCATTTCCCGTCCTGTGCTTTGCAAATCCTTTGTTATCCAGCGCGGCATAGAAATCCGCCGT
>DLFD01000006.1:287-44880 GCA_002482005.1 Lachnospiraceae bacterium UBA7729 | reverse complement strand
AAGATTGGGTAATATTTATGAAAGATATATACGTATTTCATGGATCTCGAGGAGGGATACGTGGAGAAATAAAACCATTGAGCCGGCAAAAGTGTGACTTTGGTCAGGGCTTTTACATGGGTACGAATCCAAAACAGGTAAAGGGATTGATCGTAGAAGAGGATGCCCCTGTGTTCTACAGATTAAGACTGCGTTTATCAGAGATTCCGGAAGAAAAGATCCTGTATCTCAGGGGCGAAGACTGGATGTATACAGTTTTAGCATGCCGGCAAAAAGTGCCTGAGATAAATAATTTGGATTTCGTAAAGGAAAAACTCGAAGCTTTAGAAAAATGCGACGTGGCAATTGGCCCAATTGCTGATGACCGCATGAATGAAGCAATCAGACAGTTCGAAAGTTTTTCGATGACAGATAAGGCTTTGCAAGCCTGTCTGGCATCAGTAGACTATGGGGAACAGATAGTTGCAAAAACACCGTCTGCGTGTGCGAAAATTGACATATTGGATGAAAAAAAGTTGTCCGGAATGGAAGCGGAAGACGCTAAAACGTATTCTTATCAGAAACGTGCAGAAAGCGGGAACGTTGTTTCCAGAATGAAGCTGAAATATCAGAGAGAAGGACGGTTCCTGAACGAAATACTGGGTATCACGGAATAGGAGGTGTTTTCTATGCTTTCAGATATGGAATATGAGATCTGCAGGACACAGGGAATGCTCTATGAAACCGCTGCAGATCAACAGTATGATATCCATGATTTTTCTGACCAATACATGAGATCTCGATTCTGCAATAAACGGATGGATACATTATATTCTCGTTATCAGATGGCAGATCCGGAAGAGATCATGGATTTTCTCGACGTGCAGAACGTGAAAAAACTGAATGGATATTTTGACAGGAACATCGCGTTTTGGATCGGATTTACATACAGACAGCTTTGGTTTGAAACAGCGGTCGCCAGTAAAAACCTTGTGACGATCATCCCGTTTCAGCAAATGCTGGCGTATTATCCGGGAATGCACACGATCGACGAGGACCAGGCATCTGAGATTATTGCGCAAAACCATCATCTCTCAATTCGAAAAACAGATATACAAAATCAGCAAATATATGGATAACTTCAGCCGTCGGCAATAATGCCGGCGGCTTTCCTATATGCCGGGAGTTTCTGGATTGAGCGGAGAAATCCCGAAAACAAATATACTTACCGAAATATGAAGATTACTTATATATGCGGATATGTAATCGATATATTTATGTTGATTAAAAGATATAGGTTAATTTAATAAACATATTCTTGTCGGTTGAGATCATATTTGATACAATGTCGGTGAGAGGAAGCCTGATGCACGGCAGTCATTCTGATAACGGAGGAAATCCATATGCTGAAGACAATTCTGCCCGAGCCCATTGCCGCCGAGCTTGGTCTGCGCGAGAAACGCTATCGTATCGATTATCCAATGACGCAGGAAGAACTTGCAGAAAAATCGGGGGTTTCAATCGGAAGCATCCGTCGTTTTGAGAGGGATGGCGGCATCCAGCTGACCAGCCTGATCCGGATTCTTCAGGCATTGGATCTTGACCGGAATCTGGATCTGCTGATCCCGGACAATACCCAGCGCCCGTCCTACTATCTTGACAAATCCAGAAATCAGGTACGGGAACGCGCCACTTCCCCGGCAAAACGTCCCAAGAAGCGCAAAAACAACTGGGTGTGGGGAGATGAGAAGGAATCCACCGGAGGCGCATCATGAATACAGATGCAGAAGTATATCTCTGGGGAACCAGGATCGCTCTCATTCATCTTGAGCAAAGTTCACCCTATGTAACTTTTGAATATGATCGCGACTTTCTTGACAGCGGCATCGAAGTTTCCCCGATCCATATGCCGCTCTCCGCAAACGCATACCGTTTTCCTGACCTGCCGCTGGATGCCTTTCACGGAGTTCCGGGGCTGCTCGCGGATTCTCTTCCGGACCGGTTCGGAAATGCCGTGATCGACAGATGGCTTGCGTCATTGGGACGGACTCCGGATTCTTTCAATGTGATCGAACGTCTCTGCTATACAGGCTCGCGCGGGATGGGCGCTTTGGAATATGTCCCCGTCACAGGCCCGGATGCTTTCGGAAGTGACCCGGTCGATCTCGCAGCACTGGTCAGATTGGCATCAGACGTGCTGCAGAGAAGGGCAGATGTTCATATTCATGCTTCAGAATCTCTGGCTCAGCAGCAGCTTCTGCAGCTAGGTACTTCCGCCGGCGGCTCACGTGCCAAGGCTCTCATTGCATGGAACCCAAAGACCGGAGATGTCAGCTCCGGCCAGATCAGCGCTGGAGACGGATATGAATACTGGCTCATAAAATTTGACGGAGTCAGCGGCAACGGTGACCATGCACTCGAAGACATCCCGGAATATACCAGGATCGAGTACGCCTATTATCTTATGGCGGCGGCTTCCGGCATTCATATGAACGAATGCCGCCTTCTTGAGGAGAATGGCCGGCACCATTTCATGACCAGGCGTTTTGACCGCGAGAAGGACGGCAGAAAGCTGCACATGCAGACGCTTGCTGCTCTGGCCCATATCAGCTATCAGATTCCGGGTCTCTGCAGTTATGAGGCTATGGCCCAGACAGCGCGCCGCATCGGAATCGGCAGCGCTTCTATCGAGCAGCTCTTCCGGCGTATGGTTTTCAATGTCCTCGCTGTCAATCAGGATGATCATGTCAAAAACTTTTCATTTCTGATGGATCGCGGCGGGAGATGGTCTCTGGCTCCTGCTTACGACATCACCTTTGCTTATGATCCGGCAAACCGCTGGCTTTCCGCCCATCAGATGACAATCAATGGGAAGAGCAGCAAGATCAGCCGGGAAGACCTGATCGCCTGCGGCAGGAACATGGGCGTAAGGCGCCCGAAGGCAGAAAGAATTCTGGATGAAGTGGCCAGTCAGGTATCTCGTTGGGACACATTTGCTCAAAAGGCCGGAGTGCGGGAACAAACCTGCATAGCGATCCGTGACGTCATGAAAACAGAGGCGGCGGGCTTTTTGCATATGCATCAAAAAATTCGTTGAAAGAAGAGTCTAAAAATGCATTATATTTGCATAATATCAAAATATGCAGATAATACGCATAATTGACAATTATGCATTATTAGCGCATAATATATTCGAGAGGTGAAAGCCATGAATTATATTGCAATAATCGGAGACATAATGGGCTCAAGAAAATTAGAAGACAGGAAATATGTACAAAAGAAATTACTGGATACTTTGAATGAAATCAACAGCCAGTATGAGCATGTCATTGCGGCGAAATTTCTTATCACACTTGGGGATGAGTTCCAGGGGCTGCTGTATGTATCAGATCAGACAGTAACGATCATGAAAGAGATACAGTTCAAAATGCACCCCGTCAAAATCAGGTTCGGAGTAGGAATAGGTACAATCACAACAGAAATAAATCCGGATGCAGCGATAGGAGCGGACGGCCCTGCTTTTTATGCGGCCAGAAGTGCAATCGAAAGCGTCAAAAAAGAAGAAAAAACACTGAAACGACAGAGCACCGATGCCATAGTGGCATATGGAACTGGGAGCAATGAGGAACTCGAAGAGATAAACTGCATTTTCAGATATATGAAAATGATCAACGACAGCTGGTCTGAGCCTGAGAGAAAAACGATTGAAGATATGTCAACGCATCATGATGGACAGGAAAAATCTGCGAAACGACTCGGCGTATCACAGTCGACCGTAGCACGAAGACTTCAAAACAGTTATTATCAAAACTATCTGACAGCGGAAGCAATAGTCAATCGTGCAGTATGCAAAGCGGGAGAGACACGATGAAAGATATATTACTGATATTTTTGCTGGGGCATATCCTTGGCGACTTCATTTTCCAGACGGATATGATCGCAAAGGAGAAACAAAAGTCACTGCGAGGAGTCAGTATTCATTCGCTGGAATACCTTGTAGTTTTCTGCCTGACATCATTGGTTGTGTACTCGTTCAAGATACTGTGCGCGGCATTGATCATTTCAGACAAATGCATAATTATACATTGAAGATCAGAAAAAATTCATTCACAATTCCTCAAATATCTGGGGAAAAACACATTACCTATTATGGGTACCCATCAGAATATTGAATATTTAATAGAATATTTTTGGGGTACGTCAACTTCGACAGTATTTATAGTATTAACTTTTCTGTTAATGTTTATAACCGAATTACTTATGGTACCGTTATTGAATCGATTCTGTCCGCGCTTAGTAGGAAAGATGGATAAATGCTGTACAAAGATAATAAGGCAAGGCTGACACGTACGTTGCGGGATTTCAGAAAAGCGCTTCCAAATTTGCTGAGATCCGAAGCAATACCATTCAAGGAAAAGATAACAATTCTGATATTTGCAGCGTCTCCGACTATATACAGGAAGATGTTCAGGGATAAACGTTACAGGAGAAATTCTAATGATTAAAATCTACGGTATGCCGACTTGTCCGGATTGTGTCCGGGTTCTTGATCAGATTCGGGACAAAGATAGATATACGTTCATTGACATTGGCTCTGATGTCCGTTACATGAAGGAATACATTCGCTTTCGCGATGCGGATCCGGCGTTTGCCGAATGCAGGAGCAAGACGAATGGGACGATTGGGATTCCTGCGTTTCTGCTTGAGGATGGCAGGATTTCTCTTGACCCGGCAGATGCGGGTCTTGATGGTGTAATGGAGGCAGAGCCGGACGGGACAGTTTCGAACGGAGAGGCTGCGGCAGAGCCGGGCGGAATCATTTCGCCAGCAACAGCCAAATTTCCTTCGGCACCTCCCACCCAGTCTGAGCGTTCTGATAAGCCTGTTTCTATGAAACTGAGGCTGGACCTGGTGATGGATGACTTAGGCGATAAGGATATGGAGATTCTCCGGAAATACGGTAAGGTCCAGAATAGCATTTCCCGGACCGTCATTGTTCCGGGGACCATGACGCTTCATGCTCTCCATTATGCGATCAACCAGGCATTCGGCTGGCAGAATTCTCATCTGCACAATTTTGCCTTGCCCGAAAAAACGGAAATGGCGATGACGGATGGCCATAATCTTGCCAGGTGGGCTGATCTCTGCGGTATCTATTTCCGCTTCCCGTCAGAGCAGGCGGATACCTTCTGGGACGATGATTATCAGCAGGGGGAGAATCCGAAGGCCTGGATGCGCCGGAAATACAGAGGACCTTATCAGTATCCGGGGTTCAGCGAGCATTACAGATTCTGCCAGAATGAAGTTTCGATTCTTAAGAGCAGATATCCGGAGGTGGACGTCTATGAGACGTTCGCGGAGATGTGGGAGCGCAGGCAGGCCGAAGGAGAGGGCAACAGTGAAGTCTCAAGCGAGGTCAGGAACGATGGCCCTCTTTACAAGGGGAAGAAGGCATTTCATGATGCCACGACGGACGAGCTTGAGACAGGTGTGCACTTTGAGACTTCGTTTTATGAACTGCTGGAGCGTCTGACATTGGCAGATCTGATGCGGCCATGGATCTCTTCAGACTCATTTGAGGCCCGCTCATGGGATTTTTACGATAGCCGGCTCGACTGGCCGGGCCTGGTGAAATGCTGGAATGGGATGGGAGATATTTTTTCTCTTGATGCTCAGATGGGCTTCAACAGGGTGGAAGCGGAATATACCCAGCTTTATGCCCGCTTTCTGCACACGCGCCGCAAGAGCAAGAAGCTGGCGCAGGCGGCCGGGCCATACCGGGAAATGGTGGAGCAGACGGATCTTTCTCCTGTTCCGGTGACTTCGGAGCTTCTGTACAGCTATGATTACGGCGATAACTGGCAGGTCCGGATCACATGCGAGGAAGTGTATTTCGAGGAGGACGCGGCTTCTGATGAACAGATCCGGTTCGTATCAGAGAAGGAGCGGCCGGTCTGCATTGCAGCAGATGGGTTGTCGCTGATGGATGATTGCGGCGGCATATACGGGTATATCAGAGACCTGCGGACGATGAAGGATCCCTCCTTGCTTGCCAGACTTGCGGAAACAGGCGAAAAGCCGGATATCACGGAAGATCCAGAGTATGTACGTAGTTGGGCGAAAAGCATGGGATGGACAGGACGCGCTGTGAAGCCGGAAAATCTGCTGTAAGATTCTGGCAACTGGTGGGCTGGTCCTGTTTGGCTTGACATGCTGACGCGTAGAATATCAATATGTGAAAGGTATCAAGGGATGAAGGATATCAGGGAGCGAATGGGAAAATGGCAAAAGCTGTAAGGGTTCGTGTGCTCTGGGTGTTGTTGGCGGCACTGGCATGTCTCCTGGTGTTATCATTCATTCTTTCCAGATATGCTCTGTCCGTTACTCATTACGAGCTCCCTTTGCATAATGCCTCGAATGCATCGAATACCTCGAATACCTCGAATACCTCGAATACTTCGAATACCTCAGATGCAGCTTCCGGGATTCGTATCGTCCAGCTTACGGATCTCCACAACAGCCAGTTTGGCAGAGGCAATGCCCGCCTGGTGAAAGTGGTGGCCGCCCAGAAGCCAGACTTGATTTTCCTGACCGGGGATCTTCTGAACTCGGACGATGAGCGGACAGATATCGCGGTCGATCTGATTGAGAAGCTTTCGCAGATCGCGCCGACCTATATCTCTTATGGCAATCATGAGGTAGAGTATGAGGAGAGATGCGGGACGGACCTGAAGGCGCTGTATGAGAGCGCCGGCGGAACGGTCCTGGAACGCTTTTATGTGGATCTTGAGGTTCATGGAGTGCAGCTTCGGGTCGGCGGGATCTACGGTTATTGTCTGAGACCGGATCTGGAAAGTTCGGGCGAAGCGGATCCGGAGGAAGTGCATTATCTGGAAGACTTCCAGAATACGGACCGGGAGACGATGCTGCTTTGCCATATGCCGGCTGCCTGGCTGCAGTGGGGCAGTCTGGACGCTTATCAGATCGACACCGTGTGGTCCGGCCATGTGCACGGAGGGCAGATGATCTTCCCGCTGATCGGCGGCCTGTACGGGCCGGACTTTGGCTGGTTTCCGGGAAGGCTCCAGGGCCTCTATTCTTCACAGGATGGCAGCAGTACCCTGATCCTGTCCAGAGGGCTTGGAAACCGGGACAAGATTCCAAGGCTTAACAACATCCCGGAGATCCTTGTTGCAGATCTTGTTCCGGGTACTCCGGCGACCTGAAAGTGTAAGTTGCGTCGTAAGCCGGGTACAAAAGGTGCTTATTAGATTGATCACTGATTGCGGAGGCTTCCTATGGCAGGCATTGATCCTGACACGAAAAACAGCACAAATACTGCTTCAGATGCCACAGGCGGCACGCGGGGGGCTGCAGCCGCCTCTGGTGCGGGCGAGAAGACAGATTCAACGTCGGGAGCCCCCGGCCTGTTCGAGTTCGACTCTGTCCGCAGACTGGTCCGGTCCTGGAAGGACGGGACCTTCGGGGAGATTCTGGATGACTGGCGCTGGATCTTCGGCTACAGCGTCCGCTTCAAGGGAGCCATCATTTTCTACACCCTGCTGGGAATCGTGAGCACGACCCTTAGTCTGGTCGCGTCGGTCGCCAGCAAGTACATGATCGACATCATCACCGGCTATAAGTACGAGCTGCTGCCGGTTTTGATCAGTGTGATGCTGGGCAGCGCGGTCTTCAGCCTGGTCATCAACAACCTGATGAACCGGTATACCCTGAAGCTGAGCATCTCCATCAACAATGAGATCCAGGCGGATATCTTTGATCAGATCGTAGATTCCGAGTGGCTGTCCCTCAGCCATTATTCCAGCGGCGATATCCTCAACCGGTTCAGCAATGATACCAATACGGTTGCCAGCAATGCGATCAAATGGCTTCCCTCCGTCATCATCGCTGTCTACAATTTTGTCGCGACCTTCCTGGTGATCTGGCACTACAGCAAGGTCATGGCGCTTCTGTCTTTCTGCACGGCGCCGGTCATGCTGCTCATGTCCAGATTCCTGGTCCGCAGGCAGAGAGAGTACGGCAAGAAGGTCAGGGCCATGTCCAGCAAGGTCACGGCCTTTCAGGTGGAAACGTTTTACAATATCGACACCATTAAGTCATTTGGCATCACAGGGCTTTATGAGAGAAAGCTGCGCGGCTGGCAGGACCGTTACAAGGACATTCAGCTGGACTACAATCTCTTTTCCATCAAGACAGGTGTCTTTCTGTCGGTCCTGGGCATGGCGGTCCAGTACCTTGCCTTCGGCTACTGCCTCTTCCTGCTCTGGAACCACAGGATCTCCTACGGCACGATGACTCTCTTTCTGGAGCAGAGGGGGAAGCTGTCTTCGGCCTTCAACAACGTGGTCGGGATCATTCCCAATTTCATGAACAGTTCGATCTCTGCCCACCGGATCCGGGAGCTGACGGAGCTTCCCAAGGAGAGTCATGTGAAGCAGGGCGAGAGTCTTCCTCCGTCTCAGGGGACGGCTGGATATTCTGTGGAGATGGCCAACGTGGACTTTTCCTACATTGAGGGAAAGAGGGTGATTACGGATTCGTCATTCGTGGCGCATCCTGGCGAGATCGTGGCGCTGGTAGGACCGTCCGGGGAAGGCAAGACGACTATGATCCGCCTGATCCTGGGGCTGGTCCATCCGGACCAGGGCCAGGTGACCCTGTCGACCGCAGGGGGCGGGCCACTGCCCATGAATGCGGACTATCGCTATCTCTTTTCCTACGTGCCCCAGGGCAATACGATCCTGTCCGGGACGATCGCGGAGAATCTCCGCATGGCCAAAGAGGACGCGACGGACGAAGAGATCATCGAAGCCCTGAAGACCGCCTGCGCCTGGGACTTCATCAAGGATATGCCGGATACGATCAACTGCCCGATCGGAGAGCGCGGACGCGGCTTCTCCGAGGGACAGTCCCAGAGGATCGCCATCGCCCGGGCCATCCTGCGGGATGCGCCGATCATGCTCCTGGATGAGGCGACCTCCGCCCTCGACGTGACTACCGAGCGCGAAGTCCTGAGGAATATCATCACCCAGAGACAGGACCGGACCTGCATCGTCACCACCCACCGGCCGACCGTCCTGAGCATGTGCAGCCGCATCTACCGGGTCGTCGACACCCACGTCAGACAGCTGGACGAAGAAGAATCCAGCAGGATGGCCATCGACTTCTGAGAATTTGTGGAATATTTCATGAAAAGACATGAGAAGATAAGATGAGGCGTGAGAAGATGGCAGTGTACAAGAATCCGGGAAATTGCTAAGATATAAGAAAGTATGAAAAAGCAGGCTGAGCACGTGAAGGGTATTCGTAATGCGTAGGTCGTGGGTTCGAGTCCCATTTCCGGCTCATGCAGCGTCTTCTGTTTCGGGAAGGCGTCTTTTTTATTCCATTGGAGGAAAAACAGAATGAGATTCACACCTTTTATCAGCGGAGTCGTGGACGAGGACCTTACGCAGGATTATTCGACAGCCGAGAGGGCGGAAAGATGGAGGATTGGCAGGAAAGCCTTCTATCAGACATACGGGCCTTTCGGAGTGAAGTATCTCCCGCTCGACCGGATCAGAAGAGCGTATCCGCACGATTTTCAGATCAAGAGCGGATGCAGCTGCGCGGGTACATTTCCGTCAAGAGGGGTCGTCGTCGAGTACGATGACAGACAAGTCCTGAAGCTGATCCCGAACAAGGAAAAGGAATCAGATCATATCATCGCCCTTCTGAAAGAGAGGGTCCCGGGACTGGATACAGAGATCCCAGAGCTCTACCGCAAGGAGACCCGGCAGGTATACTGATCGGGAAAATATGTTACAATAATATTTAAGAATGTATTACGGTTGATTAATAATTGCCGATGCGTTATCATAAAAGCAATTTTTGTACTGTTATGGAATGATTTTCAGCGGGGATAAGAAAGAATGAAGAATTGGAAAGAACGATTCATAAGCCTGCTCATGGCGTGGATCATGGCATTGTCCTGGGCGGGAGCCGTGTCTGCCGCATCCGGTACCATCTCTTCCGTGACCGAGTGGGGAGTGGATGCAGGCGGGAAACAGGCGAAGTCGCTTCCGGCCAAAGATGATTTTTCCGATGATGAAGTGCCCGCTGTTCCATGCCTCTCGCTGAACCAGGAGAACCGGCTCAGGGCTCTGGTAAAGCGCTATGAAAAAGACAAAAGTGCATGGCTTCATTTCTCAAAGCCATCCTGCATGCTGGTGAAGAACAGAAGTCTCAGGCTTGTGCTTAACAGAAAGAAGCTGAAGGTATCCTATACATCTTCCAATAATAAGATCGTTACCGTGAGCGGAAGCGGTATCATCTATACACGGAAGCCAGGTCTGGCGGTCATAACGGCAAAGTATAAAAAACACAGCTGCCACATGGTGGTATGTGTCCTGCCGAAGGAGACGGGATTTTACGGCAAAGTTCAGAACAGGCTGGTATCAGCCAATGAGGCAGTTGAAGCGGCCGTAAAAAAACGCAAGACCGTCCTGATCGCTGGAAGCTCAGCGGTGGACCGCTGGATATCAGCACAGTCCGCTTTCCCTTCCTATAATGTAATCAACAATGCGATCGGAGGGACGACCACTTCCCAGTGGCTTGTACTTTATAAACAGCTGATCGTACCTTATAAACCGGATGCGGTCGTACTGTTTGTCGGAAGCAATGATATCGGTGACAGCGGCAGGATCTCCGGAAAGAGGAGCGCCGAAAGGATCACCTTGCTGATAAGAAAGCTCAGAGCTTCTCTCGGCAAGGATGTTCCGATCTTCTACGTGTCTATGCTGATCAACTGGAGAAGGCAGAGAGCGTGGAAGGAAGAGAGAAACTCCAATGCAGCAGTGAAGAAGTTCTGCGGGAAGACGCAGAATGTATACTATATTGACGTAGCATCCAGCTTCCTGAACGGCAGCGGATATCCGATCCGCAGTCTGTTTGATACGGACCTGCTTCATCCGAATTCACAGGGATACAAGATCTTCCGGCAGATCATCGGAAAGAAAGTCAGGAAAGTTCTGAAGTAACGATATGAGTATGATCAGAAGAACAACATTGATACTTGCCGGCCCGCTGATCCTTATCCTGTGCATCTTTCTGCTGCCGCGCTCCGTCTTTCCGGAGTTCAGCAGCCGGGCAGCGATCGGTACGGTTGCATTCATAGCTTTCTGGTGGGTCACAGCTCCGGTCGATTATGCGATCACAGGCTTTCTGCCGATCGTGCTTAACGCCATCCTTCAGATGACCGATATGTCCAGGGTGATCTCAAACTATGCCTCGGAGACTATTATCCTGCTGCTGGGCGCTTCCATCCTGACGGTGTCCTGGGGACTTACCGGTCTTGATCAGAGGATAGCGGCGATGCTGCTCAGTCTGATCGGCGATAGTCTGAGAAACCAGGTCATCTTCTGGTATCTGTTTGCAGCGATCCTGTCGGCGGTCCTGCCGAATGCGGTAGTCGCTGCTACGATCACACCGATCGCCGCAGCCATGCTGAATTATGTGGGAGAAGGCGACATAGCAAAGAGCAGAAAGGGAAGCAAGCTGCTCCTTACGGTCGTCTATGCGGCAGGAGTAGGGGGACTTGCGACTCCTCTCGGCGGCGCCATGAACCTGGTTACCGTGGATTATCTGCAGCAGATCAGCGGTAAGGAATACCTCTATACATCATGGGTGGCACATTTCCTTCCGATCATGCTGATCATCGTTGTGAGCAATATCCTGTTCCTTCTGGGCGATGTGAAGAAAGACGACACACTCGGCGGATCAAGACAGTACTTCCTTGACAACTACAGGA
Source organism: Lachnospiraceae bacterium UBA7729 (assembly GCA_002482005.1). Classification (GTDB taxonomy): domain Bacteria; phylum Bacillota; class Clostridia; order Lachnospirales; family Lachnospiraceae; genus Porcincola. Next base: position 33,092 of record DLFD01000006.1, on the reverse strand, counting down.
AGATGGGTAAGATGACATCAGAGCAGAGGTGGTCGTTAGGACTTTTTCTTGCGGCTGCGGCTCTTTCTTTTACAAGACAGTTTTATCAGGGACTTCTGCCGGGACTGAAACCAGCCTATGTGTTCCTTGCCTGTGCTGTGCTTTCCTTCCTGGTCCGCGGATCGGATGGGAAAAGGCTGATGGTCTGGAAGAAGGTGCAGACAAAGCTGATCTGGGAGATGATCTATATCTTTGCGGGAGGACTTGCCGCCGGGACTCTGATGAATGAATCCGGGGCAGCCCAGGACATCGGAGATGCGATCGCAGGAATCAGCATGAAAGGCGGGTTCCTTATGATCTTCGTGATCATAACCTTTACTTTGCTTCTGTCTGATATTACTTCGAACACTGCCACCGCGGCAGTCTCCCTGCCGATCATCATATCCATCACGCAGGGAGCGGGACTCGATCCGGTCCCGTATATCTATATCGCCACGATCGGTGTGAACCTTTCCTATATGCTCCCGACCTCGATCCGGGCGATCCCGGTCGGCTACGGCCTCGAGCCAAGGTACATGCTGAAGAATGGATGGAAACTTACCGTGATCACAATTGTGCTGATGAGCTGCGCAAGCTGGCTTCTTCTGAAGTACTGGCCGTATTTCAGCACTCTTTGATAAACAATTCAAAAAAGGAGAGAGATATCATGAAAGAGAAGATTCTTGAGATTCTGAAGGAAATGGACGACTCGGTTGATTATGCCTCCGAGAAGGCGCTGATCGATGACAAAGTGATCGATTCCCTGACTCTGACCGCGCTGATCTCTGAACTTGAGAATGAGTTCGGGATCGAGATCGACATGGATGACATCGTACCGGAGAACTTCAACACGATCGATGCCATGGCTGAACTGGTGACAAGATTGCAGGACGAGCAGTGAGACATTACCGATGACATTCGTATCCTTTTATTTTCTCGTTTTTCTGATCGCTCTGGCGGTCGCGTATTTTGTCGTACCGGCACGCGGCAGATGGGTAGTACTTCTCGCCGGAAGCCTTCTGTTCTACGCAAAGGCAGGGCTTTCGTTTCTGCCTTTTATGATCGGGGCAGCGCTCCTGACCTATCTGGGGGCCCGGAAGATCTCTGATATCCATGAAGATGCAGCAGTCCGCATGGCTTCTGCGTCTTTTAGGGATGAGAAGAAGGCCATCCGGGCAGCAGAGAAGAGATCAGCATCCCGGATCATGTGGGTCACCATCCTTCTTGTACTTGCCTGTCTTTTCTATACGAAGTTTGCCAAAAGGATCGCAGCTCTGATCGCAGCCGCAGCCGGGGCAGAAGACCCGGCCCTTATGGTGATCATTCCGCTTGGGATATCCTACTATACCTTCTCCACCGTCGGCTACGTTCTTGACGTATACTGGAAAAGATATAAGGCGGAGACGAATTTCTTCCGGTATCTCCTCTATGTCTGCTATTTCCCTCATATCCTTCAGGGACCGATCGCGAGATATGACAAGCTCGGGGTTCAGTTCCGGGAACCTCATTACTTTGATTACAAAAGAGTATGCTTCGGCGCTCAGCTGATGCTGTGGGGATTCTTCAAGAAGCTTGTCATAGCTGACCGCTTTGCCCCGTTCGTCTCGAATGTCCTGAAAGACTATCAGAAGGCATCCGGAAGCCTGCTCTTTTTTACGATGGTCATCTATGCGATCCAGATCTATGCCGATTTCTCCGGCTGTGTTGATATGGCAAGGGGAATGTCCCAGATCTTCGGGATTGAGATCGACAAGAATTTTGCTCAGCCTTATTTTGCTGTAAGCGTTGAGGATTTCTGGAGAAGATGGCATATCACTCTCGGAGCATGGTTCCGCGATTATCTGAATATGCCGGTCGCCGTATCGGGCGGAGTCAAGAAGCTGTCAAGGTCCATGAGAAAGAAGTTCGGGCCGAGAGCAGGACAGAATACGACTACGATCTGTGCTCTGATCGCCGTGTGGATCGCCACAGGTGCATGGCATGGGACAGGGTGGAACTATATGCTCTGGGCTCTCTGGCAGGGCGGTATCATCGCCCTGAGCGTCCTGATGAAGCCTGTCTATCCGAAGATGCTGAAAGTACTTCACTTTGATCCGGATTCCCCGGAATTTCATGTATTCCGTATCCTGAGGACATTCCTTCTCTGCGGTATCGTGCCGAGGACGATCGTCAAGGCGCCATCGATCGCGGCAGCGGGAGTGATCTTCCGGAAAATGCTGACACATCCGGGGCTTGGCGCTTTCAAGGCGACTGTTCTCCACTACGGACTCGGCAAGATGGAGTTTCTGATCGGCTTTGCGGCAGTGTTCCTTCTGTTTTTCACATCCGTGCTGAAGGAACGCGGCTGGAATATCAGGGAACATCTGGCGGGACGAAATATCGTTTTCCGCTGGGCAGTGTATCTGTTTCTGTTCTTCCTGGTCATCCTGTTCGGCAAATACGGACCGGGATACAATGCATCGTCCTTTATCTACATGGATTTCTGACAGACAGGATTTCGAGGTGAGTGATGATTTCTTCTATACTGCAGGTTTATTCGGAATGGGCAGGAAAGTACCCGGATGCCCTCTCAGTCGTTGACGGAGACGGAGAGCATACATACGGTCAGATGTATGACGCAGCAAAGGCTATGGCATGCGGCCTGAGGACAAGGGGTGTCGGGTATGGAAGCAGAGTACTGGCATCCTGCAATGGCAAGGCAGAATACCTGAGCCTGGATCTGGCATGCTGGCTGCTGGGTGCGATCTTTGTCCCGGTCGAGGAAGATGCCGCCGATGAAAGGATCAGGGACATCTTCTCGGAGACGGAGCCACAGATCTTTGTGTCTGACAGAGAGGTTCCGTGGGAAGGGCTCAGGGAGATCAGAGTTTCTTATGCAGATCTTCCGGAGAAGGACGGAAAAGATATCGAACGTTTCTATGCTCCAAAGGAAACGGATACTGCGGAGATCCTGTTCACGACCGGTACGACCGGAAAGTCCAAGGGAGTTGAGGTAACCCATGGCAATAACGTAGCTCTTGCGGAAAATATAGCCGAAGGTGTCGCGATGAGGGAAGGCAATGTGGAACTGCTGCCTCTTCCTCTCAGTCATTCCCATGCGATCCGCTGCAGTTATGCGAACTTTCTCAGAAGAGGCTGTCTGCTTCTGGTCAGCGGGGTTTCCCAGGTAAAGCATATCTATGACCTGGTGAAGAACTATCATGCGACCGCCATGGATCTGTCGCCGACCGCAGCTTCGGTCCTGATGAAGCTCTCAAGGGGAAAGTTCTCTGTTTTCTCAGATCAGCTGGATTACATCCAGGTGGGAACAGCCTATCTGAACGATGAAGTGAAGGACAGCCTGAAAAAGACATTTCCGGGTGTTCATCTCTATAATTTCTACGGTTCAACGGAATCGGGAAGGAGCTGTGTGCTTGACTTCTCAGGCGATGGAGACAGGAAGCACTGCATCGGAAAGCCGACCGTTCATGCGAAGTTCATCGTGACGGATGAAGACCACAGGGAGATCCGGTCGGATGCGGACCATATGGGGCTTCTGGCATGTGCGGGTTCCATGAACATGAAGGGTTACTGGAGACAGAAAGAGCTTACGGAAAGCGTGATGAAGGACGGGTACATCTTCTCAAAAGATGAAGGATATATCGACGCAGATGGATATGTCTATGTGCTTGGAAGAGCTGACGACGTGATCAATTTCCGAGGGATCAAGATCGCTCCGGATGAGATCGAGGAAGCTGCTGCCGGCTTCCCGGGGATCCGTGACTGTGCATGTATTCCGAAGAAAGACAGGATGTCAGGACAGATACCGGTCCTTGTCGTCGATGCGGATGAGGATACGCTTGATAAGAAAGCGCTGATGCAGTACCTGAGAGAGCATGTAGACGCCGACAAGGTGCCTCAGAGGATCGTGATCAGCCATGAGATCCCAAGATCCTTCAATGGAAAACTGCAGAGGAAAAAACTAGTTCAGCTTCTGGGTTAAGGAAAAAGGATTTACGATGATGAACCATATTCATGCTGACAGAAAAAGACCGATAAGGAAAACAGAATTGGTCAAGGCGGCAGCCTTTCTGCTGATCCTGGTCATGCTGTTTCAGTTTTTCACGATCATGTACGACAGACCGATCTCTGAAAGGCTGATCGATATGAGAAATCAGCCGGAGAATTCACTGGATGCCGTCGCGATAGGTTCCAGCAGTGTTTACCGGTTTTACAACCCCATGGAAGGCTGGGAGAAATATGGCCTGACTTCATATGCTTATGGGATCGCCGGTGCCGTCGGCGAAAATATGATCTTCTCCGTGAAGGAGGTCCTGAAAAAACAGAAGCCGGAGGTCCTTATCCTGGATGGAAGAGGCTTTATGGGATCGAGGACGGACCTTGGGCTTACGACCAATTTCTATCGCTATCTGAAAAACTATCCGAACCAGCTGTTTCGCTGGAAGATCATCAATCATTTCAACAAGCTGAAGGGAACTCATTTTTCGAGTGATCAGCTTCCTTTCTACCTGACTCTGATCCTGAATCATGAGAACTACTGGACGATCTTCCGCAAGGCAAGCTGGAAGAAAGCCATCCTGGGGCCGGAGAAGGTAGTCGAAAAGAATGAGTATCAGAATATGGGATATGCGATGGCCAAGGCGATCCTGCCGATCGATGTGATACCGTATGACCCGGATATCAGACAGCCGATGGATGAGACGGGAGAGAAAGCTCTTCGGGAAGTCCTGGAATACTGCCAGGATATCGGACAGAAAGCGATCATCGTGATTGCTCCTTTTCAGTATACGAAGGAGGATACCGCGGATCTGAACACGATGGAGGACATTGCGAAGGAGTATGGGGTGCCTTTCCTGAATGCCTGCAAAGATCAGGAAAAGATCGGGCTGGACTGGGAGACTGATTTTTACAATAAATCCCATACCAACCTGCTCGGAGCCACGAAGTACACGAATTATATCCTTGACTTCCTGATGGAGAATTATGAATTTACGGATCACAGAGGAGACAGTGATTATGCAAACTGGGAGGAAGAGGATAAGGAATATCAGAAGCTGCGCAAAGTGTATGTAAGTGCACTGAATAAACAGCTGAAAGAGATTGGGAGAACGCATCTGATGCACTGATCATTCGGTGAATACCCTGGGATAATGGATGGAGGAACGCCGCATGAGTGATCTTTTGAATCAACAGGATGTAAGAAAATTTTCGCGGGCAAGATACTATCTGGACTTTAGCCTGCTCTTTCTGATCTGCTTACTTGCGGCATTTCTTCCTTTTCTGCTGACAGGAAAGTCTCTTATCCGCATGGGAGACGGACACTGGCAGCATGTCAAGGCTCTCGCCTTCTATTCGGAATGGCTGCGGAGCTTTTTCAGAAGTTTTTTCACCGGCCATATTGATGAGCTTCCGCTCTGGACCTTCAGCGCAGGGTACGGTGCTGATGTCATCGGTACTTTTCATTATTATGTGGTGGGAGATCCATTTGCTTTTACTGCGGTGTTTTTCAGCAGGAAGCATATGGCATCTCTCTATACAGCGCTTATCTTCCTGAGACTTTACTGTGCGGGGATCTGTTTTTCGGAGCTGTGTTTTTATACAAAGCATCGCAATAAAAGCGTTGTGCTCTCCGGTGCGATCGCATATCTTTTCTGCAGTTTTACGGCGCAGTATGGTGTACGTCATCCTTTCTTTCTCAATTATCTGGTCTTTTTCCCGCTTCTTGTACTGGGGATCGAAAAGCTGCTGAAGGAAAAGAAGATCGGCCTGTATGCTGCTGCAGTGTTCTTAAGTGCAGTCAGCAATGCTGTTTTCTTCTATATGATCGTTGTTCTCATCGTCCTGTATGCAGTATGGAGGGCGTACAGTGTCTTCGGAAGAAAGGTAAAAGAAGGTTTTCTCTTTCTGCTGAAACTTCTTTTTGCTGCTGTCCCCGCGACTATGCTGGGCGGTGTGACACTTGTTCCCTTTATTGCGGGCCTCTCCCAGAGTCAGCGGTCGGGAGAGAAGATCGTCTTTCCGGGGCCGGTCACACCAAAGGAGATCTTCCGCAAAGGGGAGCTCCTTCTTTCCGATTCCGGAACTGACTATATCGTATTCTCCGGGATCCTGTTAGCTGCGATCATCCTGTTATTCCTTTCTTCAGAGGCAGAAAGAAAGTGGAAAGTCCTGATCCTGCTCCTTGCTTTTGTATCCGTGTCGCATTATTTCAGTTTTGCAGTATCCGCCTTTACCTATATGCATACCAGGTGGATCTGGGCGATAAGCCTGGCTGCGGCGTACCTCTTTGTAACTGCCTGTGATCAGATACGGAATGTCAGGATCTGGCAGACAGCGCTGCTGCTGTGTGTGCTTGCAGCCTACCTGCTGCTTTCTTTCCGGCTTTCGGACCATTCGGCGGCATGGAGTACGAGAGTCCAGGCTGTGACCGGAATCGTCTTCGTCTGCCTGTTTTTCACCGGGAAACACCGTGAAGTGCTGCTTTCAGATAGCCGGGGCTTACGCGCGGCGGTCTGCAGGAGCGGCTTTGTGCTTATCACATGTATCAGTGCGGTCACGATCTGCTTCTTCCGATACTCACCGCGGTTTGATGATTATGTAAGCGAGTTCTGTGACTGGGATTCCTATACAGCTGATTTTGATCAGGGCAAGGATGAGAAGGTGTCGACAGGCGATAGCTTCAGTCTGCTTCGCTCGGAAGCATACCCGGTAGAACGCTATCTGGGGGCATCGGATGCATTCCGGTATTCAGGCAATAATCTTACCCGGAATTCCAATGCTATGTATGGAACTGCGAGCAATCAGTATTACTGGAGCGTCGCCAATTCGTATATCGACAGCTGGATGAAGGAACTTGCGGTAGCGAATGGAAGAGACTATATGTACGACGGCGTAGAAGGCAGGATGATGCTTCTGGCCTTGACCGGGGTAAGATATTATAATGCTTCGAAGACAACGTATGTCCCTTATGGCTTTACTGCACTGACGGAGAAGGAAAACCCGATGCAGGGGACCTATCCCTTCTACAGAAGCAGGTTCGGACTGCCTCTGGGTATCGTCTTTGATCACTGCGTCCCGCGTGAGGATTACCGGAATATGGATCCCGTTCAGCGTCAGCAGGCTTTGCTTGAGGGAGTTGTCGTAAGCGATAAGGATGCTGAGGAGGACCTTCCTGAGGCTGACTGCAGATTTGATGATGAGAAGCTCAGCTGTACGATCCGTCCTGACGATGGCGTGAAGATCACAGACGAAGGTCTGTATCAGGTAACCAGAAAAAACAGTAAGATTCACATCTCTTTTTCCGGAAAGGAAAAGGGCGAGACATACCTGTATCTGAAGGGGCTTGATGTAACCAGAGGCAGCATCGATCAGTACAAATTTACAGTAACCGGCTATTACGCTGACGGACAGAAGGGCTGGTATCATTTTTCTTACTTCCCTGAAGGGCACAGATGGACGGACCATAAACATGACTATATCATCCATACGGGCTACGACAACGGAGTCCCGATGACCGGCTATGATCTGGTATTCGGAAAAACGGGTACTTATGCGATCGACCTGCAGGTCTTGTTTCAGCCGCTTGCAAAGGCAGGAAAGCAGATTGAAAGGCTGCAGCGGTCAGTCCTTACAGACGTCGATTATCATGATGACGGAAGAACATTCTCAACACGTCGGATCACCGGAAAGATCGATCCGGAGAAGGATGGGATCCTGTTTCTTTCGATCCCGTATGAAAGAGGATGGACGGCTTATGTGGACGGCAGCAAAAGGGAACTGATGAGAGCGGATACCGGATTTTCGGGCCTTCGGGTCGGCAAAGGAGATCGTCAGGTCGAACTCAGGTATATGACCCCGGGGCTGAAGGAAGGAATTCTCCTTGCGGCAGCAGGCGCTGTCATGCTTGCGGGATATGCAGTGATAATAAGCAGGAAGAAGAGAAAGGGTCATGCTGCATGAGGCATGATCCGGATAAGAAACAGGCCAGACACCAAAGCGGCCCCCTTTCCCGCGGGGAAAGGGGACCTGGAAAGCCGGATCCTGTCAGCGGATCAGTGTCGCAGATCTGATATTGGACTCTGATGCGATGTAGTGCGGTCTTTTCTTGGCCTCCATATAGGTCTTGGCGATGTACTGTCCCATGATCCCCATACAGAAAAGCTGCAGACCTCCGATCAGGATGATGACACACATCGTAGAAGCCCACCCGGCAACCGGATCACCGAAGATCAGTTTCCTCACAACGATGAAGATGATCATGCAGAATGCAATGAATGTCATGATGAAGCCAAGCCAGGAAGCCATCACAAGAGGAGTCTGGGAGAAGTTGACGATGCCGTCTATGGCATAGCGGAACAGTTTCCAGAAACTCCACTTCGTGTCACCTGCCACGCGCTCTACGTTCTCGTAAGGAAGCCAGTAAGTGCGGAAACCGATCCAGCCGAAGATCCCCTTTGAAAAGCGGTTGTACTCGTTCATTGCAAGGATGGCGTCGACCATCTCTCTCTTCATGAGACGGAAATCGCGGGCGCCGTCGACGATATCGGCATCGGACACTTTGTTGATGATCTGATAGAACTTATGGGCAAACCAGCTGCGCACCCTGGGTTCGCCCTTCCGGGTCTCGCGGCGGGTTGCAACGGAATCGTACTGGCCGGAATCCAGGATCTGCTTCATCTTCGGAAGCAGAGACGGAGGATCCTGCAGATCAGCATCCATGACTGCTATATAATCACCTGAAGCATTGCAGAAACCGGCATACATCGCTGCCTCCTTGCCGAAGTTGCGCGAAAAGGAGATATAGAAAGCGTGACTGTCTTCTTCCGCAAAGCGGTGCAGCATCTCAAGTGTCTTATCGGAAGAGCCATCGTTCACAAAGATGAGTTCGTAATCGGTCTGATCCATATTCCGGAGAACTTCTGATGTTTCCCGGAAGAAATATGGCAGCGCTTCTTCCTCGTTATAACATGGAACGATAATGGAGATCTTTTTCATATGCAGTGTCCTTTGAAGGTAGAATCGTCTATGCTTATCCAAGCATTACGCAACCTGTATTTTACAATAACCTGCTTCCGATGACAACGGCCTCAGGAAACCGGTGACAGAGACGGCCTTCCGATCTTTGACAGAGACGGCCTTCTGATCTTTGCCTTGACTTGAAGGAAGATATCCGATATAAACTGAGATGACAGTTCTTTTATCTCCGCATGTGATGAGGCGTGTGCCAATATGAGGCGTGTGCCAGTAAGTCACGTTATACTGCCGGGAAGCGATGCATATCTTTCCCGCTTCATTCGGCAGAAGTTTCCCCGGATCTTTAACTGAAGAAGAGAGAATCAGTCTTGACAGGAAGGCCGATTGTCTGTAATATTGATTCCGAACATCAGTTCGATACATATTCTGACTGAATACAGGAGACGGAAGCATGGCAAAAACAAAGAATACCGATACTGCCGCAGCGGCAGAAGGACTTAATGCAGAGAAGCAGAAGGCACTTGAGGCAGCGCTTTCACAGATCGAGAAACAGTACGGCAAGGGCTCCGTTATGAGGCTGGGCGACAGCGGCGCCAACATGAACGTTGAGACGGTCCCGACCGGATCGCTCAGCCTTGATATAGCGCTTGGACAGGGCGGCATCCCGAAAGGAAGGATCGTCGAGATCTACGGACCGGAATCTTCCGGAAAGACCACCGTTGCCCTCCATATGGTGGCTGAAGTACAGAAGAGGGGCGGGATCGCAGGCTTTATCGATGCGGAGCACGCTCTTGATCCTGTCTATGCAAAGAATATTGGCGTCGATATCGACAATCTCTATATCTCCCAGCCGGATAACGGTGAGCAGGCTCTCGAGATCTGTGAGACCATGGTCCGTTCCGGTGCAGTCGATATCGTGATCGTTGACTCGGTCGCTGCACTGGTACCGAAGGCAGAGATCGACGGAGATATGGGAGATTCCCATGTAGGCCTTCAGGCGAGACTGATGAGCCAGGCGCTCCGCAAGCTTACCGGCGTGATCAGCAAGTCAAACTGCATCGTTATCTTTATCAATCAGCTTCGTGAGAAGGTGGGCGTTATGTTCGGCAATCCGGAGACGACGACCGGAGGCCGTGCTCTGAAGTTCTATGCATCCGTCCGCCTGGACGTCAGAAGGATCGAGGCGATCCGTCAGCAGGGTGATGTGATCGGTAACAGGACCAGGATCAAAGTCGTCAAGAACAAGATCGCTCCGCCTTTCAAGGAAGCAGAGTTCGATATCATGTTCGGAAAAGGGATCTCCAGGGAAGGTGATGTCCTGGATCTTGCCTCGAACGTAGGGATCGTGAACAAAAGCGGGGCGTGGTACGCATATGAAGGCGCCAAGATCGGCCAGGGCAGAGAGAATGCAAAGCAGTTCCTTGCCGGGCATCCGGAAGTGATGGAAGAGATCTCCCACAAGGTGCGTGTCCATTATGGGATCGATCCGGACGATACTGCCCTGGATGATATGGCAGCTGGAGCAGACCAGACTTCTGGAGCAGACCAGGCACCTGCAGAGCTGGAGGCGGTCCCGGAAGAAAGCATGGATGATAGGACCTGAGACCTGGAAAAGCCATGATGATCGACCAGATTCAGAAAGTTACAGACAAGAAGGGGAAAGTCATTCTGGAGGACGGATCTTCCTTTGTCCTCTATATGGGGGAGATCCGCCGCTATCATCTTCATGAGGGAAGCGAGGTCCCGGAGGCGGTCCTTGAGGAGATTCTTGGAAAGGTCCTCGTGAAGAGGGCAAGGCTTCGCTGCATGAACCTGCTGAAGACGTCGGACCGTACCGTCAGGCAGCTGCAGGACCGGCTTAAGCGGGACGGGTATCCGCAGCAGATCATCGATAATGCACTTCAGTACGTAGCATTCTTTCATTATACGGATGATGAGAGGTACGCGGAGAATTATATCCGCTTCCGGATCGGAAAGAAGAGCAGAAAGATCATCACCCTGGAGCTGGAGAAAAAAGGGGTGTCTTCCGGCCTGATCGAGGAGGCATTCTCCGTGATCAGCGAGGAACAGGCGGAGAACGGGCAGAAAGAGGGTGCAGACATTGCTGCCATCCGAAAGCTCGTTGAAAAGAAACATTATGATCCGCAGAATGCCTCCTGGGAAGACAGGAGGAAGCTTATCGGGTATCTGATGAGAAAAGGTTTTTCCATAACGGATATCAGGGAAGTGATTCGGGTACCAGAACCCGACCCGATCTGAGCTGGGTGAACTTGGCTTTGCAAAAAGCTTTCGCCTTCTTGACAGTAATACCAAAAAAAAGTAAAATATTTTAAGTTGCAGTTTTATGACAACTCAATATTGTAAGGAGGTGCTCCTGTGCCGATTGCATTAGCTGTTTTACTCGCTGTTGCGATCACACTGGTCATCGCAGTCCCACTTACTTCCAGAACCGTATTGAAGCATCGTGAAGAAGTTGATAAAGCTACGATCGGCAGTGCGGAAGAGAAGGCAAGGAAGATCGTCGATGATGCACTGAAGCTCTCAGAGACCAAGAAGCGTGAAGCACTTGTCGAGGCGAAGGAAGAGTCTCTCAGGATCAAGAATGAATCTGAAAGAGAAGCCAGAGATCGCCGCGCAGAGGTGCAGCGTCTTGAAAAGCGGGTCATGGCAAAAGATGAAGCCGCTGACAAGAAGACGGAAGCTCTGGAGCGTCGTGAAAGCAGTGTGGCAGCAAGGGAAGAAGAGCTGAAGAAGAAACAGTCCGCGGCAGACAAACTGCTCGGGCAGAGACAGCAGGAACTGGAACGAATTTCCGGTTTAACCTCCGACCAGGCAAAAGAATATCTTTTAAAATCTGTTGAAGACGAAGCAAAGACCGATGCTGCAAAGCTTTACAGAGAGCTGGTGAACCAGGCAAAGGATGACGCGGGCAAGAAAGCCAAGGAATATGTCGTCCAGGCAATCCAGCGCTGTGCAGCAGACACCGTCGCAGAAGCAGCGATCTCTGTAGTTCAGCTGCCGAACGATGAGATGAAAGGCCGTATTATCGGCCGCGAGGGTCGTAATATCCGGGCAATCGAGACGCTGACCGGAGTTGACCTGATCATTGACGACACTCCTGAAGCTGTTGTCCTCTCAAGCTTTGATCCGATCCGCCGTGAGGTGGCGAGGATCGCTCTTGAAAAGCTGATCGTGGATGGACGGATCCATCCTGCCAGAATTGAAGAGACGGTTGAGAAGGCCAAGAAGGAGGTCGAGAATGAGATCCGTGAAGCCGGTGATGAGGCGTGCCTTGAAGTCGGTATTCATGGAATTCATCCTGAGCTGATCAAGCTTCTCGGGAGAATGAAGTTCCGAACGAGTTACGGACAGAATGCACTGAAGCATTCAATCGAAGTTGCTCATCTGTCAGGACTTCTTGCATCTGAGATCGGTGTGGATGTCCGCCTTGCCAAGAGAGCAGGACTTCTGCATGATATCGGAAAGTCCATCGACCATGAGGTCGAGGGCACCCATGTGCAGATCGGCGCAGACCTTTGCCGGAAGTATAAGGAGTCACAGATCGTTATTAACGCAGTGGAGTCTCACCACGGCGACGTAGAACCGGAATCCCTGATCGCTTGCATCGTACAGTCAGCTGATACCATATCGGCTGCCCGCCCGGGAGCAAGAAGGGAGACCCTGGAAACATACACCAACAGACTGACACAGCTGGAAGATATTGCGAATGGCTTCAAGGGAGTAGAGAAGTCATATGCCATTCAGGCCGGAAGAGAAATTCGTATCATGGTAGTTCCGGATCAGGTCAGCGATGCAGATATGACCTTCCTCGCAAGGGATATTGCAAAGCAGATCGAATCCGAGCTGGAATATCCGGGCCAGGTCAAAGTAAGCCTCATCCGCGAATCGCGTGTTGTGGATTACGCAAAGTAAACTGGAAGATCCGGAAGATTCTGATTCTAAGCTTTTCAGATCGTACAATGAAGAGCCGTCGCAGTAATGCGGCGGCTCTTTATATTTGCAATTCGTATTTCCTGTGGTATAATCCTGCACAACGACTGATACTTTAGCATGTTAATACGATAAAGCAGTAAAACTTCATCCGGTCCACGTTCCTGCACAGCTTCGCGGGACCCTCCTTTGCTCCTGTGATCGGCGGCCGGGTGGAAAAGAATGCGGCTGAGAGAGGAGAATTATGGAGATATCACAGGTCGGGATCATCGCTGCGATTGCCGCTTACCTGGCGGGTATGCTTGCGATCGGTTTTTATGCTTCAAAGAAGAATTCGAATGTCGGCGATTTTTATCTTGGAGGCAGACAGCTCGGACCTTTCGTGACCGCTATGAGCGCGGAAGCATCCGATATGTCGAGCTGGCTTCTCATGGGGCTTCCCGGGCTTGCTTATCTTTCCGGAACTGCCGAACCGGCATGGACTGCGATCGGACTCGCTATCGGGACTTACCTGAACTGGCTGATCGCTGCAAAACGGCTCCGCAGATACTCGATTGCGGCAGATAATTCCATTACGATCCCGGAGTTCTTTTCAAAGAGGTTCGGGGACAGCAGGAGGGTCCTTACTCTGATCTCTGCACTGCTGATCGTGGTGTTCTTCATTCCGTATACGGCATCGGGGTTTGCAGCGATCGGCAAACTGTTTTCCTCTCTGTTTTCTATCGATTACCATCTCAGCATGGCGTTCGGAGCGCTGATCGTTATCGGTTATACCATGACTGGGGGATTCCTTGCCGCCAGTCTGACGGATCTGGTTCAGAGTATCATCATGACTGCTGCCCTTATCGTCGTGCTGGTGTTCGGAGTGAATCAGGCTGGGGGAATCGGTGCTGTTCTGGATAATGCGAAGCATCTTACGGGATATCTTTCTCTGACAGCCAGCCATGTGCCGGATGAAACAGATTTCTGGAACACAGGGACTTCGACGCCTTATTCCCTCCTTACGATCATCTCGACGCTGGCCTGGGGGCTCGGATATTTCGGGATGCCTCACATCCTGCTCCGTTTCATGGCCATCGAAGATGAGAAGAAACTGAAGCTTTCGAGGCGGATCGCAAGTGTATGGGTCGTCATTGCAATGGGAATCGCGATCATCATCGGCGTGATCGGACTTGGAATGAGTAAAAGCGGAGCTGTCGGAATCCTTTCGGATTCCAGCAAATCTGAGACCATCATCGTGCAGATCGCTCACAGACTCAGTGATTTTGGCTTCGGCCCCGCTTTGATCGCTGGCGTTATTCTCTCCGGCATCATTGCTTCCACCATGTCAACTGCGGATTCTCAGCTTCTCGCAGCCTCCTCATCGGTATCGAGGGATATCGTTACCAGCTTCATGGGGAAGAAGATGTCCGAAAAGAAGGAGATGCTGATCGCGAGGACTACGCTCGGCATCATAGCTGTTATCGGGATCCTGCTGGCATGGAATCCGGAGAACTCTGTATTCAGGATCGTGAGCTTTGCCTGGGCAGGCTTCGGGGCTTCCTTCGGCCCTGTTGTTCTGCTTTCTCTCTACTGGAGAAGAGCAAACAGGAACGGAGCGCTTGCGGGTATGGTTACCGGAGGAGTCATGGTCTTTATCTGGAAGTTCCTGATAAGGCCTCTCGGCGGGGTCCTGGGTATCTATGAACTTCTCCCGGCATTCGTACTTGCGCTTGCTGCGAATGTCATAGTGAGTCTGGCTACGGCAGCGCCGGGGAAAGAGATCACGGATGTGTATGATAAAGTAGCAGGGATGAAAGACTGACAGAAGGATGGACAGGAAGAAACAGATCTGCGCAAATATGAGATCAAATATTCCGTTCGGACCGATGCGGAGGCTCTGATCATGTGCAGTAAGGCCGGTGCATAATCTGGAAGGAAAGATTGCGAATGAAGACGATGACAGTTGAAGAAGCGGAGAAACTGACCGGGGATGGAAAACAGTGGATCATGATCGATTCACGGAGTGAGGAAGAATATACGCGAAGTACATTTCCGGGGGCAGTTTCGGTCCCGCAGCGAAAGTTCGAGGCAGATCCTGAGGGATGTATGAAGATGCTAGATCCAGGCAGGAGCTATGTCGTCATGTGCCATACCGGAGACCACAGCCGGGATATCGTGACGGCACTCGAAGAACATGGCTTTGATGCGGCAAATCTGGAAGGAGGATGGAGGGCGTATCTTCGCCTGACACTTTCCAGGTTCATGCAGCAGGACCAGGAAGAAGAACGGAGCCGGAAGACGGCGGAGATCGAGCGGAGCATCATCAAGAAGTTCAGAAAGCCGATCTGGTCTCAGTTCACGAAGGCTGTGAAGGACTATCACCTGATCGAGGAAGGGGACAGGATCGCCTGCTGTATCTCGGGAGGAAAGGATTCCTTTCTGATGGCCAAGCTTCTTCAGGAACTGCAGAAACACGGACCTGTGAAATTCGACGTCGTCTATCTCTGCATGAATCCGGGATACAATGAAGACAACTGGCAGATCATTCAGGACAATTCAAAGATCCTCGGGGTTGATCTTACCGTATTTGAGACACGTATCTTTGATACGGTTGCGGTGATCGATAGGAACCCCTGTTATCTATGCGCGCGTATGAGAAGAGGATATCTTTATCATCACGCCAGGGAACTGGGCTGCAACAAGATCGCGCTCGGACATCATTACGATGATGTGATCGAGACGATCCTGATGGGCATGCTGTATGCAGGCAAGGTGGAGACCATGATGCCGAAGCTGCACAGTCAGCACTTTGAAGGCATGGAACTGATCAGACCGCTGTACCTGGTCCGGGAGAAGGATATCAAAGCATGGAGGGACCATAACAGACTGAACTTCATCCAGTGCGCCTGCAGATTCACTGAGAACTGTCTCAGCTGCGGCGGGGCAAGAGGTTCCAAGCGGGATGATGTCAAGCAGCTGATCGCACAGCTGGCGGAAAAAGATCCTGTCATAGAGGCAAATATCTTCAGGAGCGTTGAGAACGTGAGCCTTCATTCCATCATTGCCTGGAAGGATATGGACGGGGTGAGGCATTCGTTCCTGGAAGGCTACAAGGACAGAAAGTAAGAGATGACTGTCACAGATGACGGGCAAGGATCGTGACGGACAGAAAGCAGCAGTATGGACGGCGACATGGCCAGGCAGGGAACTGCCTGGCTTTTTCACATTTATTTTACAAATACATACTTGACATATATACTTTCTAGGAATTATAATTCAGTCATCAAAAAAACAAAGTAATCCGATATGGAATTACTGAGAATTTGTATTATAATAAAGGAGGAATCACGATGGGCAAGGTGTATCAGGGAACAACAGATCTAATCGGAAACACGCCTCTTGTTGAGTTTGTCAATATTGAGAAAGAACTTGGACTGGAGGCAAGGATCCTTGCAAAACTTGAGTATTTCAACCCGGCAGGCTCGGTCAAAGACCGTATCGCGAAGGCTATGATCGAGGATGCTGAGAAGAAAGGACAGCTTAAGGAAGGCTCTGTCATCATTGAACCGACCTCTGGCAATACCGGTATCGGGCTTGCTTCCATCGCTGCGGCAAAGGGATATCGCATCATCCTTACGATGCCGGAGACCATGAGCGTTGAGAGAAGGAATATCCTGAAGGCTTATGGCGCGGAGATCGTTCTGACCGAAGGTGCGAAGGGTATGAAGGGTGCTATCGCCAAGGCGGATGAACTTGCAAAACAGATTCCGGACAGCTTCATTCCGGGGCAGTTCACCAATCCGGCCAATCCGGCATGCCACAAGGCAACGACCGGCCCGGAGATCTGGAGCGATACAGACGGAAAGGTTGATTTCTTCATCGCAGGTGTCGGGACTGGCGGAACCCTTACTGGAGTCGGCGAGTTTCTGAAGAGCCAGAATCCGAATGTCAAGGTCATCGCAGTTGAGCCGGCGACTTCTCCGGTCCTTTCCGAAGGAAAGGGCGGACCGCATAAGATCCAGGGTATCGGTGCAGGATTCGTCCCGGATACGCTGAACACTAAGATCTATGATGAAATCATCACGGTCGAGAATGACGCAGCATTCGAGCGTAGCAAGCTTGTTGCAAGAAAGGAAGGCGTTCTGGTGGGAATCTCCTCCGGGGCAGCCCTTGATGCGGCGATCAGACTTGCCCAGAGACCGGAGAACAAGGGCAGGACAATCGTAGCCCTTCTTCCTGATTCCGGTGACCGTTACTATTCAACAGCACTGTTTCAGCAGTAAAGAACATCAGAGGGCAGAAGAGTGATACTATCCAGAAAGAGCAGATACGGGCTCAGGGCGTTGATCGACCTTGGGAAAAATTCTGAGTGCGGGCATGTTTCCCTTGCAAGCATAGCAGAGAGGAACCATATATCTGCCCAATATCTGGAGCAGATCTTTGCAGCTCTGAGACGTGCCGGCATCATCAGGAGCGTGAAAGGGGCACAAGGCGGATATTTTCTTGCGAAGGATCCGTCAGAGATCACGGTTGCAGAGATCCTGCATGCGCTGGACGGCGCATATCACATCGAACCGGAGAAGCTTCAGGATGACGGGATCTCGCAGACGGTGCAGACATGTGTGATCGACCGGCTGAATGAAGCCTTTGACAGTATCCTTGAGGAGGAAACCCTGGGAGGACTGATCGCCCATTACAGAGAGCATCATGTCAGCGCTGATGATATGTATTACATCTGAAGGTGCCGTAAGAGAGAACAAGAGAAAAGAGGCGGAGCGGGGATTGTTCCTGCTTCGCTTCTTTTTTATCTCATAGGATGCAAAAAGGCTGCCAGTGGCAGGCTTTTTGCATTACCGACATGGATGCTGCAGATAGAAGAAAGGAAACAGAAGCTGCATGATCTTAACAATATAAGTTGAATGGTTTGTGCAAATCTGATAAAATAAAAGTCAAATCATTTCTCAATGTTGTAAGATTTTTGAGGAGACAGGCATATGGCAGGTACCGTAAAGAACAGGGACAATGCAGCGGATAAAAGGAAGCGAGATCTGATCGCAAAGGCCAGGGCGCTTGCAGCTGCGGCAAAAGATGAAGACGATGCTCTTGAGTATCAGGAAGTGACGGATTTTTTTGCTGATTTGAATCCTACCCGGGAAGAACTGTCGGCAGTATGCGAATACCTGTCGGGAAGAGGAATCGATGTACTGCTTCCGGAAGCACAGGGCGATTCAGACTTTCCGGATGATGATGATGAGACGGACGAAGGCGAGGAAGAGGAGTCTGTCCTTGATGGAATCGATGACAGCGGCTCCGGCCGTTCCTATGAGAGTGATGGCGGAAATGTTACCGATCCGATCCATATGTATCTGAAGGATATCGGAAAAGTCCCGCTTCTGACTCCTGAGCAGGAGACAGAGCTTGCGAAAAGAGTGGAGGCTGGGGACGAGGAAGCCAAGAAGTCACTTGAGGAAGCCAACCTGAGGCTTGTAGTGTCGATCGCGAAACATTATACCGGTCACGGGATGTCGCTCATGGACCTGATCCAGGAAGGCAACCTCGGACTGATCAGGGCTGTTGAGAAATATGACTACCGTAAGGGGTTCCGCTTTTCGACATATGCTACCTGGTGGATCAAGCAGTCCATCAGCAGGGCGATCGCGGACCAGGGCAGGACGATTCGCATACCTGTCCATATGGTGGAGAATATCAACAAGGTCAACCGGGCATCCAGGGAGCTGGTCCAGAAACTCGGACGGGACCCGTCCGTCGAAGAGATCGCTGAAGAGATCCGCATGGAACCGGAAAGAGTCCGTGAGATCATGAAGATCTCCCGGGAGCCGGTATCCATGGAATCACCGGTAGGCGATGAGGAAGATTCCAGCCTCGGAGATTTCATCAGGGATGATTCCACACCCGTGCCGGCTGATGAAGCTGCTCAGTCGATGATGAACGACCAGATCAGAGAGATCCTTCAGGATCTGACTCCAAGAGAGCAGGAGGTCCTGAAGTACCGCTATGGTCTTGAGGGAGACCATCCATGCACACTGGAAGAGGTCGGCAGGAAGATGAACGTAACAAGAGAGCGGATCCGTCAGATCGAGGCGAAAGCACTGAGAAAACTCAAACAGAGACACAGACTTATGAGAGATTATCTGGAATGACGGTCTGTATTATTGTATAATCGAAGTCAGATATACAGATCGGCAGACGACGGAGGGAGTGTCCTATGTCAAAGGAGCACAGAGGGACTCTTGCACAAAGTTTCGGTTATGCATTTCAGGGAATCTGGACATGTATCCGGGAAGAGAGGAATATCAAGATCCATCTCACAGTTGCAGGGCTGGTTGTCCTCTGCGGGTGGTATTTCCATATCTCGGCTGCGGAATGGTGCATCTGTCTTTCACTCTTCGGCCTGGTGCTTGCACTGGAACTGGTGAACACGGCTGTCGAATCGGTGGTGGATCTGGTTACGGAAGAGCGTCGTCCTCTGGCAAAGAAGGCAAAGGACACGGCAGCAGGAGCTGTTCTGATCGCAGCGATCTGTGCGGCGGCAGCGGGGCTGATCATATTCGTCCCGAAGGGACTGGTGTGGATCAGAAATCTGTGATCCGGTTTTGGGGATATCCCCGGAAAGGAGATTCTTAATGTCTGATATTACTGAGATCCTGAGGAAAGCGTTTCTTGCAGGCGTAGGCGCTGCGGCTGAGGGAACCGAGAAAGCGGACCAGCTGATGAAGGATATGATCCGTAAGGGCGAGCTTACAGTGGAGCAGGGAAAGGCTCTGAACCAGGAACTGAAGCACAATCTGGATGAGCGGCTTCACGGAGCAAAGGAGCAGAAGGAAGAGAAGAAAGATATCTCTTCGATCCTCGAGCATCTTTCGGATGAAGACCTGAAAGAGCTGAAGAGAAGGCTCGCAGAGATTGACATCGATGCAGGTGAGGATGATATCGACTGAGGACTCAACGCTGCTCCGCCATGAGACTGGCGGGGCAGTTTTGCGCAGAGGCGTTTTCAGGAAGATTCGGAGAGGGAAGATTGAGCACAGATTCTGAGAATAACCAGAAGTTTCATACAGACCGCATATCCTCCTATCAGGAGCAGGAGGAGGAACGTCACAGAGAGGTATATTCCGACGGGAGTATCAATGAGGATGCACTGGGGCCGGAAAGAGACCATGATTCTTCAGGGGATACCTATGCAGGAAGGCTCAGGGAGATCACGAGGGTCCTTCATGCCCATGGAATCTCAAGAGGAGTTACCCCGGTAAAGCTCAGAGAGATCCTGGAAGATCTTGGTCCGACTTTCATCAAGATCGGCCAGCTGATGAGTATGCGTTCGGACATTCTTCCGCGTGCGTACTGCGATGAGCTGATGAAGCTGACTTCTGATGTCGCGGCCATGCCGTTTGCGGAAGTAGTGAGGGTCATAGAGGCTTCCTACGGAAGACCGTACGGGGAAATCTTTGCTCACATCGATGAAAGACCTCTTGGAGCTGCCTCGATAGCACAGGTGCACCGGGCTGTCCTGACGACGGGTGAAGAAGTCGTCGTCAAAGTTCAGCGGGAGGGCATCTACGACACCATGAAGAGAGACATCAACCTTCTTCGCCGTGCGGTGAAGTTCGTACCGAACGTGATCGTGAAAGGGACGGTTGATCTTGATCAGGTGCTTGATGAGCTCTGGGTCGTCACTCAGGAGGAGATGAACTTCCAGACGGAAGCTGCCAATATGGAAGAGTTTTCCCGTCTCAATGAGGATGTGAAGTTTGTCTGCGTCCCCAGGCTCTACCGGAATTTCACGACCGGACGTGTCCTCGTGATGGAATATATCGATGGATACGATATCACGGATGCCGGACCCCTCAGGGAAGCGGGCTATGATATGAATGAGATCGGGGAAAAGCTGATCGACAACTGGATGCGTCAGGTGATGTCGGATGGTTTTTTCCATGCAGATCCTCATCCGGGGAACATCATGGTCCGGGATGGGAAGATTGTCTGGATCGATATGGGGCTGATGGGAAGACTTACGGAGCACGACCGCACCGCCATCCAGATGGCGATCGAAGGAATCGCCGACGATGACAACGGGAAGATCGAGGAGGCAGTCCTTTCGATCGGAAAGTTCCATGGGAAGCCGGATAAGAAAAAACTTCACAGCGGGATCGAGAGTCTGATGCATTCCTACGGAAGGAAAGGGCTGGGAGATATCAATATCGCTTCTTTCCTGGGAGATCTCATGGATGTCATGAAGGAAAACGGGATCCAGATGCCTCATGGCCTGACACTCCTTGCGAGAGGCCTGAACAATATCGAAGGCGTCCTGACTCAGATCAGCCCGGAAGTGAACATGGTGAAGATCGCCAGGGCGAGGATGAGGCAGGAAGTCTTTGATCATATCAATTGGAAGGAAGAGATGAGAAATGCTTCGGTGAACATCTACAAGTCAGTCAGGAGCCTGACTCTTCTGCCGAACATGATCGGGAAACTCCTCAGAGAATATTCCAGCGGGCAGACCAGGATCAATCTGGACATCCACACATCCGATGAGCTGACGGACCTTCTGGGAAGACTCTCGAGACATTTCAATCTGGGGATCTGGGTCATGGCGCTTCTCATCTCCTCCAGTATCCTCTGTACGACCGATATGCAGCCCCGCCTGTTCGGGATCCCTGCCCTTGGATTCTTCGGCTACATACTGGCTCTACTTCTTGTGATCTATATTGCAGTCAGCTACCTGATCCACAGAAAGCGAAAGTGATCCATGAACCGCAGTGACATCATCGTTCTATACGGAAAAAGAATCAGAGATATGGCAGAAGAAGCCTGCAGACTGGCAGGTCTGAAAGACATGATCCTTCATAAGTGCGGGACATACGATGCTTCCATCGCACTGAAGCCGAACCTGCTTGGTCCGATCCCGGCTGAAGAAGGCGCGACGACACATCCGGAGATCGCGGAAGGAGTGATCATGTATCTGCAAAGAGCCGGGTTCCGGAAGATAACGGTCATGGAAGGGTCCTGGGTCGGGGACCGCACGGAAGATTCCCTGCTTGTCACCGGTTTCGGCGATATGCTGAGGCGGATGGAGGTACCTTTCATCGACCTTCAGAAGGATTCTTCGGAGATACGGAACTGCGCGGGGATGGACATCCGGATCTGCTGTTCTCCGCTCAGGGCAGATTTCCTGATCAATCTGCCGGTCATGAAAGGACACTGCCAGACCAGGATGACCTGTGCCCTCAAGAACATGAAAGGCTGCCTGCCGAACCGGGAAAAGCGCAGATTCCATAAGATGGGTCTGTTCGACCCAATCGGACATCTGTCAGCCGGGATCCGCCAGGATTTTATCCTGACGGACAGTATCTGTTCTGACCTGACTTTCGAGGATGGAGGAAATCCTGTTCAGCAGGACAGGCTCTTTGCCGCCTGTGATCCTGTCCTGAACGATACCTACTGCTGCCGCCTCATGCATCTTGACCCGGGTGAAGTACCGTATATCAGGATCGCAGAAAGGTGCGGAGCCGGTTCTTCCAGTCTGAAGGATGCATCCGTATCGATCTACAATGAGACGTACAGCGGGTATGTCAGCGGCAGGGAGCTGGTTCCGGCGGGGTATCCGGGACAGCTTGAAGAAATCCTGTCTGTGAAAGAGATCGTTGATGAAGCAGAGTCCTGTTCGGCATGCTATGGTACGCTGGTCCCTGTCCTCAGGAGACTTCAGGAGGAAGGCTTTGACATATCGAAGCTGAAGGGACTATGCATCGGTCAGGGATTCCGGGGAAAAACAGGAGAGATCGGGATAGGCAGCTGTACTTCCGGTTTTCGGGATAGTCTTGCAGGCTGCCCTCCGAAAGAGGAGGCCATGTACGACTGGCTGAAAGAGAGAATGGAGCGGCAGACGCCTTGACGGAGACCTGCCAGATGTTTATAATCGATTTAATAGTTTTGTCATATTTGTAATAAATATCTGGAGGGGTATATGAAAAAATCTGGTTCGGGGAAGTGGACAGCTGCGGCT
Organism: Lachnospiraceae bacterium UBA7729; assembly: GCA_002482005.1. Lineage (GTDB taxonomy): Bacteria > Bacillota > Clostridia > Lachnospirales > Lachnospiraceae > Porcincola. Next base: position 10,144 of record DLFD01000006.1, on the reverse strand, counting down.
TTGCTGCTTATCTGTCTGACTCTTTTTCTGGTTCTTCCGGCGCAGGCAGGACAGTGGCACAGATCCGGGAAAAAAATCTGGTACGTTACAGAGAATGAGTCAGGCGAGAAGGTAAGGGCGACCGGTCTGACAAAGATCGGGAAATACACCTATTTCTTTTCCAGGAAAGGTTATCTGAAGACTGGCTGGATCAGAAGGGACGGGAAGATCCGTTTCTTCCGGAAGACTGGAAGGCCGGGGGTGATCGGGCGCATGTTCGTGTCGTCACTCCGTAAGGCAGATAAAAAGGGACCGTATCTGTTCGGGACAGATGGTGTTGTCTCCACAGGACTTCATAAGGTGAACGGTAAGTGGTATTACTTCTCTGACTCTCAGACAGTGGGAGAGAGAGGCAGGCTGGTGACGAGAAGTTTTGCTGACCTCCCGGACGGAAGAAGGATCTTCCTTATGAAGTCCGGTCTCATTGCCAGGAACCGCTGGGTCCTTTATAACGGGAAGAGATATTATCTTGAGGCGAACGGCAATCTTGCGAAAAACAAGGTGACGCCGGATGGCTGGAAGGTGGATGGTGAAGGTGTCAGGATCGGAAAGGCAGCCGTGACGGATCCTTCCTCGGGCAAATCGGACGCCGGCAGCGGCCAGAGTGCGCAGAACGCACAGACCACTCAGACTGAGGCATCAGACCAGGGGAAAAAGAAGGATAAGTATACGCCAGGCACCAGGGAAACCACGGGCAAGGCAAGCATCCTGATCCTGTGCGGACACGGACAGGGTGATGGCGGAGCCGGAGGGATCGGGTACTCCGAGGCGGAATACACAAGAGACTTCGGAACAAGGATCTATTATCAGCTGAAGAAGTCCGGAAAGGTGAATGTCGATATCTTCGACAAGAGCCTGGATATGTTCCAGCAGAACAGGGATATCCTGAATTCCTATTATGTGAACGGAAATACCCTCCAGAGGAGGATTACCGGAAGCGGAAAATACAAGAAGAAGACCTATAACACTCTCAGAAAGTATTCAAGGATCCCGGATGCGATGAAGTACGACTACGTTCTGGAGATCCATTTCAATGCGGCGGGAGTGAAAGATTATTACGGGAACGGAAGGATGATCGGAGTATCTTCCTACGTGAACTCCTACAAGAACAATACTTCTCTTGAGAGGAAGATCGTCTATGCGCTGCATGATCTCGGACTGCCGATCTGGTGGGCGGGAACACCGGTCTTTGCTTCTTCGACGCTGCTGAACTGCCGAGTCTATAACGAGATGGGCGTCAGCTATTCGCTTCTTGAGACCTGCTTTATCGACGACCGCGACGATATGAACTTCTACAGAAAACATAAGAATAAGATGGCAAAGGCTGTTGCGAACACGATCATTGATCATTTTCAGTGAAATACAGGTTCGAAAATAATTTTGAATTAATAAAGAATCCCGCAAAAAATCTGCGATAATGCAGTTCTCTTGTGGGATTTCTTTTAATTTCAGGCTGTTTTCGATTGACAACGACGGCCGGAATTGTTATCATGCAGGAAATTGTCAGATTTCAGGAGGGCTTGAAAGTGAAAAAGAGAGTGATCTCTCTGCTCGTGGACAATACCGCCGGAGTTACCCAGAGGGTCTCAGGCCTCTTTTCCAGAAGAGGCTATAACATCGAAAGCATTACCGGAGGGGAGACCGCAGATCCAAGATATTCCCGGATCACGGTAGTCGCGGAAGGCGATGACGATGTTCTCGAGCAGATAACAAAACAGCTCAGAAAACTGGTCGATGTAGTCGATCTCAAGGTGCTTGATCCTGAAAATTCCGTCACCAGGGAACTTGTACTGGTGAAGATCAGAGTCAGCCCGGAGCAGAGACAGAGCGTCATAACGATGGCAGATGTTTTCCGCGGCAAGGTTGTCGATGTAGGACATGATTCGCTGATCATCGAACTTACCGGAAAACAGGATAAGCTGGACGCTTTTCTGAGGCTTCTCGGAGGGTATGAGATCCTGGAGCTGGCGAGGACCGGAATTACCGGTCTTTCACGAGGGTCGGATGATGTGAGATATCTGTGAGGAGACAGAAGGTCTGTCCTGCAGGGCATCCGCTAAGATCAGGTTTCACACAGCAATGCTGTATGAGATGATAGATAACGCACAAGAAGATCAATTATGAATGAGGAGTAAACTATGGCAGAGAGAGCAAAGATTTTCTATCAGGAAGACTGCAATCTTTCCCTTCTTGAGGGCAAGACCATCGCGATCGTCGGTTACGGCAGCCAGGGCCATGCGCATGCGCTGAACCTGAGAGATTCCGGCTGCAAGGTCATCATCGGCCTGTATGAAGGCTCCAAGTCCTGGAAGAAGGCTGAAGAGGCAGGCTTTGAGGTCTGCACGACTGCAGAAGCAGCAAAGAAGGCCGATATCATCATGATCCTTATCAACGATGAGAAGCAGGCTGCCATGTATAAGAAGGATATCGCTCCAAACCTTAAGGAGGGCGATATGCTGATGTTCGCCCATGGATTCAATATCCATTATGGCTGCATCGTTCCGCCGGCTAATGTCGATGTCACCATGATCGCACCGAAGGCGCCGGGACACACCGTACGGTCTGAATATCAGGCAGGCAGAGGAACTCCGTGTCTTATCGCTGTTCAGCAGGACTATACCGGCAAGGCAAAGGATCTTGCACTTGCATACGGCCTTGCGATCGGCGGAGCGAGAGCAGGACTTCTTGAGACAACATTCAAGACCGAGACCGAGACCGACCTGTTCGGTGAGCAGGCTGTCCTCTGCGGCGGCGTGACTGCTCTGATGCAGGCAGGTTTCGAGACTCTCTGTGAAGCCGGCTACGATCCGAGGAATGCATATTTCGAGTGCATCCATGAGATGAAGCTGATCGTCGATCTGATCTATCAGTCCGGATTCGGCGGAATGTGGTATTCTGTTTCCAATACCGCTGAGTACGGTGGATACACGACTGGTCCGAAGATCGTTACCGATGAAACAAAGAAGGCCATGAAACAGGTCCTGAAGAATATCCAGGACGGAAGCTTTGCAAAAGATTTCCTTCTCGATATGAGCGAAGCAGGCGGACAGGTTCACTTCAAGGCTCTGCGCAGAAAGCATCAGCAGCTTGAATGCGAGAAGGTCGGCGAAGAGATCCGCAAGCTGTACAGCTGGAACGATGAGGATAAGCTTATCAACAACTGACGGACTGCAGAAAGATATCAAAGATATCTGTTCCTGACATGGAACCTGGCAGTGAGAAGATGGGACCGGTCCTTTCGGGCTGGTCCCTTTTTATACCAAACAGCGAGAAGCTTTGCTTCGAGCTGCTTTCAGCTGCGAAGATCGAGCAGGCGGACGGAAAATTACCGCTGAGCAGCGGTTCGGCAGACAGGAGGGCATGCAGGTATTTTTGAAGGGACGGCCTTGTTATTTTGAATTGTTTTGGCTACAATAAAGACCACATGCGAAAGAGGAGGATAAGCACATGTCAATGACGATGTCTCAGAAGATCCTCGCCCGGGCGGCAGGGCTTCCGGAGGTTCATGCCGGAGACCTGATCGAGGCGAACCTGGATCTTGTTCTGGGGAATGATATCACGTCTCCGGTCGCGATCAAGGAGATGGATCAGTTCAGCAGTGATAAAGTGTTCGACAAGGATAAGATCGCCCTGGTCATGGACCATTTTATCCCGAATAAAGACATCAAGTCCGCGGAACACTGCAAGTGCGTCAGGGAATATGCAGCAAAGCACGACATCAGTCATTACTACGACGTCGGACAGATGGGAATCGAGCATGCGCTCCTCCCGGAGCAGGGCCTCGTGACTGCCGGAGATGTTGTGATCGGGGCTGACTCCCACACATGCACATATGGTGCGCTTGGAGCATTTTCGACAGGGGTAGGCTCCACGGATATGGCTGCAGGCATGGTTACCGGGAAAGCCTGGTTCAAGGTGCCGGGCGCCATTAAGTTCGATCTGGTCGGAAAACCTTCGGAATATATCTCCGGCAAGGATGTGATCCTTCATATCATCGGGATGATCGGGGTCGACGGAGCTCTTTACAAGTCCATGGAATTCACAGGGGAAGGCGTGAAGAACCTGACTATGGATGACCGCTTCACTATATGCAACATGGCGATCGAGGCGGGAGGAAAGAACGGGATCTTCCCGGTCGACGGAAAGACCCTGGAATATATGAAGGAGCATTCGAAGAAACCGTTCCGGATCTATGAAGCGGACCCGGATGCGGAGTATGAAGCGGAGTATACGATCGATCTGTCAGAGCTGAAGCCGACAGTATCCTTCCCTCATCTGCCATCCAATACCAGGACGATCGATCAGGTGGGCGATGTGAAGATCGACCAGGCGGTCATTGGATCCTGCACCAACGGAAGGATCTCCGACCTGAGAGTCGCAGCTTCTGTCCTCAGCGGGAGGAAGGTTGCGAAGAATGTTCGCTGTATCGTGATCCCAGCCACTCAGCAGATCTATCTTCAGGCACTTCGGGAAGGTCTCATTGAAACATTCATTGAGGCAGGAGCCGTTGTGTCGACACCTACCTGCGGTCCGTGTCTCGGAGGATATATGGGAATCCTGGCTTCCGGGGAACGCTGCATCTCCACCACAAACAGAAACTTTGTCGGCCGCATGGGAGCCATTGATTCCGAGATCTATCTTGCAAGCCCAGCCGTGGCGGCTGCAAGTGCAGTGACCGGAAAGATCAGTTCTCCTGAGGAGGTGTTAGGATGAAAGCGCATGGAAGAGTATTCAAATACGGAGACAATGTGGATACGGATGTTATTATCCCCGCCAGGTATCTGAACTCCTCGGATCCGAAGGAGCTGGCTATGCATTGCATGGAGGATATCGACAAGGACTTTGTAAAGAAGGTCCGGCCTGGCGATATCATTGTCGCTGACAAGAACTTCGGGTGCGGATCTTCCAGAGAGCATGCTCCGATCGCGATCAAGGCAGCAGGGGTATCCTGCGTCATCGCCGAGACATATGCGAGGATCTTCTACCGGAATTCCATCAATATCGGGCTTCCGATCATGGAATGCCCGGACGCAGCGAAGGAGATCGAGGCCGGAGATGAAGTCGAGGTCGATTTTGACAGCGGGATCATCACAGACCTTACAAAAGAAAAGTCATGGAAGGGACAGGCATTTCCGCCGTTCATGCAGAATATCATCAGTGCGGGCGGGCTGATCCCATACATCAACTCCAGGCAGAGCTGAGCATGGAGGATCTTCCGAGAAACAGGGGGAGTCATGGCAGACACAGGGAATTCCATAATTAAATTTCAGCCGGGCAGATTCCACCTGGGTAAAAGAAAAAACAAGGATGCGTCCCGGGAGGAGGACTTTTTTGACTACAATCTTCTTGCCGTCATCATCCTCCTGACAGCATTCGGACTGGTCATGCAGTATTCGGTATCCGCATATGATGTTCAGGCGAACCACAGCGCAGCTTTTACGAAGCAGAGTATGATCGCCATCCTGGGCATCATTCTTCTGATCGGTGTCAGCCGTCTTGCAAATTACCACTGGCTTGTGTCCATGTCAGGAGGGATATACATCGTTGCCATTGTCCTGGTCGCGGTCACAAAATATATCGGGATAGAGGTCAACGGTGCAAAGAGATGGCTGAAGATCGGTCCGGTGCAGTTTCAGCCGGCGGAGGTCATGAAACTGGCGGTGATCCTGTTCGTTCCGCTTCTGATCGTGAAGATGGGCAGAAAGTTCCGGAAGGTGAAAGCTCCCTTCATCGTGTCAATCCCCAGTCTGATCGCTTTCTTTTCAGTCCTGTACTTTACAAAGAATCTGTCCAGCGCCCTCATCATACTCGGTATCACATATGCTATGATCGTTGTGGCACATCCGCATCCGAAGTGGCTCGTACTTGGATTTCTGATCCTGCTTGGAGCCGCGATCGCTTCTTATCCGATCCTGAAATCGACGCTTGCTGGTAATCCGCTGACAGGAGATTTCCGTATGAGGCGTGTCATGGTCTGGCTTGATCCCCAGAACCATCAGAAAGCCGGCGGATATCAGGTGCTGCAGGGACTCTATGCCATCGGCTCGGGCGGACTCTTCGGCAAGGGTCTGGGGAACAGTACCCAGAAACTGGGCGCTCTTCCTGAGGCAGAGAATGATATGATCTTTGCGATCATCTGTGAGGAGCTGGGGATCGTGGGCGCCATGATCATCATGAGCCTGTTCATCTATCTGCTTTTCCGCCTGTTTTTCATCGCAATCAATGCACCGGATCTTCTCGGATCCCTGATCGCAGTCGGTATATTTGCCCACATAGCGATTCAGGTCGTGCTGAATATAGCAGTTGTTCTGAACGTTATCCCCACGACGGGCATAACTCTGCCCTTTATCAGTTTCGGAGGGACATCCCTTCTGTTTCTGATGACAGAGATGGGGATCGCTCTGAACATATCCGGCCAGATCGTCGAGAAGAAACGGAAGGCTTGATCAATATTACAATTCGCAAAGGAAGGCTTTTCAACATGAGTGAAGTAAAAACGAGATTTGCGCCAAGCCCGACAGGCAGAATGCATGTCGGAAACCTCAGGACCGCGCTTTATTCCTACCTGATCGCCAAGCATGCAGGCGGGAAGTTCATGCTGCGCATCGAAGACACTGACCAGAACAGGGAGGTAGAAGGTGCAGTCGACATCATAAAGCGTACCATGCAGGAGACGGGGCTGATCCCGGACGAGGGTCCGGACAATCCGGGCACGGTCGGACCATATGTGCAGAGCGAGCGCGTGAAGGCCGGCATCTACATGAAGTATGCAAAGCAGCTGATCGAGAAGGGAGAGGCATATTACTGCTTCTGCACCGAGGAGAGGCTGCAGTCTCTGCACAGAGTCGTTGACGGCAAGGACATCATGATGTACGACAAGCACTGTCTCCATCTGTCCAGAGAAGAAGTGGAGGCAAACCTGAAGGCCGGCAAGCCTTTTGTCATCCGCCAGAACGTTCCGAATGAGGGGACGACAAAGTTTGAGGATGAGATCTACGGAACGATCGAAGTCCCGAACAGCGAACTTGACGATATGATCCTGATCAAGTCTGATGGGTTCCCGACTTATAATTTTGCAAATGTGGTAGACGACCATCTTATGGGAGTCACTCATGTTGTCCGCGGCAATGAATATCTCTCATCTGCTCCGAAGTACAATCGTCTTTACAATGCTTTCGGATGGGAAGTTCCGGTCTATGTCCACTGCCCGCTGATCACAGATGAACAGCATCATAAGCTGTCCAAGCGGTCCGGCCATTCCTCTTTCGAAGACCTGATCGATCAGGGCTTTGTCGAAGAAGCTGTCGTGAACTATGTCGCCCTCCTTGGATGGTCGCCGGAAGGAGACAGAGAGATCTTCTCGCTGCCTGAGCTGGTGGAAAACTTTGACTACCATCACATCAGCAAGTCTCCGGCCGTCTTTGACATGAAGAAGATGAGGTGGATGAACGGTGAGTACATTAAAGCGATGGATTTCGACCGATATCTTGAGCGTGCTCTGCCGGAGATCCGCAAGGTGGTGAAGAAGGACCTGAATCTTACGAAAATCGCGGAGATGGTCAAGACCAGAATTGAGATCTTCCCGGACATTGATGATATGGTAGATTTCTTCGAGGAGCTTCCGGATTATGACGGATCTCTCTACCAGAACAAGAAGTGGAAGGTTACCCCGGAGAAGTCGAAGAAGGTCCTTTCTGACCTGCTTCCGGTCCTTTCTGCACAGGAAGACTGGACGAATGATGCGCTGTATGCTGTCCTGAAGGAATACTCTCAGGCGGAAGGAGTCAAGCCGGGATTTACCATCTGGCCGGTCCGCATCGCTGTCTCCGGAAAACAGGTGACTCCTGCCGGAGCAACCGAGATCATGGAGGTTATCGGCAAGGAGGAATCTCTTTCCAGGATCCGTATCGCACTGGAGAAATACCTGAACTGATATGACACTCAGTACATCACAGAAGAAGGCTGTGAGTCTGATGGAAGGCCCTGCCATGATCCTTGCAGGGCCTGGTTCCGGTAAGACCATGGTCATAACTCACAGGATCAGACATCTGATCGATTCCGGCGTCAGGCCGGACAATATTCTCGTGATCACTTTCACACGGGCGGCTGCCATGCAGATGCGCTCGCGTTTTCTTTCTCTTACGGGCGGAGAGGATCCGCGCGTCACTTTCGGGACATTTCACGCTGTCTTCTTTCAGATCCTCAGAAATGCATACCACTATACTTATGACAGTATCCTGAGAGAAGATGAACGCTTCCGGATCCTGGCCGGGCTCGGGGAATCTCTGCGTCTGGACACAGATGACATGAAGAGCTGGGTTTCTGACATATCGGCCGAGATCTCACAGGTCAAGACGGAGAAAATCCCCCTCGACTATTATTATTCCTCCAATTGCCCTGAGGAAGACTTCAGACGACTCTATCGGGGATACGAAGAGCAGAAGCAGCGGATGAGAAAGATCGATTTTGACGATATGTGCTGCTATACGGCGGATCTTTTCCATGCAAGGAAGGATATTCTGTCGAGCTGGCAGAACCATTACCGGTATATCCTGATCGACGAATTCCAGGATATCAATTCGCTCCAGTATGAGATCGTCCGGGAACTGGCGGAGCCTCAGAGAAATCTGTTCATCGTAGGGGATGATGACCAGTCCATCTATCGGTTCCGGGGATCCAAGCCGGAGATCATGCTGAACTTTCCGAAAGACTATCCGGATGCAAAGGTGATCACCCTTGAGGAGAATTACCGATCGACCGCCAGCATAGTGGATGCGTCGCTGGCAGTGATCGAGGAGAACAGAAGCAGGTTCCGGAAGGACCTTCACAGTGTATCGGAAAAGGGAGACCCTGTGAAGGTACTGGAATGCAGAGATCCTGCAACAGAATACCTTTATCTGGTGTCCGCGATCAGGAAAAGCATCACAGCCGGTGTAAAGCCGGGAGATATTGCGATTCTGACAAGGACAAATCTTCAGGCGAGAGGACCCGCTGAAAAACTTATGGAATTCTCGATCCCTGTAAGCGTAAGGGACAGCATGCCCAATCTCTATGATCACTTCACAGCACAGGACTTTCTGGCGTATCTGAGAATGAGCAGGGGAGAGAGAAGCGTGAGCGATTTCCTCAGGATCTGCAACCGTCCGAACCGGTATATCAGCAGAGAGTCAGTGGAAGCCTCATCCCGGAGGATAGAAGGAAGAGCGGTGGTTTCATTTCCTGCTCTTATGTCCTATTATCGAGACAAACCATGGATGTGCGACAGGATCAGAAAGATGGAAGATGATCTGACCCGGCTGTCTTCCATGAAGATGTACGCCGCGCTGAACTATATCAGGATGGGGATCGGTTATGATGCATTCCTGAAGGAATATGCGGAGAAGAGAAAACTGAATCTGGAGGAACTGACAGACACGGAGAATGAGCTGCAGGAAGCAGCAAAACCCTTTGAACAGCCGAAGCAGTGGGAAGCGTACATCGAGGATTACAGAAAGAAGATGGAAGAGCTGCGCAGGGAATCCTCCGGTGATGGGGAAAAAAACCAGGAGTCGGTGACATTGTCAACTTTTCACTCAGCCAAAGGGCTGGAGTTCTATGAAGTATTCCTTCTGGATGTGAATGAAGGGACCATCCCCTATAAGAAAGCGTCTTTGCCTGCTGAGATCGAGGAAGAGCGCAGGCTGTTCTATGTCGGTATGACAAGAGCGGAGAAGAAGCTGCACATCCTCTATGTCAAAGAGCGATATAACAAGAAACTTGAGCCGTCCAGATTTCTTGATGCACTGCGTGACGGAGATGAAGGATCGTGAACACTTCTG
>DLFD01000006.1:0-211 GCA_002482005.1 Lachnospiraceae bacterium UBA7729 | reverse complement strand
ACACTTCTGCGAGGCCTGCCGGATGCTGTGCAGGTCTCTGTGATGAAATATAAAAATTTTGGTACAAATTTTTTTGAAAAAAGTGTTGACATCACCCTTTCACGGGTTGTATAGTATGGAAGCTGTCTCACAGAGAGACAGCGAAAAAGATCCTTGATAACTGAACAGTGAAACAACCTTGAAAGTTCTAAAAGTTTTTTCTTAAGGAACT
>DLFD01000087.1:27110-28524 GCA_002482005.1 Lachnospiraceae bacterium UBA7729 | reverse complement strand
GCCCCGCTCCAGGCCAGCGAAGAGAAAAGCAAGTTTTCTCGATATCCTTCGCCTGACCAACTACATGAGGTCTAAGACAATTCTTCTCGTCCCGCCTGCCCCGGCTGTCACTTCCGGATACGACAGGTTATATCCAAACAGCGAGTTCATACATCCGACCGCATGCAGATCGTCCGGATACAGGAACTGCCTGCTTTCACAGATCCCGGGACATCCCTCCACTCTCCTCTGCCTGCCTCTTGCCCCGGAAATGACCGCTGCGTACAAGGTACACCAGCTTGATGTGTTGGTCTGATACCAGGGATAATAGTACATCTCCCGGCGTGACAGCACACTTTCCGGAAAGATTCCAGCAGACTGGAGCACCTGCAGCGGATCTTCGGAAGAAAAGCAGACCTCATCCTGCCTCACCCCGTTCTTCCACGGGAATCTGGTGTCTCTTCTCTGTTTCATCAGCAAGGTACCGGTTGTCAGAAGAAATGTCTCTTCTTCGAGATATCCCATCCCCTTCAGCATCATCGCCATGCCCAGGTCGTTTATGACAAGTTCAAGCCTTCTGCCATGTCTCCGGCACCAGCTGTACAGAACATCGATCCTTCTTCGGAAGTCCGGAATGGAATCTTCGTCCATGGTAGAAAATTCAACAACAGGAATCTTATCCAGTTCCAGGACCCGGTCAAGTAAAGCAGTGACCCGATCATCCGAATCCGGATAAAGAAGACTGCAGAACTGGTTTCCGATGTGAATGTGGGTGATAGCGAAGCCAAGTGAGCCTGCCGATTTTCTGACCAGATCTCCATCCGGAACGAATTCAGGTTTGTCGTCATGTCCGATTCCACATCGGTATCCATTCTCAGGGATGCCCAGACCCGACGAAAGATATTCTTCCAGAAACTGATTGAAAGGCTGGTCCAGAAGATGTTTCTGTAGTCCCGAGCTGTAAAGCTCGATCCCGACTTCCGTTACATTGCGCTCTCCTGTCTCTTTATACTCTCCTGTCTCTTTATACTCTCCTGTCTCTTTGTACTTTCCTGTCTCAGAATCATTCCTGGCAGAGTCCCCTGTCTCCGTCAGGATCTTTGCCAGCTGTTCCAGTGCCCGGATCCCGAACCACTTTTCCTTCTGCATCCGAAAGCTGTCGGAGATCTGATCCTCATCGACCGGATAGCCGGTCATCTGACGGGAGACTTCCGCATCGCCCTCTTCCATTCTCAGACGGATATAGCTCAGATATTCTTTCTGAAGTCTCGACAGTTCCTTCCGAAAATCGGTATTATCCGATGTGAACCTATAGAAACTCTGATATCTGTCGATAGCATGATAACGGGCAGCATCCGCCTGTCTGTCCTCCCTGCGTTCCGCAGATCCTTCTGAAGGTTTTTCTGAAAGTTTTTCTGAAGCTCTTTCTGAAGCT
>DLFD01000087.1:0-27050 GCA_002482005.1 Lachnospiraceae bacterium UBA7729 | reverse complement strand
GCTCTTTCTGAAGCTCTTTCTGAGAATTCTTCTGAAGATTTCTCGAAACTTTCGATCCGGAAGTCAGTCAGAATGATCCTGTGGTATCGGTCATCCCGGAAACTGTAGAAACCAAGCTCCGCGGTATCGGCTATCTTCCTGAGGCCAGAGCCCACACCAATCTTATTCCCGGCATCCGACATACCGGATCCGGACATATCATTCCCAGTCGCGACATCATTCCCAGCCATGACAGCATTCCCAGTCATGACAGCTTTCCCAGACATGACAGCATTCCCAGACATGACAGGAATATTTTTCTTTCCCCTGCTGAGAATTCCTCTGCTGCCCGTGCCGCAGAGTAGGCTTCCCCGTCTCAGCCTGAATGTAAAAAAATCCGGGCCCATCTCCAGAGCTCGGACTTCTTCTGCAGGCTTCCCATTCCTGAGAAACCTGCAGTAAAAGATCGCATATGGAATCATCTTTCTTACATCCGGATCAGCTCGTAATCACGTGTTCCGAGTCCGATCTTCTCACCATGCTCCAGGGTCTCCTTCCACGCAACGTTCGGGTTGCTGTCCTTGAAGTGCTCATGGTAATGATGCCAGTCCGGCTTCGCCAGGTTGTCGCCCAGCTGGGAATTCCGGATCGGAGTCTGCTGCTCGCAGAGATCGACGCATGCCTGGTCGAGGGCAACCGGGTCGAAGGAAGCAAGCATTCCGACATCAGGAAGGATCGGTGCATCATTTTCCCCATGGCAGTCGCAGTTCGGAGAGACATCCTGGATCAGGCTGATATGGAAGCAAGGTCTTCCGTCGCAGACGGCCTGGGTGTATTCAGCAATCTTACAGCCGAGGATCTCAGCAGCATTCTCATTATCGTTCTCGATCGCGTCAAAAGCACAGGCGCCGATGCAGCGTCCGCAGCCCTTACAGATATCCTGGTTGATATGAGCATATCCATGCTCGTAATCGATCGCGTCGGATCCGCACTCTTTTGCGCAGCGATGGCACTTTCTGCACAGATCCGTGATGACATGCGGCTTGCCGTCCTTGTGCTGGTGCATCTTGCCGGCACGGCTTCCGCAGCCCATGCCGATGTTCTTGAGGGTTCCGCCGAAGCCGGCTTCCTCATGTCCCTTGAAATGGGTCAGCGAGATGAATACGTCTGCATCCATGACTGCATGTCCGATCAGGGCTGTCTTGCAGTACTCACCGTTACGGACCGGTACCTCGACCTCATCGGTTCCCCGGAGTCCGTCGCCGATGATCACATGACATCCTGTGGTGACAGAGTTGAACCCGTTCATCTCCGCACAGGTCAGATGATCAAGAGCGTTCTTTCTGCTGCCCGGATAAAGGGTGTTGCAGTCGACAAGAAATGGTTTTCCGCCCAGTTCTTTGACGACGTCTGCAACCGCTTTCGCGTAGTTCGGTCTCAGGAACGCCAGGTTGCCCAGTTCTCCGAAATGCATCTTGATGGCGACGAACTTGCCGTCCATGTCAATATCCGCGATCCCGGCCTTCCGGATCAGCTTCTGCAGCTTCACGGTCAGCGGAACTCCGATCTTTGTACGGAAATCGGTAAAATATACCTTTGATTTTTCTCCCATAGTAGCTTCGTCCTTTCTTTCATCAATGCTATCGGCACAGAAACAGTACCTTTCGCATCCACGCTGCCAGCATCCGCGCTGCCAGCATCCAAATACAACTGATATTATCTTATCATCATCTGTACAGAGAAGTAAGAAGCAGTCTCAGTATTCAGCCATGTATTTTTCCAGAAGATGAGAAAACGTCAGCAGACTACGGGCCGGTCTCCGGAATCACGCCATATCATTCGACATGCTTGCCTGCCGCGAAGTAAGCCTTCGTCTCCCTCACGACAACTCCGCTCAGAGCGAAGATCGCGATCATGTTCGGAATCGCCATGAGACCGTTGAAGATGTCGGCGATGGTCCAGACGGCTTTGACAGTCATGTAAGGTCCGATGAAGACCGCAAAGATATAGAGCAAGCGGAAGATCTTCACCGGCTTCATCTTTCCGCCCGAAAGGTACTCGATGCATCTCTCGGAATAATAGTCCCAGCCCAGGATCGTCGTGAACGCAAAGAAGATCAGGCAGGCCATCAGGACGAACGCAGATACGACAGGCGGAAATGGCAATCCGTGCTGGAATGCATACGTGGTGACCTGAACCCCCTCAAGGCCCGGCTGCTTCCAGGCGCCTGTAATGACGATGGAGAGTCCGGTCAGGTTGCAGATGACGATCGTGTCAAGGAAGGTCCCGGTCATGCTGACAAGTCCCTGGCGGACAGGTTCATTGGTCTGGGCAGCCGCAGCTGCGATCGGAGCAGAACCAAGGCCTGCCTCATTTGAAAAGATTCCTCTGGCGACACCCTTCTGCATCGCGACGATCATGGAGCCGACAAGACCTCCGGTCACTGCCTTCGGATCAAAGGCCGCCTCAAAGATCTGGATGAATGCAGCCGGAATCTTCGTGACATTGAACAGGATCAGCAGGATCGCAAAGACAAAGTAGAGGACCGCCATGAACGGAACGACAACTTCTGCGACATGTGCGATGCGCTTCAGACCTCCGATGACGACAAATGCGACAAGGACCGCAAGAATCAGCGATGCCACGATCACGACAACGGAATAGTCGCCGATCCCCGGAATCGTGACGGCATGTTCCTTGTTCGGGTCAAAGAAATTCTGGATCGCCGAGACGATGCCGTTCACCTGGCTGAAGGTGCCGATGCCGAAGAGGCCGACGCAGGTCCCGAGGAAAGCAAACAGCTTTGCAAGCCACTTCCAGTTCCTGCCCATGCCCCTCTCAATGTAATAGAAAGGGCCGCCAAGCGCATGGCCGCTCTTGTCAACGACCCTGTACCTGACCGCAAGCAGGCACTCCGCATACTTGGTCGCCATGCCGACGCAGGCAGCCAGGACCATCCAGAACAGAGCGCCTGAGCCGCCGGTCGCAACTGCAGTCGCGACACCGACGATGTTTCCGGTACCGATGGTTGCCGAGAGTGCCGTACACAGAGCCTGGAAGCTGGTGACCTCACCATTCTCGCTCTTTTCATTATGAAAGACATAGCGAAGTGCAAGCGGCAGACGGCGGAACTGAAGAAGTCCCAGCCGGACCGACAGCAGGAAGCCGCCCGAAAGGATGAGCGCCATCAGAGGCACTCCCCAGATCTTGTCGTCGATCACCTTAAGTACGCTGTAAATCTGTCCCCACATAAAAAATCTCCTCCGGTCTGTACTACTTCGGAGAAGATTCTTCAGTCGACATATGATGTCCGATGCCCTGCACTTCGAAAACGGCGTGTCCAGAGATCTCCCTGCCGCAGCTGATCTCTGTAAGAGATACAGCAGAAATTCCGGCTGCGGATGCCAGGTCATCATAACAGGCTGCACGCCCTTGTGCAGGAAACAGATATTCAGATATGCCTCTGTCCTTTCGCCTGAGAGATTCGCGCATCCTGCTTCTTGAGGCCGCTTTCACCTTCGGCACCCGGCTTCCGGAATGAAGTGTGTTAGTACCCATCCCGCGGGTTTCTCCAGAGTTACGATCCGCTGCCAGTTTCATCCTTTTCCGCTTGGATCCAGAAAGGATACCTGAGAGTTTTACTCCTTCGGCGGGAAACCACACATGCGGCTTCCGCTTTCCTGCCAGTTTCATCTCGTTGTTAGTTCCCGACAAGGATAAACCGAAAGCTTCCTTACGTCAAGTCCCCTTTCCCCGACTCCAGACTCCTTTCTCCCGGCTCCAAGGCTGTCTCCTTTCCCCCGGCCCCAGACTGCAGAGGACTGAAAAGTAACTGACTCCCTTTCTGGTCCAGGGGTCAGATCTTCATAGCTGCTTCGTAGGCGCCCCAGATGACGGATCTGAGGTTGCCGATATGACTGCAGTCACCTACAAACTGTACGTTCTTATCCTTTCTGCCAGTTCCCAGGGGTGTCGGCAGATATCCGGCAGAGCTGATCACGCTGTCGCACGGTATCTCGATCTGAAGGTCTCCGCTTCCATCGGTCACAGGGGTCTCATTTGCATCTTCCGCACATGCATAGTAGTTGTCCACTCCGGCATCAGTCCCGATGCTCCGCGCACTGTCCTTCTGTCTCACGACGATGCTGCCATCCTTTACCTCCTGAAGGCTTGCCTGCAGATACACCGGTACCTTATGCAGGGCAAACCATTCTCGCAGATAGCTTGAGTTGGCAAGGCAAACACCCTTCTGGGAGACCAGATCGTCCTTCATCTCGACGATGACCGGCTTTCCTCCCAGCAGAGCGATCTCATAGGCGATCTCACATCCGGTAAGACCGCCCCCGATAACGGCGATCGTCTTTCCAACCCTCTTCCCGTCGACGGTAAGGTTCTCCAGTACATGGCTTTCGGACGTCTGCAGTTCTGATGTACCTTCGGCTTTCTTACTCCCGGCCTCATCCTTCTCCGCCAGCAGGAATCTGCAGGCTTCGATCGTCTTGTCGAATCCCGGGACCTTCCTCAGGACCCTCGGGGCCGACCCGGTCGCGATGATCAGCTCTGCTCCCGGGAACTCATCCGCAGACGAGATCTCCGTATTCAGATGCACTTCGATGCCCAGGTCCTTCATCTGCTTCCGGTACCAGGCAAGCAGGCTTCTCAGCCTTCCCTTGTAAGATTCAGCCGATGCCGCGATGAATGTTCCTCCCAGCTCTCCTCTCTTTTCGTAGATGACCGGTTCGTGGCCACGCAGCTTCAGCACCCTTGCAGCCTCCATGCCTCCGATGCCGCCCCCGATGATGATCACCTTCTTTTTATGGTTCGTTCGCCTGATATAATGTTTATCCCACTGCATGGTCTCCGCGTTCACCGCACATCTTGCGAGATGCAGCGAGTCTTCCAGGCTCTGATCGTTCGGTACCCCGCGGTAGTGTCCCATGTTGAAGCATCCGCTGTGGCAGAGGATGCATGGCCTGATCTCGTCTTCTCTCCCATTAATGAGCTTCGTCACCCACTCCTGGTCCGCAAGGAAATTCCGGGCGAAGCCGACCGCATCCAGTCTTCCGGCATCGATCTCTTCTGCTGCGACATACGGGTCCATGCGTCCTGCGCACACGACCGGTACCGAGGCAGACTTCCGGATATACTCGACGTCCTTCAGGTCGCAGTTCTCCGGCATGTAGATCGGCGGATGCGCCCAGTACCAGGCATCATAAGTACCATTGTCACAGTTGAACATATCACAGCCGGCTTCCTCAAGGATCTTCACCGCCTTTGAGGACTCCTCAAGGCTTCTGCCGGCTTCCTCGTAGGCCCCGTCCTCCTCCGGAAGCGCCCCGTGACGGAAGCCCTTGGTATGGGAGACCGCACTGTAGCGCAGAGAGACAGGGAAGTCATCGCCGCATGCCTTCTTGATGCCCTTTATGATCTCAGTCGTGAAGCGGAGTCGGTTCTCCAGACTTCCGCCGTACTCATCCGTCCTGTGGTTGACATAAGGAAGCGCGAACTGGTCCAGCAGATACCCTTCATGAACTGCGTGGATCTCGACGCCGTCGACTCCTGCCTGCTTCAGCAGCACCGCTGTTTTTACGAAAGCGTCTTCCATCTGGTGGATCTCATCCACGGTCATCTCTCTGCTCGGGACCTTATCCGACCAGCGGTTCGGGGACGCGCTTGCCGTCGCCGTGATCCGGTCGAGATCCATGAACGGTTTCGAGACCTTCCTCAGCGCCGGACCAGAGTAAAGCTTCTCCATCATCTCACTGATTGTGAAACTGCGTCCGAAACCGGCGGTCAGCTGGATGAACAGCTTCGCGCCGGTCTTGTGAAATTCCGGCATCCATCCTGCAAGGTCCCGATACATCTTTTTGTTCCTGTAAAGCCACTGTCCCATGATCGGGTTATAGACCGGCTGACATCCGGGAAGCAGAAGCCCGGCATTGTTCCTTGCCACTTTCAGGATGAACTTGGCCCCATCCTTATCGAAGTGGTTGTTCTCCATCCATCCGAACAGGTTCGTCCCACCCATCGATACAAGTACGATCCTGTTTCTGATCTCAACATTGCCTACTTTCCACGGAGTGAAAAGCGGATCAAGACGCTTATCCATAACAAACCCTCCTGATCTTCTCCCGGTCTGGCGCCCTTTCCTGTCTTATGAAATACTCAGAATGCTCTGAGTCACAGTATGCTCTTTCTCAGCTGCTCGCCGGTGAGCGGAGAAAGGTATGCCGGCGGGATATCGAACAGGGTCCTGCAGCCGCTCTGGCCTTCCTTGTTCAGGCGGAATGCTGCCCTTGCACATGCAACCAGGATGCTTCCGGTGAACTCCGGGTTGGAGTCAAGCTGCAGCTTGTACTCGATGAGGTGCTTATGTTCCTTCTCCAGTCCGGTGACTCCCGATCTCAGGACGAAGCCGCCGTGCGGCATGCCGCTGTGGTCCCTCTTCAGCTCTTCCTCGCTGATGAAGTGCACTGTAGTGTCATAATCCGAGAAGTAATCCGGCATCGTCCTGATTGCTTCCTCTACCTTCTTCGGGTCAGCGCCGTCTTCCAGGACGACGTAGCACTCACGGGTATGCATCTGTCTTGCAGTCAGATCCGGATTCTCTCCGTTTCTGACCTTCTCAAGGGAAGACTCGACCGGGATGGTGTACTGTCTTGCATCCCTGACACCCGGGATACGGCGGACCGCATCGGAATGCCCCTGGCTGATCCCCTTGCCCCAGAAGGTGTAATTCCTGCCTTCCGGAAGGATACAGGTCGCATAGAGCCTGTTCAGGGAAAACATGCCCGGATCCCATCCGCAGGAGATGAGCGCGACTTTGCCGGACTCTTTTGCAGCAGCATCGACGTCTGCATAATGCTCCGGGATGTGTGCGTGGGTATCAAAGCTGTCGATCACGTTGAATAGCTTTGCGTACTCCGGTGTCTGCTTCGGAAGGTCAGTTGCGCTTCCGCCGCAGATAACCATGACATCGATCTTATCCTTCCAGTCAGAAGCTTCCTTCACGGACACAGCCTTTGCTGTCTCTGTCCTGATCTTCAGCTGTGATGGGTCTCTTCTCGTGAAGACCGCGACCAGCTCCATGTCTTCATTCTGGCGGACTGCCGCCTCAACGCCGCGGCCCAGGTTGCCGTAGCCTAAGATTCCAAGTCTGATACTCATATAAAACACTCCTTCTATGGAATACATCCGTTGATAAAACAGATAGAAAACAAAACTTATTATACATTCGGGAATAGTTCTTCGGCAACAGATAATTCTGTCATCCCGCATACGTCCGAATTATTTTCGGAATAATAGGTATCCGCAGAAATAATGCACCGTTCTGTCAGCTTCGAGGCGATTTCTCTCCTCTGCCCGATTCCTCTGCCCTCTCTTTCAGAGTTTTGAAGAAGGCTTCCCTGTCGACCGAAGGCTGCCCGTTCTGGCAGTCGGCATCCGCGTCAGCCCTTCTTCTCAAGCTCTTCTTCCAAGTCGATCCCGCAGGCTCCTTCGATCCCGTCCTCGAAGACGCCCGTGATGGCGCTGCCATGCTGAGCATAGATAATGCCAAGGCTCAGTGCCGCGAAGATGTAGTTCCCTTCTGCGTCCTTCCAGAGTGAGCAGGTTCCCTGGCTGTACTCTTCTGAATTCTCTTCCGACAATACAGGCTTTCCATACGCGATCGTGCACTGGGAGACCAGGTCAAGATAGGCATCACCATCCATGAAGAATTCATAGACTCCGCCAGTCAGTTTTCCCTTCTCAAAGACATAAAATGAAGTAGCGTCGTATCCGCCGATGGAATATCCTTTGACGCCAAGCGACTTTATCCCGATATCATCCGAAGCGCTCCCGGAAGTGCTGTCTGAACCTTCCTCTGCAGCTTTTTCTGTTTTCCTGTCCCGGATCGTATTTCCCGACTCATCGATCGCAAGAAGGGAGTAGTCCAGCTTGTTCTCCATGTCCTGGGAGATCTCTGCTTTCCGGATGACAGCATCCGATGTTCCCCAGTCGTATCCGTGAAAAGAAGTGATCTTCAGTCGTCCCTCCTGATCGGAATTCTCTTCATCGACCCTGGCCTGCTCTCCCTCCGTCTCTGCCTCGCCATCTTCTTCACCGGAGGATGCCGCTTCTCCTTCCTGCATCTCCTGCCCCTGGAAGAAGTCTTCCGCACTGTCGCCCTGCTTTGCGATCTGGTCGCTGACTTCCTTCGAGTACTCCTCGAAGAATTCATCGGAAGCACAGACAGAGGCCGCCTCTGCTGAGACCAGAGAAGCTGATATGAGAAACGCAATGAATCCTTTTTTCACGAAAAAACTCCTGCAGTAAATTCTGCATATCTGTGATAACGACACCGGCTGTATCCACATGCCAGCCCTCCCCGGTATCACTCGCTCGCAATCACTACGAGCATGTCATCCTCATTGATCTGGTATTTCTTCAGCACCGGCCGGCCACTCTCGGTAGTCCATTTCTCCGGATTGATGACAGGGATCTGATAGTCGTTCGGTATCCCCGGCACATGCCCGCGGATACCGATGAATATCTCGTTTTTCTGGGCCAGCAGCGCCTCGAGCGTATAGATATCCATCGATTTCGTCCCTCTAAAGTCCAGTATGCTGCCTGCCCTTCTCATGTAGAGCTCTGATCCGCTGGCATCCAGGATCTCATGAAATGCTCTGTGCAGTTCTCTTGTCTGTGCGATCTGAGTGATCATCATAGCGGTCACACTGCTGCCTACGATAAAGTCTTCGTGGTCCGTATACTCCGCCAGCTTGCGGTTCTGGTCCAGGTTCATCTCACAGGTAATATTGAAATAAGTCCCCCGCTCCTTCCGGATCTCCCTTACAAAAAGAAGCCTTGACAGGATCTTCTCATCCGACCGCTCCATCAGATCCTGATCGTCTTCGCCTTCCTCAAGGCTGATGGATTCCTGCGCCAGGATCAGGACACTTTCCGTGTCCTTTGGGATCACTCTTCTCAGCTGGAGAAAATCATCCAGGTCCGCGGCTGTATAAGTGATGCTCAGGCCGCTGTATTCCTTCTTATCGAGAAGGGCAAGGCGCTCTTCCGAATCGATCACTGTGACGCGGGAGTTCTCCTGCAGGAAACCATCCAGTTCTTTCAGAATGTCGTCGACCAGCGGACCGACTCCCAGGACCACAAGGTCCCCATGCGGCTTTGAGACCGTCCCTTTCCCTGCATATTCCGTGGAGATCTGGTTATGCCTGCTCACACACCTGATCGGGTCGTCATCCTCCTCGATGACATAGAACTTCTCCAGGCAGCCTGCCTTCACGCCCTCCATGGTAGGCGCCATGCAGCTCTTCATTCCCTTCCATGGATTGAGGATCCTTCCCTCGATGTCACTTCGTTCCTCATTCTTTGAAGAGATACCTCCAATGACAATGCAGTCCCTCAGGTACTGGTTCAGTTCATAGATGGTCATCTGATCGATGTTTAGCCCCTCAGGCAGCCTGATGTCACTTTTCGGCACGCAGTAGATCTCATTATCTTCATAGTTGAAGAGCTCCGTGAACACGTAGGACATGCCCGGTCTGCGGCTTGCATTCGCGATCAGCCTCGACATGATCTCCTCATAGCATAGGACCTCCAGCCTGTTTCGGCCGGCAACGACTGCTGTATCCATCTGGCTCTTGTCACGGATGACTGCCGTGATGTAAGGAGGATCCTTCCTCTTTGCGGCAAGCTTGTCGATCGCTGCGGCGCATGCCATGATTGCCTTCACCGTGTGTGCATCGTCATTGGCGTTCACGATTACGGATCTGCAGGTCTCGATGGAACACATCTCCAGATCTCCGGAGTCATAAAGATGGCCTTTCCTGCAGACTATCTTCGTCTTCCGGATCATACTGCGGTATTTCCGAAGCTGTGTCTTTTTCTCAGCCTCATCCAGAGGCAGATCCAGAAAGCCTGGCGACAGATGACGCCGGATGGCTTCCTCCATCTCCTCTTTCTCATTGGACTGGTCCATGACCACGATGACCTGACGGCCCGGCTGGTTCGCATTTGCCTCGATCAGCTGACGGATGATGGCGTTCGTGATCAGATTGAAGCCCAGGATGATCGTATGATCATGCTCGAGGACCTTGGACCGGCCCTTGGAGAGCCGGTCCATCCGTTCCTCGAGACCATTGTTGATGATACTGATCAGGGTTGCGGTAAAGAACATTCCGAACAGGGTTACGATCAGAAGGACCGCCAGCACCGGCCGAGGTTCGTCGTCGCCGCCCAGAGTCCCCGGGTCAAATGTGTGCATCAGCGATATCCACACGGAGCTGTCGAACTGAGGATGTTCCCGGACTCCTCCGATCAGAAACAGGATCAGCCCCATCAGGATGATCACCAGGATACTGAAAGCCAGAAGCAGAAGGACCTTTGCCAGTGTCCCTCTTGCCATGATGCTGTCAAAACGATAGCTGATCCGTTCGCGGAAAGTTGCCCTGCTCTTCTTTTTCTCTTTTTGATTTTCCTCGCCCATCGGTATCATCCCCCGGTTTTGTTCCGTTTTCAGCTTCCTCTTATCTTTTCCATCCATTCTACCCTATCTGTGCTAGAATTGTTCTTTACTATGACAATTTTCAGAAAGGACTTTCAGATATTATGAGCATAACAGCAGGAGCATACGCCGGGCTGGTCCTGGTGTTCATCTTCTGGGGCAGCCTCTACGTGGTAAGCGCGATCGTCCTGCGTTATATGCCGACTTTTCTCGTCATGGGCGCTCTGGGATACGCGATCAGCGAAAGATCGGAGTCTCATTTGCCGCAGGAGCAGCATGCATCATCGCAGGTGTGCTCCTGACACTGCTCGGCGGAAAACATGTGCCTGCAAAGCCGGCGCACACATGATTCATTCGTCCGGGAAGAACTGCAGATATTCATTGAACAGATTGAAGAGCATGTCTCCCGAACAGACCGGCTCTTCCGCCGTCGTCCCTTCCAGCTGCCGGTAGCAGTAGAGGTCTTCCGCCCGCGTCAGCACCAGAGCCGGGATCACATCATAATCGCTGCCGAAGATGACCTCCAGGTATTCCGTGTACTTGGCAGCCTGCTGCAGCTCCTTCTGCACGACCCTGTCCTTCATCTTGAACTCGAGAGAAAAGACCCTGTCCTCCGTGACCACAAGCACATCCGTGTAGATCCGGATGTACCTTCCCCGGTTGATCCGCACTTCGAACGCGATCTCCCATTCTCCGCAGGAAACACCTTCAATGTCCTGGAAAAGTCCGATCATCGTCTGCCTGCAGTCCCGGAATGAATGAAAAAGTCCCCTCGTATCGTTCAGGTTTCTTCCGATGCTGCGGCAGCCTTCCATGAGAGACTCCATCCACTCATCCTCGGAAAGCTCCAGAAACTGCTTCACAAGGCTGCAGTAGCCGCAGAAATCCCGCAGCCCCGTATGCGGCCTTGTCTGCCGGATCAGCCCATGCCACCTGAAGTCATCGTCCCGGTAGCACAGCTCTTTCATGAATGGGGATCCGTACAGCACTCTGTTCACCTCAGATCTGTCCGCACCTACATTAACCGCAATCTCCCTTGCCTTGATCCCGTCATGGCTGCAGATCTGGCTGTAGACCGCACGCTCTATCTGGCCAATCATCGCACTTCACTCTCTGCCCTGATATATCCCTGATTCTTCCTTGTCCTTTCCTACCGTCGCACCTGCCCTTCACCTGACTTTCCCGGTTCCCAGCATCTGTCTCAGGCTTTCTGCTGCCGGCTTCCTGGACATTATTCCTGTTCCTTCAGATATTCATCGGTCGTCATGATACTCGTGTGGATCGGTGAAAGCCCTGACAGAGTCAGGACCGCCGCCTGCTCCTTGGGGACATCGAAGCCGGAGACGGCATCCGTGAGATAGACGACATGACATCCGAGGTCGATCCCGTCAAATGCGGTAGCCAGTACGCAGCACTCTGCCACGACTCCGGTCAGCACCACCCTGCCTGCTTTCAAAGCTCTTTCCCGAAGCTCCGGGACCTTCAGGGAAGAATAGACGCTCTTTCCGTAGACTGGATAATCCCTTGCCCGCTCCTTCAGCTGCGGCACGAGCTCATTCAGATACTCGCTCTCATTGATCTCCCTGTACTTTTCGTTGTAGACCTTCCATGCTCCGGCCGGATCCGCTGGAGGAAGGAATTCCGTCAGAACGACCTGTCCTCTGTCCGCCCTGTCCATGATCTTCAGGATGTTCTCCGCCGCTCCGTCCGTATCAAGGCAGGCCCAGGGTTCCCCTGTCCGGTATACATTCTGCATATCCACAACTATGATCAGGTCATCTTTCTTCATCGCAAGTCCTCATCTTTCTTCTGCCCTTTCTGACTGCCGCTTCCCTCTGCGGCAGTGCCATCGCCCCTTCCTGAGCGCCTGTACTTCTTCATTATCCCACACACAGCCTCAGGAAAAAAGGCCTTTTCATCGATCCGCTGTTGGCAGAAATGTTTCCCTCCGCGTATAATGAGTTTATCGGGTTTCCCGAAGCCAGCCAGGCTCTGACGGCCTGAAGGCTGAAAAGGAGAAGATCATGAATACGATTGGATTTTCAGATGACATCTCAGAGGAGGACAATCTCGGTCTCGGCAGATATTACGATGGTCTGACGACATTCATCAGGCAGTGTGAGACTCCTATGACCATATCGATCGAAGGAGACTGGGGCACCGGAAAGACCACTGCCATGAAGATGGTCGAAAAACGTCTTCAGGAGAAGGGAAAAGACAATGATCCATCCCTTTACCACACGATCTGGTTTCATACATGGGCTTATGACAGTCTGGACCTGGACGATAACCTGTATATCCTTCTGCTCAGCAAACTGCTCTGTAAACTCGATGAACTTTCCGGCAAAAAGAAACCTATGATCCGTCTCAGCAAGGCTGGCATCGGCAAAATGTTCGACACTGCCGAAGATGCCATGAGCGATCTTACGAGCAGCACTCTTGTTACCTGGCCGTTTAAAAAATCGATGATGGCTGTCAGTAAACAGTTAATCTCGAATCTTTTCTCAGATGATTCCTCATCGGTTGATGTCATGGAAAATGTTCGTGAGAAGATCCAGAAAAGGATCGATGATATCATCCCGGACACCAACAAGGGGGAGAGGCTCGTCATCTTTGTAGACGATCTGGACCGACTTGAGCCGAAGGTTGCCGTAAACCTGCTCGAAGGCCTCAAGAATTTCCTGGACTGCAGAAAATGCGTATTCGTACTGGCAGTTGATTCCTCTGTGGTCTACCGGGGCGTGGAAAGCAAGTACGGCAAAGAAGTCAGAAACGAAAAAAAGCGACAGTTCTTTGACAAGATCATTCAGGTTCCCTTCTCGCTCCCGGTCAGCCGCTATGATACCAAACCATA
The DNA here is from genome assembly GCA_002482005.1 of Lachnospiraceae bacterium UBA7729. Taxonomy (GTDB): domain Bacteria; phylum Bacillota; class Clostridia; order Lachnospirales; family Lachnospiraceae; genus Porcincola. The sequence continues at coordinate 13,710 of DLFD01000087.1, read as the reverse complement.
TCTCAGGATGCTTCTTGGTACAGACCTTGGTACAGACGATGGAAGGGACGATAAAGGCGCAAAGTATTCTTATATCGAGAGATATGAGGCAGCAGTCCGCACCTACCTGAAGAATAACCCGCGTTCTGTGAAACGGACCGTCAACCTCCTGAAACTTTACGAGTGCATCCTTCCCGGCATCGATGTCAGCAGGGAGCCAGACCGCCTGTACCTGTTCGTCATCCTGCTGATCCAGATGAAGGACATAAAAATATATCTCGACATGGTCGATAATGCCAGGAAGGGTGATGACATCGAAAAGATTCTTGGCAATGAAAAAAGCCTTCTTGAGATACCGCTCTGTGATCTCCTTCCGTCCTCAGAAGCGTCCTGCAGTCAGAGTGATGCCGAACTTCCTGCTGCAGCCCTTGACAGCTCAGTGAACGACCACTTGGTACTTTTTCTGGAACTTCTGAAAGGTGCTTCCCAGATCAAGGGCATCGACGGCCCTTCCGATGTCGATTCCCCGGAAGGCGATGGATCTCAGAAGCCTCCTGCGGAATATAGGCTCGACTATGACATTGAACTGATCAGAGATTTCATAAAAAGACTGGAAACTGATCACAGCGATGTGCTCCATGGCAATATCGTCAATACGAAATATGAGGTCTTTAATTATTGCTTTCCCGCCGAAGGCCAGAGCAATAAGACATCCGCATACAGAAGGGCTATCCAGATCCATGTGAAGGACTCTGGAACGGCGGCCAATGTTTCTCTGTACCCTGACGGTGAAGGGAAGATAGAGGACCCGAAGAATGTCCCTTCCCTGAAGGACTACATCGAGTCGAGAAAGCTATATAATATGAAAGAAAAGAAAGATGTTTTCGGACCTTTGCAGCCTCCCTCAGACGGGATTGGCTATTACTATTATCCGGCACGTCTGACACTTGCGACAGTAACGGACCAGGCGGACAGAGCGCTTTTTGATGCCGTCATGAAAGCCTACGTCCGTGGCCTCTGAAAGTGACAGGTCCATCCCCTTCTGTATGTGCTATACTTCAGAAAAAGAGCCTTTCCGGAAGAAGAACAATACAAAAGAAGGCTCAGGAGGAGACAATATGGATAATGATCAGCAGGGCTACGGCTCTTACCAGGGCGACGGGCCTTTCGGCGGCCATCAGAACGGCCAGGGCAGCGGTCCTTTTCAGGGCGGCTATCAGGAGAATGGCTACTACAGGAGAGATCCTGACCCGAAGCATGACCCGCACTACATGACCATGAAGGACTGGCTCATCACATGGCTTCTCATGCTGATCCCCTTTGCCAACATCGTACTTCCGTTCGTGTGGGCATTCGGGACTCCAAGTGAACCGAAGTTCCAGTCCAGAAAGACCCTGTTCCAGGCATATCTGGTGATCGTCCTCATAATTGTGGTCATCTCGATCATCATCGGTGTGGCGAGCGGTGTCACACTGCTGAACTATATCGGCCGTACGAACACCAATTTCTATTGAGCCTGACGCAGACATAAGCGTCAGCTCGCATACAAAAAGCCTGCCACTGGCAGCCTTTTTGCATACTTTGGTATACAAAAAGGCCGCCACTGGCGGTCTTTTTTCTTACTCAACATAGAAAACTCCCGGTCCGCCGGAACGTTCCCTGGCAGCTTCAAGATCGAGAACACGATACCTTCCCTGCATGCTGACCCAGGCCTTTCCCTTATATACCTCGGACACATCATCAAAGACAGATTCCGAAACTTCTTCTCCCTCTTCGTTGATAAATGTCCAGTGGGCATCCCGCATGACCGGGCAGTAGCCATCCTCAAACCAGCCGATATCCTCATACTCGTGTTTCGTGATCAGACTGCCGGTCTCCGCATCGATCAATCCATATGTCCGTCTTCCTGCGGGATCCTTCTCAGGATCATGGAGAAGAACACGGAAGAATCCGTTCACATAATTCCCGGCATAAAGATAGTCAAGACTATATGAGATCCTTCCGTCCGGGTCTACCTTGCTGCATCCATTCACTCCTTCATCATCCGGAAGCGAAAGTATGCAGCCATTGGTCATTCCCTCCGAATCATAACGGTCCACCACTCCTGTTCTCCCGACTTTCTCCTTCCAGGCTTCATCACCAAAAGAAGTATCTGAAAACTCATAGCCCGTACCGATCAGATAGCCGACAGAACCTGTATGCAAAACGTCATCTCTGTCAGTGAAGAAATCTCCGACCTGGTACCTGAAGTCATAGCCAGCCTCTGACCCGATCGAAAGATTTGGCGCCTCTGCAGAAGACCGGAAATCTTCTGTCATGACAGTCCTGTCGTCCAGGGAGATTCCCCATGGAGTGTTCCGGTAAGGGAGATCGCTCACTGCGCCGCCTGCACCTGGATAATCCTCCGAAAGGATCTCGCCATCATAGCTGACGATCCCATAGGTATCTCCCCGGCGGAATTCAACTGCATCTGGCGTGTAGACGAGATCTCTGATCTCTCCGGCTTCCTGCTTTGTCCTGGAAAGATCGGAGCAGAAAGGATACCACTGACTGCCATACCCGGTAAGTTCGCAGATATCGCCGTATCCGGAAGGAGTCGTCAGATCAATGATCTCGTCAAAGTCCCAGACAGCATCCCTTTCGTCAGCCAGCGCAGACGATGGAAAAGCAGCCATGAATGTGACTGCGCCTGGCGCCACGCCTGACAGAACTGCAGCAAGGCTGCAGATATAGGAAGCTCCTATAAAGAAAGAACCGCGCATGAGACATTTCCTCCTGAAAAAATGCCGGTCAGCTGCCTGCCCCTTGCCTTCTTATCAGTCGATGCGCATTCCTTCCTTGAAGTGAAGGACTGTCGGGTCGAAGGACGATGTGTCACGGATACCGGTATAGAGCATCATCTCGGTCAGCTCCTGGTTCATCCGGGTTACTTTGTCCACGACACCCTTACTGCCTTCTTTCAGCAGAGGGTTCAGGATCCCTCTTCCAACGGATACGGCATCCGCTCCGAGCGCAAGGGCTTTGTAAGCGTCCCTTCCGTCATCGATGGAGCAGTCGGCAAAGATTGCGACGCCGCTGCCTTCCAGCGCCTTCCGGATCGCCGGAAGAACGGATACAGGCGGGATTCCGAACGGGATCCTGCCATGATGATGGGATACGACGATGGCACTGCATCCTGCATCTCTTGCCTTAAGTGCATCATGCACGGAAAGGACTCCCTTGGCAACGAACGGCAGCTTTGTGGATGCAGCATATTTTCTGAGATCTTCACCCAGGACCGGGCCGAGCGGAATTCCGTCGACGACGTCATAGTTTCCGTCTGTTCCCGCAATATGGTCGATATCGACTCCCACGGCAACGGCGCCATGGCACTCGGCAAAAGCCATCTCCGAATAGATCCTTTCATGGTCTGCAAACGGCTTGATGATGCGGACGGTCTTTGCGCCTGTCGCCGCTATCGCGGCAAACGTCTCGTTGCTTTCCATGCCGACCCAGTTCAGAACGTTCAGTTCCTTCGCAGCGACAGCATATTCCTCCATCGGTGTGCGTCCATCCTCACCTACCTTGTCGAGATGGGAAAAGGCGGGCATCATGATCGGAGACGCAAACTTCTCCCCGAAGATCTCCGTGGTAAGATCCGGCAGAACAGAATCGATCACGCGCATCTCCACCAGGATCTGGTCAAGATAGACACGATTGTGGGCGTTGGCGTCATCCGCCCTTCCGCCGGTAACCGGGATCAGGCCGGCTGGTCCCGGCCAGGGACTTTTTATCTCTTCACTCATAACATACCTCCCATGTCAGGTTGAAAAACAATGTATTGTCTGTATTAAATATATAGGAAAATCAGAGGCTGCTCAGGAAGAGTTCATACTCGTCGTCTTCGTAGAAAAGCAGCGGGGAATTCTCGCCTCCTCCGTTCGTGCTGCGGCGCATCGCTGCGTAGGAAGCCTCCCCATACTCGATCAGATCCATCTCATAGAGCGGAAGCCCTTCTTCCGTACTGATCCTGCAGAAATCCGCCAGCGGATTCTTATGATCTCTGGTATCCAGAAGCCGCGCCTTCAGGTCTTCATCCTTCATCGCTTTCTTATGGAGCAGTTCCAAAGTTTCGGCAACATCCATGTCCTCTTCCTCCTCTGCAGTCTAATATTACCTTTTACTATGTTATAATACAAATATTCAAGGAGGAAAGTTATGAATAAACTGATGACAAGCCTTACCGCAGTACTTCTCGCATCTGCGATGCTCCTGACCGGCTGCTCTGCCTTTTCCGGTATCGATGAATCCCAGAATTCCCCGGAAGTCTCAGCGGTCCAGCCGGCAACGGATCACACGGATTCCGTCCAGCCGGCAAAAGATCACACAGGCCCCGTCCGGTCCGGCAGCTCAGACGCCTCCGCTTCCGCGGCCCGCGCCGTCTCTTCTGAAGTCGATGAGGACTGGACAGGGGACGACAAGGACGGCGTTGCCCTCTATCTGGAGACCTACGATCGTCTGCCTTCCAACTATATGACCAAGAAGGAAGCCCGCAGCCGCGGCTGGGAGGGCGGAGCCCTTCACCTGGTCATCCCGGGGCGCTGTATCGGAGGCGACAGTTTCGGCAATTATGAAGGTCTTCTGCCGGAGGATGGTGACTACCGCGAATGCGATATCGATACCCTCAGGAGCGATTCCCGCGGAGCAAAACGGATCATCTACACGGACGAGCCGGATGATCTCGATATCTGGTACACGAGCGACCACTATGAATCGTTCACCCTGATCTATGGTGACGGAAGGTAAGTCGCCCGGACCCGCCTCAGAAAAAGAAAGAAAGGAATTGTCCTATGGACTCTGTCAGAAGTTTTCGGCTCGATCCGGACAGGATCTGCAGCCGTGAGACGCTTGTTCCTTATCTCCGGGAGATGTTCGCCGGAAGCCTTCCCGAAGATCTCTCCGGTAATCTGGATGCCCTCGCTGATGCCCTTTCAGAGCTTCGCGATGATACGGAAGTCCGTATCTCAAGAAGCTGTATGAATAAGATCACAGAGAACCATTACTCATGGACAGTCTTCCGGGTCCTGGCAGACGTTTCCGCCGGAAACCCCCACCTGCTCCTGCACTTTCTGTAAGCTTTGCACATGTTCCTGTTCTGCAGAATTGCCGGCCTGACCCACGATTGGCGTGAGAACGGCCGGCAGAAGTGATCTCTTTTCTGTTTTTACGCTCTGTTTTTACGCTCTGTTCCCATCCTCGATGATCCGAAGGAGTGTCTCGCCGATGCGGTCGATCTCCTCCTTGTTCCGGACCAGGATGACGTCGGAGTCATGGACTGCAGACTCGCTCCCTCCTTCCGAGATCAGTACAGCCTTTGCATTGATCCCATATCTTCGCGGGAGCTCTTTTAGTCTTTCAAAAGTCTCCTGTCTGATATCCTTTCCTGACCTGCACAGCACGAACAATGACCGGAAGCCTCTGGTCATGACCTGAATCCCGTGCACCATCCGGACATCGTCGAACTTTCCCGTTTCCTTCGTCTTATGATAGGTGTAGATCTGAAGGATCTGACCTGCATCCTCCAGGAACTTCTTTGCCGGTCTCACCGAGAAGGTGAAACTGACCCGCCCTGAGGGAGATTCCCTGAGGGCGATCAGATATCTCTGCCCGAGGAAGAATCTGAGAAGCTCCGAGAGCGCTTTCCTGTCCTTCTCCTGATATCCGTCCTTCTCCTGATATCCGCCCTTCTCTCCGGTCTCAAGTCCTTCCACCCGAAGATCATCAAAGAGGACTTCAATCTCTCCCTTCCCTGCATCTGTCCGCACATCCACTGCTTCGGGGTCCATGAGCGGGTAGATATCCGTAAACAGCCTGTCCAGTACAGGCCGGAAAGCCTCCGCCCCATACAGAGTCAGCCGGCAGCTGTCGATCGTATATTCCGTAAGAAAACTCCCGGATGAGACAAAAGAGCAAGCTTTCAGTGCCTGCAGGACCTTTGAGGCAGAGCCGAAGCAGGCGGAAGGAAGCAGGTAGTCAAGCTGTTCTTTCCCGGACTGCGCTTTCCCGGACTTCTTTTTCAGACGTGCAGCCACATCATGTCTGCGGCTGTAGTCAGCCAGGATCCCGCAAAGCCTCTCCCAGGTCTCCGGATCTTCCCGGTACTTCTTCCAGAGACGATCATAGTCATGGAAAAAGCCAGGTTCAATGCTTCCGAGGCCGGCTTCCCCTGACAGGGTCATCATGTCTGCGACAGATACGGACGGTCTTTTTGTGATATATCCGAAGATACCCGGCTTCTCCGACAGGCTGCGGAAAGTCATATCCCCCGTGTCGAAGGAATACACCGGGATATCTCTGAGCAGATCCTGTTCCCGGAGCAGAGAAGAGATCCATGAACCATTGTCCTCCAGTGCAAAGACACCTTTGCCGGAAGCTCTTTCCGCAAGATACCCGGCAAGGCGCTCCGCCACTTTTTCCCTGCTTTCCGCGCGGATCGTCCTCACGCTGCGGACACTTCCCCTCCCCGCTTGCTTCAGCTGCAGAGCCAGCGGCCTTCCGGGCTTTCCGACTCTCAGAAGGACCAGGTCTAAGGATGCTCTCAGTTTCTTCCGGCGCAGGTAAGAGACTGCCCTGGGCAATCCATTCATCAGATCTCTCTCATCCTCCGGACCTTCCACCCTGCAGATCCAGATCAGCTCCCTCGGGTTCACGATGGTCGCCGCCGCTACATCTCTGAAGAGACGGTCCGCCTCCTCTCCGCCCTCGAAGGACACCGCCATGCAGATCTCTTCCGTATAGGTAAGGATGAACGGGACACTGTCAACGATGTCGGCATCCTTTGACTTGAAATCCGTGTACTCCATGCTCGCACACACCGGGTAAAAAAGCGCGTCGAGTGCTGCCGTCTGCTCCTTCACAGACTTTTTCTCTTCCGCAGAAAGTCCTTCGTCGCCGGCTGCCGCCTCAAGGAATGCATTCTTCAGGCCCTTGTAACGGAAGACCTGGCTTCTGTCCTTCTGCCGGATCGCCTCCATACATCTGTACCAGTCTGCAAATGCGCTCTGCGCCATCCCTCCGCCCTGGATACCGGACCGGATCGTGCGGACAAGGCTGCCGCTCAGGAGGTCTTTCTTCTTCACCTCATCTGCTCTTCTGACATATGCCCGGTGCAGCATGACAGACAGGCGGTCCAGATCGTCAAGGGCATTCACTTCCTCGTCAGATGCAGTGTCCCACTTCGAATAGTCTTCCCCTTTCTGAAATGTTTCCTGCAGGAGTCTGTCTGCCCTGCTCCTCAGGATGCAGGCGTGGCGCCTGTGCTTCTTGTCCGAGGTGGACCTGAGATCAGCAGCCTCGTCCGGATCTGCCATACTGCGCCAGCCTGCACAGAGTTTCTCCGTCACCCATCTTCTGTGTTCGACCGCGATCAGCTGGGTCCTCTGTGTCTTATGAGAAGGATCCGCCAGATAGGCAGAGTAGGAGGCTGCTGCCATGGTCGCACCCATCTGATCAAGGTCGATCCCGACCGAGTGCAGCTTGTACCTGACACTCAGTACGGTTCCGACCGAGGCGTCATGGTTGTACTTCCGACGGAATACCGACCGGACGGACGGAAAATCCAGATTCAGGTTCTTCTCCCACAGGATATGGGCATTGAAAGCCATACGCTCGATCTCGTCATAACACGGAAGCTCCCTGACATCCCGGTTGACGAACAAAGGAGTCAGGCCAGCCAGCAGGTCCTCTCTTGCCCGTTTTTTCTCACAGACATAGTTTACGGACGGGCAGATGCCAAGAGAAACTGCCGTCTGCCTGACGCCATCCGCCAGATCTCGGTTCAGGGCGTCTCCGCCCAGTGCGACGAAGATATAATCTGGTCTTCGCTTCTGCGGATTCTCCTCGATCAGGCTGCGCAGAAGCGCCATGCTCTGCTGCGGGTCCGAGGGAATCTTCTTCATAAGAAAGTCGATGCTGCCATAGGATTCTTCTTCGGAAGCCTTTCCTGTAAGACTGCCGTCGATATCGAAGTAGTCTCCGAGCTCCGGTCTTTCCGACAGGTAGATGTCCTTCATGTCCGGGTCATCGGATATCACGGTGACATTAAGGGTCTGGGAAGGCATCTGCCCATACTGAAGGGCACAGTCAAGAAATTTCATGCCATAACTGCCGAAGCCAAGCATAAGGACATTCAGACTCCGCGCATTCTCTCTCTGTGACTGATACAGTGGATGCAGGTACAGGTGATAGCGGATCGCCAGAGCAGAATTCCTGTCGGAATTTTTATCCAGCGAAGACTCGACATCGCGCAGGATCCATTTTTCTCCGGCAAGGCTCTTCCTTGCGATATCGGAAGGAAGGACATAGAAAAGTGCCCGGTCAAGGTCCGCAAGGAGCTGCTCGCAGCTCTTATATCTTCTCTCGCGCCTTGCCAGACAGCGGCGAAGGATGACAGTCAGAAGCAGCAGAAGCTTCGGATGGGAATTGACCTCGGAAGCCTCGATCAGTTTCGAGGAAGCGACCAGCTCTTTCAGACGTCCGTAGTCGGAATAACGGAAGACATACCCTGCCTCCTTCGCCTCTTCCGTGACGATGATCGCCGAGAAGAGTGTCGCACCGATCCCGTAGAGATCTGTCTGGACCGAGACGGGTTTTCTGCCGAGTTCCGGCTCCGAGAAATCCGGTGTCGCCTGGATCGAACCTGTCCTCTGCCAGACCGGACAGATGGAATTCACATCAAAAAGTGACAGATTCTGCGTCAGAACTTCTCCGGACCGTCTGACAAAGCCGAAATTATCCGGTTTGATATCAACAGCGACAAGGCCGTTCTTGTGGAGGGAAGCAACGCACTGGGTAAGCGTCCGGATCGCGGAAAGCGTCAGAAACAGCTTATGCTCCGGATTCTCCTCCGGATGCTCGTGGATATCCTTGCAGACATGGGAGAACTGCAGGACCGCGGGCTCCGGAGTCCATATATAGGCGGTCCCGTTCTGCCCGAGGTTTTCGTCACAGCCATAATAGATCTCGAATACAGGGATGAAAGTAGACAGGTCCTTGTCCTCGCTCTGCTGCCGGATCCTGAGCAGCTTCTCATAGGTACGGACGTAGGAATCTCTTTCCTTCAGGAATTCTTCATACTGATCTCCGGATGCTCCCGAAGGGACCAGCTGCCCTTTCGGATTCCGTTTCAGGCTGTAAGTTCCGGCCGGATAGAACTCTTTCAGGACTCCTTTCGGGCTTTCATCGCACCAGGCTTCATAAGTGATGCTGGACGCTCCGCCCAGACCTTTGCCGGCGATATGGAAAAGGCGCGGGATGTTTCCGCTCTCTCCTCTGCCGCAGACAAGCAGTGTGCTGCCCTCTTCCAGATAAGTTCTCATCTCTTCTGACTTCCCGGTGCACTTCTGTCCCATATCCATCTGGTTCTCTGCTCCTTCCTCCCTGGTCCTTACGATGACAAGACTGTAATCGTCTTCACACTTCTGAGCCTCAAGGTATCTCTTCAGCCCTTCGGCTTCAAGATTGAGGATAAGTTCTCCCGGCACAGCCTTCAACCGGTTCTTTTCATACAGCTTCCGCCAGGCCCCGTCCGAACAGAGAGTGACCGCATCGATCCCTTCTGTATCCATGATCCTGACATTGCCTGCACGCTCAGCCCCCCGGGTGGTTGTGACCGCATCGCCATAGCGGCTGTCCTCCGGCAGAGATAAAACCTGCAGAGCCCCGCTTCCGGCTGCGAGGATCAGGGAGTCTCCAAGACTGTAGAGAAGCATCCTGCCATGCTCCCTGTCGATCAGAACTCCCGAGAGTGTGCTGGAATAATCCTGTTCCTCTCCGGAGCCGGCATCTGACCGTTCTCTGAGCCTTCTTTCCACATGAGTGAAGATCTGCTCCGATATCCGGCCGGGCTCTCCTTTCAGAAAAAGATCTCCGTCATCCAGAAAAAGCCTGACCAGGGAGTCTGCGGCAAGTTCGGCGCCTTCCCTGGCAAACCTGCAGGAAGATACTCCGTCGGCTAGTGCGGCTGCCAGCATGCTCCCCCGTGCTCCGGAACGGATGACGTCCTGGTTTTCAATCTTTGCCGCAAGATGGACAAGTCCTGTCCCACTGATCTTCTCAACCATATCAACTGCCTCTGCCTGATCTTCACGCATACAGCTTAAACTGCCTGATCTTCAGAGACATTATCCCACATCAGGATTCCCGGAGGCGGGAGGGGGATACAGATATCTGCTGCCTTCCCGCGCCGAATGATGTCCCGGATGTTTTTACTTCAGTTCCAGTAGGATCGGAGTATGGTCCTGCCTTGCGCCGGAATCCAGCATCTCAGACCGGACAACCTTGTCCCGAATCCTGTCGCTGACCAGGAAATAGTCGATCCTCCAGCCCGAGTTGTTGATCTTGCTTGTCCTGATTCTCTGGGCCCACCAGGAATAAGCCCCCTTCACATCGCCGTGAAGGTAGCGATAGGTGTCAGTGAAGCCCTTTCCAAGCAGATGAGTGAAGCCTGCTCTCTCCTCATCTGTGAAACCTGCCGACTGATGGTTGTTCTCCGGATGTGCAAGGTCGATCTCCTCATGGGCAACGTTGTAATCGCCGCAGGATATGACCGGTTTCTTCTGATCCAGCAAAGAGAGGTAGTCCGCATACTTCTGGTCCCAGACCTGGCGCTCGGAAAGCCTCTTCAGTCCATCCCCGGCATTCGGTGTGTAGACCAGATTGAAGAAAAATTCCGGAAACTCCAAAGTAATCATGCGTCCTTCAAGGTCCATGGGCACCGGAGCCCCGATATCCGGAAAGTCAGCCCTGATCTCTGCAGCAAATTCTTTCTTATATAAAGCCATGGTCCCGGCATATCCTTTCCTTGCCGGGCCATGGGAACTCACATACACATTGTCGTAGCCTGGAAAGAATTCCGAAAGAGCTGCCGCCTGCTTCTTGCTCATCCCCGCCTCCGGCAGCTTGGTCTCCTGAATCGCGATGACATCCGGGTCCTCTCCTGCGATCGTCTTCAGAACATCCCTCGTCATCTCTGACCGCGGACTGGTTCCCGTCAGTGCGGCATTCAATGAATCAATATTCCAGGATATGAATCTCATAAAGCTTTTCCTCCACTGTTATTAACATCTCTCCCCTGTTGTCACACGCTTTGACGCATGGACGGTATTCATTATATTCGTTCCATCCAGATGAAGCAATGAAAGTGAAAAAGGAACCCGCCTGGCCGGCGGGTCCCTCATGTTATCCGATTCCTCATATTCTGCTGCTTCAGCCGGCTTTGATATAGGATCAGCTGATCTTTCTGGCTGTCAATCCATCCTGTTTCAGCGCCAGATCAAATTCAGGATCTGTATAATACAGGCTGTCTCCGTCAACTATGACATACTGCGGATCCCCGTCCCGAACCTCCGGAATGGTATCCTGAATATACATCCTGATCAGCTTCATAAGGATATCACCACAGCTAAGTTGGCTGCTGTAAGCGATCAAAGCATCACACGCTGTATGGTCCAGTCCGTCTGACATAGAGAGGAAGATATTCCTGTACTCTCCGCTTTCTGTCCTATAATGCCAGGGATCCTGGCTTCCGAGCGCAAACCTTCTCAGCGAGACGATAGATCTGCACCCGCTGTAGCTCATAACAGCCACCTGGGCAGGCTCACCGTCCGTAAGCCCGACGATGTTCACTTCAGCATGAGCGTCAGGATCCAGATTGACCCCGAAGCCATCGACAGAGGACAAGGTTCCATGCTGATAGCCGGCGTCTGACAGCCCTTCTGCGATCTCATCGGCAATATATGCATCCTTCATCCAGCTGAAGTCGACATAGAGGTTTCTGCCGGATCCTTTCTGATATGCCATGTACTCATCAGAAACATGCAGTATCACCTGATCATTGTCCAGAAGCTCCAGGTTCACAGCATCCGGACTCTCAATAAACTTCAGCAGATCCAGAAAGTCCTGATGCACTTCCTCATTAACATGAGGGTCATAAAAATCGGCTGTCGTGTCGTCCTCCGCACGCAGGGCATACTCATACGTTGCGTAGACAGGCGCCATGTAAAGCCAGCGGGAGCCGCCGGCAGTTACCTTCTGCAGAGCGCGATAAAGCGATGCATCCACCGTCAGCCTCTCTCCCGGACGTGCGTTCATCGTGGCCATATTGACAAAACCGTCAAACTCCTCGTCGGTCGTATAGCGGCGGTAAGCGTCCCGCGCAAGATCTGTATAGACAATCGTCAGTGCTTTCCGCTCTGCCGTTGGATCCTGTCCATCAGCGCCAAGCTCATAGACAAAAGTAAAATCACCGGCGCTGGTCTTCTCCTTTGTATCTGCCTTGATCTCCTCCCATCCTGCTTTGGATGAGAGAAGATGGGTGATCCCATATCCAAGCGCAGCAGCTCCGATCAGCAGCAGAATGATCACCAGGAAAAGTCTCAGACCGACATGACGCGTATCAAGTTCTACATGTTCCACCGGTTTTACATCCGGCCGGCGGTCACGGGCATACTTCCGCATTTATACAACCACCAGAAGCAGACCGATCAGCAGGATGACGATCACCACCAATCGGAAGATCAGACCGGCAATAGCTCCCTTGTGACACATCTTGTAGTTGTTGATATAGTTCTTCCTGAGAAAAATATGGCCTGCGATCAGGAAGATGATCGGAAGAAGGAAGCCAAGCAGCGCAAGCCATTTGGCTCCGGTATCCTTCGCAGGTCTGGCAAGGAATTCCCGTTCTGCCGCTTCGATCGACGGATTGCTGATCTCTTTTTCCTCAATCGGGCGTGAAGTCACGACCTGGATCGTCTTGATCGGTTCGTTTCTTTCACGCAGAGCCTTGTACTTTGCGATCTCCGCTTTATTGCCGTATACAAAGTGATCGTGACCGATATCGACCATCTCCGGCTTGTCATCACTGTAGTCATGGACAGATGGATCGTACGTATACAGGATCTTCTTTTTCTCCAGCTCCGGATCCGGGATCGGGATCGCAGAGATCAGGGAGTGGGTATACGGATGCAGCGGGTAGTTGAACAGCTCCTCCGCGTCCGCGATCTCGACGATCCTGCCCTTATAGATAACACCAATACGATCAGATATGAACCGGACGATCGAAAGGTCGTGTGCGATGAAGAGGTAGGTCGTACCCTTCTCCTTCTGGAACTTCTTCATCAGATTGAGGACCTGGGCACGGATGGAAACATCCAGTGCAGAGATCGGCTCATCCGCAACAACAAGCTCCGGCTCCATTACCATGGCCCTCGCCAGACCGATCCTCTGTCTCTGACCTCCTGAAAACTCATGCGGATAACGGGTCAGATGCTCTGGCAGAAGGCCTACTTCATTGATCATGTTCTCAACTTTCCGAACACGGTCTTCCTCGTCCTTATAGAGATGGAAATTGTACAGACCTTCGGAAACGATGTAGTCGATCGTTGCACGCTCATTCAGCGAAGCTGCCGGGTCCTGGAATACCATCTGAATATTGCGGGTGACTTCCCTCTCCAGCTTGCCGGAGATCTTTCCGGAAATTCTGACACCCTTATAATCAATTTCGCCGGCAGCCAGCGGGTTGACACGGATGACCGCACGTCCGATCGTTGTCTTACCTGAACCAGACTCACCTACCAGAGAGAATGTCTCCCCCTTATAGATATCGAAAGAAGCATCGGTCACGGCATGAACTGCATCATCGCCCTTGCCGAATGTGATATCGACGTTCTTTAGATAGTGTAAAGTATTTTGTGT
>DLFD01000055.1:49211-64206 GCA_002482005.1 Lachnospiraceae bacterium UBA7729 | reverse complement strand
AGTCAAGTCCAAATTTGTGTGTAAATTACCTTTAGGCATCTGTTGATGCAGGGGATGTCCTCATCCCCTAACCGCGCCTTTGCACTCCGGAGCAATCCTGTCAAGGACGCAGGACGCACCTCGAAGAGGTTTCCTTGACTGGATTGCGGAGGGGTGCTGCCTGGCATTACGCAGCCAGCAGGCTGGCCTGTTCCTCAGCTATTCTATGGAACTGATCCTTGGCATCGGACCCCAGCAGGTTCTGATAAGCCTGCTGACTGAAGATGGCCTTCCTGGACTGACTGATGCTGTTCTGCTCGATAAGTACTGAACCCATCAGTCGGATCAGAGAATCTTCGTTTGGGAAGATCCCAATCACCTTTGAGCGCCGTTTAAGTTCCTTGTTCAGCCGCTCGATGTGGTTCGATGTCCGGAAGAACTTACGCATACCCAATGGAAGGGTCATGACGGTCATGGAGCTTTCAAAGCCATCATCCAGGCAGGACATGGCAGCCTCAGCTACATCACGGTACTCGGCAATGATCTCATCGCGCTTTTTGCGGGCCTCTGCCAGAGTCTTACTGTTGAACATCTCCTGCAGCTCGGAGCGCAGACCCGACTGGTACTTCTTCGGGGCTTTATCCGAGATGTTCCTTGAAAAGTGGAACTGGCAGCGCTGCCATGGAACGTCCGGGAACACTTTGCTGAGTGCGTGTATGATTCCCTCATGCGCATCGGATGTGACCATCAGTAAGCCGCAGAGACCACGTTTTTTCAAGCGGAGCAGGAAGTCCGTCCAAGTCTCTTTGGATTCGTTTGGATAGGCGGAAAACCCAAGGACTTCGCGGATACCATGTTCATTCGTGCCATAGGCAATCATCAGGGCTTTCGAGATGATCCGGCCATTCTCACGAATCTTAAAGTATGTAGCATCTACTGTCAGGAAGGGGTAGTTTCCTTCAAGAGGACGATTGCGGAAGGCTTCTACTTCTTTGTCCAGATCCCGGCAGAGATCCGAGACAGCCGACTTCGAAACCGAAGTACCGCAAAGAGTTTCAACGACATTCGAAACCTTCCTGGTGGAGACTCCGCTGACTACCATCTCGGCCATAGCCGCGATCAGTGCTGCTTCACTGCGAGAGTAGTTCTCGAATATCATCGTCTTAAAAGGCTCTTTACGATGGCGGGGAACGCTGAGTGTAATCTTCCCGATACGAGTTTTGAGATCGCGTTCACGGAAGCCGTTACGGCTGTCCGTGCGCTCCTCTGACCGCTCATACGGAGCGGCCTTAAGCTGTTCCTGCGATTCGACCTTCAGAATGCTGTTGAGGCTGTTCTGAAGCAGCGTGCGGAAAGCCTCATCGCGATCCGTGGAAAGTAACTGTAGAATTTCTTCCTGATTCAATGTAATATTGAGCTGAGCCATTTGGTTCTCCCTTCGGTATTATGTTGATTTTGGTCGATTACCATTATACCTAAAGGTGAGCCGATGGCTCCTTTCAATTTTTGAATTTACACCATTATATGGGCTTTATCTCCCGGTTCCGGCTTCTCCCTCTACAAGTATGGTAGAATGTTCCGGATCTGCTTTGACCAGATTCCGGTCGATTGCACGGAAGATCTCAACAAGTCCGTTCATCTGTTCATTCGTAAGGGACTTATATGGTGAATACTTGAAAGAATCCAGATTGGACAAGGTCTCCAGTGGATTCTTAGCCAGGTTGAGCCTGATCAGACGCTTCCAGATATAAGCGAAATCCTCTTCGTATTCTCTTTTATCATAGTAGTTGGAATCGGCAACTCCAATATTGCCGTTCAGCAGACGGAATTTATCGTCTACCTGCATATATCGAATCAGGAAAGACTCAAGATCCAGAATAACAGACTTATTGAACCTGGTACTGCTGATGATACAGATCTTTTTCATCTTATCTGCATAGGGTTCCTGCAGATGCTGAAGCGTACGCCTTACCGCATCCAGTGTTTCTCCCACATATGCATCCGTATCGTTATGAATGATATAAACGACCGGCCAGTTCTGTCCAAAAGGCCATTCTCTGATCTTCTGAAGTTCTGCCTCATCTGAGGTGTAATCGAATTCTTTCAGATATACCATAATCTACCGCCAGGATGATTGATGCCTGTGAGCAAAATTAATCGACGTATTCAGGACAATTATACTATCATATTGTAATAAGTTTACCATATATTAGTGATTTTGCACATATTTACAAAGAGATGATCCGGAACGAATGAATACCAGTGAGGAACTGAACAGGCCTCTGAACTGTTTATAGGAAAAATAGCGGAGAGCGAAAGGAAAAGTGTACTCCTCTCACTCTCCGCTGCTCTATATCATATATAGAGATTGGTTTTCCTCAGAACACTATGATTCTGTTCTGAGGATGACTCACTGCATCATCCCATGTTTACTTCGCTGGTATCCACAATATCTGCATTGATCCAAGGAAGGGTAACCGTTGCTCCCATGACTGTCTCGTATGAATAATCACCGACAACAGTGCCATAGATGGTAAGGATATCATCTTCCAGGATTCTTGCGTCAACCAGGCTGGTATCGTATGTGATGAACATGATCGTATCATAGTTGGAATCGACAGCAAGACGTACATAATGCATCGTCGAATCGATCTCGCCTTCCTGGAGGACTTTGCCCCTAAACTTTACCTTCGTATCTTTATAACTTTCTGAATCACGTGCAATGGTATTGTAAGACAGGTCCGTAGTATATTCTGACTTTGCTGCTTCCTGTTTTGCGGCATCACTCACCTGGTCTGCAACTCCGAGTGCATCCAGAAGTTCATCTGTGATAACACCATTGACATTGATACCTTTGGACTTCTGATATGCCTTCAGAGCTTCTTCGGTCTTGGAACCTGCCTTTCCGTCAGGCGTCCCACAATCATATCCGGCATCGTTCAATGCCTTCTGTACAATCTTGACGGTTGCACTGTCCGTATACTGGGTTCCGACGATCTCCGTAGACGGCTCTGTCTCAGCTTCGGTGGATGTGAGCTTCTCGATCTGATCTTTCAGATCAGAATTCTCAGACTCCAGCTGGTTCTTCTCTGATTCCAGCTGTGTTTTCTCTGACTCCAGCTGAGTGTATGCAGTCTTCAGTTCGTCGATGCTCATGCTGTCAACGTCTGCAGCCGGTACCGAGAAGCTCAGAGCCATACTCATGATCATTGCCAGTGCCAAAACATGTTTCCTCATAACCGTAATCCTCCTTTATATAATGTTTTTCAATCAGTCCGGCTATGAAACTGATTTTCTTTGTTACAAGGATTATAGGAGAATACAACAGCATATTTATGCTATGATGATAAACTCTTCCTGCGTTTCCTTTGTCTCTTACTCACAAAAAACATCCGGAAGGACTGTGGGATTTGTCCTTCCGGATGTTCTTTTTGATTCTTACAGGTGATATTCTTTCCGCACAATAAGTCCGGTCTTTGACCGGTATTCGGATATCTTCCGGCATCTGCTTTCCTGCAGGGCGGTGCGCGCAGAGATGGACTGCTTTCCTCAGCCGATCACGGAGTGGATGAACTCAAGGATTCTGTCCTTCATGGCATCCTGGTACATCGGGCTGTCCGCGTGATGCGCTCCTTCGAGCAGGACCAGATCTGCCTTTGCGCCTTTTGCGTTCAGTGCATCATGAAGACGGACGCTTTCCTGATAAGGAACGGTCGTATCTGCAGTGCCATGGACCATGAAAAACGGCGGTGTATTCTCATCGATGAAGCCGGTGAGGTCCGGGAAGATCAGTCTGTCACTGTCCATGTGGACTTCACTGGAGCAGGTGTAGAGGGTGACGCATCCTCTGACACTGCTGTCCTGGTCAAGGTATTCGCCTTTATCAAACTCTCTTCTCTTGCCTGTCAGTGCAGTAAGAGCCGCGAAATATGCTCCTGCGGACTCGCCCATGACAACGACTCTGTCCATATCCAGGTGATATTTCTCAGCATGTGCGCGCAGGTAGCGGATCGCGAGCTTGATGTCTTCAAGCTGCATCGGGTATCTTGTCCTTGCGGTCGTGCTGTACTCGAGTGCCTTGCAAAGTTTGTGAAGTTCTTCCTGCTTGCTTTCTTTTCCCGTAGGAACCAGATAGCTGCAGACATTCCGGGCATTCCGGACCTTCCCATAGTGGGCCAGATAGCTGCGGGCATTCCGAGCCTTCCCAAAGTCGGTCAGATAGCTGCGGGCATTCCAGACCTTCCCATAGTGGGTTCGGGTACTAAAAGTCAGTCATGTGTTCTATTGTGTTCTATTGCGATAAACTATGTTAAACCGTGTTGATCGCAATCACAGTTTACTTAATAATTTCATCGTTCTCCGGTCTTCCTTTCCTCCATAGAACTTGTCCAGCACCTTCTGGAACACCTCTTCCTCCGGCGCCGCCTCCCGGAACAGTGTCATCGAGGAGCAAAGCTTCATGTTATCCGGATATCCCATGACTTCCTCAGGGTCGCTGCTCTCCAGAGTAAGAAGTGCCTGGCTGATCTCGATCAGGCGGCTTCTGAGGGTAGGATCTGCCATATATGCCTTTGCTTCATCCAGATTAGAGATCCCGTAGAACTCCGACATAAAGCTTCTGCCCAGACCGAAAAGCTGCGGGAAGATGTACCAGATCCAGTGGGAACGTTTATGCCCCGCTCTGATCTCTGCGAGGGCGGTATCGTAATCATCCTTCTGTGCATCAAGAAAACGCTGAAGATCATATTCCATAATGCTTATCCTCTTGGCGTAATACAAAAAGCCCGCCACCGACGGCCTTTTTGCATACTTTGGTATTAATAGTACCTCAGTGTCGCCGCCAGGCAGTCGCGCCAGGTCATGATGTAAGGTGCTAATGAAGACCACTTCACGATCTTGAATCTCTGCATCTTTCCTGCCCACGCCCGGTCCCGTGCAGAATCGCAGACGACGACTCTTCCTCTCGGGAGAAATCCCAGAAGGAGGATATGGTGCTCGCCCGGGTGGCTGGATGCCCACATGGTGCGCCGGTCACCCATATTGCTCACGGTGCAGATCACCGGTTTATGAGCCTTAAGATATTCTTTGATGCGTGATCCCGGAATCACCTTCGCAGGGACCTTGTAGTGACGCATGATCCGGATGGCTTCGCCAAAACTCATGTGGACGCTGCGGCCATTCCGATTGTAGATAGTGAGCGGATGAACATCTTTATGATAAAGACTCAGCATGGAGGCCACCGCACAGTAAGTACATCCTGAGCTGGAGAGCTGCCGGTAATGGGTCTGACCATATGAGATACAGTGGGCACGGCGGCCGATCTGGCAGACCGCCGTCTTTGCATTCTTCGTCTTAAGCGGGATCCTCCAGCTGACCGCAGCCTCTGCATTCTTCCTGGCCGGAGTCTTCCGCGTGACCGCAGCCTCTGCATTCTTCCTGGCCGGAGCCTTCCGCGTGACCGCAGCCTCTGCATTCTTCTTGGCCGGAGTCTTCCGCGTGACCGCAGCCTCTGCCGGCATCGCCAGCAGGACTGCTGCAAACAGAGCCATAAGAAACCTGACCAGATGTCGCTTCCCATATGCTCTCTTCATATCTTTTCTATCTGCCTTTCTCATAATGCTGTCAACAAAGATATTTTCAGTAATTGTATCATGTCTTATACAATTTATACAATCTGCACATATTAGAGTCGGCAGATTGGTGCTACAATCAGTTTATAGCTCTTCAGATCACAATTAGGAGAATTCCAGGATATGAATGCGATCATTCAGGATCTGGACCAGGTCCTTTACTTCATCGTCGAGATCTCGACTTTCTTTCTGGAACTGTTCGGGATCATCGTACTCGTGTATACCGCCATCCGGGCATTCATCGGATGGATCACAAAGTCGGGACAGATCCGCCTGTTTCTGGCGCAGGGCATCGCGCTTGCACTGGAGTTCAAGCTTGGCGGCGAGGTTCTCAGAACGGTTGTGGTCCGCCAGTGGTCGGAGCTCGGGATCCTTGGAGCGATCATCGCGCTGAGGGCAGCGCTCACCTTCCTGATCCACTGGGAGATCAAGAACGAAGAAAAGACGGTGCAGCCGAACCGAAAGGCTGCGTCTGATGGTCCTGACAATAAGAAAGCCGGCAGCTGATCTCATGCTGCCGGCTTTCTTCCGTTGACTTCTTCCATTCCCATTCGGATGCATGCGTCTTTCAGTGGATAGAATAAAGATTCATTTTTCTTTACTTTTCCAGTTTGCAGAACTTCCCATGCTGATATCGCTTCCACATGTTCGCTGCAGAAATCACAGCACATGCAGCCGAGGCTTTCCGTTCCGTTCGTAAGGCTCAATTTTGTCAACACATATGGCGTATATAATGCATATTTTTGTTTTTCATGGAGATCAGTTGCAAACACTTCGTTGAGACTCTGCTGGAAGGATTCCCCATAATTGCCTTTTATAAAGAACCGTTTCCCATCGTCATCGATACACCATTTTTTCTGCAGCTCGCCTTGTGTCGTTGCGCAGCTGAAACCCGTCATGTTTCTTATATCAATCTGACTGTCCGGGTCGATCGTAAGTTCGCCAAAGGAATCAACAAAATCATTTGCATACAGGTTGACGTCTTCCCACCTGATCTCTTCCCCTCTCGGTTTTATCCAATAACAGTCAGACAGGCTTAACGCCAGATTGTCGATCATTGCAAGACCGGTCGTAGCATATCCAAGCCGCTGGAGGGCCGTCTCTGCTCCATGCCTTGTTTTGGGTATTGCGCGGTCATTCCACCAGTCATGAAATTTCATGTCGTTCATCTGACCGCCTAAAGGAAAATGCTCAGCGGCATTTCCGTTCTTTCTTATATTTCTTAGATGTCCGGTATCATCCAGGCTAAACATTCCAACCGGGATGTTCTTATGCATGAGATAGTATTCATCTGATCTTCTTCTCAAAATTCAGCCTCCGTCTTCAGTCCATATAATGTCCTCTTTTGTATCATAGTAGCAGTCTCTTTCAAAACGTTCTTTACATTCGTGCAGATCACGAAACATATCATGGAGATACAGTCCCAGATTGTTCTTTTTTACTGCCTCTATATCGGCGTCATATCTGACCATATTCCCTGCGGAGTCAGAAACAGTATGGGAAGCTGTATCAATGTAGTATGTTTCATTTTTATATTTGATTTGATCAAGTCCTTTTCTTGTTTCAGGTATCACATCTGTAAGCAGTGCGATTACATATGGAGCAGGAGACATTATTCCCTGTTCCCACTTCTGCAGCGTACTTGCTGGAATATGATATTGTCTGGCAAATTCTTTTTGTGAAAGTCCTGTTGATTTTCTGATATCCCTTATCGACAGCATGTCTTCCTCCTTGTATCCGAATAGGATATATTATTTCATATTATATCTTAATCGGATATGTTGTACAATAGAAGGCAAAAGCCCCACATCTTTTGTCCCGGCTGAATAAGCTCGATATGCTTATTTCAGCTTATTATTCAGCATCTTTCTGGATATATGACGGCGGATGGATGGAAGACAGGCAGTCTGTCATTAAAGAAGATCTGATGCGATATAATAAGATTCCAGAATGATCTTTGCCAAAACGAATGGTTCTGTCACAATAGCGTGATCGTTATGACAGAGTAAAGCATTTTCTTTCGCTGCAGAGAAGCCCCAGCATATGCCGGGGCTTCCTTTCTGTCTTTGCCGATCTTCTCTTTCGGGCAGAAGGACCGGTGCACAAACATCCTGTCCTTCTTCCAGACCTTATGACATCTGACCCGCGGTGACGCTTAATTCGAGTACTGGAGACCAGTCAGAAGCAGCGGCTGTCTCGAATTCTTTGTCCAGGCAGCATTGCACCATCCGGACTTAATGTACAGACTCCCCTTTTCCATGTAGCAGACCTTAAAACGAACCTTGGTCGGGCTGAAATAGATGTGGCTCAGCCACGCATTACTTCCCTTTTTCAGCTTTTTTTTAACGACACGGGATGTCGCCGTCCAGTAAAGCGTTACATCTCTGATCAGCTTTGAAGCATGATCAAAAATCTCTGACGGGCCAAGGCGAGCCTTTCGGGTGGACGGCTTCAAGGTACCATTGCTGTACTTCAGTCTGATGTTGGACTCGAATCCTGCAATATCATAGCAGTATGACCAGAGCTTTAGCCTGATCGTGTTTCCAGAGACATGGGCAGCGTTCGGGTAACAGTAACCCATGTACTTCGGGTTCAGGAATGTCATGAGGTTGAAGATACACTTCAGTTTGCCATGTCTGTACTGGAAGATCCCTCTTAGCGGCCCAGATGGTCTCACAGACTCTGTGTTGATGAAGAGAAACGGCTTTTTGTTTCTCAGCGTCAGCAGCTTTACCGAAATCGTCCAGAATTCCGTACCCTGAGGGCGTTCCTTCTTCTTCATAGACTGTGGAAACTGGAATGCTTTCTTTCCGTTGATCTTTATAAGGAAACCGTTAAAAGAATATCGGTTCTTTCTCTGACAGATGATCTGGAGTTTATCGGCCCTTCCATCCCCGGTGACATCGTATTTCTGAAATGTCCAGGAGCCGCGGTCACTGTCCCCGATCAGTAAGACTTCATTCGGATTGGTGACTTTTCTGCCCCTTGCTTCTGCTCTTCCTGCCGGCAGAAGGCACGTGAACATAAAAACCATGACCATCCCAAAAATCCAAATCCACGACCCAGGCTTGCGGATACCGGATTGTTCTCTTTTCCCAAAGCATGCAGACCTCATATTTGTTCCCTCCCTGATGATATTTCACAGAATCCTTTTTTGTCGTCAAAGATTTGGCGACTTTTTCTGCCGCGACAGCATTGGTGACTTTTCCTGCCGTGACGGCATTGGCGCTTCTTCTGTGTTCATCCCTCTTTAACTATACCACTGGCAGATGGTGAACATCCAACTAAATCATCGATATTGACCCGAATATACACAAAGGCTTCCGCAGGCCCCCTGTCCGCATGCTCAGAGATAAAAAAGAAGCCCAGGCTGTCGTCCAGGCTTCCTTTTCCCCGGAGAGGTTTACGCCTCTCCGGGGACACTTTCAATTGTGATCACTGAAATTACTCAGCGTCTTCCGGGCTGTAGAGCTTGATGAGTCTCTGCAGATATGCATAACGCTCCTTAGCCTCTGCCTCGGACTTATCCCAGAGCCTTGCAGCACGTTCCGGATTCGATCTCTTCAGGGAGTTGTAACGGACCTCGCCGTTCAGGAACTCCTTGTAGTCATCTGTCGGAGCCTTGGAATCAAGAATGAATGCAGGCTTGCCTTCCTTCTTGAGATCCGGATTGTAACGGAACAGATGCCAGTATCCGGACTTAACAGCCAGCTCTTCCTCGGTCTGAGCCTTAGCCATGCCCTTCTTGATACCGTGGTTGATGCACGGTGCATAGCAGAGGACGATGGACGGTCCGTGATATGCCTCAGCCTCAGAGAATGCCTTTACGCACTGATTGAAGTCAGCGCCCATAGCGACCTGAGCGACATATACATAGCCGTAGCTCATCATCATGGAAGCCAGATCCTTCTTCTTGGTCTCCTTGCCAGCTGCAGCGAACTGAGCGACTGCACCGGTCGGGGTAGCCTTGGAGGACTGTCCGCCTGTGTTGGAGTAAACCTCGGTATCGAAGACGCAGATGTTGATATCCTTGCCGGAAGCAAGAACATGATCGACGCCGCCGAATCCGATATCATAGGACCATCCATCACCGCCGAAGATCCAGTTGGACTTCTTAGCGAGGTAATCCTTGTTCTTCAGGATTTCCTTAGCCTCAGCGCTTCCGTCAGCTTCAAGAGCCTTGACCAGTGCATCGGTAGCCGGTCCGTTGGTCTTGCCATCAAGGTAAGTATCCAGCCAAGCCTGGCCTTCCGCAGCGATCTTGCCCTCAGCCATCATAGCTTCGACCTTGTCCTTCAGGCTCTTTCTTGCTGCATCAGCTGCAAGGAACATACCAAATCCGAACTCAGCCGCATCCTCGAACAGAGAGTTGGACCATGCCGGGCCATGTCCCTGCTTGTTGACGGTGTAAGGAGTAGACGGTGAAGAGTTGCCCCAGATAGAGGAGCATCCGGTTGCATTAGCGATGTACATCCTGTCGCCGAACAGCTGAGTAACCAGCTTAGCGTACGGAGTCTCACCGCATCCGCCGCAGGCACCCGAGAACTCAAGCAGCGGCTGCTTGAACTGAGATCCCTTGACGGTGTTTTCCTTGAACTTGTCGATGACGTCCTGCTTCGGATCGAGCTTGACCATGTAGTCGAATCCAGGCTGCTCATCCTCATGCTCAGCGAACGGCATCATGACCAGCGCCTTCTCACCCTTCTTGCCCGGGCATACGTTAGCGCAGCTTCCGCAGCCTGTGCAGTCGTAAGCGGATACTCCGATCGCCCACTTGTAATCCTTCATGCCCATCATCGGCAGAGTCTTCTGAGTCTCCGGAAGAGCTGCTGCTTCATCAGCGTTCAGAGCGAACGGACGGATGACAGCGTGCGGGCAGACATAAGAGCAGCGAGCGCACTGGATGCAGTTGTCAGGATTCCATACCGGAACCATAACAGCGATACCACGCTTCTCATAAGCAGCTGCACCGGACGGTGTAGTACCATCGACATATTCCTTGAATGCGGAAACCGGAAGCTTGTTGCCTTCCTGTGCGGAGACAGCGAGCTGGATGTTGTTGACGAAGTCGACAACTTCCTGACGGCCTTCGGTAGCCTTCTTGAAGTCAAGTCCTTCATCCTCGCAGTCAGCCCAGGATGCCGGAACCTTTACTTCGTGGACCTGCTTAGCACCTTCATCGATAGCAGCCCAGTTCTTCTTGACGACATCTTCGCCCTTGCGGCCGTAGGTTGCCTTTGCAGCAGCCTTCATGAGCTCGATCGCTCTCTCCTCCGGGATGATTGCAGCCAGCTTGAAGAATGCGGACTGAAGGATGGTGTTGATACGGGTCGGACCCATGCCGACTTCGATACCGATCTTGACACCATCGATGGTGTATAGCTTGATATGATGCTTAGCGATGTAAGCCTTTACCTGTCCCGGAAGCTCCTTCTCGAGTTCCTCATCGGACCAAGCGCAGTTCAGCAGGAAGGTACCGCCGTCAACCAGCTCCTGGACCATGTTGAACTTGCGGATGTATGCCGGCTTGTGGCATGCAACGAAGTTAGCCTGGTGAATGAGGTAGGTAGACTTGATCGGCTTCTTGCCGAAGCGGAGGTGAGACATGGTGACACCGCCGGACTTCTTGGAGTCGTAATCAAAGTATGCCTGAGCATACATATCGGTGTTATCACCGATGATCTTGATGGAGTTCTTGTTTGCACCGACGGTACCATCTGCGCCAAGTCCCCAGAACTTGCAGTTGATGGTTCCCTCAGGAGTCGTGACAACTGCCGGGCCTTCCTCAAGGGAGAGACCGGTGACATCATCAACGATACCGATCGTGAATCTCTTCTTCTCGGTGTTCTTGTAAACAGCGATGATCTGAGCCGGGGTGGTATCCTTGCTGCCAAGTCCGTAACGGCCGGTAAGGATCTCAACATCCTTGAACTTGGAATCTCTGAGAGCTGCAACAACATCCAGATACAGCGGCTCGCCAAGAGATCCTGGCTCCTTGGTTCTGTCGAGTACGGAGATAACCTTTACGGTATCCGGGATCGCTTCGATGAGTGCCTTAGCGCTGAACGGACGATACAGACGAACCTTGACGACACCGACCTTAGCGCCCTGAGCGTTCAGGTAATCAACGGTCTCCTCGATGGTATCGTTGACAGAGCCCATAGCGATGATGATGTGCTCTGCATCCGGAGCTCCGTAGTAGTTGAACAGCTTGTAGTTGGTTCCGATCTTAGCGTTGACCTTGTCCATGTACTTCTGGACGATCGCCGGCATATCATCGTAGTACGGGTTGATTGCTTCGCGTACCTGGAAGAAGATATCCGGGTTCTGAGCGGATCCTCTCTCAACCGGGTGATTCGGGTTAAGAGCCTGATCTCTCCAAGCCTGAAGAGCTTCAAAGTTGAACATCTCCTTCAGGTCTTCGAAATCCCACTGCTCGATCTTCTGGATCTCGTGAGAAGTACGGAATCCATCGAAGAAGTTGATGAACGGAAGGCGTCCCTCGATTGCTGAGAGATGTGCTACCGGAGTAAGGTCCATGACCTCCTGTACGGAAGATTCGCAGAGCATACAGGCGCCGGTCTGACGACATGCATAAACATCGGAATGGTCACCGAAGATGGAAAGTGCATGGGAAGCGATTGCGCGGGCAGATACATCAAATACACCCGGAAGTCTCTCACCAGCGATCTTGTATAGGTTCGGGATCATAAGCAGAAGTCCCTGGGAAGCGGTGTAGGTTGTGGTAAGTGCACCTGCTGCAAGGGAACCGTGGACTGCACCCGAAGCGCCTGCCTCAGACTGCATCTCAGTGATCTTGACGGTCTGGCCAAAGATGTTCTTCATACCCTGGGTCGCCCATTCATCGGTATGCTCCGGCATAACGGATGACGGGGTAATCGGGTACATAGCTGCTACATCGGTAAATGCATAGGATGCATATGCGGCAGCCTGATTACCATCCATGGTCTTCATTTGTCTTGCCATTAGTAGTTCCTCCTTCTTGAAGTTCGTTCTATAGCGACAGATGGAACAAATTTATCTTCCATCCTATGCCCAGAATTTCGTAACTATCATATCACTCAGGCGGCGTAATGTCCACGAAGCTTCGTGAATTTTCACTATTTTATGTTTTTTCCGCTGAGCAGTCTTGTGATTTTTTGCCAAACTTGAGTTGCTTTTTAATAACTAATGTTCGCATTAATGAACTTTTTCCGGATGACGGTCCGCCCGGCCATATGTGCCGGGGCACACACGGCGGGCGGTTTCCGGCACTTGCACCATCCTTAATCATAACCAGCAAAACTGTTGCGGTGGACAACATAATATTGTTCGCGGTAGGATCTCCTTTTCCCCTTTTTCCCTTTCCATACATAGATTCCGATGCAGTCCTGGCTGGCCCTGAACTTCGAGAGACGCTTGCCGCTCTTCAGTTTCTTATACCAGTTGTAATACACTTTGGCATGCCAGCCCGAATTCATTTTCCAGGATACCTTTGCGCCCTTTTTCAGCGTCTTGACATTGGAAATTGCAAAGACCCCGTCAAAAAAATATGCCGGGCAGAAATCTCTATTGATCTTGCGGACGATATTCTTCCCGCCGACCTTGAAATACTTAAACGGATACTTCGCGGCAGCCTCTGCCCTGTGAGAAGCAGCCAGCATAAACACGACAAACAATACAAGAAGAAGCAATGTCCGCTTTACCGATAACACCTTTTTCATACACTCTGTCCTCCTTTGTGAACTATAGTTCTTGACCTCAACTTATGGTGCGGATTGCTTCGCATCTTTGATGCCTTCGCAATCTATTCCACCTTGCATTATTCATGATATCACCCGGCATTCCGGAAATCTACCGCCGCAGCATTTCCACAATTGGATATTTTCCTCCTCCTGCCTTTTGCATTACAATAATGACGCGGCCTGCTTCAGATGCTGGAGCAGGCTGCATCCGGAAAGGAAATATGGGTAGAAAGAAGGCACAGTGCCGATGAAAAAAGAAAATCTGGAAGCCATCATTCAGCTCAGGCACCACCTGCACGGGATTGCGGAGCTGTCAGGAGAAGAAACACATACGAAAGAATGTCTGATGGCATATATCCGCCAAAGGACTGATTTCCGGCTGTTCGACCGGGGGAAATGGTTTTACTGCCGGAAAGATCCTGCGCATGGGGAATCTTCCATGTCTCCCATCGCTTTCCGGGCAGACATGGATGCTCTCCCGATCCCTGAGACGATCTCTCTTCCATATGCTTCCCGCACCCCGGGCGTGAGCCACAAGTGCGGCCACGACGGCCACTGCGCGGCGCTTGCGGGTCTTGCCCTAGAGCTGACCGGAGCGCAGGTTTCCCGTCCGGTCGTGCTTATCTTCCAGCACGCGGAAGAAACTGGGAAAGGTGGTCAGGAGTGTGCGGAGCTGATTCCGGCGCTTGGCATCTCAGAGATCTATGCCTTCCACAACCTGAGCGGCTACCCCAGGGGCAGTATCGTCGTCCGCGACGGCCTGACCCAGCCCGCATCAAAAGGCCTGACCGTACATTTTCTTGGGAAGCCCAGTCACGCCAGCTATCCGGAAGAAGGCATCAACCCTTCCAACGCTGTCGCAGATCTGGAAGCTTCGATCCGCCCCCTTCTTGCTGCCCCTCACAAGGGTATGACCCTGTGTACGGTAGTCAACATGCGTGTCGGCACAAAGGACTTCGGCGTCTCGGCGGGCGAGGGAGAGATCTCCATGACGCTTCGTGCGGAACATGAATCAGACCTGGACTTTCTTGAATCGGCGATCAGGCAGAAGGCGGCAGAGCTTGCGGAAAGAGACAACCTCGTTCTGCAGATATCAGTCTCTGACCCGTTTCCGGAAACGCGGAATGATTCCGGTGCCCTGCGCAAGGTCATATCCTGCGCAGAGCATCTGAATCTTCCTGTCGTACATATGTCAAAGCTCTGGCGGGCATCTGAAGATTTCGGATGGTACCTGCACCGGTGCCCCGGCGCCATCTTCTACATAGGCAATGGCGAGGACGCGGTGCCGCTTCACTGCGAAGGCTATGACTTCCACGACGATATACTGGAAACGGCCGCAGACATGTTCAAAGAGCTGGTGCTCTCGTGACAGCTCTTTTCGAGACTGACACTATCGCAGCAGCCGTTTTTCAAGGCTGGCGCCTTCGCTACAGCCAGCCCAGAGCTTTCAGCGAAGAGTTTCCTGGAAGTTGCTCTTTTCTTCGCCCGACATCAACTCTTCTTCCTGCTCTCCGGCGAAGATAACTCCCGGATCTGTGGTTCTCTTCGCCTCAGGCAATTGATCTCTCCCTGCAGAAGCGAAGGAAGGGTTGATTTTACACTTTCTCTTCGCCTTAACCTACAGCCAGCCCAGAGCTTTCA
>DLFD01000055.1:29970-49173 GCA_002482005.1 Lachnospiraceae bacterium UBA7729 | reverse complement strand
GCAAAAGTCTGCGCAAAAGTCCCGGCGCAAAAGTCCCCCGCCATCCCGTCTTCTGCAAAGCAAAAAACTGCAAAGCAGAAAACGATTTGGCGGGGGATCACAATTCTTTTTCTTTTTTCTTTCTCTTTCCTTATCAGTCCGTATCGTCGTTTTCCTCGGTGTAGACGGTCCTCTTCCTTGCCATCTCATCGGACTCAAGGTACTCGTCGTATGTGGTGACCTTGTCGATCATCTTTCCGTTCGGCAGGATCTCCATGATCCGGTTTGCTGTGGTCTGCACGATCTCGTGGTCGCGCGAGGAGAACAGCATGACGCCCGGGAACTTGATCATTCCGTCATTCAGTGCAGTAATCGACTCCATGTCCAGATGGTTGGTCGGTTCATCGAACACGAGGACGTTGGCGCCTGAGATCATCATCTTGGAGAACAGGCAGCGGACCTTCTCGCCTCCGGACAGGACCCTGACATACTTGTCGCCGTCCTCTCCTGCGAACAGCATCCTTCCGAGGAACCCTCTGACGTAGGTCTGGTCCTTGATCTCGGAATACTGGGTCAGCCACTGGGCGATGGTCAGGTCGTTGTCGAACTCTTCCGTGTAGTCCTTCGGGAAGTATGCCCTTCTGGTCGTGACGCCCCACTTGAAGGTGCCTTCATCCGGCTCTTCCAGTCCCATGATGATACGGAAGAACATGGTCTTTGCCTGCTCGTTGTCGCCGACAAATGCAACCTTGTCGTCATGTCTTAACGTGAATGTGATGTGGTCCAGCAGTCTCACGCCGTTCACGGTCTTGGTCAGGCCTTCCACCTGGAGGATCTCGTTGCCGATCTCACGCTCCGGCCGGAAATCGATGTAAGGATACTTTCTGGAAGACGGACGGATATCGTCAAGCTGGATCTTCTCCAGAGCTCTCTTTCTGGAAGTAGCCTGCTTGCTCTTGGAAGCATTGGCGGAGAATCTCTGGATGAATTCCTGCAGCTCCTTGATCTGCTCTTCCTTCTTCTTGTTCGCTTCCTTCATCTGTCTGATGCGCAGCTGGGAAGACTTGTACCAGAAGTCGTAGTTTCCTGCATACAGCTGGATCTTGCCGTAGTCGATATCCGCGATGTAGGTGCAGACCTTGTTCAGAAAGTAGCGGTCATGGGACACAACGATGACCGTGTTCTCGAAGTTGATCAGGAACTCTTCCAACCAGCCGATCGCATCGAGGTCCAGATGGTTGGTCGGCTCGTCGAGGAGCAGGATGTCCGGGTTGCCGAACAGTGCTCTTGCAAGCAGGACCTTGACCTTCTGGGAACCGGTCAGATCTTTCATGAGAGACTGGTGAAGCTCAGTCGGGATGCCAAGTCCGTTCAGAAGAGACTCCGCGTCGGCTTCTGCCTCCCAGCCATTCATCTCCGCGAATTCTGTCTCCAGCTCGGAAGCCCTTACGCCGTCTTCATCATTGAAATCCGGCTTTGCATAAAGGGCATCCTTCTCCTTGCCGATATCGTACAGACGCTGGTTGCCCTGGATGACCGTGTCAAGGACGATCTGGTCGTCGTACTTGAAGTGGTCCTGTTCCAGGAAGCTGAGACGCTGTCCCGGAGTCATGGTCACAGTGCCGGAAGTCGTCTCCAGCTGACCGGACAGGATCTTCAGGAACGTAGACTTTCCTGCTCCGTTTGCACCGATGACGCCGTAGCAGTTGCCCTCGGTAAATTTGATATTGACATCTTCGAATAGTGCCTTCTTGCCAAGACGCAGAGTGACGTCATTCGCAGCGATCATTTAGTATCCTCCTGATTACTACTTTCTTTTGATATCTGTGTTCAGGTCCGGGAAGCGGGAAGTCATCTCAGACGGTCATATTCCGGCCGGTAAGGGATGCATCGCTTTCCGCATCTGGGATCAGCGTATAAAAAAGTCCGCCGGTGGCGGCTTTTTTGTATACCTTGGTATAAAAAGCCGCTTTTCCTATTCTACAGGAAAGCGGCTTTTTTGCAAGTCAAAATAGCTGTTTATTATCTTCTGTCGATATCTGCGATATCCACCATGGTCAGTTTCTGTACCGAGTTGTCCTCGAGGGAGGTGATCAGCGCCTGTGCAGTGTCGATCGCTGTGATGACATTGACGCCGGTCTCAATAGCTGCGCGGCGGATCACGAAACCGTCCTGCTGGTGCTCGATGCCGCGGTTCGGGATATCGATGACCAGGTCGATCCGGTGTCCCAGGATCAGGTCCATGAGGTTCGGCGAGTCCTTCTCGATCTTATTGACCTGACGGGCCGGGATGCCTGCCTGACGGAGAGCTTTCCAGGTTCCGTGGGTCGAGTAGATCGTGTAGCCGATCCTCGTGAATCTTTTCGCGATGCCGAGAATGTTCTCCTTCTCCTCATCGCAGACGGTGAGGATCATATTGTGGTACTTCGGAAGGCGGATCCCTGCTCCGAGGAATGCCTTGTAGAGCGCTTCATCGAAGGTCTTCGCGATGCCCAGGCACTCGCCGGTGGACTTCATCTCCGGTCCGAGCGTGACGTCGGCGTCTCTGATCTTTTCAAATGAGAATACCGGCATCTTTACTGCAAAGTAGTCTGCTTCCGGCTGCAGTCCCGGTGTATAGCCCATTCCTCTGATGGTCTCGCCCAGGATGACCCTGGTTGCCAGCGGGACGATCGGGATGCCGGTGACCTTGCTGATATACGGAACCGTTCTCGAAGATCTCGGGTTGACCTCGATGATGTAGACCCCGTCATCGCGGACGATGAACTGGACGTTCATCATGCCGATGACATGCAGGTTCTGGGCCAGTCTCTTTGTGTACTCTTCGATCGTCTTCTTGACTTCCGGAGTCAGGTCCTTGGCCGGATAGACCGAGATGGAGTCTCCGGAGTGGATGCCTGCCCTCTCGATATGCTCCATGATCCCAGGGATCAGGATGTCGGTCCCGTCGCAGACAGCGTCGACCTCGATCTCGCGTCCCATCATGTACTTGTCGACCAGGATCGGGTGTTCCTGTGCATAGCGGTTGATGTTGCCGATGTAGGAATCAATATCTTCGTCCGAGATCGCGATCCGCATGCCGGCTCCGCCAAGGACATAGGACGGACGGACAAGGACCGGATAGCCCAGTCTGCCTGCAACCTGCTTTGCCTCTTCCGCCGTGAAGACGGTAGCTCCCTTCGGCCTGGTGATTCCGCACTTCTCAAGGACTTCATCGAAGCGCTCCCGGTCCTCTGCCGCGTCGACATCATCGGCATCGGTGCCCAGGATCTTCACTCCCATCTTCATGAGAGATTCCGTCAGCTTGATCGCAGTCTGGCCTCCGAACTGCACGACCGCCCCGTCAGGCTTCTCGAGGCGGACAACATTCTCCACATCTTCAGGAGTCAGCGGCTCAAAATACAGCTTGTCTGCAATATCGAAGTCCGTCGATACGGTCTCCGGGTTGTTGTTGATGATGATGGTCTCGTAGCCGGCTTTCTGGAACGCCCAAGTGCAGTGGACCGAGCAGAAGTCGAACTCGATTCCCTGACCGATGCGGATCGGGCCGGAGCCGAGGACAAGGACCTTCTTCTGCCTTCCGTCCTCGTTTCGGGCGATCTCCGGCTGCTCCTGCTGCTCCGCAGCCTCCTCTGCTGCTTCTGCCGCAGCAGTCAGGGTCCTGTGCTTACCCGGCCTGCTGACGAACCGGGCTGCCTCGTCCTCTCCTCCGTCATAGACTGAGTAGAAGTACGGGGTCTCCGCCTCGAACTCTGCGGCGCAGGTATCGACCATCTTGAAGGATGCGGTGATCCCGAAAGCATCGCGGAGCTCCCGGATCTTGTCTTCGCCCTTCCCGGTCAGGCGTGCGATCACGCTGTCCGGGAATTCCATGCGCTTTGCCTCGCGCAGGAGTTCTTCGCTCAGCGGCTCTTCCTTCAGCGCCTTCTCCATCTCTACGATGTGGTCGATCTTGTCGATGAACCACGGGTCTATCCTGGTTGCCTTGAAGATCCCGTCACGGGTGAATCCGCGGCGCAGCGCCTCCGCGATGACCCAGATCCTCTGGTCGTCGATGTCCTGAAGTTTTCTGGAAAGCTGGGCATCGTCAAGTCCCGAGAAGTCATAGCTCATCAGACTGTCGACATGCTGCTCCAGGGAACGGATCGCCTTCATCAGGGCACCCTCGAAATTGGTGCAGATGGACATGACTTCGCCGGTCGCCTTCATCTGGGTAGACAGACTCCTCTTGGCGGTGATGAACTTATCGAACGGCAGTCTCGGCATCTTGACGACGCAGTAGTCGAGCATAGGCTCGAAGCTGGCGTATGTCTTGCCGGTGATCGCGTTCTTGATCTCATCGAGGGTGTAGCCCAGGGCAATCTTCGCCGCGACCTTCGCGATCGGGTAGCCGGTCGCCTTGGAAGCGAGCGCCGAAGACCTGGAGACTCGCGGGTTGACCTCGATGACGCAGTATTCAAAGGAATCCGGCTTCAGTGCGT
This sequence comes from Lachnospiraceae bacterium UBA7729, assembly GCA_002482005.1. Lineage (GTDB taxonomy): Bacteria > Bacillota > Clostridia > Lachnospirales > Lachnospiraceae > Porcincola. The sequence continues at coordinate 44,713 of DLFD01000055.1, read as the reverse complement.
ACTGGACGTTGCATCCGCCCGTGATCCCCAGCTCCGTGATGATGTTCAAGGCTGAGGTGCGGAGCATCTGGTACTCCTTGTCGCCCAGGGTCTGGGATGGCGCAACGACGATGGAGTCGCCGGTGTGGACGCCGACCGGGTCGATGTTCTCCATGTTGCAGACCGTGATGACGTTGCCCGCGCCGTCGCGCATGACCTCGTACTCGATCTCCTTCCAGCCTGCGATGCTCCTCTCGACCAGGACCTCTCCTACCCGGGAAAGGCGAAGGCCGTTGGCGAGGATCTCATCCAGCTCTGCCTGGTCCTTCGCGATGCCTCCGCCGGACCCGCCCAGGGTATATGCCGGTCTCAGGACGACCGGGTACCCGATCTGACGTGCAAAACGTTCGCCGTCTTCCACATTTCTTACGACCTGGGAAGGAGCGACCGGCTCGCCGATCTTCTCCATGGCTTCCTTGAACTCCAGCCTGTCCTCCGCGCGCCTGATCGTGCGGGAGGTGGTTCCGATCAGGCGGACGTTCAGCTTCTTCAGGACGCCCTTCTCTTCCAGTTCCATCGCAAGATTCAGACCTGCCTGGCCGCCCAGGGTCGGCAGGATGCTGTCCGGATGCTCCTTCCGGATGACAGCCTCTACCACCTCCACGGTCAGCGGCTCGATGTAAACATGATCTGCGATGTCCTTATCGGTCATGATGGTCGCCGGGTTGCTGTTCAGCAGGACGACCTCGATGCCCTCTTCCTTCAGACTTCTGCACGCCTGCGTTCCTGCATAGTCGAACTCTGCTGCCTGGCCGATGATGATCGGTCCGGAACCGATGACAAGAACTTTCTTTATGCTGTTATCCTTCGGCATGCTCAGTCCTCCTTCTCACTCTTCACGCGGCTCATCATTCTCACGAAGCGGTCAAACAGGTAGCCGGAATCCTGAGGTCCCGGGCATGCCTCCGGATGAAACTGTACGGTGAAGATGTTCTTCCCGATGTATCTCATTCCTTCGTTCGTGCCGTCGTTGACATTGCGGAAAGCCGGTACTGCAACCTCCTCTGGCAGACTCTTCTCATCCACGGCATAGCCATGGTTCTGCGAGGAGATGTACACTCTGCCGGTCTTCAGGTCTTTGACCGGATGGTTGCCTCCCCTGTGTCCGTACTTCAGCTTGTAGGTATCGCCGCCGGTCGCGAGCGCCATGAGCTGATGTCCCAGACAGATGGCAAAGATCGGCACCTCACTGTCATAGAGCTTCTTTACTTCCCTGATGATGTCCCCGCAGTCCTTCGGGTCTCCGGGACCGTTGCTCAGCATGATCCCGTCCGGATGGTCTGCAAGGATCTCCTCGGCCGGGGTATGTGCCGGATAGACCATGACCCTGCATCCGCGGTGAATCAGGCTTCTTCCGATATTCCTCTTCATTCCGAAGTCCATGAGGGCTACACGGTAATGTTCTCCCAGCGCTTTCTGTCTTGCCGCCTGCCTGCTCCTGCTCTCCTCTGCTGCCGCTTCCTCAGCGATCGCGGTTCCCGCAAGGGCCGGGTCATCGGCGGAGATCACGACATCATCGAAAAGGTCCCCGGCTTCGGAAGGACCAGCTGCCGCGCCTTCGGCGCCCGGGTCAGCTGCCTGACCGGCAGTCCGGGAAGACGCGCCAAAAGCACCTTCATCCGATGCATCTTCCTCAAGCTCGACCCTGGAGCCTACAAGATTCGGCCACGGAGTCGAATCTCCGCTGTCCGTGAACTCGTACTTCTCCCTGCAGGTGACCTTCGAGACCACGTCGCCGGTGCGGTATGCGCGGATCTTCGGAAGCAGCTCCCTGATCTCGTCCGGAGTGTACTCTTTTGTCGTGATCATGCCGTTCATCGTGCCCTTCTCGCGGAGGACTCTTGTCAGCGCGCGGGTGTCGACGCCGCAGATGCCGGGGATATCATATCTGGTAAGAAAATTCTGGATCGTGTCTTCCGAACGGAAGTTGGATGGAATGCGTGAGAACTCTCTCACGATGAATGCGGAAAGCCATGGTCTCTCAGACTCCATGTCTTCAAAGCTGATCCCGTAATTGCCGATCAGCGGATAGGTCATCACAACAGCCTGCCCTGCATAGGAAGGATCGGTGAGGACCTCAAGATATCCGGTCATGGATGTATTAAACACCACCTCCGAGATCACTTCTTTCTTAGAACCGACACTCTTTCCCTTGAGAAGAGTCCCGTCTTCCAGTATCAGATACGCTGCACTGCCCATCCAGATCCCTCGCTTTCTCTGTTATATTGTCCAAATCTACAGAATGCTATCATACAAGAAGCACATTTGCAACCTAACTTTCTGTAAGAATTGCTGTCTGAGAATGGTCTCCCTCTCCGGCCATGGAGGGCCATGTCTCCATGAGGCAGGCTGCCTCATTAGCAGGGCCTGCCAGCGATCCGTCAGAAAAGAATGCACATATTGCAAAAAGCAGTGGAGATTTTTCTGGAATAAGTCTATTATTGTGTAAATTGCGAAGCAGAGATAACGTCTCATGAAAACACCTTTCAGAGACGTATTTCAGAAAGGATGAGAAGTCATGGAGATCATGAACCGGGAGGACCGGGAAAAACGTGAAAAAGCGATCAAATATATGGAAGAGATCTCTCTGAATGCTTGGCCTTCCTACATGATCGAGCTGTACGACGGCTGGCTCATCCGTTTTTCCTACAACTATACCTTCCGCACCAACTCCGTGGAGCAGGTCGGAACATCCACGATCCCGATCGAGGAGAAGATCGATTACTGCGAGTCAGTCTACGACCGCTTCCACTCTCCCTGCAGCTTCAAGATCCAGCCGCTGCTCGACCCTTCCTTCGACCACAGGCTTGCAGTGAGGGGCTACGATGTGAAGCATGTCACGGAAGTCATGACCGCCGATCTGGGCCATGTCAGCCTGGCGGAGGAAAAAGAGCGGGAGTACATCTTCGAAAACCGGCTGAACCTGCCTACCCTCGTCCGCTATACGGACAGACGCAGGCAGGACCTGACAGTTCAGCTGAACGCTTTCGTGACGGACGAATGGGTCCAGGGGCTCTTTCACCTGAACGGTACCTCCAACCCGACCCTGCGAAGGATCGTCCCCTCCATGTATGCGGCCATCCCCAAGGAGACCATCGCCGCCTCCGTCGAGATCGACGGACGGATCGTCGCGACCGGTCTCGGGATCCGCGACCGCGACTATATCGGGATCTATGCTGTCTATGTCTCACCCAGCTGCTGGCGGCGCGGGTATGCAAGAGCGATCGTCTCGACCATCCTGAGAGAAGCAAAGGCCGGCGGCGCGACCCGGGCATATCTTCAGGTCGTCAAAGGCAATGAGCCTGCCAAATCTCTCTACCGTTCGCTTGGTTTCACAGACTTCTACACCTACTGGTTTCGGAGCAGAAACCTATGATAAAAGGACCTGTCCCTTTTTTCATAAGGACAGATCCTTCTTTGCCTGTTCAGATGCTCCATCTTCCCGCAGCTCCGCACGGGAGGAAGAGCCCGCTGCCTTTGACAGGCAGCCCGACTTCCTCAGAAGCCACATGCCCTCCGAACTTCGGGACAAGTTCCACAGAGAGCAGATAAGTCAGGACCGCCGGCGCCAGACCGGTGGTATAGGAATTCAGAAGGAAGAACAGCGGGTGCGGTGACAGAAGCTTTGCCGTCAGCTGCACCAGCTCATGAATATTGTCTTCCATCTTCCAGATCTCGCCTTTCGGTCCTCTTCCGTAGGATGGCGGGTCCATGATGATCGCGTCGTAGTGATTCCCGCGGCGGATCTCTCTTTCTACAAACTTCCTGCAGTCGTCTACCAGCCAGCGGATCTTTGCATCCTTCAGGCAGGAAGATTCGGCATTCTCCTTTGCCCAGCTCACCATACCCTTCGAGGCGTCCACATGAGTCACCTGGGCACCCGCCTGAGCTGCGGCGCAGGTCGCGCCGCCCGTATAGGCAAACAGATTCAGGACCTTGATCTCTCTTCCGTCCTTCCCTGCCTCCCGGATCTTAGCCGAGAACCAGTCCCAGTTTGCAGCCTGTTCCGGGAAGAGTCCCGTATGCTTGAAGGAGAAAGGTTTCAGGTGAAAGGTCAGGTCAAGCCCGCCTCCCTGGTAGCCGATCGTCCACTGCTGCGGCAGATCGAAGAATTCCCACTCGCCGCCTCCCTTCGAGGACCGGTGATAGTGGGCGTTGCATCTTCTCCAGCCCGGATCTTTCTTCGGAGTGTTCCAGACCACCTGCGGGTCCGGACGGATCAGGAGATATTTTCCCCACCGCTCCAGCTTCTCTCCTCCGGAGGTATCCAGGATCTCATAGTCTTTCCAGTTCTCAGCCTTGTACATTCCCTCTCCTATCCCCTGCCTTCTGAAGAGCCCGCGCTGCTTTCCAGTCCGCATCCGGGTCTCCCAGACATCCCCGGTGTCGGCTCCCCGTACGTTATCCCCAGAGTTTTCCCACCGGTGTCGGCTCCCCCGTACGTTATCCCCAGAGTTTTCCTACCGCTTCCGGCAGCTCTGTGATATGTGCGATCGACGCCACTTTCTCTTTCTCCGGGTCCACGTCCCCGAAGCCATATGACGCATAGATGAAAGGCAGCCCTGCCTTCCTCGCAGCGCTGAGGTCGCCAGCCGTATCGCCGACATAAACCGCGCGGTCAAGAGCATTTCTCTCCACGCAGAGACGCATGCTGAAATCCTTCGGCCGAAGCGTGTCTCCGAAGCAGACATGATCTTCCACCAGGTCCTCCGTCCCGGAATTGCAGAGGAAGTCTTCAATGTAGCCCTTCTGGCAGTTGCTGACGATGCAGAGATGGTATCCTTCACCTTTCAGTTTCCGGAAGGTATCGGCGACTCCGGGGTAGACAACCCCACCATGTTCATGAAGGTACTCCACCTCGTAGTCCATCATGCCGTTCATGGCCTCTTCCCTGCGCGCCGGCGGAAGGTCCTTCAGGAGGAGATCCGCGATCTCCGTCATGGTCTTTCCGAAGACTCCGAAAAGCTCCTCCTGTGTGAAGAAGCCGGGCATCTCCGGGATTGACTTATGTCTGTAGATATTCCAGGATTCTGTGACGGACACGACGGAATTCCATAAAGTCCCGTCCACATCCAGCAGGATTCCGTATTTCATAATCCTCCTTTGCAGAAACTGCGATGCTTTCCTGCCTTTATGCTTTCGTAACTCTGAGGTTTGCGACTTTCAATCCGTTCTGACCGAAATGAAGCCTCATGACGTTATTGCGTGTTGTCGCCTTGAAGGGAGCCTCTTTTTTCACCTCCCTGCCGCCTGTTCCGTTGTAGATCCACGAAGCGACCGGGATCTGCCCGAAGAACAGGGAGACCGGGACCTGGGCAAGCTCGCCGGCACTGCAGCTGGCGGTCAGCTCAAAGCGATAGTTTTTAAGAGGATCAAGCTCCAGTCCGAACAGGAAATCCTTGCCCTTGACGGTTGAAAGATGGGACAGATCGATCTCTAACCCTTCATCCGTTACCGGACGGAAAGGCACGTCTGCCACCGCCGAAAGGTCTTCTCCTTCCGGAGCGTTGATGACTTCCACCTTCTCCTCTTCGCCGAGAAGACGCCGCATCGCCTCTGTCTTCATGGCGAATCTGCATACGTTGGCCGCGCATCTCTGAAGCTCCGCCCGGGTCAGTTCCCCCGAGCGCAGCCTGCCAAGCGTAGAATCAGCCACATCCTCCGGGACGATCGCCTCTCCGTCAGGGACAACCATATAGAGGTCGTTCTGCGCACGGACCATGGAACTGAAGTCGAAAGTCCTTCCGGACATACTGTCCTGAGCCGCCTTCTCCACATCGGTCGCCGCTTCTGCCTCACTGTCCTCATACGGGCTCATGGAAGACCACCAGTCCGTCATGACGATCCCGTCAAAGCCCCACTCATTCCGGAGGACTGTCGTCGTCAGATCGTACAGCGTCGATGTATGGACCCCGTTCACCTTTCCATAGGTGGTCATGATGGCGTCCGCTTCTCCTCCTCTTACCGCGATCTCGAAAGGCCTCAGGTAGATCTCACGGAGGGCTCTCTCGGATACGACGCTGTCGAGCTCATGGCGCAGGGTCTCCCGGTTATTGGCGCAGAAGTGCTTGATGACCCCGGTGACCCCCTGGCTGTGAAGTCCGCGGAGCTGAGCCCGCGCAATCTCCCCGGTCAGATACGGGTCCTCTGAGAAGTACTCGAAATTGCGTCCGTTCAGCGGATTCCTGTGGATGTTGATGCCAGGTCCGAGCAGGCAGTCAACCCTGTTCTTGACCATCTCAAGTCCGAGGAAGGAGAACAGCTTCTCGTTCAGCCCGCGGTCAAAGGTGCATGCCATCATCGTCCCGTTCGGAAGGGCAAATGCATGATCTCCGCAGTCGAGTCTCATGCCGCTTGGTCCGTCATCGCAGCACACTGCCGGGATCCCGAAGTTTCTGAGTCTCTCCGTCACACCGCCGAAAGCTGCTGCCGTTCCCGGCGTCACGTACGGACTTCCCATACCTTCCCCGCGGATGATGGCGCACAGGTCCTCATCCGAAAGCTGTCCGATGAACTGGTCCATCGTGCATCTTCCGCTCCTGACATCGCTCAGCTTATATCCCAGGTCTCTTGTCTGAGGGATCTCTACCGGAAGATTCTCATAGACTCTTTTGGAGACATCCGTTGTCTTTCTCGGAGTCTCCTCATAGACCAGGTGAAGGTCATCGTCTTCCCCTGCCATCGCCATGCGCTCATAATGCTCAGAAGGAGCAAGCGCTTCCTCTTCCTGAAGGATCAGCCAGTCCTCTGACAAGGTGAAAGCGCCATCCTCCGAGTCAAGAAGAACGGCATCCCACACATTTTCCCCGATATAGAGGTCATACCTGCCTGCCTCGAGGACCCAGGCGGAGATCTCATTCGTCCTGCCGGTCTCGTCATAGGACGCAAATGTTCTTACGGGGATCTTCACGGACATGGTTTCCGTCTCGCCCGGAGCAAGCAGCTTTGTCTTCGTGAATCCGACAAGCACTCTTGCCGGCTTGCCCAGCTCTCCCTGGGGAGCTTTCGCATAGATCTGGACGACCTCTTTTCCGGCGACATGACCGGTATTCTTCACACTGATCTCAAGGTCCACCGAAAGCCGCTTCAGCGGCTCGGACTTCGTCTTTCCTGCATGGATCTCAAAGCTGGTATAGGAAAGGCCGTATCCGAACGGATAGAGGACTTTCTCCTTCGCGACCGTCTCGAAGAAGCGGTAGCCGACGTAGATGTCTTCCTGATAGATATCCATGTCGCCGGTCCCGAAGTTCCCGGTCGACGGATAATCATCGATATCTTCCGCGATGGTATCGGTAAGATGACCGGACGGATTGACCCTGCCGGTCAGGACATCGGCTACGCCGAGCCCGCCGACCATGCCGCCCTGCCATACATAGAGTACGGAATCAGGGTTTACTTCCCTCACGAAAGACATATCGATCACATTGCCGACGTTCAGCAGGACGACCATCCTGGAGAATGCCTCTCTGACAGTCTTCATCATGGAGAGTTCCGTCTCCGTCAGGCAGTAGGAGCCGGGCTCATTCTGATTATCCCTGTCCTCGCCTGCAGTCCTTCCGATCACAACGATCGCCGTATGACTATCCTGTGCAGCCTTCTTCGCGACCTCCGGTTCAAGAGGCATCTCCTCCTGGGACCACGGATCCGTTCCCCAGCCGCTGCCGGCCTTGAAGGGATGCTCATCCACATAGCGGTCATAAAGATGCTTCAGTGCGCTGTTCAGCCGGACGGACGGCTCATCTTCCAGAGCCTCCTGGATCCCCGTGACATGGGCAACATTCACCATGCCGCCCGAACCGGTCCCGCTCTTGAAGTAGCAGAGCTGGCTCACACCGAAGAGGGCAATCGTCTCCCCCTCAGGAAGAGGAAGCACCGAATTCTCATTTCTCAGCATGACGATTCCGTCTGCCGCTGCCTGCCTCGCGCACTTTCTGTACTCATCCCAGTCAAGTGTCTGCAATCGTATGTGATCGTCCATAATAAAAACATTTCTCCTTTTTCAGATATGCAATATGCCTTTTTATCGGCCTGATCAACTGCAAAGAAACAGTCTTCCTGTTTCTGGTCCCACAGGAATTTCGGTCCTGCAGGAATTTCGGTCTCACAGGAATTTTGTCCTGCAGGAATTTCGGTTCCGCAGAAGTTTCCTTTCTCCCCTGCACAGGAAGACCGCCGGAAGCAGGTTCCGACGGTCTGGCATTCCCTCAATCCCTACATATAGCCTGCACGAGTCTTATCTGTCCTGTCGCAGGCTGCCGCGGAAGCGATCAGTCAGCGTCGCTGAACTCTTCCTTGCCTGCTCCGCAGATCGGGCAGACAAAATCATCCGGGATATCTTCCCACTTGGTTCCAGGAGCGATCCCGCCCTCCGGATATCCCTCTGCCTCATCGTATTCCCATCCGCAGACGTCGCAAACCTTCTTCATAGATTTATCCTCCTCATAATAATATGACGCTTCGCTGCCGCTCCTGCCGGTCTTCATCTGCAGTACAGACATATTCTGAAAGCAGGAAGAAAGCGCAGCAGGAATTAACTTATGATTAATCTATATTGCGAATTCTGTCAAGTAAAACCGCCGGATTCCGGACGGCCATCCGCTTCACGGAGAAGTCCTCACCGGATCTTCTCAAAATCGCTTGCCGGATGCTTGCAGATCGGGCAGATGAAGTCAGGCGGAAGGACCTCTCCCTCATAGACATATCCGCAGATCTTGCAGACCCAGCCGGTCTTCTTTTCCTCAGCCGGCTGTGGCTTCGGCTTGATGTGGGCGAAGTAGTATTCATAGGTCACTGACGGGACATCCGACAGGACTCTTGCTTCCGTCACTTCTGCGATGAACAGGGTATGAGTCTCATACTCCACTTCCTGGACGACCTTCGCGGAGATGACACAGTTGGTTCCCTTCGTGACATACGCGATCCCGTTCGCAGTGCGGTCGCAGTCGGTATAGCCCTCGAACTTGTCGACGTCTTTTCCGCTCTGGAACCCGAAGTGCCTGAATGTGTCAAACGTTGCGTCCTGTGACAGGATGGAGATATTGAATGCTCCCGTCTTTTTGATCATATCGTGCGTGAAGCCTGTATTGTTCACGGCGATCTGGATGCGGTTCGGCTTTGCGGTTACCTGAAGGGCTGTATTGATGATGCAGCCGTTGTCACGGCCGCCGTCCCTTGCGGTCAGGACGAAGAGACCATAGCTGAACTTGAACATTGCCTTCGGATCGATGACAGGTCCCTCTGCCGCACTCTCCGGAGTGTTGTCCTTCGGAGTCTGGGTGACATCCGTCTTCTTCGGAATGGTCACGTCGATCGCATCTGCGATAGCATCGAGCTGGGCCAGCTGGTCTTCCTTGAGAGAAGACTTGATGGTCAGCGACTCGTTCAGGAGACTGATGTTTTTGCACTTGCTGATCAGCTCTCTCATGAGCTTTCCGGAAGTCGGAGCCCAGGAACCATTCTCGATGATGGCAACCGTACGGTTCTGGATGTTATGGGCAACCAGGTCATACAGGAAGGACTCCATCTGTACGAAGATCCCCGCATTGTAAGTCGTGGAAGCCAGGACCAGGTGGCTGTACTTGAAGACAGCTGAGATGATCTCGGATGCCGGCGTGACGGAAGTATCAAACATAACGGTCCTGATGCCCTTCTCACGCAGGCGGATGGCAAGGCACTCAGCCGCATTCTCCGTATGATGATAGACAGAGGCATAGGCGATCACGACACCGGTCTCCTCCGGCTGGTAGGTTGCCCAGTGGACATACTTGTCGATGTAGTCACCGATGTTCTTTCTCCATACAAAGCCGTGCAGCGGGCAGAGATACCTGATATCCAGTCCGCCGGCCTTCTTCAGGACATTCGTGACCTGGACGCCGTACTTGCCGACGATGTTGGTGTAATATCTTCTGGCTTCATCCAGATAATCGCGGAAGAAATCAACTTCATCCGCGAACAGTGCTCCGTTCAGAGCGCCGAAGGTCCCGAACGCGTCTGCGGAGAACAGAGCTCCTGTCGTCTTGTCGTATGTCATCATGACTTCCGGCCAGTGGACCATCGGAGCGTTGACGAAGGTCAGCTCATGCTTTCCGGTTGAGAAGGTATCCCCTTCCTTCACGATCTCTGCTCTGCTGTCCACATCGAATGTGAAGTACTGCTTCATCATGACCGCAGTCTTGTTATTGCAGATGATCTTCGCATCCGGATATCTGCGGATGATCTCTTCCAGCGTTGCGGAATGATCAGGCTCCATATGGTGAACCACGATATAGTCCAGATGACGTCCTCCCAGGACCTTTTCGACATTCTCGTAGAATACGGTCCCGACAGCAGCATCCACAGTATCGAAGAGGACGTTCTTCTCATCGAGAAGCAGGTATGAGTTATAGGAGACTCCGTCCGGTACCGAATATACACCCTCGAACATGGCAAGACGTCTGTCGTTGGCTCCTACCCAGTACAGGTCATCCATTACTTTTCTGCAGCAATACATATTCCTGTCCTTTCTTGATAGAACTATGATAGAACTATGGTTTAGCGAATCTATCCTTCCCAATAATAAAAGTTTCAGCCGGGCCAGAGGCGATTCTGTACCCGGCTGAAGCCATTATATCATGAAGAGTCAGTTATCGAAAGCATCTTTCATTCTCTCGGCAAAGCTCTTCTTTTTCTTCTTCTTTCCTGCTGCCTTCGCATCATCGGAGTCGTCTGAGGACTCTTCCTGAGTGTTCAGACTGTTGCCTGTAAGCTGATCGAACTGTCTCAGAAGCTCTTTCGCTTCCCCGGAAAGTTTTACAGGTGTCTTGACGATCAGGGTAATGTAGTGATCTCCCCTTCGTGCGGAATTTCTCACGTCCGGTACACCCTTGCCCTTCAGACGGACCCTCATGCCGGACTGTGTTCCGGCCTTCACTTCGTAGGTGACATCTCCGTCGACAGTTCTGATCGTGATGTCTCCGCCAAGAGCTGCCTGCGCGAAAGAGATCTCCTGGTTGGAGAACAGATCCAGGTCCTGACGGACGAAATTCTGGTCACGGGATACGGAAACCTCGACAAGGAGATCTCCTCTCGGACCTCCGTTGACGCCTGGTTCGCCCTTTTCACGGATACGGATCGCCTGTCCGTCATCGATTCCTGCCGGGATCGAGACTTCGATCGTCTTTCGGACTGTGGTAAAGCCGGTCCCGCGGCAGCTTTGGCACTTATCCTCGATGATCTTGCCGGTCCCGCGGCAGTCCGGGCAGGCCTGGACATTCTGCATCATGCCGAACATGGTCTGCTGCGTATAGACAACCTGTCCGCGGCCCTTGCACTTCGGACAGATCTTAGGAACTGTACCCGGCTTCGCGCCAGTTCCGTGACAGTTCGGGCATTCCTCCTTGAGGTTCACGTCAACCATCTTCCGGCAGCCTGATATGGACTCCGCAAAGGTGATATTCACGCGGGTACGCACATTTGCCCCCTGCATCGGACGGTTCGGATTCGAGCTTCTTCTTCCGCCTCCGAAGAAATCGCCGAAGATCCCGCCCAGACCAAGATCGCCGAAGATGTCCTGGAAATCGGCAGAGTTGAAATCGAATCCGCCTCCTCCGGCGCTTTCGTCGAATGCGGACATTCCGAACTGGTCGTACTGCCTCCTCTTATCCTCATTGCCGAGAACAGCGTACGCCTCAGAGGCTTCCTTGAACTTATCCGCCGCATCCTTATCGCCCGGATTTGCATCCGGATGGTACTTCTTCGCCAGCTGGCGGTAGGCTTTCTTGATCGTCGCCTGATCTGCATCCCTGCTGACTCCGAGTACCTCGTAGTAGTCTCTTTTCTCTGCCATATGATCTCCCAAACTCTCTTTACTGCTTAGTCTTTTTCAGGCCTCTTCCTTAGCTTCCCTTACAATCCTTCGATCAGCGAAGATCCCCGGAAGATTATCCGTCTTCTTCGCTTCTATCTGCCGATGTCTGGACAGATCAGCGAAGAGATCCATGTAACGATTGCTTTTCTTCGCAGGTATATGGATCAATACAGGAAAACAGGCGAAGGAAACGTACCGGAATACGTTATTTCTCCGCCCGATCTTCTATCTGGCCGGGCGGAAGATCTGCCGATCTTCCGCCTGGCCTATTCGGTCTTTTCATATAAGTGCGATCAGACTTCTCTGTAGTCTCCGTCGACCACATCGTCGTCACTGCCGCCCTTGGAGCTTCCGCCCTGAGGTCCTGCCTGCGGGCCGGCCTGAGGACCGCCCTGCGGGCCCCCGGAAGCCTGAGCCTTCTTATAAACTTCCTCAAACAGCTTCTGAGCGCTGTTCATCAGCTTCTCCCTGCCGGACTTCAGCTCGCTGACCTGCTCGTCCGTGATGTCATCTCCGCACTTTGCGATGACGTCCTTCAGAGCCTTCAGGTCTGCCTCAACAGATGCCTTATCGGAAGCGGAGACCTTGTCACCGACTTCCTGCAGTGCCTTCTCGGTCTGGAAGACCATGGCATCTGCATCGTTCTTTGCATCGACAGCTTCCTTCTTCTTCTTATCCTGAGCCTCGTACTCAGCAGCTTCCTTGACTGCCTTATCGATCTCATCATCACTCATATTGGATCCGGAAGTGATGGTGATATGCTGTTCCTTCCCGGTTCCAAGATCCTTTGCGGATACGTTGACGATGCCGTTCGCATCGATATCGAAGGTAACCTCGATCTGCGGGACACCTCTTCTTGCCGGAGCGATGCCGTCCAGACGGAACTGGCCGAGGGTCTTGTTATCACGTGCGAACTTGCGCTCGCCCTGTGTTACGTGAATATCGACTGCGCTCTGATTATCCTCTGCGGTGGAGAAGATCTGGCTCTTGGTAGTCGGGATGGTGGTGTTTCTCGGGATCAAGACAGTTGCAATGCCGCCGAGGGTCTCGATGGCAAGTGACAGCGGAGTGACATCCAGAAGAAGGACATCGCCGGCGCCTGCATCTCCTGCAAGCTTGCCGCCCTGGATCGCTGCACCGATTGCAACGCACTCATCCGGGTTCAGGTTCTTGCTCGGCTCCTTGCCGGTCAGCTCCTTGACTTTCTCCTGAACAGACGGCATACGGGATGATCCGCCGACCAGAAGGACTTTCCCAAGTTCAGATGCGGTGATACCTGCATCAGCAAGTGCCTTTCTGACAGGCTCTGCGGTAGCGTCTACCAGATCAGCTGTCAGCTCATCGAACTTAGCCCTTGTCAGATCCATATCAAGATGCTTCGGGCCGGTCTCATTCGCAGTGATGAACGGAAGGTTGATGTTGGTGGTCGTTGCGGATGAAAGCTCCTTCTTAGCCTTCTCTGCAGCTTCCTTCAGTCTCTGCATAGCCATCTTGTCGCCGGAGAGATCAATTCCTTCCTTTGCCTTGAAGTCCTGCAGCATGTAGTCAACGATCCTCTTATCGAAGTCATCTCCGCCGAGGTGGTTGTTTCCGTTGGTGGCAAGGACCTCGATGACGCCGTCACCGATCTCGATGACGGATACATCAAATGTGCCGCCGCCCAGGTCGTAGACCATGATCTTCTGCTCTTTCTCGTTGTCCAGGCCATATGCAAGTGCCGCAGCGGTCGGTTCATTGATGATACGCTTTACATCAAGCCCTGCGATCTTTCCTGCGTCCTTGGTTGCCTGTCTCTGGGCATCGTTGAAATATGCCGGGCAGGTGATGACTGCTTCCGTAACCTTTGTTCCCAGATATCCCTCTGCGTCAGCCTTCAGCTTCTGAAGGATCATAGCGGAGATCTCCTGCGGAGAATATTTCTTTCCGTCGATGTCGACTCTGTAATCGGAACCCATATGTCTCTTGATGGAAGAAACGGTCCTCTCAGAGTTCGTGACAGCCTGGCGCTTTGCCGGCTCGCCGATCAGACGGTCGCCGTTCTTGGCGAACCCGACGATAGACGGTGTGGTCCTCATTCCTTCTGCGTTCGCGATAACGGTTGGCTTTCCGCCTTCCATGACTGCCACGCAGCTGTTTGTAGTACCAAGGTCAATACCAATAATGTGTCTCTGTTCTGCCATAATAAAGCCTCCTGGATCAAATCCATTCGTTAAATGTGAATTGCCTGTCTGCTCTGGCTGTGCTGCCTTTTCATGGCTTCCACAGCCGCTTTCTTAAGTTCCGGATATATGAAACCGGTCAGTTGGCTACTTTCACCATGCTGTGCCGGATTACGGTATCGTTGATCATGTAGCCCTTCTGAAGGTCCTGGACTACGATGTTCTCTCCGACCGAATCATCCTCGCAGTGCATCACTGCGTTATGGAAGTTCGGATCGAATGGCTTTCCTTCCGCCTCGATTGCCTTCACCCCCATGTCTGTGAGGGTCTTCATCAGCTGCCTGTAGATCTTGATCATCCCCTGCCGGAAGGGATCTCCGTCATCCTGGGACATGTCTCCGAGACCTCTCTCGAAGTTGTCGACTACAGGAAGGATCTTCTCGATCGTATCTCTCTTTCCCATATCGAACATAGCCGCTTTCTCACGGTCCGTCCGCTTGCGGTAGTTATCGAATTCGGCAAGCTGTCTGGCGACCTGATCGGTCAGTTGCTCGATCTTCTCATCTTTCTTGTCCTTCCTGGGCTTGAATCCGAAGAAGCCTTTTCCGCCCTTTCCGTCGCCCTGTTCCTGCTTCGGGTCGCCGGACTCTGCATCTTTCTGATCCTGCCCGGGTCCTGCCGCTTTGTCTGCATCTGCAGC
>DLFD01000055.1:0-29881 GCA_002482005.1 Lachnospiraceae bacterium UBA7729 | reverse complement strand
CCATCCGCCGCCTTGTCTGCATCTGCAGCCTTCACTGCATCAGTGCCATCGGAGGAATCCCCGTTCTCCGGATTTCCTTCGCCGGCTGCCTGCCCCTGCTTCGGATCCTCTGTCTTTTCGTCAGCCTGAGCCTTCCCGGTTCCGGAAGTCTCCTCCCTTGGCTCTTCATCGCCGTGGATCTCGATCTTCACACCCCGGTCCTCATCCCCGGCTATTTTCTTTTCTTCTTCTGTCATGTCATCCTCCGCATATAAGTGGTCTGCTTATCTGGATCAGTTTCAGGCTATCCCTTTCGTGGTCCGGCTTCTCCTGGCCTCCCGGCCTTTCCCTTGCCGGAGTCCGAGCTGCCGTCTGGCCTCCCGGCCTTTCTCTTGCCGGCATCCGCAGAACCATCTTTTCTGCCATAGGTTTCATCAAGCTGTGATGTCACATTCTTCAGGATCCCCACAACCTTGTCGTAATCCATCCGCTTGGGGCCGACGATCCCGATCTTGCCGTGAACACCGTCTCCCAGGTCGTAGCTTGCAGTGACGACACTGTAATCTTCCATATTCTCGTTCCCGAGCTCATGGCCGATGGAGATCTGGATCCCATGGCCTGGATCATCTTTCGATCCCTCTTCGTCATCGTCCAGCAGGGAAAGAAGAGGTTTCTTTTCCTCAAATGCTTCGAGCAGGCCGCTTGCTTTCTCGGTATCGGAAGAAAGCTCCGGATACTTGAATATGTTCGTCGCTCCGGACGTATATACTTCCATGTCGTCTTCCTTCGAGATCGCATCTGCTACCGCGTCCAGGACCTCGGAGATCAGATTCGACTGGATCCCCGCATCTTCCTTCAGCCTTCTGATCGTATCCAGATTGATCTGCTCGATCGTAAGACCGTTCAGTCTGCTGTTGAGCAGGATGTTCAGCTGAAGCACTGCGTCGTGGCTTAAACCATGTTCGATATGTATGACACGGTTCTTGACCACATTGCCTTCCGTAACGACCGTCGCAAGGATCTGTTCCTCATCGATGATGGACAGCTGAATGAACTTCAGCTTTGTCCGGTGATACTGCGGACTTGTGATCATCGTCGCGTAATTGGTGTTGACGGCAAGATACCGGACAAGCTGCTTGAGAAGCATCTCAAGCTTGTCTTCGCGCCGTATCATCATGTTCTTCATCTGGGAGACTTCTGCTTCTTTCTCCTGCATCATACGGTCTACATAAAGTCTGTAGCCTGCATCGGAAGGAATACGCCCCGAAGATGTATGCGGCTGGATGATCAGACCCATGTCCTCAAGATCGGACATCTCGTTACGGATCGTGGCGGAACTGAGATTCAGATCCGGGAACTTCGAGATCGTCCTGGATCCGACCGGATCTCCGGTCTCCAGATACGTCTTGATGATGGCTTTCAGGATCGTCCACTTTCTGTCATCAAGTTCCATCCGAATCCTCCTTTCAATTCTCTTGTTAGCACTCGTTACTATGGAGTGCTAACATCCATGGCCTTATAATAGTTCGGGCTACTACCTTTGTCAATACTTTTTTTCAGCAAACTTTTCAGAAAATACGGATTGTGGTAATATGTTTCCCGATAGCTATATCGAAATCTATCGATACGGAGAGATACGATGAAAAAAAGACATACCCTGCTGCTCGTCCTGAGCGCCGGTGCCGCTCTGATCATCCTGGTCCTTGCGGCATATTATATGAAGAAAGCTGAGGAAGAATTTGACAGGCAGCACCCTCCGCTGAAAGATCCGCTGCAGTCGGAAGCAATAGGTGAAAGCGCCCCGGCAGCTGAGCTCCCGGATACCTCCTTGCCGGAGGCTTCCCTGTCGGAGACTTCCCTGCCGGAGGCTTCCCTGCCGGAGACAGCTTTCCCGGAATCAGAAACTTTTGCGAAGTCCATTTCCGAAAAAAACGGTTCTTCGGAAGACTTCGTGAAAAATACCGGGAAGGGATCAGCTGGCGAAGAAGAATCTGAAGGTTTCCTTTCTTCAGAAGAGCTTACCGAAACAGAGATGCCGGAGCAGAACTACCCTCTTCCGAACCATCAGATCATCTTTGTAGGAGATTCCAGGACGATCGGCATGCAGAATGCCCTGAAGAAGCTTCTTCCTGATGATGACTGCATCTTTGTCGGAAAGGTCGGGGAAGGATGTGCATGGTTTCTTGCAGAAGGCGAAAGTGAGATGGCTGGCGCGATCGCGTCTTATCCGGATGCCCCGGTCGTCCTCAACTTCGGAGTCAACGATCCGGACCAGATCGACCAGTACCTTTATGCATACCGTTCCATGCTGGAAAGCTTCCCGGACACAGACTTCCGTTTTCTGTCCGTGAATCCGATCCAGAGAGGAAAGATGATCGAGAATGGTGTCAGCGAAGAAGCTCTGCAGCTGGTTACGACTGCAAACATCACCATACTCAATCAGGCTATCCAGGAAGCTTTCCCGGACCGTTATCTCGACTCCTCGACCATGCTCAAGACTTCTGGCTTCGAGACGGTGGACGGACTGCACTACAGCAGACAGACATACCTGAAGATCCACAGATATGTGATCGCGCAGCTTGTGGAAAGCCCTGGCATGTAACAGACAGTATTTTGCGGGAACTGCACGTCGGCGATTTTTTTCACGGCATGCAGCAGACGGTATTTGCGGAAACTACACGCCGGCAAAAATTACACAGCATGTAATGCGACTGAATTGCAGGATCTGCATACCTGCTCATATCATGTTAATACTGCCAAAGCGGCAGGCTGCCAGAATTCTTTACCGCACATTGCTAATGTAAGTTTTTGTCGGCGTGCTCCTAAGATGATAAAGGTCGGGAGGTTATTGCCTCTTGATCGACCCCGGCATCGTCATATCAATGATGATCTACCCTTATCCGGCCGTGATCGTGACTTCCGCGTCGGGCATTCCGAAGACCCGAAGCTTCAGTCCCGGAAGGTCTCCTTTCACCTTTACTGTTATCCTGCTGCCGTCTCTGTGGGCGGATACATATGCTTTCACACTTCCGTCCTGACCTGCGATCCTCACTTCTGCGTCGCCTTCTGGCTGATACCAGGTAAGGAGCAGATCCTTTTCATAATCATAGTCTGGGCGGTCCTGGCAGGCGCCTGTGGCGAGAATCGTGTTTTCTCTCACATACAGCGGCAAGGAAAGGTAATCGTATCTGTCACTGTACCACCTTCCGCCTTCCCTGACCTCTCCTGACAGCAGGTGAGTCCATCTTCCCGCCGGCAGATAGTAGTCAGCCTTTCCATCCTCTGAGAAGACAGGCGCGACCAGCAGGCGGTCGCCGAGCATATACTGCATATCCAGGGTCTTCACAGCAGGGTCCTCCTGGAATTCCAGTTCCATAGGCCGCATGACCGGGATGCCTGTCTCCGCTGCAAAGACGGAGCGCTCATAGATATAGGGCATCAGGCGGCATTTGAGATTGGCGAAGAATTTCACAACGCCCGGAGCCTCATCATCGAAGAGCCACGGCACGCGGTAGGACCCCGACCCGTGCAGGCGGCTGTGCGAAGAGAGAAGACCAAAGGCCGCCCATCTCTTGTACAGATCCGGAGTTGCCGTACTTTCAAAGCCCGAAATATCATGACTCCAGAAGGAGAATCCTGTCATGGCAAAGGAAAGTCCTCCCCTGAGCGTCTCTGCCATGGACGGATAAGTCGCCATGCAGTCGCCGCCCCAGTGCACAGGGAACTTCTGGCCGCCGACTGTGGCAGAACGTGCGAACAGAACTGCATTTCCCTTTCCCTTCTCTCTCTCCAGAAGCTCGAACACACACTTGTTGTAGAGATATGTATAGTAATTGTGCATAGCCTGAGGGTCTGCGCCATTATAGTATCTTACGTTGACCGGGATGCGCTCGCCGAAATCTGTCTTAAAGGCATCGACGCCCATATCCGTCAGCTTCTTCAGCTTTGACTGGTACCATGTCCAGGCCTGAGGGTTCGTGAAGTCAACGATACCCATGCCATACTGCCAGTTGTCTGTCTGCCAGATGCCCTTACCGTCCGCTCTCATAAGCAGATAGCCGCCCCTGGCAGCCTCTTCAAACAGGGCTGTGTTCTGCGCGATATAGGGGTTCATCCAGACACAGACCTTTACTCCCTTCTCGTGATCTCTGCGGATCATGCCTTCCGGGTCCGGGAATTGTCTGGTATCCCAGTCAAGGTCGCAGAGGCGGAACTCCCTCATCCAGAAGCAGTCATAGTGGAAAACGGAAAGAGGAATGTCTCTGTCCTTCATGCCCTGAATGAAAGATGTTGTGGTCTCTTCATCATAGCTGGTCGTAAAGGAGGTGGAAAGCCACAGGCCGAAGCTCCATGCCGGGGGAAGAGCCGGCCGGCCGGTCAGGGCTGTGTATCTTCTGAGTACATCATGCAGGTCCGGTCCATAGAAGAAAATGTACTCCATGCTCTCGTCTTCTACGGAGAATCCGACATAGCCGACCTTCTCGCTGGCCGCCTCAAACTGGACATTGCCGCTGTGGTTCACGAGGACGCCATAGCCTGCAGAGGTCATATAGAAAGGAACGCACTTGTAGGCGACATCGCTGGCGGTTCCTCCGTCCTCATTCCAGGTCTGGACAGACTGTCCGTTTTTGACAAAGCTGGTGAAGCGCTCGCCGAACCCGTAGACGCACTCGCCGGCAGACAGGGAGAGCTCGCTGACGATATATGGCTTCTTCCTGTTTTCATCCAGATAATGATCGGACGGCAGCATGGTGGACGGCTCCATGTCCCATTCCATATAGCCAAGATTGCGGAAGCCGCATGTGGTGATCACCTTCCCGTCAGACTCGAAGCTGTAGCTGAAAGGATTTTTCCGGACACGCACGGTCAGCTTCCCTGCCTCCATGACGCATTCGTCATCCGTCTCACTCACCTCAACCGTCTGCATTGTCTTTGTAAGTTCAAATTCAGGCTTATGAGTGTCGTATCCGCTGAAATGAGTCGCCTTCACGCTGATCGCATTCTCTCCGACTGCGAGGAAGGTCAGAGTCAGGCAAGGTACATTGACCGTGTTCCCCTTATGAGGCGTTGCCTGCAGTGGTACCAGAAGGCTCATGCCTCCGTCGACCTCTTTCATCTCCCAGACCTGAGCAGCATAATGCTCTCTCACATGCTGACTGCGCAGCCAGTAGCCTTCTGTAAATTTCATACTTTCTCTCCTTTTATTCCGGATCGTCTCTGCCGCCGCAATCCGGAGAATATTTGTGCAGTATTTTTTCGGTAAATTCAGATATCAGGAACACGCATGCCCCAGGCATAGCAAAAACCAGAAGCGGAAACCTGTACGCCAGGATTCCGAACATGGCAAATATGACAAGCAAAGCCAGAGATGTCCCCAGATGGCGGACCGCAGCATAGGCCGCAAAACGGATGAACCATCCTGACGGCATGACGAATCTGGACAGGGCCGCAAACTCGTAGACCGCCCCCAGCAGCACGAACACGAATATCATGCCATAGAGCATAGTCAGAAAGAGAAACAGATAACTTTTACTGCTGCTTGTTACCAGAATGTGTATATTCCAGAACATGAGGGCAAGGACCGCCAGGTCAGGGAGCCAGAGAATAGTTCCCTGACGGAAATTTTTCCTGAAAGAGCTGAAAAAATCAGAGACCGCATGGCCTCGGTCCTGCTTGACACACTTGACGATACTGTAATACAGAGCGCATGAAGATATGCCGATGGTAAAAACAGGCAGTGAGCATAGGATCCAGCACAGGCCAAGCAGAAGAGCATCGAAGATCCTGCTCATGTAATTCGTATACTTGCCGCCGAAGCCGAATGTTTCTCCCATGCCGCCCCAAAAGCCGCCTCTGTTATCTGCGCGCCTTTTTTTCTTCATTGCTTCCTGTACCTTTTCTGCAGCCTTTCCTCCAGCCGGCGGCACAAGTGCTCATGCCGCCGGCTGTTTTTCTGTCAATGTCTTATTCTCTGACAAGTTCTTCCAGTGTTTTCCCCTTTACGAATGCCGGCAGGATATCGAGCGGTGCGTCCACCGTCACTTCTCCGCCTGCAAAGACCTTGTCAATGCCGATCTGATGCCACTCTCCCTCAGGCAGATAGAGTTTTCTCTCTCTTTCCCCTTCGTAGAGGACCGGTGCCACAAGGATATCGGGCCCGAACATGAACTGATCGTCGATCTCCCACGCCTTCCTGTCATCCGGGAAGTCATAGAACAGCGGACGGATGACCGGATCTCCCTTTTCATGGGCGTCCTTCATCAGCTGCCTTACGTAAGGCCTCATCTGCTCTCTCAGATCCATATAGGTCCTGCAGATCTTGTAGACCTCTTCGCCGTATGTCCAGACCTCATTGTCAGCCCCGCTCGGACATTTTCCTCCGCGCACATGGCTCATGGGTTCCTGGACCGGCTCGCGGAATCCGTGCAGCCTCATGACCGGGCAGAAAGCCCCGAACTCAAACCATCTGGCGAACAGCTCATGGAAATGAGGATCGTGGATATTTCCTCCATGGAAGCCTCCTATATCGGTCGTCCACCAGGGGATGCCCGCAATACCCATGGAAAGACCGGCGCGCAGCTGGTTTCTCAGGGAGCGGAAGGAGGAATCGATGTCTCCGGACCACACCAGGGCTCCATATCTCTGGGAGCCTGCCCATGCACAGCGGAGCAGATTCACGATATTTTTCTGCCCCTCCTTTTCCATGCCCTCATAGGCCATGCGGGCGTACTCTTTCGGGTAGATGTTCCCGATCTCCAGATCTGACCCGCGGAAGTAGCGGTAGTGCTGATACTCATATCCGCCGTAGCCTGGCTCTCCGTTCAGTTCCGGTTCCGCCTCATCCAGCCAGAAGATATGGATTCCCTTGTCATAGTAATTCTTCCTGATCACATCCCAGACATACTTTCGTGTCTCCGGATTCGTCGGATCAAGGATGGATGCTTCTCCCAGCTGACCGAGCCGTTTTCCGTACTCGGAGCGGATCAGCATTCCTTCCTCCTTCATGTGAGGATAGTTCACGGAATCCTTCTCGACTGTCGGCCAGATGGAGACCATGAGGCGGATTCCCATCTCCTTAAGTTCTCTGACCATGCCTTCCGGATCCGGCCAGTAGTCCGGATCAAATGTCCAGTCTCCTTCGTATGGCCAGTGGAAATAGTCTACCACGATCACATCGATGGGCAGTCCTCTTCTCTTATACTCTCTGGCCACATTCAGGATCTCTTCCTGGGTCTTGTAGCGGAGCTTGCACTGCCAGAAACCCATGCCGTACTCCGGCATCATGGGGACGGTTCCTGCTGCTGCCGCATAGTTCTGCTCGATCTCAGCAGGGGTGTCCCCGCATGTGATCCAGTAGTCTATCTGCTTGGCAGAAACAGACTTCCATTCCGTTACATTCTTGCCGAAGGTGACGGACCCGACCGCCGGGTTGTTCCAGAGGAAGCCATAGCCTTTGCTGGAGATGCAGAAGGGGACGGATGCCTGACTGTTGCGGTGGGCAAGTTCAAGAGTGCACCCCTTAAGGTCCAGATAGGGCATCTGATACTGGCCCATTCCGAATATTTTTTCCCCGTCATTCGGCTCAAAGCGGACCGTCAGAGCAAAGTCATCGCACCCTTCCCTGGGGGTAAATGTTCTGGGGTATATCTCGAGGGCACTGTTGAAGTCTTTGTGTCCCTCCTGGTACATATTGCGGATCCTCTGGTACTCTTCCAGAAGAAGCTGTCCCTTCTGATTATAGAAGCGCAGCCTGCCGTCCGCGCCTACATCACAGCGGATCCTGCCGTTGCGGATGCTCATAGCAGGACCATCCCCCGTGATCTCGGCGTCCTCTCCAAAGTGGTCCGCGGTCAGGGCGGACAGGTCCGGATCATCATCAAACTCAAATCTCTGGGTAGCGCGGACCCTGAGTCCATCCTTCCCCCATGCTTCGACCGTCAGCAGTTCCTTATCAAACCGGCGGACGATCCTGCCGTCTTCTTTCTTTATCATGCCCAGACCTCCAGATGATAGCCATTAGTTGTAAAGAGCGGGATCTTGTCGATCGGAGTCTTGACTGTCACTCTTCTCCCGCCTTCGGTCTGCTCCCCGGTCCATACATTGGTCCACAGGCTCCCAGCCGGGAGATAGACTTCCTTCTCCTCTTCTCCCCTGTCGGTGACAGGAGCGACCAGGATGTCAGGTCCGAACATGAATTCGTCCTCGACTTCCCACGCCTTATTATCCTGCGGGTAATCATAGAGCAGGGGTCTCATGACCGGGTCGCCTTTCTCATGGGCTGCCTTCATCTGTTCTCTGATGTAAGGCCTCATCTGCTCGCGCAGCTCTATGTACTTTCTGCAGATATCATAGACCTCATCCCCGTAGGACCAGATCTCATTGGGAGCGCCTGACACGCATGTTGCTCCTCCGGTCGTTCCCAGCTGAGGCTGATAAGGCATACGGTTTCCATGCAATCTCATGACCGGGCAGAATGTACCGTACTCAAACCATCTTGTGAATACTTCATGGTAGGCCTTATCATAGATATTGGCTCCGAAGAAGCCTCCAATATCGGTCGTCCACCAGGGGATCCCGGCCATAGCCATATTCAGGCCGGCGCAGAGCTGGTTCTTCAGGCTGGCGAATGTAGAATGGATGTCGCCGGACCAGACCAGTGCTCCATACTTCTGGGAACCCGCCCAGGCACAGCGCAGAAGGTTAAGAACATGTTCCTGACCTGCCTTCCTCATGCCATCATAAAATCCCTTGGCATAGAGGACCGGATAGACATTGCCGATCTGACAGTTGGGTCCCAGATAATAGCGGTAGTTTTCAAAATCGTATACGGTGTATTCCGGCTCCGCCTCATCCAGCCAGAAGATATGCACGCCCTTGTCGTAGTAGTTCTTTTTGCATTTTTCCCAGACGTACTCTCTTGCCTCCGGGTTCGTGGCATCATACTGTATGGTATTGCCCTGGAACGTATTATCGATACGAACGCCCTTCTCGACTCTTGTAAGAAGTCCCTTCGCCATCATTTCATCAAAGTTCTCGCTTCTGTAATCGACCATAGGCCAAACGGAAACCATAAGCTCGATTCCCATTTCCTTCAGTTCTTTGATCATGGCATCCGGATCAGGCCAGTAGGTCGGGTCGAAGCGCCAGTCGCCCTGTTTTGGCCAGTGGAAGAAATCCACCACGATAACGTCGATCGGAATATTTCTCTTCTTGTACTCTCTCGCTATGCTTAAAAGCTCATCCTGAGTCTGATAGCGAAGCTTGCACTGCCAGAAGCCCATCCCGTATTCCGGCATCATGGGGACCTTTCCGGTTACGTCTGCGTAGGCCTGCTCTATTTCGCGCGGGCTGTCGCCGGCCGTGATCCAGTAGTCCAGTTTTTTCGTAGACGATGCGTACCAGCTGGTGATATTGCGGTTGAAGTTGACTTTGCCTACAGCCGGGTTGTTCCAAAGGAAGCCATACCCGAGGGAAGAGATGCAGAAGGGAACAGATGCCTGACTGTTGCGGTGAGCAAGCTCAAGTTCAGCACCCTTCAGATCCAGGAAGTCCTGCTGGTACTGGCCCATTCCGAAGATCTTCTCGTGGGGGTTGGATTCAAAACGCATGGTAAGGGCGTAGTCTCCGCCAATGATCGGTTTGAACTCTCTTGCCTCCACTTCCAGCGAAGACATGGTCTTTGCAAACGGGTCTCTGCGATTTCTGAGGTACTCTTCCAGCAGGACTTCGCCTCTGCTGTTATAGATAGTGATCTTGCCGATATTATTGATCTCTGCCCTGATCTTTCCATTGGTGATGGAAGCCGAATATTCCCTGATCTCCACCGTAGCATCGGTCTTCTTGACCGGCTCGGTAAGGGCCCATTTTTCCTCCGGCATCTGTGCTTCCTTGGAAGCTCTCACCCTGAGGCTGTTTTCTCCCCAGGGCTCGATGATGACCCTCTCCGCATCGTAACGGTAAGTCAAAGCGCCGTCCACTTCCTCGAAATACCCAAGCAGGAAATCACTGCTGGTCCTGAACTCGCTTGTCGCTCCGCCGCTCTCGGCCGATATGGTTTTCAGCTTTTCCATAGGACTCCTTTCCTCTGATTATTCCTTTACAGCGCCTGCGGTCATGCCGCTGACAATATACTTCTGAAGGAATGTGAATATGATGATGACCGGAAGTACAAGGATCGTTCCATAAGCCATGATGCAGTTCCACTTGGTTCCCCATTTGCTCTGGAACTTGTAGATGTTGGCAGTCAGAGGTCTCATGTCCGCCTGTACGTTGAATGTCATCGAATACGCCAGGTCATTCCAGCCGTTTAAGAAGGAGA
This sequence comes from Lachnospiraceae bacterium UBA7729, assembly GCA_002482005.1. Lineage (GTDB taxonomy): Bacteria > Bacillota > Clostridia > Lachnospirales > Lachnospiraceae > Porcincola. Next base: position 19,584 of record DLFD01000055.1, on the reverse strand, counting down.
TGACAAGAACCGTAATGATACCTGTCTTGATAGCCGGAATCATGATCTTCAGGAATGACTGCATCACATTGCAGCCGTCTATCCTGGCCGCATCATCCAGCTCCGTGGGGACTCCCTTGAAATATGGTCTGAGAGTGACAACAATAAACGGAACCGAACCGGATGAGATTGCCAGAGCGGGTCCAAGATATGTACCAAGAAGATGCATCTTGCTGAAGATCAGATACATCGGAGTCAGCATAAGAGTCGCCGGGAGCATCTGGGTAACCAGGAAAGTAAGCATAAAGCCCCTGCTCCCCGGAACCTTGTAGCGTCCCATGCCGTATGCAGTTGTCACGCCGAATCCCATGGACAGGACCATGGAAAGAAAGGCGATCACAAGAGAATTCTTCAGAGAACTGATGAACTCACTGTCCTGAAAATTCAGGACCCATGGTCTTACGGTAAAATGATGCGGCCAGTAGGTCACGATCTTTCCGAAGGATTCCGCATCCGTCTTGAAGGACATCGTGACAAGCCAGTAGATCGGGAACAGGAACAGGATCGCAATTACGACTCCGCCGACGCAAAACCAGAAATTCTTTCTTCTCTCCTTCGGAGTCATGTTGCTCAGACTGACCTTATTCTCATCAAATTTTTTCACTTTCTTTTTTCTATTCTTTTCAGCAGCTTCCATATCAATCATCCTCCGATGACACCAGTTTCAGATAGAACAGCCCGATCACAAACAGGATAGCGAAGAGTACCATGGCTGTCGCGGAGCCTTTCGAGAACTCATATTGCTTGAACGACAGATTGTAGGCGTAGGTCCCAAGTACATCTGTGGAGTTCAGCGGTCCTCCGTTTGTCATGATGAACATCAGATCGAATGCTTTGAAGGTATAGATAAATCCGAGCATCAGGACTGCCATGATGGCGGGCTTCAGAAGCGGTACAGTGATCTTCCAGAATCTCTGCCAGCTGTTGGCTCCGTCAACTTCGGCGCTTTCCATGACATCTGTGGAAATTCCGGTAAGGCCTGACGTGAGGAGAAGCATGTTGAATGGGATGCCGACCCAGCAGTTCATTGCAATGACCGCAGCCATCGCCGAACCAGGCTGCAGCAGCCAGTCCACAGGTGCATGTATCAGATTAAGCTTCATCAGAAGATCATTGATGACGCCCGAGGACTTATCGAACATATTCTTGCCCAGAAGAGCGGTAACGGACATCGGCATCATATACCCTACCAGGATCATGCCTCTGATCGGTCCTGCAAAAGTGAACTTTTTAGAGAAGTAAAGTGCAAAAAGAAAGCCGATCGTAAACTGGATAAGCAGGCACCAGAAGGTGAAGACAAAGGTATTTTTCAGAATCAGGCGGAAGGTCGGATTCTTGAACAGATCCACATAGTTCTGGAAACCGACCCAGACATCCTTATGGGACGCAAATGTCTTGACGTTCACGTTCCGGAAACTCAGGATCACATTATAGACAAGAGGATATCCCAGGATCGCGACCATATAGATAAATCCGGGAAGTATGAAGGCATAGCCCTCTCTCCTCTTTTTCTGATGCATGGTTAATTTTTTCATAGCTAGCCTCGCAGATATAAAAACGGGCTGCTGCCGGCGATTCTGGCAGCAGCCCTCATTTCGTGCTGTAGTACTACTTTTCAGTTTAATTGACTCAGCCTTCTGTGGAAGCTTCACCTGCTTCCGGAAGCGGAGTCTCAGCAAGGATCGGATCGATCACGGATGCGGCCTGAGCCATTGCATCTGCTGCGCTGCTCTGCTGCAGGATCGCAGACTGCTCTGCTGTCCAGAGTGCCTCGGAGATCGTCGGCCACTGCGGGTGCGGGCCGCGGGCAACTGCGAACGTCATGGAATCATTGAACACCTTGTAGCGGGCATCTGCGGTCCAGAAGTCTTTCAGCTCAACTGCATCGCCGCGGACAGGAAGCTTTCCTGCGATCTCGCACCAGTCTGCATTGTTCTGTGCAGATTCCATATGTTTCAGGAATTCTACGCATGCATCAACATGCTTGCTGGAGGAGCAGACACCAAAGTTTTCACCGCCGATGACGGTTGCCTGATGTCCGTCTTCAGACGGCATCGGGATGTACTGATATTCGAAGTTTACGGAATCCTTAAGTTCTCCGTCGAGCTGTGCGATGTGCCATGTGCCGGACTCAAGCATTGCTGCCTTGCCTGCTACGAATGCATTCAGAGCATCGCCCTGGCCCCAGTTGACAACTTCGTTTGACATATAGCCGTTCTTCTCAAGGTTAGCAAGGAAATCGAGAGACTTGACGCCTGCATCAGAGTCAACATCAGCTACGCTTGCGCCTGCGCCGTACAGCCATGGGATATACTGGAAGGTTCCTTCCTCGTTTCCGATCGCGCACATTGCGAAGCCATATACGCCATTATCAGGATCTGTGGTGGCCTTGCAGACTTCCTCGAACTCTTCCCAGGTTGTCGGAGGCTTTACTCCTGCCTTATTAAGCAGGTCCATATTGCAGAGGATCGCCAGGCAGTTGGAGTTGTTCGGAAGTCCGTAGAGATCTCCGTCCTCGCCCTTGCAGGAGGAAAGCGGTCCCGGATAGAACTGATCAAGATCCTCCCAGCCTGTCAGCTGATCGTTGATGTCCGCGAATACTCCCAAAGAGATGTAGGAAGCCATATCAGGGGAATCGACCATTCCGATGTCAGGAAGCTCTCCGGAAACAGCACCGATCGTGTACTGCTTCATCAGCTCTTCCCTGGAAACGAATGTCGGAACGATATAGATATCACTCTGGGATTCGTTGTAATCCTTGATCATCTTATTCAGTGCTTCGGCCTCATGCTCGAAGTAATGCCACAGGGTAACCTTCTCGCCGCCATTGTCTTCTCCGATCTGTTCGGGAGTCGCTGCGGTATGGTCAGAAGCTTCGGACTCAGCGAACGAAGTAACGGTCAGAGATGAAGCCGCCAGAGCCGCCGTCAGAAGGACAGCCGAAATCTTTCTCAGTTTTCTCATATCAGAATCTTCCTCCTTGTTTTTTGCCAGTTACATCCTGCCCAGGCACGGGCAGAAAGCGACCGGAAACGGTGCCTCGCCCCCGGGGTGTGCTTCGATGCACGAAGCACTTGTTTGAACTTGACTTAAGTATACCTCATTTCTTTGTTGATTTCACACATATTTTTACGATTATTGTCATTTTTTATGGTCATAATTTTAAGGTATGTGTAAAATATTAAGATTGTTTTGTATCTTTCACCAAATTATCTGTTTACACCATCATATTTCCCGTTTTTATTCTAAACATCACAATATTCTCTTAGATAATCCGAGACAGTCATGCCTGTCTCTTCCTTGAAGATGCGCTGGAAGTATCTTTCATCGGAAAAACCCGTACTCCTCCAAACCTCACTTCTGTCCGTTCCCGGATCCATGAGCAGTTTCTTTGCCTTATCGATCCGGTATTTTCTCAGAACTCTTGAGAAATTCATGCCAATGTCTCTGTTGAAGAGAAAGCTGAAATATTCTGCTGTGACTCCCAGCGACGAAGCCACGTCGGCCTGGCGCAGCCTCGTTCCGTAAGAATCCTCTATGATCTTCAGAGCCTTCAGGACCAGAGGGTGAGCATCCGGAAATTTCTTCTTCAGTTCAGGATCTCCGGTCTCCCAGGCTCTTCTGCCCTGAGCCAGTTTTCCAAGTACCCTCTCGACGTCCTCCCGCATGATCGGCTTTACAAGGTAATCCGCCACATCCAGAGATAAAGCCTCCCTTGCTGTCTCAAAATCCTCATAAGCGCTGATGATCACGATGCGGACCTGGATATGCCTGGCTCTTATGGCCCGTATCAGCTCCAGCCCGCCCATGACAGGCATGCGCAAGTCTGTCATCAGCACATCCGGGTCCAGCTCCTTTACCATGTCAAAAGCCTCCCGGCCATCATATGCGGTTCCCACAACTTCCGAGGATGGGTCCGCCTGTCTGATCAGACTTTCAAGACCCCTCGCAGCGCCAGGCTCATCCTCCGCGATCAGTATCTTCAACCTTCTTCCTCCTCATCCTCTTCATCCGGAGCAGCTTTTCTGTAACGTTCAGGAAGAGGAAGCTTCAGGACGAATGTCGTTCCTCTTCCCTCTTCCGTCTTCATGGATATGGAAAAGCCCTCTCCGTAAAACATCCTCAGCCTTGTGACGACATTACGGATCCCAATGCCTCTTCCGGGCGAAAGAAGACCGCGGTCATCGCTTTTCAGGATAGCAGATATGGCGGACGCATCTGCCTTGTCCATTCCGCAGCCGTTGTCTGAGATCGTCACGGTCTGCACACTTCCCTCAGGTCTTGCCGTGACGCTGATCATTCCGCCTTTCCGTATCTTCGAAAATCCATGCAGGATGGAGTTTTCCACGAAGGGCTGCAGCATCAGCTTGCAGCACGGCCAGTCATCATAATTTGTGTCCTCGACCAGCACTCTGTACTCAAAAGTATCGCCATAGCGAGCCTTCATGAGATAAAGATACTGGTCTACCCAGGACATCTCCTGGGCAAGAAAGACCTCCTGACTCTTCTGGTCGAATGTATAGCGCAGGATGTTCGACAGTTTCTTGATCATGAGCGAAACTTTCTCATCTCCAACGTCCATGGCTTCATAATTGATGATTCCCAGGGTATTGCATATAAAGTGTGCGCTGATCTGGGATTCGAGTGCTTCCCTCTCTGCTTCATACTGCCTTTCAAGAGACTGCATGGCGATCCGGTGGTTCTCACTGACCTGCCTGTCCTTTTCCTCAAGCCGGTCCGCCATCCTGTTGTATTCCCCCGCCAGCTGCCAGAGCTCATGCTTTCCATCTATATGGATCCTGCTTCTGTAATTTCCCTCCCTTACCTTTGCGATTCCGCTCCTGATCTTGGAAAACGGTCTGATGATCAGATGGATCATCCACACAACCACGGCAAGATAGGCCAGCACCAGAAGCATGTAGAAAACCATACCTTTCCCGTAGATACGATTGATCTCGCTGCGGAGTTTTCCCTCGTCGATCATCGTATACAGTTTCCAGCCAAAATAGCGGAGGTCTCTGTCTTCCAGGACCAGTCCCCTCTCCTGCGAGAGATCCTTCACTTTCTTGCCAGGATAGGAATTCTGAAGCCCGAACAGGATCGTCCCATCCTCATCTGTCAGAACCCTCTCTGTAAATTTCACTTTGGGGGTTTCTTTATCCTGCAGAAAGGACGAAAACATGTCCCCTCCGAGAGACAGCACCAGCACATAAGGAAAGTGGTCGATGCCGTATTTCGGGGAAAGGATCGGGACTGCAAGCTGGAATGCTTTGACATTATCACGGCTTGGATGCTTCTCCTGCCTGGGATATATCCTGCACAGAGGATACTGAATTCCGCCCAGAAGCCTCATCCCATGAATCGAGAATGTTGTGTCGGCATAGATCTCGGACAGCCTTGCCTCATTGGAGGCATCCCAGAAGCGTCCTGTATGGAAACCGCTCTTCAACATACGGTCATACTGGCGAATCAGCCCATCTTTTCCGACGACAGCTACATCGATAACATAAGATGGATAATCATATCCGCTCAAAAATTCGAACAGAGTCAGATCGATCGCACCGTTCTCCTCGGCCTTCTCGACAGCACTGTGAAGTCCTTTCGACACAGCCATCTCTCCGGCAAAATTTATCATATCCCGGATGGCACGGCTGACCCTTTCCTGATCATAGTCCAGGACAGAATATTCTGTCTGGATGCTGGCGGTCTCCAGGTACTTCATATACTGCCCTCTCAGGTAGAACTGAAAGAGCAGAGCAAGCAGCACGACCATGGGGATCATGACCATCATCAGCATCGCGGCCATACTGGAACGGACCTTTTCTGTAATCCTGGAAAAAAAGTCTTTCAGATGCATCAGGACTCGGCCTCCGGAATCCATACCTTCATCTCGTTGTCCATGCGGTTCGCCCAGGTATAGTATGGGATCATTCTGACTGTCGCTTTTCTGATCTTTGGCTTTGAATAGATCCGGTAAAGTCCTCCATCTTCGTCAGGCAGGATCCTGCTGCCCTGAGCCTCAAGCAAAACCACCTTCTCGTCCAGCACTTTGCCTTCCTCGCACCGCACGGGCTTTCCCGGATCGATCCTGATCAGATGAAGGTCCGGTCCCATATCAGCCTCCTCCGTGCAGTAGACCAGAGGTCCTCTCAGAAGCGCGACCATACCGATATCCTCCCTGACCCGCTCGTCCGCTTTCAGGAAGACAGCTTCCATAGGAAAGTCGAAGGATAAGGACAGACCTGCCGGCCTGCCTGTCAGCTCAAAGTATCCGTGGCTTAATGTTATGCTGCATCCATCCGCCTTCAGCGGGAGAACAGGCTGCCGGCACCATCCGGGAATGCGGAACGCGATCTTCCCTTCCGCCGACGGGTCTCCGTCTAAAGTGACGCGGACCTTTCCGCTGTAAGGAAATCCCGATTCCACCTTCATGACAAGTTTTTTCCCGCCGAGGCAGAAATCCGCCTCCGAGCTGATATACTGGTGGACATAGAAAGATTCTTCATTACCGGTGTATGCATACTGGCCGATGGACGAGACAAATCTGGCGAGGTTGGGCGGGCAGCAGGCGCAGCCCAGCCATTTTCTTCTTGAAGAGAAAACATGGCTCTTCCTCTGATCACTGCGGTCAGCCAGAGGCCATACATCCAGCGGATTCACATAGAAGAAATGTTTCCCGTCCAGAGATATCCCTGAAAGGATCCCATTGTACATCTCCCTCTCCAGGACATCAGCGTATTCCGAATCAGGCTCGAGCTGGGACATCCTCCTGGCAAAAAAGGCCATGCCCACAGATGCACAGGTTTCCGCATATGCTGTGTCGTTAGGCAGGTCGTACTCGAAGGAGAAAGCTTCCCCGATATGGGTGCCGCCAAGGCCTCCTGTGACATACATCTTCCGGCGGGTGATATTTTCCCACAGTCTCCTGCAGGCGTCTTTCAAGGCCTTGTCCTTGTCCATCCTGGCATAATCTGCCATCCCGCTGTAAAGATAGACCGCCCTCACTGCATGCCCGACCGCCTCCGACTGCTGTGCGACAGGCATATGAGCCTGCTGATAAGAATAGGGAATGAACTCTCCTGTTTTTCCATCCAGGGAATCCACCCTGACAGAGCTGTTGAATGTATGGTTTCTCTCGGATTCCAGACGGAAGAAATTAGGTTCCGTCCCTCTCTGGTCCAGGAAATACCTGCCGAGGTCGTGATACTTTTTGACATTTGTGACTTCATAGAGCCTTGCCAGAGCCATCTCCGCGATCTCATGGCCCGGTACGCCATGAAGCCTGCCCTCCTCCGGCCCTATATGGGCTATAATGCAGTCCGCAAAGCCCCTGGCGCAGTCAAGAAGACTTTCGCTTCCGCTGGCTTCGTACCATGCGGCCGCAGCCTCCGTCAGATGACCGAAGCAATACAGCTCATGGAAAGACCTCAGGTCCGTGAATCGCTTTCTGATATCCGTAAGGGTATAAAAAGTGTCCAGATAGCCGTCTGCCTCCCTGGCCGATGAGACAAGTGAGATTACGCTCTCCACATGTTCTTTAAGTTTTTCGTCCGGTGAGGATGCATAGCAGTAGGCACAGGCTTCGATCCACTTGTAGCAGTCTGTGTCCTGAAATGGAAATCCGTAAAATGTGTCCCTATCCGGATGGGCCGGATCTTCCGGCCACCTTTCAAAGACCTGCTGTCCTGCAGGGACCTCATCCTCCGGGCATCTCTTCCCTCCCCCGGAAGACTGACAAAGCTCTGCCGGACCCCTCTTTTTCACCTGGCGGGCTGCAGCTCTGAAATTATGGATGCAGTAGCTTTTCACCGCCCCCTCCACCTGGTCGCTGATCGTAGCCCACTGATAAGGGATCACTTCTCTGCGGACCAGATCTGCCTTCTCCTTCCAGAATCCGTCTGTCAGCCTGATGCTTCCAAGGGGGAGCGGTCTGGTCATCATCTGATCATCCATCGGCTTTATTCTCCTTTCTCTCTTCAGCCAGGATCAGCTTTGTTCATCCAGCTTGAGGACGTTGAGGAAGGCCTTCTGCGGGATCTCCACAGAACCGATCTGGCGCATCTTCTTCTTTCCTTCCTTCTGCTTCTCCAGAAGTTTCTTCTTTCTGGAGATATCGCCGCCGTAGCACTTTGCCAGTACATCCTTGCGCAGGGCTCTGACAGTCTCACGCGCAATAACGCGGCCATTGATGGCTGCCTGGATCGGGATGTCGAAGAGCTGTCTCGGGATCTCGTCCTTGAGTTTCTCGCACATCTTTCGGCCGCGGTCGTAAGCGTTCTCCTCGAACACGATGAAGGAGAGCGCATCGACCGGTTCCTTGTTCACGAGAATATCCAGCTTGCAGAGCCGCGACGTCACATAGCCTTTCATCTCATAGTCAAAGGAAGCGTAGCCTCTGGAACGGGACTTCAGCGCATCAAAGAAGTCGTAGATGATCTCGTTCAGCGGCATGTCATAGCGAAGGACCGCCCTGTTTGCCTCGAGGTATTCCGTCTCCTTGTAGACGCCTCTCCTCTCCTGGCACAGCTGCATGATCGGTCCGATGAACTCCGTCGTCACGATGATCTCTGCGGCAACGATCGGTTCTTCCATATACTCGATGGCGGACGGGTCCGGAAGATTGGCAGGATTCGTCAGGTCAAAGACCTCCCCATCCGTCTTGTGGACCTTGTAGACGACTCCCGGGGCAGTCGTGACCAGATCCAGGCTGTATTCCCTCTCCAGTCTTTCCTGGACGACCTCCAGGTGAAGAAGTCCGAGGAAACCGCAGCGGAATCCAAAGCCAAGGGCCGCCGAAGTCTCAGGCTCGAATTCCAGGGATGCATCGTTCAGCTGAAGCTTCTCAAGGGCATCCCGGAGATCTCCGTACCTTGCGCTGTCTGCCGGATAGATCCCGCAGTAGACCATCGGCTGAGGCTGTTTGTAGCCCGGATACGCTTCTGCCGTCGGGTTTGCGGCATCCGTCACCGTATCGCCGACACGGGTATCCCCGACATTCTTCAGAAATGCGGTAAAGTATCCCACCATGCCTGCCTGCAGTTCATCGCACGGAATAAACTGTCCCGGCGCGAAGTATCCGACTTCCACTACATCTGCCTCGGTACCCGTCCCCATCATGCGGACTCTCATGCCCTTCTTCAGTCGTCCGTCACGGACTCTGCAGAAGACGATGACGCCACGATAGGAATCATACAGTGAGTCAAAGATCAGAGCCTTGAGCGGCGCTTCCCTGTCCCCGGCCGGAGCAGGAAGCTTCGTCACGATCTGCTCCAGCACGTCCTCCACGTTGAGACCAGTCTTGGCAGAGATCCTCGGACAGTCCTCGCAGTCAAGCCCGATGACGTCCTCGATCTCCTTGGCCGTCCCTTCGGGATCCGCACTCGGGAGATCGATCTTGTTGATCACAGGAAGGATCTCCAGATTGTGATCGAGCGCCAGATAGACATTGCCCAGAGTCTGAGCCTCGATGCCCTGAGTAGAGTCGACGACCAGAACTGCCCCGTCGCAGGCTGCCAGTGCCCTGGAGACCTCATAGTTGAAGTCGACATGGCCCGGCGTATCGATCAGGTTGAAGACATACTCGTTTCCATCCTTCGCGTGGTAGACCGCGCGGACGGTCTGGGACTTGATCGTGATGCCCCTCTCACGCTCGATATCCATGTTGTCGAGGACCTGGTCCTGCATCTCTCTCTTGGTAAGGACGCCGGTCTGCTCGATGATGCGGTCTGCAAGCGTGCTCTTGCCGTGGTCGATGTGGGCTATGATGCAGAAATTGCGGATCCGGTTCATATCTATCTCAGCCAACTTATCTATCTCCTCTTTCAATTTATGATATGATCTGTCTGAATATGTTCGTCGCATATGATACTGCTTCACAGGAGCATGCTTTGCGCCTGTCATCCTGGAAAATGCACCAAATATACTACCGTATCGCCCGTAAAATTGCAATGAAATGGGCTTCAAATGGGCTGAAATTGCTGTTTATCTGTTGACAAGGAAGTGTGCTCGGATTAGAATATTCCAGAATGTGTGCGCAACCGTCCGTGTCCGTTCGCCGCGCACACAGCAATGAATATATCAATAATATTTTAGACTTTGTCTGGAGGTGTCCGTTTTGGCAAACATCAAATCCGCTAAGAAGCGTGTCCTGGTCGCTCAGGTCAGGAATGAAAGAAACAAGGCTATCAAGTCCGGCGTCAAGACCGCGGTCAAGAAGGTTGAGGCTGCTGTTGTCCTTGCAAGCAAGGAAGGTGCAGGCGAGGCTGAGAAGGAAGCAGTCAAGGCTGCACTTAAGAATGCAACTTCTCTGATCGACAAGGCACAGAGAAAGGGCGTGTATCACAAGAATACCGCTGCTAACAAGGTCTCCCGCCTTGCAAAGCTTGCTGATAAAGTTCTGTAATATGGCTGCTGACGGGGTCTTTGCTGCAGATTCCGTAAACTGAAGAACGAATCATGAGAGCATCGGAACGTCATCGCCGATGCTCTTTTTGTATATCAGCTTACATGTGACCCCTATTGATCATCTTTCAGAACGGATCCTGTATCTACAAGGAGATCATCCATGAACGAAACCAGAAAAAAAAGGCCTGCCGGCATCTACATCCACATCCCCTTCTGCGTCAGAAGGTGCAGCTACTGCGACTTTCTCTCGACCACGTACGGTGAGGATGTTCAGGAGCAGTATTTCCGGATGCTGGACCGGCAGGTCCGCCTCTCTCCGTATAAAGACGAGCTGCGCATCGTCTCTGTCTTCTTCGGAGGCGGCACCCCGTCCCTTCCTGCTCCCTCTCTATTGACCGGTATCCTCGATACCGTCAGGGAGTGTTTCGATGTTGCGAAAGACGCTGAGATCACAGCTGAATGCAATCCGGGGACCCTCGATGCCGTAAAGCTCAGAGCCTACAGGGATGCCGGGATCAACCGTCTCTCGATCGGGCTTCAGTCCGCCGATAACAGGATGCTGAAGAAGCTCGGAAGGATCCACAGCTTTGAGACATTCGAGAAAGAATTTGATCTGGCGAGAGAGACTGGTTTCCGGAATATCAGCGTTGATCTCATGTACGACCTGCCCGGCCAGGACCGGGCCATGTTCCGGGACACACTGGAAAAAGTCCTCGCTCTCAGAGAGCCCCCGCAGCACATATCTCCTTACAGTCTGATCATCGAAGAAGGGACCCCGTTCTGGGAGATGTTCCACGAGGACGCCGAGCTGAAAAAGCTCGGAGACACCCCTCTCTTCCTTCCTTCCGAGGACGAAGAAAGCGGCATGCTGTCCGATCTGAAGGAGATTCTCACTGCTCACGGTTATCATCGCTACGAGATCTCAAACTGGGCTCAGGAAGGCTTTGAGAGCCTCCACAACAAAGGATACTGGGAAAGGCGGGAATACCTGGGCTTCGGTCTGGGAGCTTCAGGACAGGTCCGGGACAGGCGCTGCAAGGTCACCTCAGACCTGAAAAGCTATCTTTCAGGAGATCTTGGGGAAAAAGAAGTGATCACACTCTCCCGCAAAGACAAGATCGAGGAGACAATGTTCCTCGGACTGCGTGAGATGAAAGGAGTAAGCCGCGAAGCCTTTCAGAAAGAATTCGGCGTGACCATAGACAGTATATACGGAGACGTGATCAGGAACCTGATCAGGCTGAAGCTGATCAAGGATGACGGCGATGCTGTGAGGCTTACCGAACATGGCATCGAGATCTCGAATCCAGTGCTCTCGGAATTTTTGCTCGGCTGAGCTTTACTCAGCGGCTGTATCGGATCAGGAGATCCTCGATCGCAAAAGATACGTTGATTCTTCCGCTCTTATACTTCTGCTCCAGATCGGCACAGTCTTCTATGGCTGCGCGCAGCTGCTCCGGGGTGAAATACCTCTGCTGCGTGATGTAATTGTTCAGCTGAAAATCGAAATTGATCCCCATCATCTTCTTCATCTGATCGCGGTTCTTGTTCTCCGCAAGGAGGCACTTGGTCTGATAAAGCAGATTGAAGCCCTTTGTCAGTACCGGAAGGATGCTTTCCGGCTTCTCCTTCATCTGGATCATCTCGTCGTATCGGTCGATTGCTTCCTTTCTCTTTCTGAGGCCAACCGCATTCATGACGGCAAACACCTTCGTCTCCAGCCTTTCCGTGACCAGGGCTGCCACATCCTGTCTGGTCAGGGTACCGCCCTCGCCCGCGCACGAGATAAGCTTCTCCATCTGAGCTTCCAGCATGGACATATTGACGCCTGCACGCTCAAGGAGCAGATCAACTGCACCGCCATCGATGGAGATGTGATTCTTCCGGAATGTCTGGCCGATCCATGCTCTCAGAAGCCGTTCATCCGGATACTGGAACTCCACCGTCATCCCCGCCTTCTCCACGGCCTTATAGAGCCTGCTTCGCTTGTCTGCCTTAGTCTCCACAAACAGAAGAACAGTCGTCTCGGGTATGGAATCCATGAACCTGATCAGCGCTTCGAGGGCATCTCCCTTTGCCGCTCCCTTTCCCGGCGAGAAATAACCGGAATCCTGAAGAAGGACCATCCTTCTCTCGGCAAAGAATGGCATCGAAAGGCATTCATCCATCACTTTCGAGACATCCGGATTTGCCTCCTTATGAATGTTCAGGTTCATCGTGTCATCCGGAGCAACGATCTCCTTCATAAGCTTATCCCTGAACTGAAGGACCAGAAACCTCTCGTCTCCGAAGAACAGATAGACCCTGTGGAAGATTCCCTTCGCCATCTCATCCTGAAGTTTTTTCATCCCTTCATTATTCGGTGCATTCTTCTTGTTTGATGCCATCAGAGTCCGGCTCCTTTTTCAGTTTCCGTCTTTACATCCTCAAAAAGCTCTAGTATGATTGAGGAAATGTCAAAATATTTACTATATTTCACCTGCACAGGTATTTATTCTACCATGAATCTCAAGGTGCAGGGAACAGAAAAGAGGCTGTCATGAGTCATATTATCATACCGGACGGATACCACCCGCTTCTGTCCCAGTACGACACCCAGAAGGCGATCGGTGTGATCAAGCGCCAGTTTGCCGACACACTGGCTGCCACGCTTCAGCTGCACCGCGTATCCGCCCCGCTGTTTCTGGAGGCGTCCACAGGCCTGAACGATGACCTGAACGGATACGAGCGGAAAGTCACATTTGACATCAAGGACACAGGCACTGAAGCACAGGTTGTCCAGTCGCTTGCCAAGTGGAAGCGCATGGCCCTGAAAGATTATGGCTTCCGCGTCGGCAAGGGTCTCTACACGGATATGAATGCCATCCGCCGTGACGAGGAACTTGATAATCTCCACTCGATCTATGTCGACCAGTGGGACTGGGAGAAAGTGATCCGCAAGGAAGACCGCAATGAGGAATATCTGAAACAGACCGTACAGGCGATCGTATCCGCAGTATGTGCGACAGAGATGAGCCTGCGCGCCCAGTTCCCGGCTCTTTACGAGCTGCCGCTCCACACCCCGGAGGTCACCTTCGTCAGAGCCCAGGAGCTGGAGGACATGTACCCGGATCTGACACCGAAGCAGCGCGAGAATGCATTCGTCCGTGAGCACGGCACAACATTCCTCATGCAGATCGGCCGCAGGCTCCGCTCCGGAAAGCCTCATGACGGAAGGGCTCCGGACTACGATGACTGGGACCTGAACGGAGATATCCTCTTCTGGAACAACACCCTGGGGATCAGCTACGAACTGTCTTCCATGGGCATCCGTGTAAGCCCGGAAAGTCTGGACCGTCAGCTGACCGAAGCAGGATGCGACGACCGTCGCTTTCTTCCTTTCCATAAGGCGCTGCTCGCTGGAGAACTTCCGTACACGATCGGCGGAGGCATCGGTCAGAGCCGGCTCTGCATGCTGATCCTTGGTTCTGCTCACATCGGTGAGGTTCAGGTATCCGTATGGGACCAGACGACCAGGGACGCATGTGAACGTGCCGGTATTCCGCTCCTTTGATCCTCTCTGGTATCAGAAATCATACAAAAAGCCTGCCACTGGCAGCCTTTTTGCATACTTTGGTATAGAAAAAGGCCGCCACTGGCGGCCTTCTTGCATCCTATGGGATGAAAAACCCCCTTTCATCTCAGAATGTCCTGTTCGGAACATCCAGCGAAAGGGGGGCTGGTTCGGTCTTATTCAGCTGTCCTCAGGCAGCGTCGTCGGAACTTCCGTCTCCGGCTTCTTCCGACTCACCGGTCGGATATCCGTCCTTGAACAGGGTTCCGGTCCCGCCAGTCAGCTGCATGTATTCGTCCGTGAACTCTGTCTCATTCTCATGGCTGTTCTTCGGATCATTGTCAGCGTTCTTGCTTGCCGCTCCATCGCCGTAGATCGTCTCCTGCATCTGATCGATCGTGTCATCCCAGTCAGGCACGAGCATACCCTGTCCATCCACATCCACAACCTCGTAGAGGTTATCATAAGGAACACGGTCCTGGACGTAATCATACTTCAGAAGTTCCGGAGCATCACTCACAAGGTCCCAGATCTCATTCTCCGGAATATTATGAGTAACGAGCGGAAGCGCCTTCGTGACGAAGGAGACCATCTCGGCTGCGCTCATCGACTTGAGCCTCTCCACCATCTGAGAGATGACATAACGCTGTCTCTGAGTTCGTGTATAGTCGGAGTTTCCTACGAAACGGTTTCTCGAATAGGCTACCGCCTGAACGCCGTCACAGTTGTAGGTGCCGCCTCCAGGAAGAAGATGCTCCTCGTACGGGATATCCAGAACATTCTGGCACATATCGATCATATAGCCGTTCGCTACTTCTACTTCCTGATCCGTCCATGTCAGCTCGACGCCGCCCATGTCATCGATCACATCGACCATATCCATGAAATCGACTGCACCGTAGCGGTTGACATCGATCTTGTAGTTATCTCTTACCGTCTGAAGAAGAAGCGGTCCGCCGCCGTAAGCGTAAGCCGAGTTCAGCTTATTGTAGTCATGGCCCGGGATGGCAACATAGGTGTCACGCATCAGGGAGATAACGCTTACTCTCTTCTTCTCATTATTCAGCGATACGAGCATCATACTGTCAGAGTTGCCGTTCCATGTCTTGTCACGGCGGTCGACTCCGCAGAGGAGAACGTTATAGACGTCTGAGTTCATGATCGTATCAACAGCTGAATTCTCCTTGTTCATCTGCTGGTGCAGATTCTCGAGTTCAGATTCATTCAGGACAGGTCCTGCAGCCTCCGCCTCGGTACTGACTTCCTCGTATGCTTCCTCCGGAAGGGTCTCAAGCTGTTTGACATCGTCATCAGCGACGAAATTGGCCCTTTCGATCAGGCTGTGACCATAGAAATAGATTCCGACACCACCCGCTGCAACGACTGCCAGAAGAACGATCAGTATGATCCCGAAGATCTTTCCCCAGCTAGGTCCGGTCGGCTCTGTCATCAGCGGATTGTCAATCTCTTTTCTTGACATCTGAATTCTCCCAACTTTTCAACTCATGATTGCCTGCAGAGAGCCTGAATATGGCATAATATACTTCAGGCATTAGCCTTTCAACAATAAACCCAAAAAATAAGCTTGTCAAGAATTGAAAACCTTCCCGGGTTTTTTTTCAAAAAAAGGTTCAAAATATGGTTCAGAAAAATTTGAAATTATATGTTGACAACCGCCTCCTGAATTGTTATGATAACGTTCGTCAGCTGAAAAGCAGATGACAAAGACGCAGAAGTGGCGGAATTGGCAGACGCGCAGGCTTCAGGTGCCTGTGATCGTTAAGGTCATGTGGGTTCAAGTCCCATCTTCTGCACGGAAAACCATCCTTTTTCAAGGATGGTTTTTTTGTATTCTGATAATATGTGAAGAAGAAAGGGAATCTGCTTTTCCGGCAGATTCCCTTCTCCTTACTCTTTCAGTTTTCCTGATAGACTTCCCGCAGGACCTTGAAACCGGTCAGGCTTTCACTGAGCGGGTCCGGCTGGCTGAATCCGGCGTAGAATGACCAGGTATCTGTCTCTCTGACAGCCTCTCCATCCTGATTTACCGTCAGCAGAGCCTCTTCATCGATCCTGATGTGCAGCTTTTTCTCTTCTCCCGGCTTCAGGCAGACGCGCTCAAATCCGCAAAGTCCCCAGTTTCTCTGTTCATCCTTCGCTCCGTCCGCGTGGATATACAGCTGAAGGACATCGGAAGCTGCGCGCTCTCCATCATTTCTGACCAGGACTTCTGCTTCCGGAAGACCATCTTCCCCCTTACGGACAGTAAAGGATACCGCATGCAGTTTTCCATACGTAAGACCATATCCGAACGGATACTGGGCAGATTTCCTCAGATAACGATAGGTTCTTCCTTCCATGGAATAGTCAGTAAATTCAGGAAGGTCATCAAGGCTTTCATAGAAGGTTACCGGCAGCTTGCCTCCCGGAGAGACTTCTCCGAACAGGATCCTGGCCAGTGCCTCTCCTCCCATCTCACCGCTGTAGAAGAGGTCCAGGACTGCATTGGCATGTTCAGCAGCAAAGGAAAGATCCAGGTCACTTCCAGCCATCAGCAGAACGATCATCTTCTTTCCTGTCTTCGCAAGAGCTTCCATCAATCTCCTCTGAGAAGCCGGAAGAAGCAGGTCCATCTTGTCTCCGGATGCATAGGAGTTTCCGGTATCGCCTTCTTCTCCTTCCAGAGTCTCGTCCAGCCCGACACAGAGAACCACCAGATCACTCATCTTTGCGCAGGCGACTGCCTCTGAGATCCGGTCATCCGGCTTGGCAAGGTTTTCAACGCGGTTATTCCGGATATCGCAGCCTTCCGAGTAATAGATCCTTGTCCCAGGTCCTGCATAATTCCGGATTCCCTCCAGAACTGTCACCGGATGAGATGCCGTTCCATGATAATTGCCGATCAGAGCCTTACAGCTGTCCGCATTCGGTCCGATGACCGCTATGGAGCGGATCTGGTCTTTCTCAAGCGGAAGGATCCCGTCATTCTTCAGAAGGACGATGCTCTCCTCCGCTGCCCTGCGGCTGAGCAGAAGGTGCTCCTCTGATGCAACCTGATCATAGCCGATGCCATCAAACTCACTCTTCTGCCCAGGCATGATCCCAAGCAGGTATCTTGTTGTGAACAGCCTTACAGCTGCTTCCCGGATCCTCTCTTTGGAGACCTTCCCCTTTGAGACAGCCTCCCCGAGCGAATGATAGCTGCAGCCGCAGTTAAGGTCACATCCCTCTCTCATGGCAAGCGCCGCAGCATCCTCGGCATTCTTCGAAACCTTGTGAGATTCATAGAAATCCCGGATCGCCCAGCAGTCGGAGACAAAATATCCTTCAAATCCCCATTCATCCCTCAGGATATGCTGCAGAAAGCGGCTGCCGCAGCAAGGCTCTCCCAGAAGGCGGTTGTAGGCTCCCATGACGCCCTCGACATCCGCATCCTGAATAAGCTTCCGGAAAGCAGGCAGATAAGTCTCCCAGAGATCCTTCTTGCTTGCCTTGGCGTCGAAACGGTGTCTTTCCCCCTCCGGTCCGCTGTGGACTGCAAAATGTTTCGCGCAGGCAGCCGCTTTCATGGTCTCTCCATCCCCCTGCAGCCCTTTCACAAAGGCCTTTCCCAGTTCTCCGGTCAGATAGGGGTCCTCACCGTAAGTCTCGTGACCGCGTCCCCAGCGAGGATCCCGGAAGATATTGACGTTCGGAGACCAGAAGGTCAGTCCCTTGTAGATGTCGCGGTCTCCCTGTTCTGCCTGCACATTATACTTGGCTCTTCCTTCCGTTGCGATGGTATCCGCTATCTCCCCGATCAGTTTCCGGTCAAATGTTGCTCCGAGACCGATCGCCTGCGGAAACACCGTTGCCGTCCCTGCCCGGGCTACTCCATGCAGTGCCTCATTCCACCAGTTATATGCAGGAATATTCAGGCGTTCCACTGCAGGAGCATCGTAGACCAGCTGAGACAGCATCTCTTTCATGGTCATCTGGCTGACTAAACTTTCTGCCATTTCCCGTGCTGTTTTTCTGTTCATGATTCCCTCCATCTTCCTTTTTATCCGCCGATCCCCTTCAGGATCGACATTGCCTCCTCCTTTTCCTGTCTGAAACGGGAAAGGAACAGAGGATTCTTATTCCACCCTGATCTGTCTTTCCACCTGTAATCATACAGCCTTTCCAGAAAATCCCTGGAAGATATAGCATCTGTAATGCCAAGAGCAAGGACAGCCATCTGCGCAGAGTAGCTGCCTGACTGGATAGCATAGCTGTAGACTGCACCTCTCTCCACATAAGATCTGCCCTTCAGGTGAATGCCTCTTGAAGCCAGGTAATTCTGCACCGGCATATAATAGGTGCTCATGGCGTACTCATCCTGCCACTTCCGGAAAGACTTCGGATCGCGCCTGTATACTTTCTTCCAGGCGACAGCAAGATCCCAGGACTGTTTCTTTGCAGCAGCATCTGAAATACCTGCTTCTCTGATCGGTTTCCTGTTTCCGGCGATCAGCCTCCTGTCTCCGGATTTAAGATTCAGAAATACCTTGAACTCTCTGCAGACGGACGGATCTTTCCTGTAGCAATACTTAAGAAGGGGAATCAGAGAATATCGATAATCAAACTGGTATTTTCCGTAAGCTTTCCCGTGATCTCCTCCTGCCTGCCCGTAAGCTTCGTCCCCGGATTCATATCTGGTAAAGAAAAGAAGATCTTCATATCTTCCCATAGATCCCGGTCTTACAGGTGCCTTATCACTGACCGGTGACCTGGCTTTCTTCGAGAGTACTCCGCTTTCGTTAAAGTAGTATTCTCTGCCGGAGATCCTATGACTGCCTGTCAGAATACCTTTATCTTTCGTCTGGTAATATGTTTTACCGTCCTTCCTGATAAAGCCAAAACTCAGGAACCCATGATTCCTGACATAATACTTCCTGTTCCCGAGATTCACCCAGCCATTCTTCTCTGCCATGCGCCCGTTAACAAGGAACATCCGGTATGCCTTCCCGACCTTTACAGGACCCGTCAGGGCATCCCCTTCCCTGCCAAAATAATAATGATGATTCCCGATCTTCTGAAATCCTTTCAGCTTTCTTCTGTTTCTGAAATAGTACAGCTTCCCTGCAGCACGGATGAAACCTCCCCGGAAGCTGGTCCTCTTTCCGTCCCAGCCATAATACTTTCCTTTCCGGAAAGCATTGATCACTCTGCTCCCATCTTTTTTTGTATAGTATCTTCCAACCCTTCTGCTTCGGATCAGCTGACCGCTTGCCACATTATATGCATAGTAAACCCCATCTTTCATCACCCAATTGACTTTGCCGGCTGCTTCTGCAGCGCCGGCGCGGGCTCCTGCCAATAAAAAGGAAACTGCCAGTATAAGGACCAGGCCACGAAGTTTCTTCATCTGATCTCCCTCCGAGTATCCACGCTGTTATCTGTAAGATACGCCGTATCCATATCAATATGCAAGCGCCATGTGGCTCGTATCCTTACAAAAAAAAGATCCTCAGAACCCTCTGAAGATCATCATCATCAAAATCTATGAAACCGTACCCTGAAAACCGCACACAAAATCTTCAATCCAACATCTCTTCTTCTATCCG
>DLFD01000008.1 GCA_002482005.1 Lachnospiraceae bacterium UBA7729 | reverse complement strand
GAAAAGTGATTGAGGCAAAAATATATTGACAAAAAGAGAAGTGCCTGCTATTATACAGACAAGAAGAAAAGAAAAGTTCTTCCTACAGATCCTCAAAGATCCGAGGATCATATCTCCGAATAAGAGGAGAAATATAAGAAAGGCAGGTACTTCCCGATGGGAACGGAACCGATTCACGAGTAAAGGGGACATCGATCATTGGTCGGTGTCCCTTTTATTTTGCCGTTCATTGACATGCCCCATGTTTGCTGATAAAATCCGCATTGGTATAAAAAGGCATATTCTACAATTCGGGGATTTGATGTGAGCGACTTAAAAGCAGAGATTGAAAAGAGAAGAACATTTGCGATCATTTCTCATCCGGATGCCGGCAAGACGACTCTGACTGAGAAATTTTTACTGTACGGAGGCGCCATCAATCTGGCGGGCTCCGTGAAGGGCAAAGCGACTGCAAGGCATGCGGTATCAGACTGGATGGACATCGAGAAACAGAGAGGTATCTCTGTCACCAGCTCCGTTCTGCAGTTTTCGTATGGGGGATTCTGCATCAATATCCTGGATACTCCGGGACATCAGGACTTCTCCGAGGATACCTACCGTACGCTGATGGCAGCCGACTCAGCGGTCATGGTCATCGATGCATCGAAAGGCGTCGAGGCACAGACCAGGAAGCTGTTCAAAGTCTGCGTCATGAGACATATCCCGATCTTCACATTTATCAATAAGATGGACCGTGACGCGAGAGATACCTTCGATCTTCTCGATGATATTGAGACGGAGCTTGGCATCGCGACCTGCCCGATCAACTGGCCGATCGGTTCCGGAAAGAATTTCAGGGGAGTCTACGACAGAAGAGGAAAGCATGTCATTACTTTTGCCGATACCGAGAAAGGTACGAAGGAAGGCACCGAGACCAGGTATGACATCGATGATCCCAGGCTGACCGCGTATATCGGGGAGAAAGCACAGGAGAAGCTTGAGGAAGAGATCGAGCTGCTCGACGGAGCCTCCGCTGAGTTTGACCAGGAGAAGGTAACAAAAGGAGAACTGTCTCCGGTATTCTTCGGGTCTGCCCTCACCAACTTCGGGGTCGAGATCTTCCTGAACTATTTTCTGGAGATGACGACCCCGCCTCTTGCAAGGAAAGCGGATATCGGTGTCATTGATCCGGTGGAGGAACCGTTCTCAGCCTTCGTCTTCAAGATCCAGGCGAATATGAACAAGATGCACAGAGACCGGATTGCCTTCATGAGGATCTGCTCCGGCAGGTTTGAGGCGGACAGAGAAGTCTACCATGTTCAGGGAAGGAAGACGATGAGACTGTCACAGCCTCAGCAGATGATGGCATCGTCAAGACATGTGGTCAGTGAAGCATATGCGGGAGACATTATCGGAGTCTTCGATCCGGGCATCTTCTCCATCGGCGACACCGTGTGTATGACAGGACATAAGTTCGCATACGAGGGGATTCCGACATTCGCACCGGAACACTTTGCGAGAGTCAACCCGATGGATACCATGAAGAGAAAGCAGTTCGTCAAGGGAATGACGCAGATCGCCCAGGAAGGTGCGATCCAGATCTTCCAGGAACCGAACGGAAGCATGGAGGAGACCATCGTAGGCGTCGTCGGTATGCTGCAGTTCGATGTACTCAGGTATCGTCTGGAGAATGAGTACAATGTGCAGATCCGTATGGAGGATCTGCCGTACGAGTACATCCGCTGGATCACCAATCCGGAGGAGATCGACCTTCAGAATATCAATGGAACTTCCGATATGAAGCGGATCGTGGACCTGAAGGACCGGCCGCTGCTCCTGTTCGTGAACAGCTGGTCCGTCGGTATGGTCGAGGAGCGCAATCCAAAGCTGAAGCTGGCTGAATTCGCGAAGTGATCCTGGCGATCGATTATGACGGCACTGATCCTGCAGGATCAGTGCATAGTTTGAAATCACTGGCATAGCGGTTGCAATCAGGACTTCTTTGTTATAAAATCGGTGTAACAAGTTTGAGATTTTGGGAGGTTCACACATGGCTTCTGAAACAGCTCATATCAATACAGTCAGGATGAATGCAGACGGCTGCGAGGGTGTCGTGAAGATCGCAGATGATGTCGTTGCGATCATCGCAGGCCTTGCTGCATCGGATGTGAAGGGGGTTGCTTCTCTGGGAGGCAATGTCACCCGCGATGTCATTTCCAGACTTGGGATCAAGAGTCTTAACAAGGGTGTGAAGCTTACGGTCGATGAGACCGGCCGGGCTAACGTATCGCTTTCCGTGAATGTGCGCTATGGCTTCAATGTTCCGGAGACCTGTGCGAAGGTGCAGGACAAGGTCAAGACCGCGATCGAGACGATGACCGGCCTTGAAGTCGGGGAAGTCAATATCCGTGTGGCTTCGATCGTTGTTGGAAAGTCAAAGGAAGCATCCGAAAAAGACTGATCCGTAATAGTACCTTTTCATTTGAATCGACAGACAGAGCAGAGGCTGTTGCAGAGATGCTGAAAAATCCCCCCGTGGGACCACAGGTATTCATGCAATGGCTTTTTCTGTACAGGGAGAATCTATGACCAGAAGAGAACTCAGAGAGCACGTGTTCCGTATTCTGTTTGCATGCGAATTCCTCAGGGACCATTCCCAGGGAGAGATATCACCGTGGCCTGACGAGGACCAGGTGGAGGAACAGGCGGAACTTTATTTCACTCATGAAGGCGGGGATGAACTGGAATTTCCGCCAGATGAGGTTGCAGAGGAGGATCGCGGGACTGTAAAGGAGAGGGTCCTTCAGATCTCGGAGAAGGTTCCTGAGATCGACCGTCTTCTTGACGAGACTTCGACCGGATGGAAGACGGGCCGTATGTCCAGAACAGATCTCTGCATCCTCAGAGTTGCCGTCTACGAGATGCTTTTTGATGAGAATATCCCGACCGGGGTCGCAATCAACGAGGCGGTGCTTCTTGCAAAGAAGTTCGGAGGAGATGATTCCTCTTCCTTCGTGAACGGGATCCTTGCCAAGATGCAGCGTCAGAAAAATTCATGACAGTGCAGTCGAGGACAGTCTACACGGTAGCCCAGGTCAATTCCTACCTGTATCAGATGTTTCAGTCTGATCCATTTCTGTCCAGGATCTACGTAAAGGGAGAAGTCTCGAACTGCAAGTATCACAGTTCAGGACATATCTATTTTTCCCTGAAGGATGAGTATGCCCAGATCAGCTGCATCATGTTTGCCTCAAACCGGCGGAAACTGAACTTCCGCCTCGAGGACGGGCAGAAAGTCATCGTCTTCGGAAGCATGGGCGTCTACCAGAAGGGAGGATCCTACCAGCTCTATGCTTCTGCTATCCGGCTTGACGGAATCGGCGTCCTGTATGAACGCTATGAAGCTCTGAAGAAAGAGCTTGAGGAGCGGGGGATGTTCGATCCTATGTATAAGAAACCGCTTCCCCGCTACATCAGAAGACTCGGCGTCGTGACTGCTCCGACCGGAGCGGCCGTACGGGATATCATCAATGTCTCAAAGAGGCGGAATCCGGGGATCGAGATCGTTCTGTATCCTGCCCTTGTACAGGGGGCAGGGGCGGCGGAGAGTATTGTGGAAGGTATCCGCGTTCTGGACCTGGCAGGTGTCGATACGATCATCATCGGAAGAGGCGGAGGTTCCATCGAAGACCTGTGGGCCTTCAACGAAGAGATCGTTGCACAGGCGATCTTTGATGCAGAGACGCCGATCATCTCTGCCGTCGGACACGAGACGGATTTCACGATCGCGGATTTTGTGTCGGATAAAAGAGCGCCGACACCGTCTGCGGCAGCAGAGCTTGCTGTTGATGACATGACTCTGGTAAAGCAGTCGCTGAGCGACCTGAGAGACCGGCTGACGATGCGGATGAACCAGAAGAAGGATTATCTGCGCAAGACTGCTGAAGGATATCGCTACAGACTGAAAGCTCATAGCCCGGCAAGCAGGCTCAGGGAGATGATGCTGGGACTTGATCAGCTTTCGGACCGGATGGGTGCAGCGATAGGGCAGAAGCTGGAAAGTGCGGGAAGGCTGGCGGACGGGTACCGCGTTTCCCTCAGCATCGACGGCAGAATCCGGGATGCTCAGGAAAAGGTAAGCCTGATGACGCCCGCGCTGGAAGCTGCCATGGCAAAGAAGCTCGACCGGGCTTCCTCCAGGTATCAGCTCCTTGCTGCAAGGATCAGGGCACTTTCCCCTCAGGGGCATCTTGACCGGGGATATGCGTATGTGGCCGGACGGGATGGCAGGCCGGTCCTGTCGGCAGCTTCCGTGAAGCCAGGGGAGATCCTGGATGTGACCCTCAGGGATGGAAAAATCAGGACAGAGGTCCGGTCAGCAGAAGAAAACGGAGAAGGCTGATGGAAGAGAATATGGAAAAGAAAGATGAGAAGGAGATGACGCTCGAGGAAGTCTTTGCAAGGCTTGAGGAGATCACGAAGAAACTCGAAAGCCCTCAGACGACCCTCGAAGAATCATTTGCCCTCTATAAAGAAGGAAGTGCACTTCTGAAGAAAGCGGATGAGAGGATCAGCCTGGTCGACAGACAGGTGAAGGAGATCGCCGAAGACGGAAGCACGACCGATTTTCAGTAACAGATGTCAGAGCTTCATTGCGGAGGGCTGCCGGCATGGATTTTCAGGAAGAACTGAAAGAAAGAACAAGACACGCAGATGAGGTCGTCTGCTCCTTCCTCCCGGAGGAGGAAGGCCAGGCCAGGACACTTCTCTCTGCCATGAACTATAGCGTTAGAGCGGGCGGAAAGAGGCTCAGACCGATCATGATCGAAAGTACCTGCCGCATGTTCGGCGGAGACCTCCGTCTTGCGGAGCCATTCATGGCAGCTATGGAGATGATCCACACCCATTCCCTGGTACACGACGACCTGCCTGCCATGGACAATGACGAGTACAGGCGCGGCAGGAAGACGACCCATGTGGTCTATGGGGAAGCCATGGCGATACTCGCCGGAGACGGTCTGCTGAACCTCGGCTATGAGACGGCGGCAAGGGCATACTGTCTCTGCGGGAACGATGCTTCGAAGATCCTTCGGGTGTCGAAAGCGCTGCAGATCCTGGCAGAAAAGACCGGCATCTCCGGCATGCTGGGCGGACAGTCGCTTGACGTCGAGCTGGACGGGCAGCCTCTTTCCAGAGAACAGCTGACATACATCTACAGTCATAAGACGGGGGCGCTGATCGAGGGATCGCTGATGATCGGAGCAGCTCTTGCGGGGGCAGAGCAGGACCAGCTGGACCTGCTTGAACAGATCGGAAGGGATGTGGGAGATGCCTTCCAGATCCGGGACGATATCCTGGATGTGACGTCTACGCTCGAAGAGATCGGGAAACCGGTCGGATCCGATGCAAAGAATCAGAAGACAACCTATGTGACGATCCACGGGATCGAGGCATCAGAAGCGGAAGTGAGAAAGCTTTCGGAGCGCGCGCTTGAGGCCTGTGGCCGTCTCGAAGCGGAAGACCCTTTTCTCAGAGCACTTCTGAAGTATCTGATCGACCGGAGGAAGTGAGAAGATATGCTGCTGGACAAGATTAACCATCCCGGCGATATCCGGAAGATCCCGCACGATGAGCTGCCGGAACTTGCCGATGAGATCCGGAGATTCCTGATCGAGAAGCTGTCCGTTACGGGAGGCCATCTCGCATCCAATCTCGGAGTTGTGGAGATGACCATGGCTCTCCATCTGGTCTTTGATCCGGAGAAGGACCGGCTGATCTGGGATGTAGGACATCAGTCCTACACGCACAAGATCCTTACCGGACGCCGGCTGGAATTCGATACCCTCAGGAAGCTGGGAGGCATATCAGGATTCCCGAAGAGAAGCGAGAGCAGCTGCGATGTGTTTGACACCGGTCACAGCTCCACTTCCATCTCAGCAGGCCTGGGGATCGTGCGGGCAAGGGACTTGAGGAAGGAAAACTATTCGGTCGTATCGATCATAGGGGACGGTTCCGCTACCGGAGGAATGGTCTATGAGGCTCTGAACAATGCGGCTACCCTTAAGACCAGCTTCATCATCGTCTTCAACGATAACGGTATGTCGATCTCCAGAAATGTGGGCGGGCTCAGTACGTATCTCTCGGACCTTCGTACCAGCGACAGCTACACGGATC
This sequence comes from Lachnospiraceae bacterium UBA7729, assembly GCA_002482005.1. Classification (GTDB taxonomy): domain Bacteria; phylum Bacillota; class Clostridia; order Lachnospirales; family Lachnospiraceae; genus Porcincola. Next base: position 33,580 of record DLFD01000008.1, on the reverse strand, counting down.
TGAAGAAGGTGACCGAGGATGCCCTGAGACAGATCCCGATCGCGGGAGACTGGGCGGTCGAGAGAGTCAGAAGGACCAAAAACAATCTGAAGACGATCCTGATGCCGGGAAGCTCCTTCCTGGAAAACTTCGGGATCAAGTATTTCGGCCCGGTGGACGGGGACAATATCGATCAGATGGTGAGAGTCTTCGAGAATGCAAAGAAGGTAGAAGGAGCCGTCATCGTCCATATCCGTACCAGAAAAGGAAAAGGCTACGGTCCGGCGGAACGGATGCCGGAGCGTTTCCACGGAACCGGTCCGTTCGATATCGCGACCGGTCTTCCGAAGGCAAAGAAGCAGAAAGCGGACTGGACGGATATCTTCTCAACCGTCATGTGCAAGGAGGGGGCGAAGACCCCGAACCTGTGCGCCGTGACGGCGGCCATGGCGGAAGGCGCCGGGCTGAGAAGGTTCCGGGGAATGTACCCGGAGCGCTTCTTTGATGTCGGGATCGCGGAGCAGCATGCCGTCACTTTCTGTGCGGGACTTGCTGTAGGCGGGATGGTCCCGGTCTTTGCAGTCTATTCCTCCTTTCTTCAGAGGGGATTCGACCAGATCGTGCATGATGTCTGCCTGCAGGACCTTCACGTGATCTTTGCAATCGACCGGGCTGGCCTGGTAGGGGCAGACGGGGAGACCCATCAGGGGATCTTTGACCTGTCGTATCTGTCACTGATCCCCAACATCACGGTCATGGCTCCCAAGAACAAGTGGGAGCTTGCGGACATGCTGAGATGGGCGATCCACAAGGCAGACGGCCCGGCTGCCATCCGTTATCCGAGAGGGAGCGCCTGGGACGGACTGAAGGATTTCCGGGCGCCTGTCGAAAAAGGCAGGTGGGAAGTCCTCTATGATGAGAGTGACATCTGTCTGCTTGCGGTCGGCAGCATGGTGCAGACTGCGATCGAAGTAAGAGAACTTCTCAGGCAGAATACTTATTCCTGCAGTGTGATCAACTGCAGGTTCGTGAAGCCTCTGGATGAAGAGACGCTGATAAGGGCATCGGAGGAGCATAAGCTTCTGGTCACCATGGAGGAAAATGTTCATTCCGGAGGCTTCGGCAGCCGGGTCCTGGAATATCTCACAGCCACCGGAAAGGCGGTACCGGTAGTACAGATCGCTCTTCCGGATGCCTATATCGAGCATGGTTCGGTGGATGTCCTGAAGAAAGAATGCTGCATCGATCCGCAGAGTATCTACGCGAAGGTCGTGTCCAGGTTCATCGGACTGTGACGCCACCCGGAAGACCGGACATATCGGAGGAGAGAAGTGAAAGAACGTTTGGATGTCCTTCTTGTAAGGGGCGGATTTTTCGCGACCCGTGAGAAGGCGAAAGCCGTGATCATGGCCGGGGAAGTCTATGTCAACGGGCAGAAGGAAGACAAGGCCGGAACGAAGTTTGATGTCTATTCCCGTATCGAAGTGAAGGGGAATCCTCTGCCTTATGTCTCAAGGGGCGGGCTTAAGCTGGAGAAGGCGGTGAAGACCTTTCAGATCGATCTGGCCGGCAGGATCTGCATGGATGTGGGAGCTTCCACCGGAGGCTTTACGGACTGCATGCTTCAGAACGGAGCGGTCAAGGTCTATTCCATCGATGTCGGCCATGGTCAGCTTGACTGGAAGCTCAGGAATGATGAGCGTGTTGTATGTATGGAGAAGTTCAACGCGCGGTATCTGACTCCTCAGGATATTCCGGACCATCCGGGATTCTCGTCGATCGATGTCTCATTCATCTCCCTGTCGAAGATCCTGAGGCCGGTCAGCGGAGTCCTTGCGGAGGATGGCAGGATCGCTGCCCTGATCAAACCGCAGTTTGAGGCCGGGCGGGAGAAGGTCGGGAAGAAGGGCGTCGTCAGGGACCCGAAGGTCCATGAAGAGGTCATCCGCAGTGTCAGGGACTATGCGCGCGAGGCAGGACTTTATCCAGCAGACCTTACCTATTCACCGATCCGCGGACCGGAAGGGAATATCGAGTACCTTGTCGATCTGAGAAAGCAGGAGCCGGAAACATCCGTGACCGATGAGATGATCGGAAAGGTAGTTTCCGCGGCGCACGACGATCTTGGCAGGACAGGCGAAGACGCCTGAGATGGCGGAACCTATATGGATGTATATTACGTGATCGCAAATCAGCAGAAGGAGACCAGCCGGAACGAAGCGGAATTCATCAGCAGGTATCTGACCCGGCATGGGAGAAAATGCTACATTCAGCAGGGGGCTCCCGGCGGGAAACATGAGGGCGGCTATAAGTATACGGATGCGGCCATGATTCCGTCCGATGTCGAAGGCGTCCTCGTCCTGGGAGGGGACGGAACCCTGCTGCAGGCTTCCAGAGACCTGGTGGATACAGGCCTTCCTCTTCTCGGTATCAATATGGGGACACTCGGCTATCTGGCCGAGATCGACCTGACGTCGGTCCCCGTCGCACTTGACCGGCTGATGGGAGATGACTTCTCCATCGAGGACCGGATGATGATCGAGGGGACCGTCTGTCACCAGAACAAGATCCTTCTGAAGGACATCGCCCTCAACGATATCGTGATCGGAAGGCAGGCGATGAAAGTCATCGATGTGAACCTATTCGTCGATGATATCTATTTATGTTCCTACAGGGCAGACGGGTTCATCGTCTCGACGCCGACAGGCTCCACCGGGTACAGTCTTTCCGCGGGCGGACCGATCGTCGAGCCGGAGGCATCCCTGATGCTGCTGACTCCGGTAGCGCCGCATACCCTGACGTCCCGTTCCATCGTTCTTCCGGATAATGTATCAGTCACGATCGAGATCGAGGAGAATGCTGATGCTGGCAAGGAGAACACTGCGGAGGCCATGTTCGACGGAGACACTTCCGTAAGGCTCCGGCCGGGCAGCAGAGTTGTGGTGACGAAGGCGGAAAAGAAGACACATATCATCAAGATCAACCACACAAGCTTTGTGGAGATCATCCGTCAGAAGCTGAGGTAATATTCGTGAAGATCAACAGACATGCAAGGATCCTGGACCTGATCGGCCGTTATGAGATCGGGACACAGGAAGAACTCGCGGATTATCTGAATAAAGAAGGATTCCGGGTCACTCAGGCAACGATCTCGAGGGATATCAGACAGCTGCATCTGACCAAGGTCCCGGGGCCGGGCGGCAGGCAAAGATATGCTGTCCTTGAGAAAGAAGAAGAGTCCCGGATGGATGAAAAGTACCTGAGAGTCCTGAAAGCTGGTTTTGTATCGATGGACAGCGCAGGGAATCTTCTGGTCATCAAGACGGTATCTGGCATGGCCATGGCGGTGGCGGCGGCGATCGATGCCATGAAATGGCCCCAGGTGGCAGGCTGCATCGCGGGCGATGACACGATCTTTATCGCCATCCATACCGAGGAGGAGACAGCGGCAGTGATGGACAAGATCCGCGGCGCTACCGAGGGAATGGAGTAAGCCGGATGAAAGACTGCGGTCCGGAAGGAAAGACAGGGTGTGCGGGGGAGAGTGCGCACAGGAGAATTACAGATGCTGAGATCGATTCATGTAACCAATATGGCGCTGATCGAAGAGGAGAATATCGAGTTTGACGGCGGACTGAATATCCTGACCGGCGAGACAGGCGCAGGCAAGTCCATCCTGATCGGATCGATCGGGGTAGCGCTTGGGTCAGGAACTTTCCGGGATTTTGTGCCCGAGAATGCCGATCGCTCTTCGGTCGAGCTTGTGTTTGAGACAGATTCGCAGAAAGTGCGGGATAAGCTTGAGGAACATGATATCCCGGATATGGACGGCCAGATCATCATATCGAGAACGTTCCGTAAGGGCAGATCAGTATCGAGGATCAACGGGGAAGTTGTCCCGATCGGGAGCGTCAGGGAGATCTCTTCCGACCTGATCGACATCCACGGGCAGCACGAGCATCAGTCGCTTCTTTATCCGAGATATCATCTGCAGCTTGTGGATGACTTTGCCGGCGATGAGATCCTTCCGGAGAAGGAGAAGTGCAGGGAAGCTTATAAAGCCTATACGGAGGCATCAGGCAGGCTCCGGGAGGCCATGGCGGACGAGCGCGAGCGGGCAAAGAAGATCGACTTTATCACATTCGAAGTAAATGAGATCGATGCGGCGGATCTGACACCGGGCGAGGATGAACAGCTGGAGTCCAGGTTCCGCCTGCTGTCCAATGCCCAGAAGATCATGGAGGCGCTTTCTGCAGTTCAGATGCTTACGGACGGAGACGGGGAAAGCGATGCTTCCTCCCAGATCTCCAGGGCATCCAGGGAACTGAGCCAGGTGGCGAGATACGATGAGGACCTGTCGCAGCTTTCGGATACGCTTGCCGACTGTGAGAGCATGATGAACGATTTCACGCGTTCCCTGTCAGACTATATCGATGACTTCAGCTACAATGATCAGGAGTTTTCGGAAGTCTCCGGACGGCTGGATCTGATCAACCGGCTCAAGACCAAGTACGGGAAGTCGATCGAAGAGATCCTTGCCTACAGGGACAGAAGGCAGGAAGAACTGGACCGTCTCACCAATTTTGATCAGTATGTGGAAGGTCTGAAGAAGGCGAAAGAGAAGAGCGGAAAGGAGCTTGAAGGGATCTGCAGCAGGATCACGAAGATCCGCAGGAAGTCCGCGGAGAGCCTGACCGGTCTGATCGTGCAGTCGCTGAAGGACCTCAATTTCCTGGACGTCCGGTTTGAAGTCCGATTTGAGGCCTTGAAAGAACCGTCTGAGAACGGTATGGATGAAGTGTCTTTCCTGATCTCGATGAATCCCGGACAGCCTATGAGGCCGCTGCAGAATGTTGCTTCGGGCGGTGAACTTTCCAGGATCATGCTCGGGATCAAGACGGTCATGGCGAAGAAGGATGAGATCGGCTGCATGATCTTTGATGAGATCGATACCGGTATCTCCGGAAGGACTGCACAGAAGGTCTCTGAAAAGATGGCCCAGCTGTCGAGGGACAGGCAGGTGATCGCGATCACACATCTGGCACAGATCGCATCGATGGCGGATGCCCACTATCTGATCGAGAAACGATCGCTTGACGGAAAGGCTCACACGGGCATAAGGAGACTGAAGGAAGACGAGATCACGGATGAACTGGCAAGGATCCTTGGAGGCGTGGAAGTAACAGACGCCGTCAGAGATGCCGCATCCGAGATGAAGAAGATGGCAGATGATCTGAAGGCAGGATTCTGAGGAGGAAAAGAAGATGAATAACAGAAGATTCGTTCATATGACAGCAGCCTGTGCCATGGCGGCAGCGCTTTGTTTTGCTGCTGTACCGGCAGCGGCAGCAGATGCGGCGGGGGAGCCTGCATCGGAAGCGAATGAGACCGTTCCGGCTGAGACAGAAGCTTTTGACGAGGATGCGGCTCTGGAACAGATCAGTTCTTCCACAGATCTGGACATGCTGGACCAGTTCAGGAGTGATGATGGCGTGAAGGCCGATGAATGGCTTCCGATCGGGTCGGTCGTGATGCTTGACGGCACGCCGAAGACCCTGATGATCATGGCAAGATTTGTCTATAATTCCAATACAGGAAAGTATTATGACTACTGCGGATGCCTGTATCCGGAAGGATTCGGCGAGAGACAGTATTACTTCTTCAATCATGATGAGATCGGCTTTGTGGCATCCAGAGGATACGAGGATGAGTACGAAAAGCTGTATCGGGAGAAGGTCCTCGACCGCATCGATGTGAGCATCCTGAACGAGGAAGAGGACACGGAAAAGGAAGAGGATGGTCAGTGAAGATCGCCTTATTTTTTAGGGGGAATGTTCTTTCTGTGCTGTCTTTTTCAGCCTGAGCGTGCTGCTGCGTTCACAATATGAACACATTTTTATAACAGGAACGTCACAGATTCGGCTTACCTTTGTCTTCGAAATCGATGCACGGCTGTTTACCGGAGCCGTGTAAATCTGTCCGGCCGGATGCCGGAAAAGAAAGAAAAAGGAGCAGAATCATGGAAAAGGCAGCGGTAAGGAATAAGAAGGCGGATTTCGCCGGAAAAGCAATTCTTGCAGGGATCATGTGCAGCGCACTTGCGGCATGGTCCCTCTCTTCTGTTAATGTCTATGCAGCAGGAAATGACACGGAGTCTGAGACGGTGACTGAGGTGAAGGAGGTCTCCGGGACGGACGTTGTCTTCTCGACGGATTACCCGGGCGTATCCGTAAAGCCCGGTGACTCATCCACATTTTCCCTGTATCTCACGAATGACGGCGATACGCAGGATAACCTGACGCTGAGCGCAGAGGACCTTCCGGACGGATGGACCGGAAGCTTCAAGGGTTCTTCGTCCGAGGTTTCCATGGTCCATGTAGCGGCAGGACAGACCAAAGAGGACTCGCCGAGCCTCAGTTATGCACTCTCGGTTCCGGACGATGCGAAGGAAGGCGAGTACACGGTGACGCTCGAAGCGAAAAGCGAAAGCACGGATGCGGAGCTCCCTCTTCTGGTCAAGGTCGACAGGAACGAAGAAGATATCGCTGCCGGCGAGTTCACCGCGGAATATCCGGAGCAGCAGGGTTCCACATCCACAAACTTCAGTTTCTCCACAACGCTGAAGAATAACGGAGCAGAGAACGCCACCTACGCACTGGCAGCTGACAATGCACCGGAAGGATGGAACGTCACATTCACCCCTTCCGGAGCGTCTGCACAGGCAGCATCCGTTCCGGTCGATGCAGGATCAAGTTCCACGATCACGGTAGCCGTTACTCCTTCGGAAGATGCGGAGCAGGGCGATTATGAGATCGACTGCACGGCTGTTTCCGGCAAAGAGACCCTGAGCCTTCCGCTGACCGTCACGATCACAGGAACCTATGGCATGACGCTTACCACCCCGAGCGGAAACCTCGCAGCAAAGGCATTCGCCGGTGAGGGAAAGAAGGTAACCCTGCAGGTCCAGAATACCGGCAATGTTGCCCTCGAGAATGTACAGCTGACTTCGCAGGCATCAACTGACTGGACGGTCGAGTTCGATACCAGCACGATCGATTCCATCGACCCGGGTGCAGCCAAGGAAGTTACCGCTACGATCACCCCTGCAAAGGATGCAGTCATAGGCGACTATGTAACAGCGATCACCGCGAAGAATGACAATGTAAGTTCGGAAGCTGATCTCCGTGTCTCTGTACAGAACCATACGACATGGGGGATCGTTGCGATCGTGATCATCGCGGCACTTGTAGTGAGCCTTGCGGCTATCATCCGCAAGTTCGGCAGGAGATAAAGACATGGCGGAAGATATGATCATCCGCACCAGGGACCTGACGAAAGCTTACGGCAGCAAGGTCGCAGTCAATCACCTGAACCTGGAGATCAGGAAGGGCGAGATATTCGGACTGCTCGGACCGAATGGTGCGGGAAAGACGACTACGATACTGATGCTGCTTGGACTGACGGAACCTACCCTCGGGACAGCTTCGATCGACGGGCATGACTGTACGAGAGATTCCCTCCAGGTCAAGCGCATTACAGGATATCTGCCGGATAATGTCGGCTTCTATGCAGACATGACCGGAAGAGAGAATCTGAGGTTCACGGCACGGCTGAACGGTGTGCCGGAAAATCAGATCGACAGCAGGATCGATTCCCTTCTGGAGAGGGTCGGGATGACACAGGCAGCTGATCAGAAGGCCGGCACCTATTCCAAGGGCATGAAGCAGAGGATGGGGATCGCTGATGTCCTGATGAAAGATCCTGAAGTCATTATCATGGATGAACCGACCAACGGCCTGGACCCGGAAGGAATGCGGGAATTCCTTCAGCTGATCAAGCAGCTTTCGACGGAGGACGGGAGGACGATCCTGGTCTCCTCCCATCAGCTGTATCAGATCCAGCAGATCTGCGACAGGGTCGGCATCTTTGTGGACGGAAGTCTGGTTGCTGCCGGCAAGATCGGTGAGCTTGGGAGAAAGATCGCTTCGGAGGGGCATTACGTGCTCGAGATCGAGGCGGAGCCGTGCGACGACCGCTTCCTGGGCTTTATCGGATCACTTGAGGGAGTGAAGGATCTTTCAAAAGAAGGAGACCGTTTCATCATCACATCCTCCAGAGATCTGAGGGCCGGGATCACACATTTTCTCGGAATGAACAATTATACACTGCTTCATATGCGCCAGAAAGGCGGAGACCTTGACGAGATCTACAGGGTCTACTTTGAGCAGGCGGAGAAGGAGGAAGAGAAGAATGCCAAGTCTGGAAAACACGGCGGAAGAAAGAAAGACGCCTGAGAAGACGGCTGGGGCAGTTTCCTCCGCAAAGGAAGCATCTGCTTCAGGTCCGGACAAGTGGAAAGATACTGCGGCCTTTGAAGCTGCAGGAAAGAAAAAAGTCTCGGAGGAGAGACGCGAGGTAAGATATCACAGCCTGGATGCTCTTTACAGAAAGGAGCTGGCAGACCATATCTGCGGCAAACGTTTCGTCATCATCCTGATCATCGTTGCTGCCATGACGATCGCAAGCGTGTATGGCGCTCTGAGCGGTATCAAGGCAGGACTACAAGCTGCTGCATCGGGAGGGAGCAATGAGCCGTTTGATACGACTTTCATGTTCCTGAAACTATACACGACATCCGGCAACTCGATCCCGTCTTATATGTCTCTGATCGCTCTGATCGGACCGTTCATCGGCCTGATCCTTGGATTTGACGCGATCAACTCTGAGAAGAATAATGGAACGCTGAACCGGCTGGTATCACAGCCGATCTATCGTGATTCCATCATCGTCGGCAAATTCCTTGCATCCGCAACGCTGATCACGGTCATGGTCTTTGCGACCGGCATCGCGGTAGGAGCAGCAGGATTCCTCTTCTCGGGGATCAAGCCGTCCGGAGAGGAGATCATGAGAGTGCTGATCTATCTGATCTACACGGTGATCTACATCTGCTTCTGGCTTTCCATGTCGATGCTGTTCTCGGTGTTCACGAGGCATGCCGCAACATCAGCCCTGGCTTCCATAGCCCTGTGGCTGTTCTTTGCGATCTTCATGAGCCTTCTGGCCGGGATCATCGCAGATGCTGCCTATCCGGTACAGACCGAGTATCAGCAGCTCTATAACGCCATGAAGAATGCAAACCTGAATGCAGGCCTTAACCGTGTCTCTCCATACTACCTGTATTCAGAGGCGGCTTCCATCATCATGAATCCGGTTGCAAGGGCGATCAATGCGATCTCCTATGCACAGCTGGTCGGAGCGATCACCGGCTATCTGCCGCTGTCGCAGAGCATGCTTCTTGTTTGGCCGCACCTGGTCGGACTTCTTGCCCTGACCTTTGTGGCATTCGAGATCTCGTATGTCGGCTTCATGAGACAGGAGATCAGAAGCAGCTGACGAAAGAAACCCGCCCGCGGTCCGGACATCCTTCGGGAAGAATGCCGGACCCGCGGGCGGGTTTCTTCAGATCAGTGTCTTTATTGAGCAGCTCTTTCAGGAAGCTGCCTTACATAACTGCTTCTACGCTGTATTCTTTTACGCCTTCCTCGAACGGTACGACATTGCCTTCGATCGGCTTTCCGTTGACTGTCAGCTTCCGGATCCCCTTCTCGACATGATCAGGGTTCTTGACGCTGATGTGATAGACGGCTCCGCGGAATCTGCGGTCTACCGTGTAGTCGCCGAAGTCCTTCGGTACACACGGATCGATCCTGAGACCTTCATAATCCGGCTGGATGCCCAGGATGTACTGGGAGATGTTCACAAAAGTCCATGCTGCAGTTCCGGTAAGCCAGCTGTTTTTGCCCTGACCGAAGAACTTGGCATCGCTTCCTGCGACCATCTGAGAGTAGACATACGGTTCGGTGCAGTGGATCTCGGAGATATCCTCGATATAAGCCGGGCAGGTCTTTCTGTAGATCTCGAAGGCTCTGGTTCCGTGTCCCACAACGGTCTCTGCGATGGAGACCCATGGGTTGTTGTGGCAGAAGATACCGCCGTTCTCCTTGTATCCCGGCGGATAAGAAGAGATCTCGCCAAGATTGAGATAGTAGTGGGTATAGGACGGAGCCAGGATACGGATGCCGTACCTGGTGTCCAGATGTTCCCTGACTGACTCAAGAGCCTGCTCCGCTTTGCCTTCCTCTACGCCGATCCCTGCAAGGACACAGAAGCCCTGTGGTTCGATGAAGATCTTGCCTTCCTCACACTCATGGGAGCCGACCTTTTTCCCTTCTGCATCGTAGGCACGGACGAACCACTTTCCGTCCCAGCCTGCATCAAGGACTGCATCGTACATCTTTCTGACTTCATCCCTTGCGGAAGCTGCCTGGTCCTTCAGGCCGCGGAGCTCGCAGAGCTTCGCGTATTCTTCACCGTATTTGACAAACATGCCGCCTATGAAGACGGATTCAGCGACCGGACCCTCGCTCGGACCGGTGGTCTGGAAGGATTCACCTGGCGTATCGGAGAAGCAGTTCAGGTTCAGGCAGTCGTTCCAGTCGGCACGGCCGATCTGCGGAAGATCGTGAGGTCCCTTATGGGCAACGATGTAATGGAAGGATCTTGTCAGGTGCTCGAACAGCGGGACACAGGTGGACATATCGTTATCAAACGGAACCTGCTCATCCAGGATGGAGAAGTCTCCGGATTCTCTGATATAGGCAGCGGTCCCGGCGATCAGCCACAGCGGATCGTCATTGAAGCCGGATCCGATGTCGGCATTGCCGCGCTTGGTGAGAGGCTGGTACTGGTGATATGCGGAGCCATCCATAAACTGGGTGGAGGCGATATCGATGATCCTCTGGCGGGCCTTCTCCGGGATCAGGTGGACGAATCCGAGAAGGTCCTGGCAGGAGTCACGGAATCCCATGCCGCGTCCGATGCCTGATTCAAAGTAGCTGGTGGAACGTGACATATTGAATGTTACCATGCACTGGTACTGGTTCCAGATATTGACCATGCGGTTGACTTTATCATCGGATGAGCTTACACGGTAGCCGGACAGAAGATCTTTCCAGTATTCGTTCAGCTCACGGAAGGCATTCTCAACGTCCGCCTCGGTCTGGTACTTGGCGAGAAGTTTTCTTGCCGGAGCCTTGTTGATGACATTCGGCGCTTCCCACTTTTTATCCTTCGGGTTCTCGGCATAGCCGAGAACGAAGACGAATGTCTTTGACTCGCCTGGCTGCAGAGCAACGTTCAGCTGATGGGCCGCGATCGGATACCAGCCGCTTGCCACAGAGCCTGTGCAGCCTCCGTCCTTAATCGCCTGCGGATCGGATGCCGGATTGTAGGTACCGATGAATGCATCCCTGCTGGTGTCGAAAGCTGCCGGAACTGCATTGACGGAGAAGTATGCGTAATGGTCTCTTCTTTCGCGATACTCCGTCTTATGGTAGATGGTAGCGCCGTCGATCTCGACTTCACCGGTCGAGAGGTTTCTCTGGAAGTTGGTCATATCATCGAGCGCATTCCAGAGGCAGAACTCGACATACGAATAGATGGTAAACTGCTTTCTGTGATCTGACTTGTTAGTCAGCTTCAGGCAGTTGACCTCGCAGGTATCGTGAAGCGGAACGAAGTTCAGAAGGCTCGCCGCAAGACCGTTCTTCTCTGACAGGAACCTGGAATAGCCGATTCCGTGGCGGCACTCATAGAAGTCAAGCGGAGTCTGGGTCGGCTGCCAGCCGGGATTCCAGGTTGTATCCTCGTCATGGATATAGTAGTATTTACCGTTGGAATCATAAGGAACACTGTTGTAACGGTATCTTGTGATGCGGAGCATCTTTGCATCTTTGTAGAAACTGTAGCCGCCGCAGGTATTCGACACGATCGAGAAAAAGTCGCTGCAGCCCAGATAATTGATCCAGGGAAGCGGAGTCTTCGGGGTGGTGATGACATACTCGCGGGCATTGTCGTCATAATAACCGAATTTCATATGGATTCTCCCTTATATTGTGTGATTGAAAATTAAGGAAAACGATTAAGTAACTCGCTGCTTGCAGTATATCGCATTTATTTATTGAAATCAATAGAACATCTCGGGATAAAAATGTCAAAATGCACAAAAAATCGGCTCTGAAACTGTCGGAAACGTTTAGATTGGTGGGAAACGTTCACACTTAAGGGAAAAAAGGTTGCGGGAAACCCTTCAAAACACTATAATATATTCACGAAAACGATTTCTTTATTCGGAAAGAGGTGCGGAGAAACATGGTTTCTATGAAAGATATTGCAAAGAAGTGCAATGTCTCTGTTGCAACCGTGAGCAAAGCTTTGAACGGCTACAGTGATGTCGGAAGGACAAAAAGAGAAGAGATCCGGAAGTGTGCTGAGGAGATGGGATATTTCCCGAATTCATCTGCCCGCGCTCTAAAGACGAACAGGACATGGAATCTCGGGATCCTTTTTTCCGACAACCTTCATTCCGGACTGACTCACAGCTACTTTGCCGCGATCATCGACAGCTTCAAGGTAACCGCTGAGCAGAAAGGATACGACATTACATTCACGGCGATGGCGCCGGTCGGCGGCAGGAGGATGAGCTACTATGAACACTGCCGGTACCGCGGGCTGGATGGTGTCGTGATCGCCAATATTGACTTCAATTCCCCGGAGATCCTGGAGCTGATCCATTCACCGCTGCCGGTAGTTACCATCGACTATCTGTTTGACGGCAGGACGGCGGTAGTCTCCAATAACGTTAAAGGGATGCACGATCTGACGGACTATGTATGCAGGATGGGACACCGCAGGCTGGCATATGTCCACGGTGATGGCAATACAGTCACGAAAGACCGTATGTCCAGTTTTTACCGGACTTGCGATGAGTACGGGATCACAGTTCCTGATAAGTATATACGCAGTTCCAGGTACCGCGATGTCTGGATGACGGAAGAGGAGACGAAGAAGCTTCTGTGCCTGGATGACCTTCCGACCTGTATCTTTTTCCCGGATGATTTCGCGGCTGTCGGAGGGATGAACGCGATCCGCGATGCAGGACTTCGGATTCCGGAAGATATCTCGGTATGCGGATTCGATGGGATCCCGGTCGCGGCGGCGATGAGCCCCAGGCTGACGACTGTGAAGCAGGATACAAAGTCGATCGGACGGATCGCCGCGGAGAAGCTGATCTCTCTGATAGAGTCTCCGAAGACGGCACTCATCGAGAAGATCTCGGTCGACGGTGTCCTTGTGGAGGGAGAATCTGTCAGAAAGCTGGTATGATATGCTGACCTGGAAACAGGCAGGAGCACTTTTCTGCTGTTTTCCAGGACTCCCATTTGTGAGTTGAATGTGTCTATGGATTCTGATAAAATAAACAGAACAGCATATATGCAGCGGATCGTTCCCTTGCTGACGGAGTGGTTTCAGATACACCGAAGATCACTTCCATGGAGGGATAATCCGCTGCCTTATTATGTCTGGGTTTCGGAGATCATGCTCCAGCAGACCAGAACGGAGGCTGTGAAACCTTATTTTTCAAGGTTCACGGAAAGTCTTCCGACGGTAAGAGCGCTGGCAGACTGTCCGGAAGACAGGCTCATGAAACTCTGGGAAGGACTTGGCTATTACAGCCGTGTCCGGAACATGCAGAAGGCAGCCATGATCATCATGAGAGACTACGGGGGGATCATTCCGCCGGAGGCTCCGGAGCTTAGGAAGCTTCCGGGGATCGGAAGCTACACGGCCGGGGCGATCTCATCGATCGCTTACGGAAGACCCTATGCGGCTGTGGACGGCAATGTCCTCAGGGTTTCATCAAGACTTCTTGCGGATGAAGGCTGCATCGATGATCCGAAGGTGAAAAAAGGCTGGGAAGATACTCTGAATGAGGTCATCCGTTTCTATGGGCCTTCGGAGAGCAGCGGGGAAGCCGGAAGGGAAAGACCTTCCAACTTTCCGGGAACTTTCAACCAGGCCATGATGGAGATCGGTGCGACGGTCTGTATACCGAATGGCTCTCCCGAATGCGGAAGATGCCCTCTTCGGGCGCTGTGTCTTGCCCATAAAAAAGGACAGGAGACCTGGTATCCGGTGCGAAAGCCGAAGGCAGCCAGAAGGATCGAAGAACGGACGGTCGTTGTCATCCGTTCAGGGAAGTCCGCGGTGATCAGGCAGCGGGACAGGAAGGGGCTTCTTGCGGGACTATGGGAGCTTCCGAACTTTCCCGGGAAACTTTCGGAGGAGAAAGTCATTGAACAAGTCTGCTGCATGGGACTTGTCCCGGTTAAGATCCTGGCGCTTCCGGAGGCAAAGCATGTATTCTCTCATGTGGAATGGCACATGTCCGGCTTTCTGGCAGATGCTGCAAAGCCGCCGGATGCCTTTGGCGATGACTGGATCTTTCACGACGATTCGGGAAGAGAATATCATCTGACGGGTATTCTGAAGTTGCAGAGCGATTATGCAGTCCCGGGCGCTTTTTCAGCATATTTGCGGTATCTTGGCATCGGAAGAAGACAGGATACCCTTTGAGGAAGAAGGTAAGACTGGATCAGGATGAAGAAGATACTGACAGTTACGGTGCCGTGCTACAACTCGGCAGAATATATGGAGAGGTGCATCAAGTCACTTCTCCCGGGCGGAGAGGACATCGAGGTCCTGGTCGTTGACGACGGATCGACAAAAGACAATACGCTTGAGATCGCCCGCAGATATGAGAGAGAATATCCGGGCATCGTCCGGGCGATCCATCAGGAAAACAAAGGCCATGGAGGCGCGGTCAATACCGGGATCGAGAATGCCACGGGGACCTATTTCAGGGTGGTCGATTCGGATGACTGGGTGGATCCCAAGGTACTGGTCAAGGTGATCGCAAGGCTGAAGAGACTTGAGATGCGTAAGACCCCGGTGGATATGATGCTCACCAATTTCGTCTATGACAAGACGGGACCGGGGAGACTGACAAAGCATGTGATGAACTTCCATCATGCTTTTCCGGCCAGCCGTGTGATCTCCTGGGATGATATGGGACATATGAGACAGACCCAGTACATCCTGATGCATAACATCACATACCGGCATTCAGTCCTCGAAAGGTCGGGACTGAAGATGCCGCTGCACACATTTTATGTGGACAATATCTATGCGTTCCAGCCGCTTCCCTACTGCGGAAAGTTCTATTACATGGATGTAAACCTGTACCATTACTTCATCGGCAGGGAAGACCAGTCGGTCAACGAGAAAGTGATGCTCGGCAGGATCGACCAGCAGCTGCGTGTGAACAAGCTGATGATCGATATCTTCACGAGGCAGGATTTCCGCGGGCTCGACAAGAACGTACGCAAGTATATGATGATCTACCTGAACAAGATCATGACGGTATCTTCGGTATTCCTCCTGATAGGAGGGACTTCGGAGGATCTCAGGAAGAAGGGCGAGCTCTGGGGATATCTGAAGAAGGCAGACTACAAGCTTTACTACCGGCTCAGGATGTCTTTCCTGGGCGTCTGCATGAATCTGCCGACTCAGCTCGGCAGAGAGACAACGGTCAGAGGATATAAGATCGCCAGAAAGCTGCTCAGCTTTAACTGAGCGGTCCATTATAAAAAGAATGAGGATAATGTTATGAGCGAAGAAGTCAAGGAAGCCAGAGAGAGCAGGAACTTTATCGAGGAGATCATCGATAAGGATATTGAAGACGGACGTACAGCGAAAGTATGTACCCGTTTCCCGCCGGAGCCGAACGGATACCTTCATATCGGTCATGCCAAGTCCATACTCCTGAATTATGGCCTGGCGCAGAAGTATCATGGCCAGTTCAACCTGCGCTTTGACGATACCAATCCGACCAAGGAGAAGAGTGAGTTCGTCGAGGCGATCAAGGAGGATGTGAAGTGGCTCGGCGCTGACTATGAGGACAGATGCTTCTTCGCCTCCAACTATTTCGATCAGATGTACGAGGCTGCGGTAAAGCTGATCCGAAAAGGCAAGGCATTCGTCTGTGACCTTTCTGCAGAGCAGATCAAAGAGTACCGCGGAACGCTTACGGAACCAGGTAAGGAAAGCCCGTACAGAAACCGCAGCGTCGAGGAGAACCTGAAGCTTTTCGAGGAGATGAAAGAAGGCAAGTATGCCGACGGCGAGAAGGTCCTGAGAGCCAGGATCGACATGGCAGCGCCGAACATGAACATGAGAGATCCGGTCATCTATCGTATCGCTCATATCTCCCACGAGAATACCGGCGATAAGTGGTGCATCTACCCGATGTACGACTTTGCCCACCCGATTGAGGATGCCATCGAGGGAATCTCCCATTCTATCTGCACTCTTGAATTCGAAGACCACAGGCCGCTTTATGACTGGGTCGTCAGAGAGCTTGAGTATCCGCATCCGCCGAGACAGGTCGAGTTTGCCAAGATGTATCTGAACAATATTGTCACAGGCAAGCGCTATATCAAGAAGCTGGTCGAGCAGGGGATCGTCGATGGCTGGGATGATCCGAGACTGGTATCCATCTCCGGCATGAGAAGAAGAGGATTCACTCCGGAAGCGATCAGGATGTTTGTAGAACTTTCCGGCGTATCCAAGGCGAATTCTGTATCCGACTACGCGATGCTGGAATACTGCGTGAGAGAAGACCTGAAGCTGAAGAGATCCCGTGTCATGGCAGTCCTTGACCCGCTGAAGCTGATCATCGACAATTATCCGGAAGACCAGACCGAGGAGCTGGATGTTGACAACAACCTTGAGAATCCGGAGCTTGGAAAGAGAAAGGTTCCTTTCGGAAAAGTCCTCTACATCAACCGCGATGACTTCATGGAGGTCCCGGTCAGCAAATACAGAAGACTGTATCCGGGGAATGAAGTCCGTCTTATGCATGCTTATCTGGTAACCTGTACCGGCTGTGACAAGGATGACAGCGGCAATGTTGTTGCCGTGCACTGCACGTATGATCCGGCAACAAAGGGCGGCAACGCTCCGGATGGCCGCAAGGTCAGAGGCACGATCCACTGGGTTGCTGCGAAGACAGCAGTGAAGTGCGAAGTGCGCCTGTATGAGAATATCATCGATGAGGAGAAGGGTGTCTACGATAAAGAGACGGGTGAGCTGAACTTGAACCCGCATTCTCTGACGGTGCTTCCGGAATGCTATGTCGAGCCTGCCGTGAAAGATGCAAAGCCGCTTGATTCCTTCCAGTTTGTACGCACGGGCTTCTTCTGCGTCGACAGCAGGCTGACGACACCTGACCATCTGGTATTCAACCGGATCGTCTCCCTGAAGTCTTCCTTCAGGATGCCGAATGCCTGAGGAAATCTGATGAACAGAGACCCGGAGCGTGTGTTCCGGGTTTTTCAGTTGGCGTGATATTATGTATCTGGATGCGGTAACGGAATTCATATTTGCGGAAGACCTTCCTGAGAAGGCAGATGTCATCTTTGTTCCGGGCGGGAACTATCCGGATGCGGCCAGGAGGGCAGCAGCCCTTTACAGGGAAGGGTACGCTCCTTATGTGTGCCCAAGCGGGAAGTACAGCAAGGCTGCGGGACACTTTTCCGGAGCCTCGTCCTATGAGACGGAGTGGGATTATCTGAAGGATATCCTTGTGGAGGAGGGCGTTCCCGGGGAGAAGATCCTCAGAGAGAGGGAAGCCACATTTACCTGGGAGAATGCGATCTTTTCGCGGAAGGTGTGTGAAAAAGCCGGGATCCGTGTGAGGACGGCGATCTTATGCTGCCAGAACTGGCATGCCAGGCGCTGTCTTATGTACTATGGGCAGCAGTTCCCGGATACACGGCTGCTGGTCTGCCCGGTGTCCACCAGAGGCATAACCAGGGATAACTGGTATCTGGACCCGGGGAAGGCAGACCTTGTCCTCTCGGAGGTCGAGAGGTGCGGAGCCCAGTTTCATGAGATCGTGCACCACGTCGGGGAAGGCAGCAGTTATCAGATTCCGGATGACTGGAAGAGTCCTTTCGGAAAAGGCGCTGAGAGGAGAGAGTAAGAGGATATCTATGGGGAAACTGATCGCGATGGACCTGGACGGGACCCTTCTTCCGGAGGGGACTTTTCAGATCAATCCGGAATATTTTGAAGTACTGCAGAAGCTTCATGATGAGGGAAATGTGATCGTCGCAGCCAGCGGCAGGCACTATACCAGTATGCGGCTGCTTCTGAAGCCTGTGTGGAAAGACGTGATCTTTCTGTGCGGAAATGGTTCCTATGTTACCTGCCGGGGCATCCCGATGGATGTGAAGAGCCTGCCTGACAGCCTTTATATGAGAGTCCTTACGGAGATGAAGAAGATCGGCGGATTCGTCTGCGCGGATACTCCTGAGGCGGTCTGCACCGACAGTGATGACGAGGATTTCATCAGAAGCATGAGCGGCGGCTATCGGATGAGCCTGAAGAAAGTGAAGGACCTTGCCGGGCTGTGCTATCAGGGAGAGGATCTTGAGAAAAAGCCCGGACATGAAAGAGGGATCCTGAAGGTCGCCCTGCATATTGAAGAGGATGCGGCTCCGATCGCGGAGAGGATCCGGAGCCAGTACGGACAGGAAGCGAATATCATGACCGCCGGGGCAAAGTGGGTCGACTGTGTCCCGCTGGGGGCGGACAAAGGGATCGCTCTTTCGAGGATCCAGGGCCAGCTCGGTTTTTCGCCGGAAGATACGATCGCATTCGGAGACAACGGCAATGATATCGGCATGCTGCGCCTTGCTGCGGAAAGCTACTGCGTCGCGAATGGCCGTGAGGAGACAAAGAAAGCTGCGCGCCATGTGATCGGAGAGATGAAGGATGATGCGGTCCTTGGGGTGCTTAAGACTCTGCTGAAGAAAGGGTGAATAAAGTTATGAATGAGGCGGTGCTTCTGATCTATCATATGGATGAAGCAAGGACTGCCGCCCTGAAGGCGGTCGCGGAGACGTTCGGGATCAGGACGGTATCTGTCGGAGATGCGGAAGGAAGTGTCCCGCTGGGACTCCTTGCCAGAGCAGGCGATCCCATGAAGATCATCCGGGAGTCTGCCCTTCGGAGCGGGAGAAACGGAAAGACAGCAGCCATGGACGAGGAGATGATCGTCATGGCAGGATTTCAGGAACAGACATTCAGAAGTTTTCTGTCTGCACTGAAGGAGGCAGGTCTCATGATCGGCCTCAAGGCGGTGCTTACGGATGAGAACCGCTTCTGGAGCGGGGAGATGCTGCAGACGGAACTGAAAGCAGAACGAAGCGCAATACAGGCGATGAAAGAGAGATAGATGCTGTTAGAAAGCGAGGGTCATACAATGTCTGAGGAAAACAGAAAAACAACATTGCTGATCATGGCTGCGGGGATCGGCAGCAGGTTCGGCCAGGGGATCAAACAGCTGACATCCTTCGGACCGGACGGGGAGATCATCATGGATTATTCGGTCTATGATGCAATCGCGGCAGGATTCGACAAGGTAGTCTTTGTCCTGAGGAAAGACATCGCAGAGGACTTCCGCAGGATCATCGGGAACAGGATGGAGAAGAAGACCGAGGTGGAATATGTCTTTCAGGAGAGAGATGATCTGCCGGACGGATTCCGTTACCCGGAGGGACGTGTGAAGCCCTGGGGGACCGGTCAGGCTGTTCTTGCGGCCAGAGATGTCATAAGCGAACCGTTCTGTGTCATCAATGCCGACGACTACTATGGGAAGTCGGCTTTCCGGAAGATCCATGATTATCTGATCAGGTGTCCGGAGCGGACATCCGTCCATCAGCCTCACAGGATCTGTATGGCGGGGTTTGTCCTGAACAATACACTTTCGGATAACGGTGGAGTGACCCGCGGTCTCTGTCAGGTCGATGAAGAAGGAAGGCTTGAGCGGATCGTCGAGACACATAATATCATCCGCTATATGGGCGGCGCTGCGGTACTCTATGAAGGCGGTACCCTGAAAGCACTGGACCCGGAGACACCGGTCTCCATGAACATGTGGGGCTTTATGCCGGATTTCATCGATGTACTGAAGGAAGGGTTCCCGGTATTTCTGCAATCTAATATCGGAACGGACAGGGAGATGACATGTGAATATCTTCTTCCTACGATCGTGGGAGACCTGCTTGAAGGACAGGAAGCGATGATCGATGTCCTGCCGATCCATGACAGATGGTTCGGTGTCACCTACCAGGAAGATGTCCCTTCGGTAAAGGAGAACTTCCGGAAGCTGGTCGAAGCAGGAGAATATCCCCGGCGCCTCTGGGGATGAATGCCTGCGCGGCAGAAAGAGCATGGCACAGAAAACCGGGAAAAAGAAAACCGGGAAAAAGAAAACCGGACGGGAGACCGTCCGGTTTTTTCGTCGAGGTGATCAGACTTGAACTGACGACTTCTGGTCCCCCAGACCAGCGCCCTATCCAGCTGGGCCACACCTCGCGACGACCAGATTATTATATAACGGAATCCGCGTTTTGGAAACAATAGATTTTGAAAAGTGATCCGGATACAATAGATTTTGAAAAGTGATCCGGATATCCATTTTCAGACAGTTTTAAACAAGATTACTGCCAACCAAACTTTTTTTGTGATATCATGAAAACACATGGAGAATATCTGAAAGGAGGCAGGATCATGAACGCAGAACTTTATTCGCCACGTTCGGCCAGCGAGGCGGTTTCTCTGAAAACGCCATCCGCTGCCTTTCTTGCCGGCGGAACAGAGATCCTGAGGCATGGTTCGTCCGTGCATGCTGATCGTCTGATCATGCTGAAGAATACAGAAGGACTGAAGGGAATCACAAAAGAGCAGGACCAGACAGTAAAGATCGGAGCCATGACGACATTCGCGGAGGCTCTGAGGTCGTCTGCTGTCCCGGAATATTTTCGTAAGGCGATCCGGTATATGGCGTCCGGAACAAAAAGAAATATGGCGACCATAGGAGGTAATATCGCCCTCATAAGGGATGATTCTTATCTGGCAGCGGTCCTGATTGCGGCCCATGCGAAGCTGGTGCTCCTGATGGCAGATGGGGAGAGGGGAAGAGACGGGGCTTTTGCCATGGAACGGAAGGAGCTGGTCTGCATCCGCAGATATCTGCTGGAACCGGATCTTTACCGGAATGCTCTGATTCTTTCAGTGCTGCTCAGAGAGGATGTGAAGGTTGTCTCAAAGAGATATGCCAATACAGCTGAGAGCCATTCCTTCCTGACGGCTGCAATGGGAATCGTGGACGGGAAGGTCCGGATCGGAGTCAGTGTGAAGAATTCGGGTGTCTTCTTCCTGAAGGAACTTTCGGAAGAGATGAACGATTCTGCGGATCCCGGGAAGATCCTTGCGGACTTTGCCGATAGCTGGAATGGCCTTGATATCCCGGATGATATCTTCGGAAGCCAGGCTTACAAAAGGTATCTGCTTGGCGTCACCCTGACGGATCTTTACCGGTCTTTGCAGGAGGATCGCGGAGAGGAGGTGTCTGACGTATGAAGATATCCTGTGTGATCAACCAGGTACCGAGAACTTTTGATGTAGATCCCATGATGAGTCTGAGAGAGCTTCTGGTCTCAGCGGGGCACGTCTGCGTAAGAGATTCTGATGACGGAGAAGGATTCTGCGGCAGCGACACCGTTCTGGTGGACGGGACTCCCGTCTACGCGAATCTGATGATCGCTGCAGAAGCGGACGGATGCACGATCCTGACGCCGGACGGGCTCGGAGATCTGAGGCATCTTACGGATGTGCAGCAGGCGATGATCGATGCCGGCGTCGTGCAGAGCGCTTACAACGCTCCGGCAGCAGCTCTGCTTCTTACATGGCTTCTGGAGAAGAATCCGGCCCCGTCCAGGGAGGAGATCAAGGATGCCCTTTCCGGCCTCTATATCCGTGATGCTTCCTATGAACACTACTACCTGGCTGTCCGGCTGGTACAGGAGAAGAGAAAGACGGGCCACTATGTGTCGAAGACGGCGCCGAAGTTCCGCGAGAACCTCAGGGAGATCGGAACCCCGGACGGCAAGGTGGACGGACCGGCACTTGTGACCGGGCAGAGGGCATTCGTGGAAGACTATGTCTCTCCGGATACCTGCTATATGGTCATGCTGAGGTCTCCTTATGCAAGTGCCTATATCAGGTCCATCGATACCTCCGAGGCGGAAAAAGTGCCCGGAGTCATAAAGATCATTACGGCAGCAAACTGCCCGGACATCTACTACATGCAGGCAGGTCAGGGCAATCCGGAGCCATCGCCCCATGACAGGAGACTCTTCAACTGGAAAGTCCGCCATGCAGGAGACCGTGTCGCGGGCGTTGTCGCCGAGACCATGGAGGCGGCCGAGAAGGCAAAGAGCCTCATCAAGGTCGGGTACGAAGTGCTGAAGCCTGTGCTGACTGTCGAAGAAGCTATGGCCGACGGCGCCCCGCTTGTTCATGACGGACCGGTGGAATACCGGGCGGGAGCTCCTGCGGACCTTGACGAATACAATGCGAAGGCATCGGCAGACCCGAGAGAGGGCAAGGTCATCTACCAGTTCCCGCTCGGAGCGGATATCCATCACAATGTAGCCGCATCCAACAGCGGCGGGATCGGAGATGTGGAAAAAGCATTTGCGGAGGCGGATGCGGTCGTTGAGAGAACCTACCAGACCAGCCAGATCCAGCATGCTCCGCTTGAGCCGCATGTCTGCTTTGCAAGGATGGAGGGAGGAAGGCTTACTGTCTATGCTTCCACCCAGGTGCCTTATCATGTCCGCAGGATCGTCGGCTGGGTCACCGGGCTTCCGGAGAATCAGATCCATGTCGTGAAGACCAGGGTCGGCGGCGGATATGGAGCAAAGCAGGATATCCTGATCGAGGATGTCACCGCCTATGCGGCATACATCACCGGACGTCCGGTCTACTGCAGGAATACCAGAGAGGAAGAGTTTATCGCGAACTCGACCCGCCATCCGATGAGGATGAGGGTAAAGATGTCCGGAAAAAAGGACGGAACCATCACAGGAATCTTCCTGGAAGTCAGGGCCAACACCGGCCCTTACGGAAACCACTGTCTGACGGTTCCCATGAACAGCTGCTCCAAGACGCTGCCGCTGTTCAAGTGTCCGAATATGGCTTACGACCTGAAGGTCTACTACACCAATACCCCGCCGGCAGGCGCTTATCAGGGCTACGGCACGCCGAAGGGCAATTATGCTCTGATGATGGCGATGGCGGAGCTGGCTGACAGACTCGGCTGCGACTATAAGGAGATGGTCCTGAAGAACCATGTCGAGACCGGATACCGGCTGGATATCCTGAAGGGTCTCGGAGAAGGACGGGAAGGAAATGTGGTTCCGGTCGGATCCTGCGGTCTCAGGGAGGCGATCCTGAAAGGCTGCGATATGATCCGGTGGGGTGTGAAGGAACAGTCTCCTGATCCTGACTGGAAGATCGGCAAGGGTTTTGCGATGATCATGCAGGGCAGCGGCCTTCCGGGACTGGACCATGCGGAAGCCATCGCCAAGATGGAGACTGACGGAACCGTCATCCTCAATTCAGGCTGCGCTGACATCGGGACCGGCCTTGACACAGTCTGTGCAAAGATCGTGAGTGAGGTCATGTGCATGCCTCTGGAGCATATCTCGGTGCTCTCCGGAGATACGGATTCGGCGGCATTCGATACGGGATCCTATGCGTCCTCGGGAACATTCTTCAGCGGCAATGCGGCTCTGGATGCTGCGCAGAAGCTGAAAGAGGGAGTGCTGAAGGAAGCTGCACTGCAGATGGGAGAAGATCAGGAAGATCTTGATGTGAGGATGCCGGGAGAAGTCTTCTCGAAGAAGACCGGCAAGGTCCTTACCTATGCAGCCCTTTCTCATGAAGTCTGCAGCGGGGCCGGAAGAGGCATGATCGTGGCACACGGAAATTTCGTGACGAACGCGTCGTCCGTGCCTTATGGGGCACATTTCGCTCAGGCAGCAGTCAATGTGAGAACAGGCGAGATCAGAGTACAGAAGTTCTATGCGCTTCAGGATGCAGGTACTCCGATCAACCCCGAGCTGGCGCTCTGCCAGATGTACGGCGCGGCACTCAAGTCGATCGGGCACACCCTCTATGAGGGGATGATCCTTGACAAGGATGGAGTGTGCCTCAACAGTAATATGACGGACTACGGAGTCCCGATGATCTGGGAACAGCCGGATGACTTCAAGGCAGTCCTGATCGATGTGAACGACCAGTATGGGCCGTTCGGAGCCAAATCCATCTCCGAGATCGCCTGCAATGGAGCGGCGCCTGCGATCGGCATCGCGATCCACGATGCAGTCGGTGTCTGGATGGACAGCTGGCCGATGACACCGGAGAAGGTCTTAAGGAAACTGGGAAGGATCCGATAACCTGACCGATGCGGAAGAAGAGCTGACGTTCCTTCAAGGAGATCTGCCGGCAAGAACCGGAGGATGACGGAAAAACAGGACTGTCAGACATAACGGAAAAATAAGACTGTCAGGCATTATGGAAAAATAAGGCTGTCAAGGCATTATAGAAAAATAAGGCTTGCAAATTCAGCTCTCAGCCTATATAATGAACTGCGTTGCCGGGGGAACTGGGACATACATGATCATCTCCCTTTCTTCCGGGGCAGCGCAGTGTGCCGGATTAGCTCAGTCGGTAGAGCGACGCATTCGTAATGCGTAGGTCGTGAGTTCGAGTCTCATTTCCGGCTCATCAGAAGACCCGCTTATTTCCTTGAAAGAAGAGGAGATGAGCGGGTTTTTATTTTATGGTGGGGCCTATGTAATAGGCATGGGGAATTTGGTTCAAAAGGGCACCTGGCACACGCATCAAGCAATGAAAAAGAAAACGGGCTATGAAGATGAAGGCAGTCGGGGGAAGACCCGGCTGCTTTTTTCAGCGCGAGAAGATGCGGCACGTCCCGAACTGTCGGAAAATTTCTGAAACGCTGAAGGCAGCGTGTTCCGAACAAGTCTGACAGTCACATCTGACGTTTCTGCCTGCACGAGGGAAAGTCTGAGAGCCGAAAGGGCAACACTCTCAGCGGTGAGATGCTTCTGCATGAGCATGGGAAAGCCCGGCAGAACAGGCGCAAAAAATCCATATTTCGTCGCGGATTCTCCATTTATAAGATCCCGTCATCCTTATAAAATATGTTTATACAAGATAAACAAAAGACACCGGAAAGGTTATGCGATATGGTAGGACAGTTTATAAAGGTGCAGGGAGACCGGTTCACCCTGGATGGAAAACCGGTAACGCTCAGGGGATGGGCACTTGGCTCATGGATGAATTTCGAGCACTTCATGATGGGAATGCCTGGTACCAACTCGATGATCATCGAGGCTTTTGAGAGGGTTTACGGAACCAGGCACGCGGAAGAGTTTGTGGAGAATCTTCAGAAGTCCATGGTATCGAAAGAAGATATTCACTACATGAAGAGCCTCGGCGCCAATACGGTAAGAATTCCTTTTGGCTATCATTATTTCATGGATGATCTGAACCCTGGCGTTTTTCTGGAACATGGCTTTGAGATCCTTGACCGTGTCGTCCGCATGTGTGCGGAGGAAGGCATGTATGTGGTCCTTGACCTTCATTCCGTCCCGGGATCCCAGAATACAGACTGGCATTCAGACAACATAACGGGACAGCCTCTTTTCTGGAGATACAAGTGTTTCCAGGACCAGATCATCTGGCTGTGGAGGGAGCTGGCTTCCAGATATGCAGCCAATCCCTGGGTCATAGGGTACGATGTGTTGAATGAACCAGGCTACGGGCTCTCCCCGGACCAGATCAACTCCTTCTACGCAAGGGCGGGTGAGGCGATCCGGTCTGTGGACAAGAATCACATTCTGTTTCTGGAAGGCATCGATTTCGGCAGGGATTTTTCACCGCTTGCCGATATGGACGATCCTCTGGTCGCGTATACGGTACATTTCTATCCCTTTGTACTCGAGGAAGATGTGCTGAGCCCGGAGATGGACAATAGTCACAGAAAAGAGGTCTTTGCGAAGATTTTCGACCGTCAGCTCGGAGAGGTGAGCAGGTTCGGGAAACCGATCTGGTGCGGCGAGTCCGGTTATGAGATCCTGCAGGGGATGGAAGAGTTCTACGGAACGCTTCTTCTCGACAACATCGGGATGTACGAAGAGAGAGGAATCTCATGGAATCTGTGGACTTACAAGGATGCCGGACGGATGGGAATCGTGGTGCCCCGCAATGACTCGCCCTGGATGAAACTTCGCTCAGAGATCGCGAAGATGTGGAGCCACGAGAGAGAACAGAAGATTTCCATGGAGGTCACCAGGGCTATCGGGGACAGGTACTATAAGCCGCTGAGCGACAGCCTGGCCTACGACCTGGACTTCAGGATCCGGTCTGTCCTTCACAGGATCGCTGTGGAGCAGGTCCTTATCCCGACGCTGGAAAGTATTCCATGGGAAAGCATGAAAGAGTATCCTAACAGCTTTCGCTTTGAAGACTGCGTGAAAAGGAAGGCTGTAACAGATAAAATCTCACAGTTTATCAACAAGGAGGGTGAACGATGAAAGCAAGAGGAACGATGGCAAAGGTGCTGGCAGGCACGATGATTCTGACAAGCATCGCCGGGCCGATGATCGCGAGAGCGGACGAGAGTACGGAAGTGAAGGATCCGTTCGGTTATGATTTCGTCTCGCAGGATGTGGACGCGGATCTGACCGTATACCGGTATTATGCAGATTCAGATAAGGACAATCTGGACTATGCCATCAAGAAGATGACGGAGAAGTATCCGAACCTGACATTTACCATGGAGCATCGTACGGATTCAGACGGCTCCACGCTGAGAACATGGGCTGCTGTCGGAGAGCTTCCGGATCTGTTTGAAATCAATGCTGCCGACGTCTACCAGACTCTGAGGGATGACGGAACACTCTACTGCGTGGACGATGAAGTCGAGAAGACCGGTTTCTATGACCTCTTCAGCAATGGAGAAGCCGCCAAAGAAGCAAGAACGGCTGACGATGGCCATATGTATGGTTATGGATGCGAGGCAAGCAACCTGGGCGGTCTCTATTACAATAAGGATACCTTCAAGGAGCTTGGCATAGAAGAGCCGACGAATTATGAAGAATTCAAGAATACTCTTCAAGCTCTGAAGGACGCGGGCAAGGTCCCGATCGCTCTGTTCGGAGCTGAGAGCTGGCCGGCGACCACCCTGTTCTCCCTGGCAAGCATCGCGGAAGGGCAGCCGATGGGACTTGATGCCGTCAACGACGGAGACGCGAAGATCACGGATGAACCTTATGTGAAGGCAGCGGACAAGTATGTGGAGATCTCCAACATGGGAGCCTTCGGTACGGCAGCCCTCTCCACGAACTATCAGCAGGCTTATGAGATGATGTACAACGGCGAAGCAGGCTACTTCCTGACCGGTGCCTGGTTCTTCCTGACAGTTGAGTCGGATGGCATGGGCGATAAGATCGGCTACTGCGATTACAACGTATTCGCGGATGACGATGTGAAGGAAGACGTTCGCTGGAATGCTCTTGGAGGATATCAGACAGAGGCAAAGTATTCGGTCAACTCCAATCCTCCGTGCGGACTGGATCCGAGCACGGTCACCTATCTGGGCATGGAGATGGAATACTGGACAAGAGTTTCAGCCGGCCTGAACGGAACCATGACGACTGTCATCGGCGACTTCAACTTTACCGGAGGAGAAGCATACAAAGAGTACTATGATAACTTCGGCAATTATAAGACCTTTACCAATTTCACAGGCGATCTGAGCAACGGAGATTTTGTATCGACCGCTGACAAGGCCTGCGAGATGGTCGTATCCGGAAACTATACGACGGGACAGGAACTGATCGATGATATAGCAGGAGCTGGATTCTGATCTGGCACAGGATTTGTGATGAAGACAAGAGGGCGGCAGAGGTCTGCTTCCGCCCTCTTGCTGTCAGGGATCGCGTAGGATTTCCGACTGCTGCTGATGCGTAAGGAGGCCCTTTATGAATTCCGTTCTGTTCAAAAAAAATAAGAGATGGCTTGTGCTGTTCATGTTTCCGGCCATCGCGATCGTCGTTATTCTGATGGTCGTCCCGCTCATACAGACACTGATCTACAGCTTTTTTGACTGGAACGGAATCCATACAGGAAGATTTGTCGGTATAGACAACTATCGCCGGATGTTTCATTCAAGAGAGATCAATACGTCTCTGATAAACAGTATTGTCTATGCCATCTTTCTGGTGGTCTATCAGGTCGGACTGGCTACTTTCTTTGCCTATGTGCTGACCCAGGCAAAGATCAGGGGCAGCCTGATCTTCCGGAATCTGTATTTCATACCGGTCCTGCTGTCTGTCTCGGTCGTATCCCAGCTGTGGCTGCAGATCTATAACGGAGAATATGGACTGATCAACCAGCTCCTGAAGGCCATGGGGATCAGTTATCAGCAGAACTGGCTGAACCGCAAGTGGAGTTCGCTATTCGCGGTGGCTTTTGTGGAAGCATGGAAGGGCATGGGCTATCTCATGCTGATCATATACGCCGGCATCCGCAACATTCCGAGTGAGTATAATGAAGCGGCGATGATCGACGGCGCGTCGTCATGGCAGAAATTCAGATACATCACGATGCCGCTGACGGCCCCGACCATCCGGATCTGCGTTGTGATGTGCCTTACCAATGGATTTCGGGCGTTCGATACGACCTACCTGATGACGGGAGGAGGTCCTGGGATCTATACATACAATCTGACAATCATGATGTATGATGCCTTCATCCTGAAGAACAAATACGGGTATGGCAGCGCGATCGCGAATCTGATCGTCGTGATCTGTATCGGGCTGATGTTTGCGATCAACCGCGCGACAAGAAAATACGATACGATCTATGATTAAGGAGACAGGGATGAAGCGAAGAATCGGAAGGACAATCTTATACGTCATACTTGTGATCTATGCAGTCATATCGATCTATCCCCTGTTCTGGATGTTCCTGTATTCATTCAAGGACAATAACGAAATATTTGTCACGAATCCTTTCGGGTTTCCGAAGGTCTGGCATGTTGAAAATTACGTGAACGCATGGAACAAATTCGACGTGCTGACCTACCTGCGCAACAGCGTGATCGTTACGGTCGTCACCATAGTCCTTGTGGAACTGTGCTCACTGATGTTCTGCTATGTTGTGGCGAGGGTGAACAACCGGATCACCAGGTCCTTTCACTTCCTCATTCAGTCGGGCATGTTCATCCCGATCCAGGCGATCATGATCCCGCTGGTGATCACGGTCAGGCGGTTTCATTTTACGAATTCCCTGTTCTCGATCATCCTTCCGTATACAGCCATGGGACTGCCTTTTGCCTGTATGCTCTTCTACGGGTTCTACCTGGGCATCCCGATCGACCTGGAGGAGTCCGCCTTCCTTGACGGGGCGAATTTTGGTACAATCTTTTTCAGAATCATTATGCCTCAGATGAAGTCGCCGATCGTCGTTCTGGTCATCTATCAGTTTATGAGCTGCTGGAATGAGTTCAACCTGGCTCTGGTTATGCTCACAAAGAACGAACTGAAGACCCTTCCGCTTGGGCTGGTAAACTTCTGGACAGCCTATCAGGCACAGTGGGGAGAAGTCGGAGCGGCTATGATCATGGCGAGTATACCGGTCCTGCTCGTATACCTGTTCTTCAGCAACCAGATTACGGATGCGATGGCGACGAGCGGAATGAAAACATGACGAGAATATGAACATGAAATTCAAGGCAAAGTCCAGACAGGGAACCATCGTGACCAGGCTGAATCTGATCATGCTGGTTCCTTTTGTCTGTTTTCTGATCGTGATCGTTCTCTTTCTTGGAGTCTACTACCGCAAGCAGGCGGTAAAGGAGATCATAGAGCAGTCCGGCCATGAAGATGAGATGCTGAGAAGCTCCCTCGAGACAAGAATCCGCAATGCCGAAAGCTCCGCGAATACGATCATCATTACCATGAATGAGATGCTGTCTGCAGAGGACCTGAACGGAACAAAAGGGCCGGCCATCACTCCTTTGGCCAGAAAGAAGATCTACAACTGCATGCTGAACACATTCACGATATTCGGCAATGCGGAGAAGGTCCTGGTTGTCTGGAATAATGGCGTGACCTGGTATGAGAACTGGGTGGAAAACTATTCCATGCAGGACGACGGGGCAGATACCATCATCGCGCTGCAGCAGGAGAAGGTAAACAGGAACGGGAAGTGGATGAGGGAACTGGACGTCTCATCCAGGATATCAGGCGAAGGGCCTTTTTATGCCAAGAAGTATCTGAACATCGCAACAGGAGAAACACTTGGCTATGTTATATTGAAGCCTATCGATTTGCTCGAAGACCTTCGATCTGACAACGAAAGGCGCTGGTATTATCTGATATCTCCCGATGGGGAACTGTTCTACGGGACAGATGATGGCGGATACCAGAAGACAGGACATATGAAAAACCCGGAAAATTCCGAAAGCCTTGGAAGTCCTGAATGTCTGGAGAGACTCGATGAAAGCAGATTCCACGTCGCCCGGTATAAGGTCCACAATACCTGGGAGATGGTATCCGTAACGGACATGAGAGCTGAGACCAGGGAACTGGACAGAACCATTCTGACGATCATGGCGACTATATTTCTGATCATGATCCTCATCTATCTCTATATGAGAAGATTTTCCGATGAGCTGCTGTCTCCGCTGGTGAATCTGTCCAACCATATGATAAAGTCTCCGGATGAACTTCCTACTCCCGTGCAAGAGCCGTCCCCCGATAATGAGATAGGCGTTCTGATCAAGCACTTTAATATCATGACGCAGCGAAACAGTCAGCTGGTAAACATGCTGATCGAAGAGAAGAAGCAGCAGGAGCAGCTGAAGTTCCAGCTGCTGCAGGAGCAGATCAAGCCGCATTTTCTTTATAATACTCTGGATACCATATACTGTCTGGCGATCATGGGGCAGAATAAAGACGCCGCGGATATGACAAAGCTGCTGTCTGATTATTACAGACATGTACTGAGCAACGGAATGGACTGGGTCCTTCTGAGTGAAGAAATCGAGCAGACAAGGGATTATCTGAAGATTCAGTCGATTCGCTATGCTGACCTGCTGAATTTTCAGATCGATATGGAACGAAATGTTGATAACATCCGTATCCCCAAGCTGACGATCCAGCCGCTTGTCGAAAATGCCATCTATCATGGAATCAAGCCGCTGAGACGGCGGGGAAACCTGAGTGTGAAAGTCGACCAGGAAGATATGAATATTTTTATCCGGGTGATCGATGATGGAATTGGAATGACGAGGGAGCAGTTTGACCAGGAAATATCCGGAGAGGAAACCAAAAAAGATGGTTTCGGAATCAGGAATGTGGCCGAGAGGCTGAAGTTTTATTACGGAGAGAGATGTAAGTTCTATCTTGGCGACAGGTCTGCAGGTACGGA
This sequence comes from Lachnospiraceae bacterium UBA7729, assembly GCA_002482005.1. Lineage (GTDB taxonomy): Bacteria > Bacillota > Clostridia > Lachnospirales > Lachnospiraceae > Porcincola. The sequence continues at coordinate 2,260 of DLFD01000008.1, read as the reverse complement.
GATCGTGCTGAAGATCGCGGTAATTCCCGGGGAGATTTGAGATCATATGGCTTATAGAATTCTTTTGGCAGATGATGAATCGATATTTATCGAATTTATGAGAAGAATCATCAGATGGGAGGACTACGGTTGCAGTGTGATCGCATGCTGCCGGGATGGTCAGGAAACCATGGAGGAAATCTCATCGAAGAAACCGGATATCGCTTTTATCGATATCAGTATGCCTCTGATCAGCGGAATCGATATCTGCCGGTCGATAAAGGACCAGAATATGCGGACGCGCATGATCATCATGACGGCGCACGATGAGTTTGACTTTGCCTATCAGGCTATAAAGATCGGAATCGATGATTATCTGCTGAAACCTTTTGACAAAGATGAACTGGTGACGGCTCTAAGAAAGTCGATCGCTGCAGTGCAGAGAGAGGGAAAGAGCGAAGCATCCGGGTCGAATCCGATTGAGGAGATGACGGAAGGATCGACAAAATTCGAGATCATGTCCTACGAGATCGATGAATACCTGAAAGCAAATTACAGCCGTCCAGAGCTTTCCCAGACCCTGATCGGAAGCGAGCTTGGATTTGACAGCAGCTACCTGAGGAAGGCTTACAAGACGGCGACAGGAATCACGATCATGCAGAAACTGGAGGATATTCGTCTGTCGAGCGCCAAAAAACTTTTATCTTCCGGAAAATACCAGCATCAGGAAATATCCAGAATGGTAGGCTTTTCGGATCCGTTGTACTTCAGCAGAAGGTTCAGGCAGGTGTGCGGCATGTCGCCGTCAGAGTATGAGAACCAGCGTCTGCGAAGGCAGGATGGTTAATATGATTGACAGGAGGAGGAATATGACAGCACTTTACGTCGCGGCAGACGACCGCTATGAGAGAATGAAATACAATCGTGTCGGCAGGAGCGGACTGAAATTTCCTGCGGTCTCGCTGGGGTTCTGGCACAATTTCGGCAGCACAGGGAAGATCGACAATATGCGTGCGATGATGCACGAGGCTTTCGACTGCGGAATCACACAGTTTGATCTGGCTAATAATTACGGCCCGGAATATGGGAGCGCGGAGATCAACTGCGGCCGGATCCTGCATGAAGATTTCATGCCTTACCGGGACGAGCTTGTCATCACGAGCAAGGCCGGCTTTGATATGTGGAAGGGACCCTATGGGGACTGGGGCAGCCGGAAATATCTGATTGCAAGCTGTGATCAGTCTCTGAAGCGCCTGGGGCTGGACTATGTGGATATCTTTTACCACCATCGTCCGGATCCGGAGACTCCTCTTGAGGAGACGATCGGAGCTCTGAAGACGATCGTGGACAGCGGGCGGGCGCTCTACGCGGGAATCTCGAACTATGACCGGAAACAGACCGAAGAGGCACTGAAGATTGCCCGCGGTATGCATCTGCCCCTGATTGTCAATCAGAGACGATATTCGATCTTCGACCGCAGCATCGAGGAGGACGGTCTCAAGGAGTATTGCCGGAAGGAGGGGATGGGCATCATCGCCTACAGCCCGCTTGCGCAGGGACTTCTGACAGACCGTTACCTTCATGGGATTCCGGAAGACAGCCGGATCGGGAGCGATCACCGCTTCCTGCACAGCTCGGACCTGACGGAGGAGAAGCTTTCGCAGATCCGGCAGCTGAATGAACTTGCCGCTTCACGAGGCCAGTCTCTCGCGGATATGGCCCTTGCCTGGATCATGAAGGACCAGGAGGTGTGCTCCGTGATCATCGGCGCTTCCAGACCGGAGCAGATCCGGGATAATGTGAAGTGCCTTGACCATATGTCTTTCACAGATGAGGAGCTTCAGGCAATCGACCGTATCGCCCTGAGGAGGCAGGAGGGTTGAGAACGACTTTCACACCATAACAGTTGGGGGCAAGGGAAACCTCTGCCCCCAATGTCATGAGATTATGAATGTCGCGCTTCTTACTCTCCGCTTCGGATATTCTTTACAGTCTTATGTTCCAGGCGGATGTCTTCGTAGATTCGGTCTCCGCCGTCTCCCTAAGGCGCCTGGGCCATAAAGCCTACTTTTACCGCGGGACCGGCGGACAGGCGGAAATCTCTGGTCATAAAAAAGTGATCTCCGTCAGCGGAATACTGGAAGCCAAACTCATTGCCGACCCTGCACACGCGGAGCCAGACTTCTATAACAAGAAAGAAAGTTTGATTAAGTGACTTGCGGCTATGAAATTATATATATATCATAATAAGAGGAGGCGAAGTTTGAAACAAAAGTGTAGA
>DLFD01000007.1:14581-41555 GCA_002482005.1 Lachnospiraceae bacterium UBA7729 | reverse complement strand
TTTTGGGTGTGGGAAGTTTTAGTCATTAACCTGTTATATAGCTGCCTATCAATCAGCGGTTCCTGGTCTTGGTTTGGATTGCCATACCTAAGTTTTGGCGTCACATATGTTTTTTCATGCAGATGAACCTCTATGAGTGACGGTACATCATCTGAAAAAAGACTTTCTGAGATGTCTTCCTCTGAAGAAACTTCGGAACATTTCAGACCATAGGCTTCCGCAACAGCCCCAAAGTTCGGGACCGTATATCCTCCATCTGGAACCGTCTGGGTATAATTATCGTTAAAGTACATTTCCTGGAAGTGACGAATCATCCCTAGTGCTTCATTGTTCAAAAGAATGATCTTGACGGGAATTTTTTCCCTGACAACTGTCTGGAGTTCTTGAATATTCATCTGAATTCCACCATCCCCGCAGAAACAGTATACATTTTTGCCCGTTCCAATTGCTGCGCCTATTGCAGCGGGGAGAGAGTATCCCATGGCACCATGGCCGCCGCTAAAAAGAACCTGCTGGCTCTCCTGAAAGTCAAAAGACTGTGCCACCCAAACCTGATTCTGGCCCACATCGGTTGTAATAATGGAATTCGGACCTGTCAGATGGCTTAGCTTACGGATAATTCTATTTGGATGAAGATCATCGATTCCCTTCAAGGATCTCTTGATCTCGTTGCATATATCAATCCAAGCCGCGTTGTTTGAAATTTCTAAATTCCTCAAGAACTCTAATGCCGCCCGGGCATCCGTCAAAACAGAAATATCATTGTCATGAATCTTATAATTTAGTTCCTGCTTATCCACATCCATACGGATAATCTGGGCATCTGGTGCAAAGTTCTTCCGAATGGCTCCAACTTGCCGAATATCTAACCTTGCCCCAATAGAGAGAACGAGATCAGCCTTCGCCAGAATAAAATTCGCGCTGCGATTTCCGTATGCCCCTACAAAGCCATACATACGTTCTGTTGAAGCACCCAGGTCCACAGCCAGCATCGTCGTAATCACAGGAATAGGGCACTTCTTAATGACTTCCTTGCAGAGCTGCGCACATCCGGCCTCCTTTATTCCATTGCCAAGAAGGAGGACCGGCCTCTTTGATGCTCGAAGTTTTTCCGATATGATGTCAAAACTCGTTACCCATTCCGCTTTCTGAGCGGTAAAGCCTTCCAATGCAGATGGTTCGATGTCTGCCCTGAATATATTCATGGGGATATCCAGGAGTACCGGCCCTTTTCTGCCGGAATTAGCAAGGTAAAAAGCCTTATCCAAATACCAGCGAAGTTTGGTCGCATCCTTAATTGTTTCAGCATACTTTGTTACCGGTTTCACCATGGAAACAATATCTGTTTCCTGAAATCCTCTTTGCCGAATTCCCAGGTCTCCCTTCATCTCAAAGGTATTCACCTGCCCCGTGATAAAGACAGTAGGAATAGAGTCAAAATATGCATCACAGATTCCGGTAATCAGGTTTGTAGCCCCTGGTCCACTTGTCGCATAAGCAACACCTGTTTTACCCGTCGCCTGCGCATACCCGCAGGCGGCAAAAGCACAGCCTTGTTCGTGATATAGAATATGTGCTGAGATTCGCCCTGCATACTTGCTAAGAGAATCCATAAAGTGGGTAACCATGCCTCCAGGGTACCCAAATACATCTGATATTCTCTTCCCTATCAGGTATTCAACAATATAATCGGATGCCTTCATTCTTTTTCATTCCTTGCTTGTATTCATCAACAGCGGCTTACTGATTTACAGCTTCTTTGATTGTCTGAGCCATATAGTCGATCATTTCGTCAGTCATTCCCGGGTATACACCTACCCAGAATGTATGATTCATAATGAAATCTGTCTGATGTAAATCTCCTGCTACACGATAGGCATCCGTTCCGCGAATCTGGTCGAACGCTGGGTGCCGAATCAGATTTCCGGAAAACAGCAGCCGGGTCTGTATATTCTTTGATTCAATGTATCTGGTGACCTGATTTCTGTCGATTCCCGTTTCCGGTCTGATGGAAATAAGGAAACCAAACCAAGAAGGATTCGAATTTTCCGCTGCAACCGGTAATATCAGTTTATCCTCCGCTGTTTCAAGAGCCTCATGAAGACGTGCCCAATTATGCCTCCTGCGTTCGATAAATGACGGAAACTTCTTCAGCTGCTCCACTCCTACTGCAGCCTGCATATCAGTCACCTTCAAGTTATATCCAAGGTGGCTGTATACATACTTGTGATCATACCCTTTCGGCAGTTCTCCATACTTTCCATCAAACCGATGGCCACAGAAGTTATCATGTCCGGACGGGCAGATGCAGTCTCGCCCCCAATCACGATAAGAAAGAATCAAACGGTTCAGCTTCGGGTTATTTGTATAGACACAGCCTCCCTCTCCCATCGTCATATGATGCGGCGGATAGAAGGAAGACGTTCCAATATCACCCCATGTTCCGGTATATCTGGTTTCCCCATCTATCGTATATTCAGAACCCAGCGCATCACAGTTATCCTCGACCAGCCACAAGTTATTTTTCTGACAGAATTCCTTGACTGCCTTCAGGTCAAACGGGTTCCCCAGTGTATGAGCAATCATGACTGCCTTCGTTCTGGGACTGAGTGCCTGCTCCAGCTGAGTAACATCAATATTATATTGAGGAACTGTTACATCTACAAATACTGGAACCGCTCCGTATTGAAGCACAGGTGTTACCGTAGTCGGGAATCCGCACGCAACGGTAATAACTTCATCCCCTTTCTTAATCTGCCGATTTCCTAATTCCGGAGCTGTCAGTGCGGAAAACGCAATCAGATTAGCGGAAGATCCGGAGTTAACCAGGTGAGCATACTTTACACCTATCCAGGAGGCAAACTCCTTCTCAAACTCGTCAGCAAATCTTCCGGTAGTTAGCCAGAAATCCAGCATGGCGTCAGTCAGGCTCTGCATTTCCCTTTCGTCAAATACCCTGGACGCATATGAAATTCTGTCTCCCGGCTTAAAAGACTCTTTCTTCTCCTTAAAATCATGATAGTAGTCAGCTACCATTGCCTTGATCTGCGCTCTTGCTTCCTGCTCATTCTTCCAAGATGACATATGAACGATCCTTTCTTATCAACAGCCTTTGGTTACTTTTTGCTTCGAAATGCCCAATATTTATTAATCAGGTAATTTACCGGGACACTGATAATCAAGTTCAAAACAGGCCCCAGGAATTCCGAAATGTGAAAAACCTGAACCCATAAATAAAGGAGCGCACTGCTCAAAAACAGTCCCGTAAAAGATTAGGAAATATACGTCTTGATCAATGCTCTCCAAAGAGACCTGTGCTCGCCTTCCTGGAGCGTAAATACAAAGCGGTTATTCCAATAAAAGGACCACGCAACACTGATAATGAATGCAAGTACCTGCGCTATCAAATAGTCTTGCTTTCCAAACCAGTGAAACCTTCTGAATACCAGAAGACCAACTACATAGGTAACGTATGAAATAAGCGTATTGGAGACACCTACGATACTAAACTTTACAAACTGCATGAAAGCATGAAATTGTTCTTCCTTCAGTTCCTTGTGCACAAGGCGGAACAGAACATCGAGAACCGCATAGATTACCTTGCAAATCCATTCCCATGCAGTCGGTCCGACGCTCTGTCTTTCAGAATGTTTGTCTGTCGGTTCGGAGCCATTCTTAAAATCAGCCATTGATTCTCTTTTCTCCGTCTTCTGTATCTGTACCAAAATTCAGGCGCTCTTCTTCAATAACCAAAGGACGCCTGAGAATCCTCTGATTCATACTGAGAATATATTCTCCCATAATTCCAAGGAAGAAAAGAATCATGGAACCGATAAAAAACATCCCGATCAGAAGAGGAGCCATCCCGGCTTTAAACCGGTCCCAATAAACCAGTTTCAGAATGAAAAATACAATGGCAAGAACAATACACAGAATCGAGCAGCCAAAACCAATAAACGTGGCCAGTCTCAAGCCACCTTTCGTGTAAGTCGTAAAACTCAGCATCGCCGCATCATAAAGCGAAGCGAAATTATTATGAGTCTTCCCAGCCCGCCTCTTCGCCTGTGTATACGAGATGTATTTAATCTTATATCCCAGTTCTGCTACAATTCCACGCAGGAAAGGTGTCGGGTCTTTCAGATCCCGCAACACGTTGATAAAAGACTTATCGTAGAGGCCAAACCCTGTAAAATGCTCAATCTGATCAACCTGTGACATTTTCTTGATCAGCTTGTAGTAGCAAGAGCGGAGAAAATAGAGAATCCTGCTCTCTTTGCTCTGGGTTTTCTGCATAACGACCAGCTTATACCCTTTTTCCCATTCTGCTACCATATCCGGAATCAGTTCCACCGGATCCTGAAAATCACAGCAAAGGAGTACCGTACAGTCACCCGATGTCTGCATCATGCCATAATAGGGCGAATTGAACTGTCCGAAATTCTTTGCGTTGAATATTGCCTTAATACGCTCATCTTCCTGGCATATCTTCCTCAAAAGGACTCGCGTACCATCCTGCGAATCGTTATCGATAAAAACGATCTCGTAATTATATTCCGGAAGTTTTTCCGCAAACAGTTTCGTGAGAGCCTGGCTCATCGGAACCACATTCTCCTGTTCGTTAAAACAGGGAATTAAAATGCTGATTGTCTTTTTCATAGCTTATTATCTCACCCCAGTAGTCAGCTGTTGAGAAATGCTTTAATTTGCCTGTCCATGCATTCGCGGACGTCGCCTTTCTCAACCAAGCACTTGCTCCACTCAACAGTGCGCTTGACTGCCTCTTCCAGATGCCAATGGGGCTGCCAACCGAATACTGATTTAAGCTTGGAGCAGTCTAGCTTGAGAAAGTTTGCCTCATGAGGGCCACCATCATACTTGTTGACCCATGTCAGACCGTCTCCCCAGTACTTCACAAACAAATCTGTTAGTGCCCCAGTCTGATAACAGTCTCCCTCATCCGGTCCAACATTATACCATCCGGAATACTTGTCATCTTCATATTGCTTCGCCGCAATCATCAGATACGCATACAGGGGTTCCAGTACATGTTGGTATGGTCTCGTAGAATATGGATTGCGTACAACAATTTCCTTGCCAGCAATCGCAGACCTGACGCAGTCTGGAATAATCCGATCTTCAGCAAAGTCCCCTCCGCCTATGACATTGCCCGCTCGGGCAGTAGATATCGCGACAGCAGAACTTCCATCGTCTTTTGTGAAAAACGACTTTTTATAAGAATGCGTTACCAACTCAGAGCAGGATTTCGAATTTGAATATGGGTCATATCCATCGAGTTCCTCATTCTCCCGATAACCCCAAGACCATTCCTTATTCAGGTAGACTTTATCTGTTGTAACATTCAGGAACGATCTCACGCAATCCGCATGCCGTACGCATTCGAGGATATTGACTGTACCCATGACATTAGTCTCATAGGTATATGCCGGCTCCCGGTAGCTGAGTCTAACAAGGGGTTGGGCTGCCAGATGCAGGACAATCTCCGGCTTTGCATCGTCGAATGCCTTTTTTAAAGATTCATAGCTGCGAATATCGCCAATAACTGAATGAATATCTTTCTCAATCTGAGCAATTTGAAAAAGAGATGGATTGGTTGGCGGTTCCAAGGAATAGCCTGTAACATCGGCGCCTGCATTCGTTAACAATTTACAGAGCCAGGAGCCCTTGAATCCTGTGTGGCCCGTGATAAATACTCTCTTGTCCTTATAGAAGCCAATATCAAATGCCATATCAATCCCACACTTTCCATGGTGCTTCTCCGGAATCCCAAAGTTTTTCCAGATAGTCCATCTCACGCTTTGTGTCCATACACTGCCAGAAACCCTTATGGTAAAAGCTCATCAGTTCTCCATCAGACGCAAGCCGATTCATCGGTCCCTTTTCAAGAACAGTATCGTCCCCATTAAGATAATCAAATATTTTCCTGTTGCATACCATGTACCCGCCATTGATCAATGCGGAGTCCTGATCATCCTTCTCTCTGAATGACAGAATCTGATTATCCGGAGCGATCTCGAGAACCCCCTTCTGCTGAGCAATACTCACGGTGGTCAGAGTTACACACCTTTTATGTTCAACATGAAATTCATACAGTTTCCTGATGTCCACATTCGAAACCGCATCTCCATACGTCAAGAAGAAACTATCATCATCGATATATTTCTCAATGCGTTTTACCCTACCGCCAGTCATAGTGTTCAAGCCCGTATCGACAATTGTAACCTTCCAAGGCTCAGACACATTATTGTGGACAATCATCTTATTGCCTGCTGTAAAGTCAAAAGTAATATCACTCGTATGCAGATAATAATCCGCAAACCACTCCTTAATCACATGTTGCTTGTATCCTGCACAGATAATAAATTCGTTGAACCCATAATGAGAGTATTCCTTCATGATATGCCAAAGAATCGGTTTCTCACCAATCTCGATCATCGGCTTTGGTTTCAGGTGGCTCTCTTCACTGATACGGGTACCGAGGCCGCCTGCCAGAATGACAACTTTCATCGTTTTCTATCTCCCGCGGTTATTTTACAGGGTCATTAAGTTACGTTTTTTCTTCCTGTCCCATATACAAAGGATGAGAAGCAATAGAACAAAAAATACAGAAATACCAGTGCCTTTCACAAGTCCTGGTGTGACGTAATGGTATTCTATCACATGCCTGCCGCTTTTTACACGGACAGCCATAAATCCGTCATTCGCGCGCAATATTTCCACAGGTTCTCCATCTACGGTTGCTTGCCATCCTCTGGAATAAGGAACCGAGCAGAACACCAAGCCATCTTCCTGCAGTGTAATCTCCGCAGAATATTGATTCTCTTTCATAGACACATGGCTTGCCTGGTGATCTTTCATATTCTGGAGTGTTTTTTCTATTTCTTCTTTCGGAAGGGCGTAAACAGCCAAATCATCCAATGAATAAACACCCGGTGTCATAAAAGTAATCTCAATCTCATCAACCGGTGTCTTCAGATACCCTAAATTAATGAGCCAGTCCTCTTTTCCGCCATACATATGAGAATTGGGTGTCAACCCATCAAATGTAGCAGAAATATATCCTATGGGATTGCCATCTTTCTTTCCGTTCAGTGATACTGAAAAGATCTCTGTCCCGTTAGCTTCAGCAATCGCAAATGTTCGAAATTCGATGTATAATTCTGCATTATCCTGTGGTTTAAAGGTCAGCGAAGCAGTGGCTCCACTGTTTTTTACCTCAATAGTATTATTACTGATCTGAACATTTTCATCTGTCGTAAGTACATAAGAGATTCGATCCTCTGGCAAAGAGATATCCTTGTACTTGGTTGTTGACTTACCATCAATTACACAGGAGCGCATAATCAGCTGCTGACGTTCAAAAGGAGAGAGGTTCATATATTCCAACCAGCTGGCACTCTCCTCATAGGAGTAAAAAATATTCTGATACAGTCTCTTGCTATATACAGAATCTCCTTCTTTTGCACGAAGTACTTTCGAATACCCATAAGGAAGAAGAGTCTCAGAATCTTTAGGCACAATATACTGGTTTACCCCCATCATTGCCTCTAACTGGCTCCTACGGTTCAGTCCGGAATACCCACCTATAAAGGGAGATGTAAGCAGCCCCATATGATTGTTAAAGGATGTTATGGACGGATTACAGATATTCATGTAAAAATCCATCCCACTGATGCCAGTGAGCCATGTTGAATTACGTACTCTGGAAACACCTGCCTCGTCATACCGCGTACCATCCGCAAAGTCTGATTTCCTTAACAGCCACTGACTGCCACTATTTTCTACATTTCCCAAAAGATCAGCGGAATCTGCAGACTCCATGACATGAGATGTCAGATTTGGACAATGATAGAGGTAACCCGTCCAGATGCAGCAACCAACTACCATACAGGGAAGCATCACAGATGAGGCTGTTTTTATTGTTCTTTGATGATTTTCTCTTCTGCCATAACAGTAAATAAAGAGAATAAAATAAGCGATAACAGAAAGGAGGAGGGATGCAAAAAAATAAATAGATATTAATTCACCCCATTCAAAGATGCAGACAAGACCATATATTACTGTAATCATCCCGGCAGCAATAAACTGCATGAAGGAATATTCCTCGATATTGTCAAGAACATCCGCACAGATTACACAAACCACAAGACAGTACGCCCACACCCATCTGTTCGCTGCATAACTAAATCCATTTAATACATGTCCTACAAGCGGTATCAAAAGACCCACACTCAGGCCAAGGAACTCTATCTTAATCCTTATATTTTTCTTCCCAGAGGTCAACATCAACGCTGTAAGCGGAAGTACGATAGGTGCAAAACCAATAATGCAGTCTCTCCCTCCCATCCAATTTTGAGTAATAAACCCCGTAATCACACTGCCTGTAAATGATCGGTCATAAAAAAGCCCCATCGCATAATGAAGCGATAGTCTCTCATTCTGCGAAAGAATGATAATAACCGGTAAAAGGGCAATAGAGGAAATCCCCACACTGATTATGGAATAGAGAAGAAACTTCCCTACCTTCGAAAAGAATGCATGTACTGACTTGTTTTTGAAAGACAAGAAATAATAGAGAATACAGTAAGCCCCAATAAATATGGCCATCATATAGGCAAAGTAATAATAATTAATAAAGCTGAATGCGAGGGCGAGGATATAAAGGGTAGCTTTCTCCCCATTCCACAGTTTATCTATCCCCAGCATTACAAGAGGGAAAATATAGAATGGAGGTATCATAATCTGCTGAACAAATCCAATAAACAAGGATGCAGAAAAAGTATAAATCAGCGCAGCCATAAGTGTTGCGTAATAACTTCTTTTTTTATAAAACAAATACCAACTGAAAGTAATTCCACTGAAAAAAAGACGCAAAACCAGAATGATGACAAATCCTGCCTCTGAGTATTTAGACGGAATAATAGCTGACAGCCAATAGAACGGATCTCCGACAACTCCGGAAATTGTATTTATCGTATCTTGCCCATATCCCAGAGCTGAATCCCACATGGGAATGCTAAACTGATGATGGATAATAATACTTTTGAAGATCTTTCGAAACCATCGACCTACATAAACGAATTCTATATACAGCTGTTCCACGCCATCAGTAAAGCGGACCGGTATTTTTCCCTGAATATGATACCATCCCAATATGGTACTCAAAATCAAAGCAAACAATACTGTATAAATAAAATAATACTGTTTCTTTGTTTTCATAAGCTCCCCGCAAAAATTATATCGATTTCTCTCGTTAATCAGATCTCGTTCTAGGAAACAGCCCGGCGCAGAAAAGGTATTCTCCTTAACGCTTCCGTCAGCAAATAACTAATGATAACAACACTAATATAGATAAGTACTCTGTGAACCATAGGACCTTCAAGTTTGTAGAACTTTTCCAGGGCCAAAATAATAACTGAGTGAGTTAAATACATGCCCAACGTACATGATCCAATATTCTTAAGTACCCTCTGAATCATTGATTCAGAATAATGCATAGGAAGGAATAACGCTGTTTGTCCAAGCAATATACCAGTCATAAAGATTGAACTATAGTTATATGCCGGATTATAAATAATTCCCGTTTTTACACTAAGGAAAATCCCCACTACCGCAGCAGCTGCACAGGCTCCCCCCCCCGGATAATATCAGGGTTCTCCGTTTTCTCAGTATCCAGTCTTTATTCAGAAAGAGAATTCCGCCCAATAGAAAATAATATACATAGCAGGAATTTCCGATAGGGTTAAATCGATCAATGAACCCAATAATTGTATTCAGTAGGTCAACTTTAAAATAAATGCTAAGGAAATCCCGAATCAGTCCAATGGTGTTAACACCAACTGTAAAAAAAGCAACCAGCGTGAAAATATAAAAATACAGTTTCTTATCCCTATCAAAGATAAACTTTATGCACGGAAAAACCAGGTATACTGATAACAAGTTCTCTAAGAACCACAGTACACCACTGTACTTAGAACCTATCGCTGTGGAAAAGTAATACTGAAAAAAACTATCAATTGTGAGTCTCTCCCCTGTTATAAGAGCCCCTGCAAAAATCAAAATACCAATCCACACTAACAAAAGCAAAAAAATCCTTAATATTTTATGGGCATGTTTTCTCATATCCCACTTTGATTTTCCAAGGAGAAGGAAACCATTAACCATTATGAAAGCAGGAACTCCTTCAGCCAATAGCCGTAATGAATACTGGAGAATGCTTCCTAAGGATCGAGACGTAAGAAAATCTACATTCCACAGACCGGTATGCAAACTTATTACGCTAATAATTGCCAGCGCTTTTATGAGATCGAGGCCAAATATCTTCTGCTTTGTCTTATTTTGCTCATTCATACCACATGCTTTTGAAGCTGAATCCGTGCATAAACCGTCTTCTCATAAAACGGAAGGGACTTAGCATACTGATCCAGTTCATATTTTCTGATGATTTCTGCGACGAGGGCTATGATCCTTTTCTTTCTGACATCCTTAAATTTTATCGCATCATAGCCGATAAAATGGATTGTCCATTCAAGACAGTAATCGCCAAACAGCTTTGACCATCCTTTCTCTTTCCAGTATTGAAGAACATGCACTGCGATCTTGCAATTCTCCATCATTCGATCATATGGATCTTTGTTTGAATCCATAAGAGAACCAGTGCGTGCACATCGATAATAATACAGATGATCCGGAATAAAGGATATCCGTTTCGTCTGCGGATAGGCTTCGCTCATAAACACGGTGTCTTCACCGAACTTTACATGTTCATCGAATGTGAGACCTGTCCGATTGAGAAATTCCCTTTTAAAAGCACATCTCCACACAAACGGCCATGCTCCGTTATAGCGTACAAATGCCCTGACCGATGTTTCGAAAGGCCTGTATTCCTTTCGGTCCTGACGGCTTAAGTACTCGCTTTTTCTGTCAGCGCTTTCTCCTTCTCCTCTGTCTTCAATGACCCAGTAGCCGGGGGAGAGCACTCTCCTGAGCCAGACGTCAGACTTTTCGCTTGGAATCGGTTCCGCGCCAAAGGTAATAATATCAGATCGATGTTCAAGTATCTCTCTGTTGATTACAGAGCAAGCTCTGGGTACAATATAGTCATCAGAGTCGATGAACCAGACATATTCCCCTTCCGCATGCCTGAGGCCTTCATTTCTAGCCGATGATAATCCACCGTTTTTCTTATGAAACAGCTTGATTCTGCTGTCAGACTTCATGAATTCCTCAATGATTTTGCAGGAACCATCTTTTGTCCCATCATCCACACAAATTACCTCGAAGTTTATAAAATCCTGGCCGATAATGGAACTGATACATCTCCCAATATATTTCTCTACCTGATATACAGGAACTATGATTGATATCATTGGTCCGTTTGTCATAGTTACTCCTTATCTTTGAAGCAGTCTCTTAAAAGCATAGCGAATGGTATAAGAAACACCATTATCCTTTACGCATTGGACCGTATCCGCAGCCGTTCTTGGAAGGAGCGTAATCGCACTTCCTATCTTATAAGAAGCAGAGTTGACAACTGCCTGATATTCTTCACTTCCGACTGAACCTTTTCCTTTCAGCATACGATTCGTATGGTATTTGATGGGATCATCGATCAGTTTCAGCAGATCATCCCACTTATACTGTTCAAAATAACTGGGATCAAGATATCCCTCATCCCGGTCTCTCTTAAACTCTGCTCCTGCCCGCTCGATAAAGATATATTTATATTCCTGAGCGACTCTCTCATAATTCCACATGTATGAGTCATATTTGATTCGGGATTTCACATACTCCATCTCATCCTTGATGAGAGGATGATCATTCAAAAAGCGCTCCATCTCCGCATATTCATCACATACGCAGAAGACCTTGCCAACAGAATTGACCGATGATGATTCATTGTCCTGCCTATAGTGAAGAAATGCCTTGTCCATCAGCTGAACACGTTTTGCACAGCACCAGACTTTGAAATTGAAGCTGGCATCCTGATAGGAAGCTCCAGGAGTCTCGTTAAAGCGGATCTTATTCTCTCTGATAAACTCCTTTCGATAGACGGACGACCAGATAGTAGGCTTGATGTTAAAGAAAGCAGATTTTTCAAGGTGGTCCTTGAAAGCTGTTGTAGGACAGAAAGTTTTCCCGCACATCACCTTGGAGGCAATGTGTTCCTCAACATTTTTCTCCTTCGGCAGAGACCAGTAAAAATAATACCCGGATTTCAGAACATCCAGCTTATTTTCATGTGCATGATTGTAAAGAGTCTCAAACATATCCGGATCTACAAAATCATCCGATTCCACGATCCCAATATATTCACCGGTTGCACGGTCAAAACCGATATTCATGCTATTACCGTATCCGGTATTCTTTTTGTCGATAATCTGGAATCTGGGATCAGAGTTCACAAATTCCATGATGATATCTTTTGAACGGTCCTTCGAACCATCATTAACGCAGATTACCTCAATATCTTTCAATGTCTGATTCTGAATACTTTCCAGGCAGATTCTCAAATATTTCTCCACATTGTAGATGGGTACAACGATTGATACTTTCGGCATACTTTCTCCCTTCCGTGTTCCAAAATTGTTTTTTAGCTCACATTGCTTTGCTTCCAAAGTGCCATTCATTTTCAAGCGCCGCGACTCCGGTACCATTCTTCCATGATGCCGTAATATGAAAATCGATCAGATGTGCCAGATAGTCAAATGTAACACCCGAATCATCTGCAAGCGCAATATCTATAATATAATCTCCTTCACAGAGCATCAAGGACTTGACAACCATGCAGCCATGGGTCAATTCATCATATGTAAGTTTTTTCTTCAGGAAATAATCGGTTGCCATTCTGCAGCACAGAAGGCCGTCAAACCGATAGATACTGATTGCTACGTTCAAACCGTCCTTATAATACGCCATCGGCTTGTCCAATGTCAGATCATAGCAAACAGTCAGTTTCTCTCCCTGCTGGAAGCTTCTGCATTCCTTACCGTCTCCATTCATGAGCCGGACTTTTGCAAACCTTGCTTTCATCGTACCGTCCCGACGTACATAACGGCTAATCTGATTTCCCAGCTTCTCAGGCGGGTACTTTACACTCGGCACCTCTTCTTGTACCCCTGATGTTTCGGCCTCTTTCTTTTTCCTGAGCTCTTCTATCTTTCTCATCTCGAGAAGATAGTCCTCACATACCTCATATGCTTTTCCCTGTTCCTTGATTCTCCCTCCATCCAGCCATATTGCCTCATCGCAGATTTCCGCCACCTGGTGCATGTCATGAGAGACAATTACGATGGTAGCTCCATGGTCCTTTATCTCACGAAGTTTCCCAAAACACTTTTTCTGAAAATTGACATCTCCGACTGCAAGTATCTCGTCAACCAATAATATATCCGCATCCACATTGATTGCAATCGCAAAGGCAAGCCTCATGTACATCCCGGAGGAATATGTTCGCACTGGATTATCAATAAATTGTTCAAGTTCCGCAAAATTGATGATTCCATCAATTCTCTGGTCGATCTCATCCTTGTGCAGACCAAATATGGATGCGTTGATATAGATGTTTTCGCGACCAGTCATGTCCGGATGAAAGCCTGCCCCCAATTCGATCAAACTTGAAATTCGTCCTTTCATACGAATTTCTCCGCTATCAGGATACAGGATTTGATTCAATAGTTTTAATGTAGTACTTTTCCCACACCCATTATGTCCGATAAGGCCCAACGCATGTCCTCTCTCAACATGAAAACTCACATGGTCAAGGACTTTATTTACTTCATATCGATTCCGCTTATGAGAAAGGATCTTGTCCTTTAGCGTGTGGCTTTTATCCTTATACAGGCGGAAATATTTACAGACATCCTTGACTTCGATTGGGTATTCCTGGCTGGTTCCCTTAACAGTATTCGCCAACCTATCTTTTTTCTTCTGTCTCATCCTTACAATTCCTCGACAAAACGTTTATTCAGTTTCTTGAATGTGAAATATCCCAGAGTCAGAATCACCACTCCCACCAGCGTAGGATATGTCATATCCCAGTTTCCAGGCGCTTTATGATAATACAGGACGGCGTGATAGCTGCTGATCACCGTTGTCATTGGGTTGATCATAAGAATACGATAAAGAATCGGATCATGGATCGTGTCAAGGTCATACATAATAGGCGTTGCCCAGATCCACGCCATCAGCACTACATTGACAATATATTCCATATCTCTCAAGTATACGGTAATTGACGCGGCAAGGAACGCAAATCCAAGAGCCAGCAGATATTCTATCAAAACCAGCACTGGTATATATAGGATATGTATGCTGAAGCCCACTCCCGAAAATAGTAAAAAAACAACCATTACAACAAAAGAAAGCAGAAGGTTGACAAGTTTTGCGTTGACTTCGGCAATCACAAGCACTTCCCTTGGGAAGTATATCTTTTTGACCATCTCAGCATTATATAATACAGCCCCCGTCCCCTGACCGAGAGAATCCGCAAAAAATGTCCATGGCAGAATTCCTGTCATTAGAAACATATAATATACGGGCATGTCGTTATTGAAAACATGAGTGAAAACGATGTTATAAATCAAAATCTGGAACATAGGATTCAGAAAGGACCATAAAAATCCCAGTACAGATTTTTCATACTTGCCGCGTAGTTCCCGTTTCACCAGGCTGCGGATCATATCTCTGTAATCAAAAATCTCCCGTATATGTTTCATATCTTCAATCTAACCTCTGACTAAGTGGATTACTTTTTTTACTCCAATAACTGGCCGGAGTCTGTTCAATTTATTGTTATCCGTACATGAAAACACCACGCACTGCATTTCTTTCGTCCGGTACTTTCCTGTCGCCTTCAGCTTTGAATAATAGATTCCCCACATTCTTTCCGCCAGGTGGCCGGGTGTGCGGAGCTGCTGCGTGTCGTAGCCGCTCATGTCGGTTCTGCGGCAGAATTCTTCCAGGATTGGGAAGGCCCAACTGCAGTAGTCCTGGAAGATGTCCGCCCGGCAGAGGAACATGCTGCAGTAATATGCCTTCGTTCCATTCAGGTAGGCTGTCGCCGCCTTCTCAAAGTCCGGACTCTTCTCACGGATGATGTCCATCAGGCAGTCCAGATCTTTCTCAAAAAGATAGGGTGCGGCAGCGTACTGCTGCCTGACGGTCAGATCCGGATCGTGGTCGCCGGCATCTCTTCCTTCGATGGTAATGACATCGTATTCCGTCGTCAGCTTTCGGATCCGTTCTTCAGTCCAGCCGTACCGCTTGCTCAGGCGACCCTGCTGCCTCGGGTCGTCTGAAAGAGAGGGTTCATATACATTGCCATAACGGTCTTCCCGGAAATGTTTCTCCGCCAGGCTCAGATATCTGCGGTAATGGAAGAAGCCGTAGTAATCGGCTTTGAGGTTCTTCCACGCCCAGTACTGGGCGGTCATCTCGCAGTAGGACCGGTTCAACTTTGATATGTTGTCGCCCTGGTCATCCTGGAGCATACCCTCAAACCGCCGGTCTGCCAACGCTGCTCCGACCTGGATGGGCCGGAAGATCTCTGAGTGAAGGGCTGCCGAAGGCTTATGACAGCTGATCAGAATTTTTACATCAATCTTATCTGCTCTTTCTGCATCTGCTTGTACATGCGGCTCCGCATCCTGCCCACTTTCTGCATGATCCAGTGCTCTCTGGTACAGAACCAGGTATCTTTCGGCAACGCTACGGATGTTGTACCGCCCTGCGGCTTCCTTTGCGCAGGCGCACATCTTCTGGTATATGTCCGGATCAGAGGCAATTCTCGCAATTGCCTTTGCGAGTCTTCTTACCGGAACCGCTCCTGTGTCTGTCAGGGGGAACAGGTAACCCGCCATTCCATGGGAAGTCGTCATCATGGTCCGGATCTCGCCCAGGTCTGAGGCGATGACCGGTTTTCCGCACATGAAGCTGTCGATCAGCGCGAGCGGGAAGCTCTCGCCGGAGTATCTGGACGGTAGAAAGCCCATGTCAGAGGCCGCCAGATACTGTCTGGTGTCCTGCTGCGCACCCACAAAGTGAATATGCGGGTCTTTCTCATCTTTCAGTCTGTCATATGCCTCGCCGTCCCCGACCAGGATCAGGTGGACCGGTCTGGCATGTCGTGCAGACTTTGCAGGCTTTTCGGGAGTTTCAGCAAGCCCATTGGACATCTTAACAGAATCGATGGCTTCTTTCCACCCCTTTGCCCAAAGTGCCCGGCTGACCAGGCAGAGGACGAAGGCATCCTCCTCGATTCCCAGAGACGACCGGCTGACCGCATGCCCGGCCCCTTCGGGCAAGCCGTTCGGCAGTTTGGCAAAGCGGGCGTCCGGGCGGATCCCTGCTTCCCGGAAGGGCTGCAGGTTCTTGTCGGCGATATAAGTAAAGCAAGAGGAAGTCTCGGCGACCCGCTCCGCGATCATCTTTCTTCTTGGCGCATCGAGTGCCTCATACATGCCGTGAAGGGTGATGACCTGGCGCGCTTTGATCTTTCCCGTCCGGATTGCTTCGGACACCGCAAGGTCAATCATGGCATGGTGGCTGTGGACGATATCGCAGCGGTAGTGCTGGACCACCCAGGGCAGCTGCGCATAGCCATCCAGCGTCAGGACCGGAAGATCTGCCCTGATCAGGCCGCGGGTCTTCGAGTCTTCCGGCCGCATCCCGCAGGAGACCAGAATGACCGGCACACCCATTTCCCACAGGCAGTTTGCCAGGTGGACCGGGAAGATCTCTCCACCGCCGATCGCCAGACTGTGCACTGCCATGGCAACAGCTGGAACATGCTTCTCTGCCAGGCGTCTTCTGTATTCTGAAAAGGCTTCCGGAGCAGACTCAGAACAATGTTCCGGAAAGGCTTCCGATGGGCTTTTCCGGCTTGCCTCTGGGCCGGTTTCCTGCTCCGCGGCCGCTCCATCGATCGCTGTCTCGATGTCTCTGACCCACTTTTCCGCGACCAGTTTCTCAACCTGTCGGCCAAGTGGGCCGGTATGGCTGACGAATCCATTCTTCAGTTGGTAGACCGCCTGAGTCATCTTGTTCTCAGCCATATTCCGTAACCCCAGTTTCTCGCTCTCTGATATCTTCTCACTGCATCAGCCAGCATGCAGACGACCCTCATTACGTGTGTCTCCAGCTTTTGGAAAATACAATCGCCTTACGCGCCAGCTTTCTGCCCTGCGTTCGCAGGAATCTCGGGTGCACCCTCACTTCCCGCTCCGCAGATAGTCCAGATAGACCTTGGCGGCATCCCGTGTCCGCTCAAGGCGGAATCTGGTCTGGGCCTTTCCGCTTTGGTAGGTGCTCTTTGTTGCCGCCCCACTCTCATGAAGGACTTTCAGGGAAGGCGTATATCTGGTCAGATAGTCCAGTCTCCGGCACCGCAGTGCCAGGATATATTCCTCATAAAAAAACAGGGTCTCCGGCTCGAAACCCTTCTCCTGCTCTCTGACGAAGGCTGGCGTGAAGATCAGGCATGCGCCGAAGGGAACGATATCCTCCAGGGGAGCTGAACCTGTTCCCTGCCCGCTGATCTTCCGCTCTTCCTGCTTCCGTTCCCATCGTCTCAGAAAGGGATAAGCCAGCGGAAAGAGAGCCAGCGCCGCCTGGTTCATTTTGACCGTGTATGCGGCTTCCTTCTCGGTCCGGATCCGGATGTCCATAGGATTCTGGTGCTCTCCGGTCGAAGCTCTGACCACGTCCGGCGCCATCACATGGCATTCTTTCTCCCTGTAAGCGGCCTGCATTCTCGCCAGAAAATCCCTCTGCGGAAAAGTGATGTCGTTGTTGAGAACAAGGATGAAGGAACAGCCATGACTTCTTGCATACCGATAGCCCAGGTTATTGGCCTCGGAGAAACCGCCCTTTCCCTGATTCTGCAGGACCCTGATATTTGCTTCTGTCTGAAAATGTTCCCGGCTCTTGTCTCTCTCTGCCTGCGTTTTTCTGACTTCGTTGTCGACTACGAGGATGAGGCAATGCTGCCATCCATCCAGCAAGCGGATCGACTGAATGCAGGCGTCGGTCACGCTGGCGTCTCCGTAGTGGAGAATGACAAAGCCGGTCTTAAATTGCGTAAGATGATCCATAACTGACATTTTAACCTACTTGCATGCCGATTACAACACTGCCAGCCACAACCTTGCAGGCGCCTGGCGGACTACAGCTCTGCAGGCACTTTAAGGTTACAGATTTGCAGGCGCCTCGCGGGCTACAGCTCTGCAGGTGTCTCACGGGCTACAGCTCTGCAGGCGCTTTCAGGCTACAGACTTGCAGATGTCTCGCGGGCTACAGTCTTGCGAGGGCTTCCGCCGCCGGGTAGATCAGTCTGGTCCTGACCAGAAAACGAAGCAGGGAGACCGCAGCCTGTTGGCTGAAAGGCGAATCCACACCGGAGAAAAGAGCAAGTTTTTCATTTTCCAAAAGGTCGGGAAGATAAGTATCAACAATACGCACGATATAGTCCGCGAGCTCGCGGAGCTTCTTCCGGTCGGCCCCCCTGGCCAGGTCAAAGAAGCAGGTGCAGAGGATCCGCATGATAAAAAGCTCGAACCACTTGCGGTCATTCCGGATCCCGGCCTCCTCCGCCTTCCGGATCGCCTCCTCGAGCGACTTCGTGGGGAGGTTCCATGTCCTGAGACCGCGGAAGTTATTCATGGCCGAGGAGGAATGCTGCACATAGGCATAGCCGGCATAAGGAAGGACTTCGATCTTGCCGCAGACGGCGCTGAAAAACAGAGCGACCGGCATGTCCTCGCCGCGCTCGCCGACACTGAAGCGGACATGGTTGTCTTCCCAGAGCTTTCTTCTGTAGAAATGAGAGCAGACGGCTGAGATGCGGAAGGTCCACTCCTCATGCTTCCCTCTCTCATAGTAATCGGGGATCAGTTTCTTCTGGATCTTCCCGTCTTCTCCCACAAAGCACAAGCCGCAGATGACCATATCCGCGCCCGTGCTCTCACACCTCTTCCGGAGCCGGTCTATGTAATCCCTGGCGATGTAGTCATCCGAATCTACAAAGGTCAGATACTCCCCCGTCGCATGGTCCAGGCCATTGTTGCGGGCGGCGGAAGTGCCTGCGTTCTCCTGAGAAAGCAGACGGATCCGGCTGTCCTTGTCCGCAAACTGCCTGACAAGATCGGCTGTATCATCCGTGCTTCCGTCATCGACCACCAGGACCTCCAGTTTTCTGTAAGTCTGGTTCAGGATGGAGCGAAGACACTTCGCGATGGTTTTTTCGGAATTGTATGCCGGGACGATGACCGTGACCCGGCCCTGCTCGCTGTCTTTCATGGGCTTAACCATCTCAATCTAGATCATATGACTGCACTATCAGTTTATCATGTACTGGAAAGTACCTCAACGCAATCAGTTCTTTCAGGGATTATTCCTACAGAATAGATCAGAAAATCGACTCAAACAAAAAATCAGGAGCAGGACTCTTAAAAAGTCTCCGCTCCTTCCAAAACGGGCACATAAGCTGATGCCTAGGCCGTTTTCAATTGTAACCAAATCTTATTCCCTGGATGCCAAATTGTCAATTACTTTCTTCAGGAACTGATATGTTCCCCTGATTCTTGGACTGTTCGTGAAATATTCTCTATGCTGCACCGCACGTGCTTCCATAAACTCTTTCAGCTGCAGATAACGTTTCTTTCTGGCCGGCTCCGCGGCATAACAATTGTATACATACAAAAGCGTAACCATATAATATGGGAAAGTTCGATTGAGGTATTTCCGCCTGCTTGCAACAGGGATATCCTGCATACCCGCAACAAACCTGGTCACATCAGAACTTGGCTGTTTCGTTGCATCCATGCTTACACACATTTTATTCAGTAAGCAGTTACTATGCGCACAGGCATTTCTAAGATCCCTTATTATGTTCATTAACTTCCCATCCAAAAGGATCGTTTTCCCGGACGTTTTTTCATAATATTGAATAATGTGCAGCAGTTCTCCGAAGGAGATCAGCTCCACCAATACCCATATTGGAAAATAGGGATAGTACTTTTCGATCAGTTCCTTACAGTACTCACCAGATTTATGGTGTCGAATACTTTGGAGGATATTCATCTGGCAGTCTTCTTCCCTGAGGAAACTCTTGACGATCCGATACCCATCCTCCTCTGGGTCTTTCGTTGTCTCTGTAAGTAGTCTTACTTTTAATTGATGTTCAATGTCCAGACACATCCGCATAACGATGTATCTCAGATGCATATCGATTGTCGAAAGTTCCTGCAGATACGCAAATTCCAGGTTCTGATATTGTCCGGCCCTGGCACTTTCCGGCGGACACTTATCATAATTAGCCCTGTATGAAGCAAGCTTCATATAGTAATTATGCTCAGATAAAAAATTTCTTGCCTGTTCCTCTGAAGTAACAGAAAAGCGAATCCCCTTCTCTTTCATATGCGTCAGCAATTCATCTATTGTCAGCATTGGCTTCATCGCCATCTGTGCCTCATCTCCTTACCCACAACAGTGTATTTTTTATCTGTCAATATTTGATTTTTCCGCTGATTTGTAGAAATGTTCGATCAGCCTTGCGACCTGCTCCGGCCAGAACTTCCGGTACATGAACAGATCCTCCTCCCGCCTCTTATCATCTTCAAGAAGCTTCGATGTGGTGGAGCCTTCATGGATCCTGTGAAGCATCATCGGATGCGGGATGTAAGCGAACTCGCCTTTGTTCCTGGATATTTTCTCCCATGCCTGCCAGTCGATATTGCTCTTCATATTGTTCTCGAAGACCGGGAGGTTCACATTGTCCTTGACGATCGTCACGGACGGGCAGCAGATCGCGGAACCCAGTGACAGAATCCTTCTCCTGATCCAGATATTGTTCCAGAAAGCCTTGCATACGAGTGGGGAAAGCATCAGCCGTTTTACCCGCAAAAGCCGATTAGACCTGGCAATTCTGGTCCCACCATCTACTCTCTCTTCGCTTTCTCTTAGTTCCTCATAATCTGTAAATAGAATCAGTGGATTTCTGCATCTGTTCGCCGCTCTCAGGATGGACTCCGTATAATGTTTTCCGTAAATATCGTCCTGATGGGCAATCGTCACCAGCGGCGTATCCGCTGTCTGAACAGCAAAATTCCAGTCCCCCGCAATCCCATGTTCGCCATGGTTGCAGATGACTGGAATCTGATATCTCTCAGCGATACGGCTGATATGATGATTAGGAGTTGAAGTGACAATTTTTATCTGTGACCGAACCGTCTGCTGCAGCAAAGAGCGCAGACACGGACCCAGATAGGGGCTCTGCTGATATGCACATATGATGAATGAATGGTCCGTGTTCTGATACGGCATGATCAACTCCGCTTCTCCTTGCGCCTGACAGATGTAACTGCGTCCTTTGCCGGTCTTGCAGCCTATCCTTGTGACTGGTCTTTTACATAAGCTTCCGATCGTTTTCCAGCATTGCTCACACTTGCGATTGCACCTTCCGTGCTCATCTTTTGTATCTGCTCTTCTTCTGCCTCAGTCCTGCTCTTGTTGTCATGTGACCTGAGCGCGACTTCCGCCGACAGAATCGTGACCTTGTCCTCGAGCTGCGAGGTGATGATCGAGAGAGTAAGCACTTTCTCGAGCAGCAGAAAGATTATGATCAGGAAGATCAGATTGGCCGGAGACTGCATATGGAAGAGTCCCGTCAGCCAGTAGGTGACCTTTGGGAAGATTCCCATGATCAGCAGGATGACTGCAAGGCAGACCCAGAAGATCGCGTCCTCCATCTTCACCTTGCACTTCCTGATCTTTAATAAGATATAGCCTGCAAATGCGACTGCGGCCAGAAGCAGGATTCCCCGTAAGATTGCTGACATAGATGCTCCTCTCACTTCTGCTTCTTTCTGACCCACTGGAACAGAAAGATGGAAAACATCATCTGAAGCATGTACCTCGCCGAAGCCATGGGATTTCCCAGATAACTGGTCCCGGCGATCCGCTCGCGCATCCGGACCTGAACTTCCTCGATCCGGATCCCACTGTTGAGAAGGTAAGCAAGCGTATCCGGCTCCGGACTGTAGTGGATATCGTACCCGAACCTCTTGATCATCCGCTTGTCAAACAGACGCATGCCGCTGGTGACATCCTGGATCCAGTGCCCGGTCGTCACCCGGATCGACCAGGAGATGATCCTGCTTCCGAACATTCTCATTCCGCCCGGCTTCTTCTCCGTCTTGAAGCGGGAGCCGATCACGATCTCGCAGCCCGTCTCCTTCATCTTCTCCGCCATGGCGGCGATGTACTCCGGATCATGCTGGCCGTCGCCGTCGATCTGAACGACATAATCATAGCCGTAGAAGTTAGCATACCGCATACCAGCCTTGATTGCACCCGAAAGTCCCACATTTACAGGCAGATCCAGGAAATTGTACCCGCGCCTGGCGCAGATCTTGCGGGTGTCGTCGGAAGATCCGTCATTGATGATGACGTAATCATATTGCGGATAATTGTCTGTCAGGTTGTCGACGACCCGCTCTATATTCTCCGCCTCATTATAGGCAGGGATAATAATCAGAATCTTGTCTTTCAGCATATAGCCTCTTATCGATAGCTGCAAAAAACAGTTGCGGCATCCATTTTCCTGTTATGAAGCAACCATTGTCAAGAAGTAAATTGAGCATAAGGAAACTTTTCTAAGTTTACCATGAAAGCATCACAGTTTCCACCGCAAGTCATGGCGACTGCGGCCCCAGTAAGTCTTAGCCATTGCAACCCCAATCGCAGATCCTGGCCCGCCCAGGGTTCGCCCCCTTCATCAGGAAAAGAAGCATGCCGGCATCTGCACCGGACGAGGTACATCCGAATGCCAAACCTTCTCGAAGAACTGAATCTCGCAATGGAGACTGGCCACAGCATTGCCAGTGAGGTTACGAAGCTTTCGAATTATCAACTCCTCATCATCGACGAGTGGCTTCTTGATATTCCATCAGAGGAGGAGTGCAAGTATCTGTTGGAGATCTTCGAACGCCGTTATACGCAATGGCCTACCATCTTTTGCTCACAGTACAAGACTGGAGAATGGCACCCTCGCCTCGGAGGTGGTGTTGTTGCCGATGCAATCCTCGATCGCATCATACATAACTCGATAACCATTAACACCGGATCGTTGAATATGCGAGAATTCCTCGCCGCGCATCCGATGTGATCCTTAGCAGTACGCAACTGCGGACGAACGGTACCCTCTGTGCGGACGAGCGGTACCGCTCGTCTGAAAAGGCGGTATTTTTCTTGCGGCGTATTCACCCTCTCCTGCCGGACTGCTTTTTTTCTCTGCTGGTCCTGTTCCGGATCAGCAGTTTTCTTCCTTCTTTTTCCTGATGAGGATCGCTGCTGCCACAAGTGCTGTCAGCGCCATCGTCAGATAGAGGCTGATGTTCGTCTCATCGCCTGTCTTCACCGATCTGCCTTCCGGAGCTTCCGTCTGCTTTGCCAGCTTTGCCAGGCTCGCAGGAGCCTTTTCCGACTCCGTTTCGGTCTCATCTGCTTCCGTGCTATACTCTGTCTCTGACTCTGTGGACTCGGATTCCTCTGTCGCAGTGGTCGTCGTCTGCGGAGTCTGTTCCGATGGAGCTTCCGTTTCCGGCTCAGGTTCCGTCTCAGATTCGGTCTCCTCCGGCGGGATCTTCTCCCACTGAGCATAGAGGACATTCTCCGAGGTATCGTCCACTGCGATCCGGTCTTCCGGATCATAATCTTCACCACTTCCGTCCGGTCTGGTGTTCCATCCTTCGAAGGTATATCCTTCCCGCTTAAAGTTCAGAGCCTGTGCATCCTTCAGCAGAGTGTCCTCATTATTCTGATACTCTTCCGATACAGACTTGTCTGTTCCGTCATTCAGATAATAGGTCAGCGAGACAGGCTGCGGCTTATCGCTGTAGGCTGCCGTGAGGGTCAGGACCGTAAGGCCGCTGGATGGAGCACCGGCTGTCTGCCCTGCAGCCTGATCCTGCCAGGCAGCCTGATCCTGTCCTGCAGCCTGATCATGCCCTGCAGCCTGATCCTGTCCTGCAGCCAGGTTCTGCCCGGAAAGCTCTGTCTCCTGCTCGGATGCCAGCATATCGGCGGGTGTCGGAGTCTCCTCCGGCACCGCCAGTTCTGCGAGATCCGAGTCGATCGTGACCCTTTCGCCTTTCCTGTAAGACTTGCTCTTCAGCGTCCATCCGCTGAAGTACTTTCCTTCCGGCGCCGTCGGAGCTCCTTTCACGATGATGGACGCGCCAGGGACATAGATCCTTGTATCTTCCGGAGGATTGGTCCCTTCTCCGGCGTCATAGACGACCCTGATCCTCTGCCCTTCCTTATACCACTGGGCGATGATCGTGGTATCTTCCGTCACCTCGCTATTATCATAGAACGGATCTCCGGCTTCGGTCTTCCAGCCTGCAAATGTGTATCCGTCCTTCTCCGGTCTCGGGAGGGTGCTGACCTTTCCATCATGCGCTTTGATCTCAAGATCTTCTTCCCCATTATCGGGCTTTACCGTAACGACAGGTTCCTTCGGGACCCAGTGCGCTGTCACATACTGCGTCCCGTCAGGCATGGCATATTGATTCGTGAACGGTTCTCCCGGTTCTCCCGTATTCCCGTTCATATCGCAGTTTTCCCAGTATAAGAAGATCTGGCCATCAGGCTGATCTAGTCTTTGCAAAGCTTCGTCCAGCTGCCTGTACAGGCTGTTTCCGGATCCGATCGGACCGCCCAGCGGAGTATATGCGCCGTATTTTTCTGCCACATCTGGCTCTCCTGTCTTCTCATCGTCAAAAGCAGCGATCAGCCTGCCTCTGTCGAACACGTACAGCGGATGCCTGTTTCTCACATAGTACTCGTAAACTACATGCCTGGAAGCATCTGTACGGGGCATCCCCGCCGGGATCTCACTGTCGTCAAGCTTCCTGAACCTATCGTAAGGTCCATAAGTATCCTGTTTCGCATTATCCGCCGCATAGGTTGTCCGGATATTTTCCTCAAAACTGTTCTTCGGATCGTCCTTCCAGCTGGCCGCATCATTCTTCTCGAACATGCTGTGCAGTTCACGCTTCCTGTAATCCACCCCGCATACCAGGTGCAGCGAGATGGTCGTTGTCCCCTTCTTCGCAAGGGAGCTGAAGGATTGCGGCGTCTCCGTATACCTGTACCATCCCTCGTCTGATTCCCATGCGAATGGCACAAGCCCCTGCACCTGAGTTCCCTTAGGGGTAACAGACGCATTCCTCGGGTCCGGCCAGACGGAACTAAGGTCCTCTCCAATATAAGCCTGGATATGGATCTCCGGGCCAGGCAGCGATACCGTATAATACTCCTGATTATGTCTCCATCCCTGCTCCGTACCGTCATCGTTGCTGGTGTAATATTCGAGATTGCCGTTATAGAACGGATGGAATTCAATATCAAACGGCACTGCGTCAAAGTAGATATCGAACTGGGAGCTTCCGTTTCTTTCCACCGTCACCTTCTCGGTGTCCAGGTCGACCGGCGGCTGTTCCGCAAGCTTATAGCCGCTATTGAACTGCAGGACATTACTGATCACTTCCTGTACTTCCGGAGTATCCTTCGTGATCACATCTCCTGGCTTTGCGCTTGCCACCTCATCATTGTAGCCGAAAAAACTATAGGCAATGGTGTGGTTCTGGTGGCGCGTGACATTTTCAGAATGATCCTTCTGAACATTCTCCATGTGAGCGATGATTCTGTATGTTGTCTTCTCCGCAGGTTTCCAGATGATATAAAGGTCCAGGACCCTGGGTTTTCCCTCCTCAAAGTTGGAGGCGCTCACAGGCTGCGAGAAATCATACGGCGCCTGAGCATTCATCGCACCGTCGCTGAAGTCGTACGGCGTCACCGACCAGCCGCCGGTCTCGTATCCGCGAATCTCCGGATCGCCGTAAGATTCTGGATTGCCTTCGTAGTCCGGGTCCGTCACGGTCCCGCCATCTGCAACATACTGATCTTCCGGCAGCCACCTGCGCCCCCAGGAATCGTCCATATCATCCTTGTAGTTGTGGAACACAACCTGGATCCTCTTCCCGATGACCGGATAGAGGTCCATATCCTGCGTGACCGCAAATGTTTTTTCCACCATGCTGTTCTTCCGTGTTTCTTCATCCTCGGAAGTCGACCAGCCGGCAAGGCTGTCCTGGTTGTTTTCGTTATGGGCAAGGACCAGGTCCACGTCGGAAGTGTCGCAGGTGTCCCCGTCCTGATATTCTCTCTGATCGAAGATATCGCCGTCTTCATTATGGAAAGCGACGTAGAAAACCTTGCTGAAGTCAGCGTCCAGGATGATCTCTTCATCGTCATCGATGCCGCTCACAGCGCCGAAGCCATCAAAATATCCGTCTGTACTGGCGGCGGCAGGCTCATCGCGGCCATCTGTCTTTTCGCTCTCCCCGCGGACCTTCCAGCCCTGAAAGACATACCCGTCTTTCTCCGGGTCCTGCGGCTTCCGGAGAGTGTCGCCATTCTTGACGATCTGCTTCATGACCAGTTCCTGGCCGTTATAGAAGAGATAGGTCTGACGGCAGATCTCCCTGGATCCGGCCTCTCCGTCAGCTGTTTCGCTGTCATCATCCTTGCCGTCAGCTGTTTCGCTGTCATCATCCTTGCCGTCTGCATTCTGATCGTCCGGGCCTGCATTCTGATCGTCCGCACCTGCATTCTGATCGTCCGGGCCGCTGGCTTCATCCCCGCAGTCTCGCCGTCATCGTTATTCCCGTCACCTTCAGCATCTGCATCCGTTTTCCCCAAGTCAGAATCCTCACTACCGGAGTTTTCTGCATCGGACGGATCTTTTCCGTTCTGGCCCGCGTCTTCTTTACTGTCATCCGATGACACCGGATAGATCGCTGCCGCGTCTTCGGCTGCCTCGGTCACGGATGTGGAGACCGGCTTCTCTGATGCAGCTGCACCCTCTGTGTCAGCAGCCCCAGGTGCAGGCTGC
>DLFD01000007.1:11173-14486 GCA_002482005.1 Lachnospiraceae bacterium UBA7729 | reverse complement strand
GGCTGCACCGATGCCGATTCCGTTGTACCCGAACCTTCTGCTGACGGAGCTACTCCTGTGTCAGAAGTGACAAACAGCTGCTCTGATGCTGTCTCAGTGGCAGTCGGCGTTTCCGCTGTCTTCGGTGCTTCCGCCGCCGTCGCCTTCGGAGCTTCTGTGGCAGCAGTCCCCGAAGCTGTCGTTTCTGCTGAAGCCTGTGCCGCTATTTCTGCCTCGGTTCCTGCCTCTGCTGCACATACCGGCATAGCAAACCCTGCATACTGCAGCGGCCAGACACTTCCCGACAGCATAAGGCTGAATGCAGTAAGGACTGACATCTTCCTGAGCCATGAACGTTTCATACTGTTTCCCTCCTGAACAGGTATCCTTCTCCAGATATCGCAACTCACAGATGCATGCAAAAAGTCTGTACTATCTTACAGCAGCACATGCACGATCTTCTTGTGCAGACATCCGCTTCTTTGCTGATATTATAACCCAGTGTTCGGATTGTCAACGGACGTTGTCCCTCTATCTTGGCACGGACGTTGTCCCTCTATCTTGACACAGACGTTGTCCCTCTATCTTGGCACGGACGTTGTCCCTCTATCTTCGCACGGACGTTGTCCCTCTATCTTGACACGGACGTTGTCCCTCTATCTTCGCACGGACGTTGTCCCTCTATCTTCGCATCGGTCGCATTATTGCATACTGGTATGAAAATGTTCCGCAGGACCGTATCTTCTAATGGTACAGATCCCGCGGGACATCTCCGGCTTCAGCTCACTTACTCGTCTGCCCTGTATA
Source organism: Lachnospiraceae bacterium UBA7729 (assembly GCA_002482005.1). Lineage (GTDB taxonomy): Bacteria > Bacillota > Clostridia > Lachnospirales > Lachnospiraceae > Porcincola. The sequence continues at coordinate 13,700 of DLFD01000007.1, read as the reverse complement.
CAAATGCCTTGTTGTATGCGTCATGAAGTGCGTTCATGATCTGTCCCGGATGGCTGCTGTCGCCAATCAGGAAGACTCTGTCGTCAAAGATGCGCTGATATCCTTCGAGGTCTGGTCTGGACGAACGAACGCCCATAGCTAGTACGACGTTGTCAGCCTGGATCTTCGAAGATTCTCCGGTCTTCATGTCCTTGACCTGGACTTCACCGTCTGCGACGCACTCGAGGGCTTTGCCCTTCTCGATCACTCCGCCTGCCTTCAGGATGGTCTCTGCCAGGTAGCGGACGATGCTCGGATACAGAGTTCCTCCGATCTTGTCCATCATCTCGACGACTGTGACCTTGTGGTCCTTGCCGAGATATTCCGCGGTCTCAAGTCCGGTGACGCCGCCTCCGATGACTGCGACACTGCCCTCTTTCAGAGCTGCTTTTCCTGCCAGAACGTCTTCCGCCGTGACAGCCTTCTCAATTCCCGGAAGGTTCGGGCATACCGGCGTTCCGCCTGCTGCGATGAAGACGGCCTCTGCTCCGGATTCGCCGATGCTCTGCGGCTCTGCCTTGGTATTCAGGCGGATCTCCACTCCGGCTTCCTGCAGCTCTTTCACCATGGTCTCGATGAATCTGCGGATCATGTCCTTGTGAGGCGGTACCGCCGCAAGGCATGCCGTGCCTCCGAGATGATCTTCTTTCTCATAGAGCGTGACGAAGAAGCCTCTCTTTGCGAGGACCAGCGCAGCTTCCATGCCTGCCGGGCCTCCGCCGATGACTGCGACCGGGATGCCGGATCCGTTCTTCACCAGCTTCTCCCTTCCCCACTCGAACTCGCGTCCGAGGACCGGGTTCAGGGTGCATGCAAGCGGCAGTCCGTCGTTCAGGACGCGGAAGCACTCCATGCAGCCGAGGCACTTGCGGATCATGTCGTCTTTGCCGGCTCTTGCCTTGACGCCCCAGTCAGGATCTGCCAGGAATCCTCTTGCGATCCCGACGTAGTCGCTGCAGCCTTCATCGAGAAGTTTCTCAGCAACCTCCGGCTCCTTGATATTGTCGACCGCGATGACCGGGATCTTCACGGCAGCCTTGATACCAGTCGAAAGACGTTTCTTCCAGCCCTGCTCGTAGAAGTATGGTTCGATGATCGTCGATCCACTGTCATACATGCCGCAGCTGACATTGATGCAGGAGATTCCGAGGGCTTCGAGGTACTTTGCGACCTTGATGCCTTCCTCCTCGGAGATTCCGTCTTCCAGGAAGTCGCTGCCGTTCATGCGGACGCTGATCGGGAACTTCGGTCCGCAGTAAGCCTGGATTCCCTTGATGATCTCAGTCACGAAGCGCATCCTGCCTTCGAAGCTTCCGCCGTACTTATCCGTCCTCTTATTGGTATGAGGGGAGATGAACTGGCTCACCAGGTATCCGTGAGCTGCGTGGATCTCGACTCCGTCCACACCTGCTTTCTTCGCGATGACAGCTCCCACGACAAACTTCCTGACCATGCCCTCGACTTCTTCTGTCGTCAGCGGACGCGGCTGCTCGCCGATGACCTTGCAGGTGACGTCCGATGCAGATACCGGCTGTCGTCCTCCGATCAGGCGGCTCGGAGTCTGGTTGCCCGGATGATGAAGCTGGACAAAGAGCTTCGTGTCATAGGTATGAACAGCCTCGGCAAGCCTTGACAGCTGTCCGATCACATGAGTGTTGGTCACGCTCAGCTGGTTCGGAGTCCCGACGCCGGTCTCGTCATCGATTCTGGTGATCTCCGTGATGATCAGGCCAGCCCCTCCGCGTGCTCTGTCCGCATAGTACTTGATCATGCGAGGTCCTGGCTGCCCGTTGCTCTCCGCAAGAGAACACCCCATAGCCGTCATGACGATACGATTCTTCAGCTCGAGAGATCCGATCCTCCCGGGTTCAAACAATTTCGGATACTTCATGAAATTCCTCCTTCTCATCCGCTCTCCATGCAGGATGTTTTGACAAAATGTTACAACAATTGTAGCATATTTGTTTGAATAAAGTACAGATTGACGGAATTTTCCTGCTTTCTGCGTATCCGTCGCCAGGCATACTCCTCCACTTGGCAGCCTGGCGTGGCCGGACACCTGGCCCAGATTGGTGCCTGAGCCCAGATCGTTGCGTGGCGACGCATACGACTAATTTTCCTGCGGTTCCGTCGCCAGGCTCCTGGGAGCGCCTGAACCCATGGCGACGGATTTCCTCAGAATTTTTACTTTTCCGTCGCCAGACGCTTGGGCCCAGATCATTGCGTGGCGACGCATACGACTAATTTTCCTGCGATTCCGTCGCCAGACACTTGGGAGCGCCTGAACCCATGGCGACGGATTTCCTCAGAATTTTTGCTTTTCCGTCGCCAGACACCTGGGCCCAGATCATTGCGTGGCGACGCATACGACTAATTTTCCTGCGGTTCCGTCGCCAGACACCTGGGAGCACCTGAACCCATGGCGACGGATTTCCCCAGAATTTTTGCTTTTACGTCGCCAGGCTCCTGGGCCCAGATCATTGCGTGG
>DLFD01000007.1:10290-11139 GCA_002482005.1 Lachnospiraceae bacterium UBA7729 | reverse complement strand
TTTTCCTGCGATTCCGTCGCCAGACACCTGGGAGTGCCTGAACCCATGGCGACGGATTTCCCCAGAAATTTTGCTTTTCCGTCGCCAGGCGCCTGGGCCCAGATCATTGCGCGGCGACGCATACGACTAATTTTCCTGCGTTTCCGTCGCCAGGCTCCTGGGAGCGCCTGAACCCATGGCGACGGATTTCCCCAGAAATTTTGCTTTTCCGTCGCCAGGCTCCTGAGCCCAGATCGTTGCATGGCGACGCATACGACTAATTTTCTTGCGATTCCGTCGCCGGGAGCAGTTACAAGCAGGCAAAAAGAAGGTGCCAGGAGCGTCCCGGCACCTTCTCTGGTGAAAATCAAGCTTCTTGTCTTCTTACAGCAGTTCCTTCATCCACACTGTCATCTCGCCTACGCCTCTGTTGTTCCAGTATGGGTACGGAACGGCGGTGAGGTCGACTTCTTCGAGGATGACTTTATGCTGTGCGTAGAGTTCGTCTTCACTCCATGCGTCTTCTTTCATCCTCTTGCCCTTCAGCTTCAGGAGTGTTACGCCTCCGAACAGTTTCGATGGTACTTCTTCGATCTTCTGGTCCGCGAAGACGAAGATCTCTGCAAGGTTCTTTCCGTTGTCTTTCTCCTCCAGGCAGTAGACAAGCGGGCCTTTGACGATGGCTACTTTGCCGCAATCTGCGCGGACGTTCGGATTGGCCCGGACGAATCTTGCCTTTGTCCTGATGGTAATCGTGTAAGTGGTATCGTGGTCCACGTGAAGGTAAGCATATCCCTTCTCAACCCGGCATGAAACGCAGGAATCCTTCCCGGCAGCCCCGGCGCTTGCTGCAGCCGCTGCCTTCCCGGC
>DLFD01000007.1:3690-10251 GCA_002482005.1 Lachnospiraceae bacterium UBA7729 | reverse complement strand
CCGGCAGCCCCGGTGCTCTCTGCTGAAGAAGCTTTTCCTTCTTCCCCTTCTCTGATCCCGAACTCTTCTGCGTATTCCGGTACTCTGACTGCCAGGTCGAATCCGCCTTCCGGAACGTTCGATACCTTGACGGTCACTTCATCGCCGAACGGGAATGCGGTCTTCACGTCGAGGTCCACAGTTCCGTTCTTCAGGTCGACCGAGGTCTGGTTCGACATGAAGAGGTTCAGGAAGATCTCCGTATCGGATGCGGAATATGCGTACTGTCCCAGCGATGCCAGCGTTCTGGCGATGTTCGGCGGACAGCAGGCAACTCCGAACCACTTCTGGCGGATCGGCTTTACATGCTCCATGGATGTGCGCGGGATACAGTTCTCCGGCCAGATCTCCAGCGGGTTCACATAGAAGAAGCTCTTCCCGTCGAGCGCTATCCCGGCAAGCACGGTGTTGTAAAGCGCCCGCTCGACCGCTCCGATGTAGGAGGCGTCCCTTGTGATCCTCGCCATCCTGCTGCCGAACATGGCAAGTCCGACAGATGCGCAGGACTCGGAATAGTTCCGGTCGTTCGGCAGGTCGTAGTCCGTTGTGAAGCGTTCCAGTATCCCGGAAGAACCAATGCTGCCGGTGATGTACATCTGCTTCTTCGTGACATCCCAAAAGAGCCGTCTGCATGCCTCAAGAAGCTCCGGATCGTCGTACTCTCCCGCAAGGTCCGCCATCGCGCTGTAGAGATACATGGCTCTGACCGCATGGCCTTCCGCCTTGTCCTGCTCGCGGACCGGCCGGTCGGACTGGGAATAAGTGGTGTCGTAATCGTTGAAGTCCGGGAAGATATGCGTGAATCCCGGCTGCTCCATCTCCCTGACGAAGTAGTTTTCGCCGACTCCCCGGCTGTCGATGAAGTATTTGGCCAGATCCAGATAGCGGCGCTCTCCCGTCACCCGGTACAGTTTACAGAGGCCGACCTCGACTTCCTCATGTCCCGGATAGCCGTGGATCTTCCCCTCTTCTGGTCCAAATGTTCTGCACAGCAGGTCTGCGAGTCTGGTGGTGATGTCAAGGAACTTCCTCTTGCCGGTGCCGAGATAGTAGGCAGCCGCCGCTTCCATCATGTGTCCGGCGGTGTAGAGCTCATGGCCTTCGCAGAGGTCCTTCCACTTTCTGCCCGGCTCCTTGATGATGAAGTAGGTGTCCAGATAGCCGTCCGGCTGCTGCGCTTCCCCGATCAGGCCGATGACCTCATCCGCCGTCTTCTCAAGGTCCGGCAGATCATACGAAGCAAGAGTGAAACCAACAGCTTCGAGCCATTTGGCAACATCCGTGTCCTGAAACACCATGCCGTAGAACTCGCCCTTGCGGCGGCCTGCCGCGATCTCGAAGTTCTTCAGCGAATGGGACGGCTCCGCGCCCGGAATGTTATCGTTGATCGCATCCCACTGGTAGGGGATGATCTCTTTTCTTACCAGCTCCACGTGCTTGCTCCAGAACGGATCGTCGACGCGGAACTTCTTCAGATCGATGATGTGAAGTCTTTTTTCATCCATAATCCACACTCCTGTCCATGACGGGCCGGACCATATCCGGAGATCCCATCACGCCTTCACTGCTCCGTTCGTCAGTCCGCTTACGATATACTTCTGCATGAAGATAAAGATCAGGACGACCGGGAAGATCGCGATGATCCCGAATGCCATCGTAGAGTTCCAGATGGTCTGGTACTGCTGGACGTAGTTGTAGATGTTCGAGGTGATCGGGCGCTTGTTCGGGTCTGTGATGAAGGTGATGCCGTAGATCAGGTCACCCCATGCATAGACGAATGAGAACACCGCCGCTACGATGACGCCAGGTTTTGCCAGCGGCATCATGACACGGAAGAAGGACTGCATCGGCGAGCAGCCGTCGATCCTTGCCGCTTCATCCAGTTCCTTCGGCACCGACAGGAAGTAGGTCCTCAGGATGATGACCGAGAACGGAATCCCCAGCGTCGCGTCCGCGAGGATCGGAGCGATGAAAGAGTTCAGAAGCTTCGCCTTCGAGAACATGATGTAGAGCGGAGTCAGGATCAGGGTCGAAGGCAGCATCTGGGTCATCAGGAAGAACAGGATCAGCAGCTTCTTGCTGTGGAACTGGAACCTCGCAAGCCCGTAGGCTGCCGGGATCGCCAGGATCGTCGCGATCAGCGCCGAACTGACAGAGATGATGAAGCTGTTCTTGAAGCCCTGCAGAGTCGTACTGGATTCCGCAAACTGGTCCAGAAATGGTTTCAGCGTCAGCTTTCTCGGCCACAGGGGTGTCGGCACCTCAAAGATCTCGACCTGCGTCTTGAGAGCAGTGACGATCATCCAGTAAAGCGGGAACATAAGAATGATGAAGATGATAAGTCCTGCTATGAAACTGAGTACCCTGTCTCTTTTCTCGTATTTCATGATCACATGACCTCCTCTTCCTGGTTGATCAGCCTGATGTAGAACAGGCCGACGATGAACAGGATCAGGAACAGAATATTGGCGGAAGCCGCGCCTTTGCTGAACTCGAATTCCTCAAAGGACAGCTTGTAAGCGTAAGTCGAAACCAGCTCGGTCGCGTTGATCGGGCCGCCCTTCGTCATGACCCAGACCAGATCGAAGACCTTGAAGGTGTAGACAAAACCGAGGGTCAGGACCGACATGATGGCCGGCTTGATGACCGGGATCGTGATGTAGAAAAGGGTCTGCAGCTTGCCGGCGCCATCGATCTTGGCGCTCTCGTAGATATCTGCCGGGACCGTGGTCAGGCCTGTGATCAGAAGCATCATGTTGAATGGGATGCCGATCCAGATATTGGCCACGATGATGGCGACCATCGCGGTATTGCCGTTCAGAAGCCAGTCGACCGGCTTTTTGATCAGATGGAGCGACATCAGCATCTGGTTCGCGATCCCTCCGGAGGATGCGAAGATGAACTTGAAGAGCAGTCCGGCAACAGTGACCGGAAGCAGCCAGGAGATCATCGATGCTCCGCGGAAGAAGGAGGATGCCGGGAATCTCTTGCTGAAGAGGAGCGCCAGGATGAATCCGATGATGAACTGGAAGAAGATCGAGCACACCGTGAAGAGAAGGGTGTTCCCGACGGACTTCAGCATGACCGAATTCGGGTCCGAGAACAGTTCCCTGTAGTTTGCAATCCCTACAAACTGCTGGTCCGCCGACCTTGCAAAGTTGAAGACATCCACATTCTTAAAGCTCAGGATGAAATTCGATATGGTCGGATATCCGACGAAGACCAGCATGTAGATGACAGCCGGAAGGGAAAACAAGAGTCCCATCTTCCCGGCTGAGCTCAGTTTTTTCTTATGATCCATGGAAAAACCTCCTAAGGTCCCTGTATCCTTCGGGACTTGCGGCGCCGCTCTTACAAGTCTGCCTCCTTATGGCTATTGACGTGCCTCCCCGGATGGCATTAGACGTCCCTCCCCGGCTGCTCTGCCCTAGGATCCGCAATAGAGCTGCAGCCCCGGGATCGTGATCCAGTCAGCACAGCTATGTAAAAAACGGTACCGTAAGTCCCGAAAAGGCGGGAAAGGCTTTCCGCCTCCCCCGCCTGATAACGGTCTCCCTGCCCTGCATCTCTTATGTCCTGCTCTTCAGGCCGCTGCAGGAAAAGGAAACCGCTGAGAAACATTTACTTGATGGCGTCGACTGCAGCCTGTGTATCCTCAGCTGCCTGCTCAGGCGTCTTTGCTCCAGTCATAACTTCCTGGAATCCGGCCTGGATTGCTTTGGAGTAGGTCGGCCAGATTGGGGACGGTCCTCTCGGGATAGAGGTCTCAAGCTGGGTGATGAACTCCTTCTGGATCGGATCATCGGTCCAGTAAGTATCCTTGGCAGCTTCGGTCTTCGGAGGGAAGGAACCATACTGCTTCATAGCTTCTACCATGACATCGGTCTGATTGTAGTATTCAAGGAATGCCTTGGCTCCGCCCATGTCATCCTTCTTGACAGCGCCCATGTTCTCACCGCCGAGGATGGAGGTAGCCTGCCCGGACTGCTCATCGAACTTCGGAAGTACGGTTACGCCGTAGTTCATATCCGGTGCGTCAGATTCGATGCCAGGGATCTGCCACGGTCCGTTCTGCATCATAGCAAGATTTCCGGCCTTCCAGTTGTTGCAGACATCGGTCTGTGCCCAGTTCACGCACTCTTTGCTCCAGGATCCGTCTTCGATCATGGACTGCATCAGCTCGTAAGCCTTCTCACCGCCCTTGATGTCGGTGTAGGAACCGCCTGCGGTATACAGCCACTGCAGGCACTGGAAGGTACCTTCATCTGTTCCGATCGCAGCATTGCCGAAACCGGTGACTCCGGAGTCTGACAGCTTCTTGCACATCTCATGGAACTGCTCCCATGTGGTGTTCTCATCCGGATAAGCAACTCCTGCCTTGTCCAGCAGATCCTTGTTATAGAACAGGGCCGTGCAGTTTGTTGCGAACGGCAGTCCGTAATGCTTTCCGTCCATCATGGTCGAGGACATCGGGCCTTCCAGGTACTCATCCCAGTTGACGTCCATATCGGAGATATCTCCGAACAGGTCCATCTCGATGAAGGATGCCATATCGCAGCCATCGAGGATGACGACATCCGGAAGCTCTCCGGAAGCAACACCGAGGACAAGCTGTTTCTCATAGTCTGCAAACGGTACATAAGTATGGGATGCTTCGTACTCATCCTGGGAAGCATTGAACCCATCGATCAGGGTCTGCATCATCTGTTTCTGGGCATCGGTCTCGAAATAGTCCCAGATCACGACCGGCTTCTTGTCGGCAGCCATCGCTGTCCCTGACGAAAGGATCGTCGCAGCAGCCAGAACTGCCGCTGAAGCAAGCAGCATCTTTTTACGCATGAAAAATACCTCCTTTGCGCACTGTGTTCTCCGGTCCGGCATGCCGCCGGGCCTCCCCGCCCCATGTCCGATAGAGCGGCAGGTTTCTTAACTGGTTTCAGTGTAGCGGAGGAGAGATGCTTCGAAAATTCTAAAAAATTAAGAAAGGTGGACAAACTTCATGTGAGTTTTGTCCACCTTGCATGCATTTTGTTTCTATTTGAATGCAATAGTCGTTGTTTTATATATTTTATACGATTTAATCTGCCATATTTCAGGCAATATGCACATGTCTGTTTTCTCTCCGGTGATGTTCTTCCGGCACTTTGCGTGCCGCCTGGTCTCATGGAGCCATCGCCTGCGCCCCGGCAGAAGCCGCCTGATATCATGGAGTCTCTGCCGCTTCGTCGTCTTCCCCGCCTGCGACTTCCTCCGCCGCGTCCCTCACCGGGATCTCTCCGGCGACCATCCTGCGGAAACTCTCCGTCAGGTCTCCGGAGATCCTCTTCCAGTCCTCGATCGAGGTTCTGGGGACCGAATAGCCCATCTGCTCCTTGATGATCGACAGATGCGGATCATCCTCGATGATCTCCTGCGCCGACTCGATCCTGGAAGGCAGAAGTCCCGCCGTCCTGCAGAAGTCATCGATGCCGCCTTTTGTGCAGAAACGGATGAAAGACATGGCGCCTGCCACATTTTTCCCCTTGATGATCCCGAGATTCTCGCCTCCCAGGATCGATGCCCTCTGGGTCAGGTAAGGCATCGGCGCCAGCGTATAGTCGACGCCGGCCTCGTCAAGCATGCCGAAGACCCACGGCCCGTTCTCCATCATGGCAATGTCGCCGCTGATAAAACGCCTCGCCACGTCGATCTGGCTGTAGTTGAGGCAGTCCGCCGGCATCAGCCCTTCCTGGACCAGCCAGTTGAGCAGGTCATAAGCCTTGTAGACGGAATCCTCGCTGATGCGGAACTTGCCCGAAGTGTCCGCCAGCGGGTTCTTATCCGACGATGACATCACCCAGGAGAGCAGCTGGAACGCTCCCTGTTCGGAATCCACGCAACTCATCAGGAAGCCATAAGTGTCATCTGTCGTCAGCGTCTTCACCGCTTCGTAGAACTCGTCCCAGTTGGACGGCTCCTCCACGCTGGCCTGCTCCAACAGATCCCTCCTGCAGACCAGGCAGACATTATTGCTGTTGAATGGGACTCCGTAGTATCTTCCTTCATACCGGGTGGTCTGGACCGCTGCCGGATAGTATTCCTTCTCGATCCCAAGCTCATCCACGTAGTCCGTGATGTCCTCGAACATGCCAAGCTGAATGAAGCCCGGCATGTCCGGATTGTCGATGATCACCAGGTCCGGGAGGCCTTCCTCCGTGTAAGCCCTGGAGATCTTCCGCTCAAACTCCGTCATAGGGACATACTCCCAGGTGATGTGGTACTGGTCCTGGCTCTCGTTGAAAGCCTCCGTCAGCTGGTCCAGCCCCTTCACCTGGCCGTCCGCCTCATAGTAGGACCAGAGCAGAAGCTCCTCGCGGCCGCCGGCGTCATTCTCCTTCCCGGTGTCATTCTCCTTACCGGTATCTGCCGCACCGGATGCATCTCCTGCCACCGTCTTATCCCCCGCTTCCACTGTACACACAGTCGCTGTCTTATCTCCGGCTTCTGCTGTACTCACAGCTTCTGCCTTACCTCCCGCTTCTG
>DLFD01000007.1:0-3630 GCA_002482005.1 Lachnospiraceae bacterium UBA7729 | reverse complement strand
CTGCCTTACCTCCCGCTTCTGCTATACCCACAGCTTCTGCCTTATCTCCCGTTTCCGCTGCTTCCGCATAAGCCGGAGCGGCGCAGATAACGGCCCCCGCTGCCAGAAGTCCGGCAAGTTTTTCTATCCATCTGTAATGCTGCATGCTATGGCACATGGAAATCCCTCCAATCACTGATTTCGGAACTCCTTCGGCGTCAGCCCCGTCTGTTCGCGGAAGACCCTTGTGAAGTACTTGACGTCGGAGAAGCCGACCTCCTCCGCCACCTCATAGATCTTCCGGTCAGTCCCTTTCAGAAGCCTCTTTGCCTGACTGATCCGGTACTGGTTCACGAATGCGGGAAAGCTGATATTCATCTCCCTGTGCATCAGGGTGCTCAGATATTCTGGCGTCACCGACAGGCTCGCCGCCACCTCCTCCTGAAGGAGAGGCTCCGCAAAGTGTCCCCGGATGTAGGCAATTGCCTTCATCAGCGTATAGTTCTGGATCGTCTCCCTCTGCGGCTCCCTTGTGAAGATAACAGCCGCCTGCTGCCTTAGACACTCCAGCATCTCCTCCGGGAAGATCACCGCCTGGATCTTCCCCGCTGTATCAAGTTCCCGGAGCTGCTTCTCCTTTTCCGGCCAGGTATGAATGGCAAAGTGGAGGATATCGTCAGCCAGATTGCTCAGATATCTTCTGACCGATACTGGGTCATATCGATTGACATCTATCTGTCGATATGTTTCCTCTATCCACTTCTTCACATCCTCCTCAGAACCGCTGCAGAGAACTTTCCCGATGTGCTTCTCCTCGCCCGGACGCCCCGTGTACCCGGGATATGCCCGGCCGCACATCTCTTCCGTCAGTACCGTCCGCTTCCCACAGACCATGTTCCAGAGCATCATCTGATCAGCCTTTTCTGCCGCTGCCCTTATGACCTGCAGCTGCCGGCGGATCTTTATGCCGTCCGGCCCGGTTTCCGGAAATCTCCAAAGGTCCTGCAATGTCCAGACACTGTCTTCATAGGCGGAGTAGGTGGCAAGGACTCGGTTCCCCCTCTCTTCCAGTTTCCTGCCTCCATCATTCCCGGAAACAGCTCCGTGACCTGCCTCCCTTCCTGCCATAAGATACAGCAGATCACATTTCTTTCCGCTGCTTCTGAGCGCCATTGCGCGATATCCATCATCTAGGGACCCGAAGTGTTTTTTCAAAGTCTGTTCATCGAATGTTCCCGTCCCTGAATAACCGGTCAGAAGGAGTAGCTCCCCATTCTCCGGAAGCCCCATGGCCAGCATCGCCTTCTTCATGACATCCGGACTATCTCCGATCGTGCCGGTCAGGCAGGCATGAAGATACCAGTCTGGCGTTCCCTCGAAGCGGGCCGCCTCCCTGCGGATGTTCTCCTCCAGTTTCCCGAGTACCTTCTCCACATCCTCCACCGTAACCGGCTTCAGCAGGTAGGCGTCCGCCCCGCAGGAGATCGCCCTCTGCGCGTATTCGAACTCCGCATAGCCCGTCAGGATCACAGAGTGACACCGGATTCCTTCTTTCTTCAGCTCCTCCAGCATGTCAAGACCGTCCATCTCCGGCATTCGGATATCCGTAAAGACCACATCCGGCTGAGTCTGCCGGACCATGGCCAGACCCTCGGCACCATTCTTGGCCTTGCCGGCCACCTCGACTCCGTCGTACCCGGAAAGCAGCCGCGCAAGCCCGTTCCGGATCCGGATCTCATCCTCAACGATCACTATCTTCATGCTTTCTCTCCGTTAACCTCTTCCGCCGGGATATAGAGCGTGATCTCGGTCCCGACCCCCTTCACGCTGTTGATGTTCCAGTGAGCCTTGTCTCCGTAATACATCGCCGCTCTCGTAAATGCACTTCTGAGTCCTATCCCTCCTGTGCCGGCAGCAAGCCCTCTGCTTCCCTCCAGGCTTCCAAGTACCGCCTGCCGGTTGTTCATGATCTCCGCCAGCTCCGGTTCGAAGCCATGCCCGTTATCGGCTATGCTGATCTGAAGGTACTGCCTGTCCTCCGACCGGTCGATCCGGACAGTCAGAAGGCCGCCTTCCTCGATCCCCGCAAAGCCATGGATGATCGCATTCTCCACAAAAGGCTGGATCAGCAGCTTGTGGATGCGGTAATCCTCCACTTCCTCCGCCATCTGCACCTCCGCCCGGAAAGCGCCTTCATAGCGGATATCCTGAAGCTCGAAATACCGGTCGAGGAACTGCGCCGTCTCCCCGACCGTAACCGTCGCATCGCTCCTGCTGATCGTATGACGCAGGATCAGCCCAAGATTGCGGAGCGCCCGGCTGATGTCCTTCTCCCCATGCTCGATCGCCATCCAGTTGATGGAATCCAGGGTGTTGTACAGAAAATGCGGATTGATCTGCGCTTCGAGTGCGTGCAGTTCCGCCTCCCGCTGACGGTCCTTCGCATCCGTCACTTCAGTAAGCAGCTCTTTTATCCTTGCCGTCATCAGATTGAAGTTATCCGCGATCATCCCCAGTTCATCCCTGTTCTGAACTGTGATCTTCTGATCAAGGTCTCCCTCCTGTACCTTCTTCATACCGCTCACGATCGTGGAGACCGACCGGTTGATGCCGCGGATCGTCCGGAAGATCGTCACACCGATCAGGCTCATGATCAGGACGCTGACAGCGATGATCATCCGCTCCGTCCGTCTCACCGGAGCCAGGACCTGCCCTTCATCATAGGCATTGACAAACGTCCAGCCAGTCTGGGAATCCTCATAGGCGTTCCGGGCAAGCGTACCTTCCGATGCCAGGACACCGCTCTCCCCGATCCAGCTGTCGTCTGCCTGATCGATCTTTCTGGCAGCATATTCCCGCTTCGGGAAACAGACCAGACGGCCTTCCTCCGAGACGATATAGTTGATCCCGTTGGAGCTTCCGCTCTCCGCCGGATTGCAGAGGGAGTCGAGCACATCCTCATCGATGGACATGACCAGGGTTCCGATGCTCCCCTTCTCCAGATGGTCAAAATCAAAGATCCGCTTGGAGATATGGAAGTAGTAGCCATCGCCCTCGGTCAGCTTGAACTTCATCGTCGGCGTGATGACCATGCCCGGCATATTTTCGGCATTCTGATAAGGAGGGATCATGCGCAGGTCCCGAAAACGCATCCACAGATTAGTGACCGAAGAGTCTGTTGTCGTATCGTAAGTCACAGCCTCCCCGTTCGGACAGACCAGGCTGATCGTCCTCACGCCCTCGACAACACTGGCGCCGCGGCGCATTTCCTCCATGATGGTTCCGCGGGCGGCCGCCTTCTGGGCATCAGTCCCCTGCTCCAGGACTAAGCAGCCATGGATCAGGTCGTCATCCACGTAGAGCTGGTAGAGCACGTTCGTGTAGACCTGCAAGGTCAGATTCGTCCTCTCAGAGATCTGAATCAGGTTGCTGCGGATCACCTGGCTGACCTGCTTAGTCATACTCGTCTTCGTCCGGGCATAGTGGATCATCTGGATCAGCGTGATCGGGATCAGGGAGATCACCAGGAATATTAAGATAAGTTTCTGTCCAAGCTTCAGATTTTTGTATCTTTTGATCATAATCAAGCCGCTCCGGAAGCATATTTTGGGCATATCATCAAACAAATCTGGATAGTGTCAATAGTTTTGT
>DLFD01000091.1 GCA_002482005.1 Lachnospiraceae bacterium UBA7729 | reverse complement strand
CTGTGAATAGTAACAAAATATTTGGAACAAAAAAGAAAAAAGAGGGCGGCGGCCGCCGGCCGTCTGTCCCTCTTCCGTATTGTACTCTCTGCTGAGAAGCTTAAGCGAGCTTTTCCTTTACTGCCTTTGCCAGATCAGCAAATCCCTTTGCATCGTTGACAGCCATGTCAGCAAGGACCTTGCGGTTCAGCTCGATGCCGCACTGCTTGAGTCCATACATGAACTTGCTGTAGGAAAGTCCGTTCATGCGGGCTGCAGCGTTGATGCGGGCGATCCAGAGCTGACGGAACTGTCTCTTTCTCTCCTTGCGGCCTGCATATGCGGTGGTCAGTGCGCGCATTACGCTCTGCTTTGCGACTCTGTACTGCTTGCTGCGTGCTCCTCTGTAGCCCTTCGCGAGCTTCAGGACTCTGTTATGCTTCTTTCTAGCGTTAAGTGCGCCTTTGATTCTTGCCATTATATTATCCTCCTATATTATGATCCGTGTGCCAAAAGTCCCTTTTGTCACACGCTTTGACGCACGGATTGCTTCGTTGCTTCGCAACTCCCGCAATCCTTAACACTTCGCACTCTCGGAATTTGCATACGCAAATTCCTACGTGCTCAGTGTTAGGCGTGCCAATAAGTCATATGGCCTTATGTGCGCAAGCGCACACGGCCAATGACTTTTGGCACTTGCGTCATATTATTCAGACACCATACTCTAATCAGTTCTCTCAGAGGAGGACAATTATAAGTACGGAAGGATCTTCTTCATGTTCGGTGCATTTGTCTTATCCGTGATGGTAGACTGACGAAGATTTCTCTTCCTCTTGGTTGTCTTCTTTGTAAGGATATGGCTCTTGTACGCCTTATTTCTTCTGAGCTTTCCTGTCCCGGTCTTTGTGAAACGCTTGGCAGCAGCTCTGCTTGTCTTCATCTTTGGCATAATTCGTTTCCTCCTTTTGGTCAGTTCTTCTTCGCAGACAGGATCATCGTGAGAGATCTTCCCTCCTGCTTGATCGGCTTGTCGACTGAAGCGACGTCCTCACATGCTTTCGCGAAATCCTCAAGAATGTGTCTGCTGGCCTGCATATGGGCCATCTCTCGTCCTCTGAACCTCAGAGTGACCTTCACCTTGTTCCCCTTTTCGAAGAACTTTCTTGCGGAAGTCATCTTCGTGTTCATGTCGTTTACATCGATATTCGGCGAGAGGCGGACCTCTTTGATCTCAACGATCTTCTGTTTCTTTCTGGCTTCCTTCTGTCTGCGGACCTGCTCGTAGCGGTACTTTCCATAATCGATGATCTTGCACACCGGCGGAACTGCACGCGGAGCGATCTTAACAAGATCCAGGCCTGCTTCCCTTGCCTTCTCCTGCGCTTCCCGCGCGCTCATAAGGCCAAGCTGTTCACCGTTTTCGCCAACAAGACGAACTTCCCTGTCACGGATCTGTTCGTTAATCTGTAAATCGCTAATGGCTTTTTCCCTCCTTTATCTCTGTAAACGACTCAGATATGATTCCATACAACAGAAAAGCGGATAACCAGGTTATCCGCTCGCAGCTCACAGTCACCCGGAACAAAAATCTGTTCCCGGATCAAAGACTTATGAACCACGGCGCGAACAAATCGGCCGGGTGAGAGATAATCTCTGCTTTCCTGTCACAAAACAATAGTACTCTAACATCCCAGGATGGTTCTGTCAAGAGTGCTGCCCAGAAATTTTCCGGCTATCCCCTTCAGGTCCCGGATCTGCATCCCCTTCATCAGTGAGGTCATCATCCTGAAATGCGGCTGCCGCCTTCTCCGCCAGATACCTCGCCCTTTTTCCGGCAAGCCTTACGCCTGCAGCGATCACCCCGGCAGTCATGCCCAGGACTGCAAGGGCTGCCCTTCTCTCAAGCTTTGTCATGATCTCGCTCTCCTTACTGTTCCGATCTCACAATGCTACAGGATCCCCCTGATCTTTCCTGCGATAAGCGCCGCAGATTCCCTTATGATGTAATGAAGCTCCATAAGTGGATCTCCCGGTGCATCGATTCCCACAGCGTCGGTATAACCGAGTCTTGCCGCGATCCTGAGGGCACGGCAGATGTGAAAATCATTGGAAAGGATCCCGCACCTGCTTTTGCTGCAGCCTGTCAGTCTGTCAGAAAAGATCAGGTTCTCCCTTGTAGTGGTGGACCTGTCCTCCAGAATCAGACGTTCCTCCCTTACACCGTGCTCTGTCAGATAGCGTCTCATGCATTCTGCTTCCGTGATCACCTCGCCGTCTCCCTTCCCGCCGGAAAGGATCAGCTTCGCGGCAGGCATCTTTTCCGCGCACTCAAGTGCCTTCTGCAGCCTTTTCAGCAGCGCCCTCGAAGGCTCTGTCTTTTTCACCTGGGCTCCCAGAACGACCACATAGTCCGTCCTCTCCGGCATCGGAAGATCCATCCCCAAAAGTACTGGGATGCAGAAAGACGCCATCAACAGAAGGCCTGCACAGAATACCGAAAGAAAGATGCGGTGAAAAAGGACCGGACACAGCTCCGGGTGTGTCCTTACCAGCATACTCCTGCCGTATATCAGCAGAAAAGCAGCCCCCAGCAGGATCCAGAACCACGAAAAATCCGCATCAGGTCCTGCGTGGAACGCAATAGTCCCATAATAAGAAAGACACAGGATTCCCGCCGTCAGCCAGACATAACGCATGGATCACTCGCCCTTTGCAGCGAGCATCTCTTCGAGCTCCTTCTGAAGCTCAGGTGTCCTTCCATGACAGAACTTATATTTCTTGCCGCTTCCGCATGGGCACGGGTCGTTCCTTCCGATCTTCTTCGGCTTGACGATCGTGTTCATCTTCTTGGCTTCCAGATAAAGTTTTTTCCTGGTATCCTCATCGAAGATGGTCTTCCATTCTTCAAGACCGTACAGCCAGTCTGCCTTTGCATCGACCATGTTCTTATAAAGGAGCACTTTGTCGAATCCAAGGCTGACTTCCGTATCCTCTTCCATAGTCTCGATCGGGTTTTTGACCTTCAGAGAATCATTGATCCCATCGAGGAATCCCGTCATAGTCTGGACCGTTACGCCGAACTTATCAGCAAGTTCCTTCACGGTACCCTTCACGACATCATCCGGAGCCTTCAGAAGCTCTTCATAGATTGCCTTCTCCTTGAGAAAATAATCAGACCAGAACTGCTGAAGCTTTTTCTTGTCCGTCTGCGTATTATACGCGACTGCTCTCCAGTCATCCAAAAGTGCCATATGTTTTTACCTCATTTCATGATAGTGATCGTTGTATCCGGGATGCCGCCTGTGTAGTCTTCTCCTGGAAACACGAGGTCAGTATAACGTATCACTGCCCCATTTTCAAGAAAAAGCTGCTTCCGGAAGGTCTGTGCTTTTTCCCCCTTATGTGCTAAACTTCCTTTGTTACCGGATGTCAGCCAAGGCGGAGGATTCCTTCTATGAAAAAGCTGAAACGGATTCTTGCACTCCTCGGAGCGATCCTGCTCATTGTCATGTATGCGGCGACGATGCTTCTTGCCATCTTCGGGAATGAGAACACTCAGGGCTGGCTGATGGCATCGATCGTGCTCACCGTCATCGTGCCTGTCCTTCTGTACGCGGTCCGCCTGGCCGCCCGGATCTTTTCCGGCAGAAGTCAGGAAGATGCCTACAGGAAAGCGGAAACAGAAACCGATAAGACAGAAGGAAAGACGGACTCTCCCGAAAAGTAAGAGCCCGTCTTTCTTTCTGTTTTTCAGCCCTTCCAGGATCTCCTTCAGCCGGCTTCTCCCGACTTTGTAAGTCCCCAGGAATAGATATGATAGCCCGCTTCGTCTCCGATCAGCCTGCATCCGGCTTTCTCCAGCAGCTCCCGGTTGTCAAGATGGTTCTCGACGACCAGATAGTTCGCCTTCGCTTTCTTCAGCGATTCTCTCAGCATATCCGGTGTGATGGATGGATCTCTGCCATACATGGCATCCAGGATCATCTTTCTCGGAGTGAAAGCCTTCCATTCCGAGTAGTCAACACCTGTTGCCATGCTTCCTTCGTAGGAAAGACGCATGTCACGCCGGAATACCAGAGTTATGGAAGGGTCATACGGACGGACCTGGAATTCAAGTTCATAAGGAAACACACATCTCGGAAGAGTACGCACGAATTTACGTGCCCCCTTCTTGGTCATCCGGTCCGCTCCTTCCGCGGCGCTGAGCTTTTCCTGATACTGGTCCGTCTGTTCAAAATCCCTGTGGATCGCATCACAGATCACAGGCACCGATCCGCTTACCTTGTAGATATTATCCGGCATGCGCAGATGGTATCGGATCCCGGGGTTCACAGGCATAAGAACAGCCATGACTGCGATGACTGCTGAAAGTACGATTGCCGCCACTTTTGTTTTGACTCTGAAAGCAAAAGATGTGAGATAGTAAGCGGCACCGGTTACGACAGGCAGGGCCCAGAAAGCTCTGTAATAGACCGGAGTCATCCCAAGCCTGGGTACAAGGGCTTTCACGACAAAAGGGTTATACAGAGTCAGGAGAAACACGATCAGAACTGCCCAGTTCATCTTCGTCACGCCGCCGCTCTGAAAGCCCGCCTGCTTTCCGGAAGGATCCGTCCGCTCCCTCAGAATGACATAAGTCCCTGCGATCATTCCGGCAATAAAGATGATGAGAATGAACCAGCTCTGTCCGAAGTAGCCCACGAGGACCTTCGGAACAAAGGCAAGTCCGTATTTTGAGATTGTTACACCTTCCATGAGACACCTCCGGGATCAGCGATACGTCCGAATGATAAAAACGTAATGTGAGTTAAGCACATACAGGGTCATCCAGACGACAGCGGGGACCATGCTGAACAGATAGCCGAAGATCATCCGGAAGTCTTTCCTGATCAGGATATATGGAATGATCGCCGCCGTCAGGAAAGCAGCTGGTATCACAACACTTGACGAAAAGCATACGCCTGCTGCGATCATGAGAAACAGATCGGCAAAGAGGTGTCTCCTGCTGCCCGCTGTCCCCCGCCATATGGAGACGGCTGCCGCAATCACCGAAGGAAGCACAAGGTTTGCGATCAGATTCTTTCCTTCGAACGATCTTGAGAACAGAAAGGTCCCAGGCATATAGATCGTCGAGGAGAAAAGATGAATGACCAGGACAAGCAAAGTGAACAGATCTGCCTTCCGAACAGCAGATGCAGAGGCTGCATCAAGGCCAGTTTCAGGCATGACACAGTTCTCAGCCTTCCCGGCAAAGAGACAGATCCCCAGACGATAGACAGCGATACAGCACATGAATGCATTGATGACGTTCATCACCGTTCTTGCCTGAACGATAACCGGGATGTGGAAAAGATCTGACATGACGGCATTGTGGTATGGATACAGCGCATAGGCATAGCGGGGATTGATTGCAGTCATGAGGAGTCCGTTGGTCGGTTCGTACCGTCCGATCGAATCCGTGAACAGAGCGGTGGACGCCATCCCGATATAATAATCAGCATCTGCAGATCCATCTGTATAGATCAGTGCAAAGAAACAGACTGCCAGAACTGCCAGGATGGCGAAAAAGATCAGAATCCCGTGCGCCTTCAGCCTCTCCGGCAGAGTCTTAAGACGCATGATCCAGTCTCTTCCGCAGTATACGGTGCCTGCTATGATGGCAGCGGCGTCGATCACAAGCATGATCACGGCCAGTCTTCCAAGCGGAGCCAGCGTAACTTCCGCGATCAGGCAGATGATCTCAAATATGGAAAAATAGATAAAAAAACCGAGAAGCAAGGCACCTGACACAGACCAGGCTTTTCTCCCTCTCAGTTTCATAACGACGGACCCCGTACACAGAAACAGCAGAAGCTGTACCAGTGTCGCCACGCCGGCAAAAGCAGCGATCTTCATAAAATCTCTCCAATCAGGCGGCCGCCGCAATGCAGCCGGTAAACTGCAGATGCCCTGCAGCAGCCGCTTCCGGTGACATCAGCGGAAGAGGCGCCGCAGGGCGTAGCAGCAGATTCAGGATTTCTGGTTTACGATTACTTCTTCAGCGGACTTTCACGATAGATAATGTCATCTCTCTTCGGACCGTTGCTGACCATGGTAATCGGATATCCGATCTGTTCTTCGATAAACTCGACATACTTTCTGCAATTCTCCGGAAGATCTTCGTACTTCCTGATCCCGCGGATATCACATTTCCAGCCCGGAAGCTTCTTCCAGACCGGCTTTGCCTTCCTCAGCGTCGGAGTTGTCGGGAAGTCGGTCGTCTGCTTTCCGTCGATATCGTAGGCGACACAGACCGGGATCTCATCCAGGTATCCAAGATCGTCCAGAACGGTAAATGCAACATCGGTAGCTCCCTGCAGTCTGCAGCCATACTTAGATGCAACACAGTCATACCAGCCGACTCTTCTCGGCCTTCCTGTGGTCGCGCCGTACTCTCCGCCGTCGCCGCCTCTTCTTCTGAGCTCCTCCGCCTCATCGCCGAAGATCTCAGAGACGAATTCTCCTGCTCCGACAGCGCTGGAATAAGCCTTGGTGACCGTGATGACTTTCTCGATGGAGTAAGGTGCGATCCCTGCTCCGATCGCCCCGTAGCCTGCGAGGGTCGGGGAAGAGGTAACCATCGGATAGATTCCCTGGTCCGGGTCCTTCATGGTCCCAAGCTGACCTTCCAGCAGGATGGTCCTGCCTTCGCGGATCGCATTTTCAAGGAATGTTGCTGTATCAGCAGCATAAGGCTTTACCATATCGCGGTACTCGTGCAGTTCCTTCAGCAGTCCCTCATGGGTCAGCGGGTCCTTGTGATAAAGGCCTGTCAGAAGGGCGTTCTTGATCGGAAGGATATGCTCGATGCGATCATTCAGAATGTCGTCATCAAACAGCTCGCAGACCTGGAATCCGATCTTCGCATACTTGTCTGAAAAGAAAGGTGCAATGCCGGACTTAGTCGATCCGAAGGACTTTCCTCCAAGTCTCTCTTCCTCGCACTGATCAAACAGGATGTGATAGCTCATGACAACCTGTGCCCTGTCGGAGATGAGAAGTTTCGGAGTCGGTACTCCTTTTGATGTGATGTCATTGATCTCCCTGATCACCAGCGGGATGTTCAGGGCAACGCCATTGCCCAGAACGTTGGTGATCTCAGGATGGCATACACCGCTCGGAAGAGTATGAAGAGCGAACTTTCCGTACTTGTTCACGATCGTGTGTCCTGCATTGGCGCCGCCCTGATAGCGTACGACGATATCAGCCTGATTCGCCAGGACATCTACGATCTTTCCTTTCCCTTCGTCGCCCCAGTTTGCTCCGACAACTGCCTGTACCATGATTCAATCCTCCTGTATGCTTCACACTATTCCAATCGATAGGTAATGGGGTACGATGTACGTCCGGACTTTCCTCAGCCGGACGAATGATGTACATACGCGCCGCCGTCTTGATCATCCTGTGATCATTACACCTCGATATCTGCGGACTCGACTGCGTCCCCCTGATACTTTGCAAGGGTCGGACGGACTACATCTGCCAGATATTTCTCAACCTGCTGAGGAGCCCTTCCGACATATTTGGAAGGGTCCATGGACTTCTCAAGTTCCTCCGCGTCAAGATGGAACATCGGATCTGAGGCTATGAGTTCCAGAAGATTGTTGCTCCTGCCTTCTTCCTTGACCCTTCTGCCCGCCTGCATGGACAGCTCGCGGATCCTCTCGTGGGCTTCCTGACGGTCTCCTCCCGCCTTGACTGCATCCATCATGATATTCTCAGTGGCCATGAAAGGAAGTTCCTCTCTCAGGTGCTTTTCGATGACCTTCGGGTAAACTTTCATGCCGTCAGTCACGTTCAGGCACAGATCCAGGATCCCATCAGCGGCAAGAAAACCTTCCGCAATGGAGATCCTCTTGTTCGCCGAGTCGTCCAGAGTTCTCTCAAACCACTGAACGGAGCTGGTGATCGCCGGATTCAGAGCATCGCAGATCACATAGCGCGCAAGAGAGCAGATTCTCTCGGAACGCATCGGGTTTCTCTTGTATGCCATGGCGGAAGAACCGATCTGACTCTTCTCAAAAGGTTCCTCTACTTCCTTGGCATGCTGCAGGAGCCGGATGTCAGTCGCCATCTTGTGGGCGCTCTCCGCGATCCCGGCAAGAACATTCATGACTCTGGTATCGACCTTTCTGGAATAGGTCTGGCCGGATACTGGATAGCATGCGGAGAATCCCATCTTTTCCGCGATCTTAGGATCGATCTGATCGATCTTCTCATCATCGCCGCCAAACAGTTCCTTGAAGGATGCCTGGGTTCCGGTGGTTCCCTTGCATCCGAGAAGCTTCAGGGTTGAGCTGACATATTCAAGGTCCTCAAGATCCATCATGAACTCATTGATCCAGAGCGTCGCTCTCTTTCCGACCGTAGTTGGCTGGGCCGGCTGATAATGGGTATATGCCAGAGTCGGAAGGGTCTTGTACTCATCCGCAAACTTCGCGAGCAGGTCGATCACTCCAACCAGTTTTCTGCGTACCAGATCAAGCGCTTCCTTCATGATGATGATATCGGTATTGTCTCCGACATAGCAGGAGGTTGCTCCGAGATGGATGATGCCCTTCGCTTTCGGACACTGAAGGCCGTATGCATATACATGGCTCATGACATCGTGACGTACAACCTTCTCCCGCTCTTCGGCATCTTTATAGTTGATATCATCCTGATGAGCCTTCAGTTCAGCGATCTGCTCATCTGTTATGTCAAGCCCCAGTTCCTTCTCTGTCTCTGCAAGCGCGACCCAGAGCTTTCTCCAGGTACGGAACTTCTTTTCCTGGGAGAACAGATACTGCATCTCTTTGCTGGCATAACGCTTGGAAAGAGGGCTGGTAAAGCTGTCATATTCGCTCATATTGTCTCCTTGTTCATCTTTCATATGTGCCGCGGATATCTTCCGTAGGCGGCTCCACCGGATACTTTCCCGAGAAACATCCATTGCAGATCGGCAGTCCGTCGACCAGCGCCGGGAGACGGTCCAGAGACAGATATGCAAGACTGTCTGCTCCGATGATGTTTCGGATCTCCTCAACATCACGGCCATAAGCGATCAGCTGGTCCTGGTCCGGGATATCCGTTCCGAAATAGCAGGGATACAGGAAAGGCGGACTGGACACCCTCATATGCACTTCCTTCGCTCCGGCATCTCTCAGCATCCTGACGATCCTGTCCGAGGTCGTTCCGCGGACGATGGAATCATCGATCATGATGATCCTCTTGCCCTCCACTGCCGGGCGCAGCGGATTCAGCTTGACCTGGACGGCAGATTCCCTCGCATGCTGTCCTGGCTTGATGAAGGTCCTTCCGATATAGCTGTTCTTGAAGAACCCCTGCCCGTACGGGATGCCTGACTCCATACTGTATCCGAGTGCGGCGATATTTCCCGATTCCGGAACACCGATGACAAGATCTGCATCCACCGGGCTGTCCTGAGCCAGATATCTTCCGGCAAGGATCCTGGAATTGTAGACGCTGACCCGGTCGATCACTGAATCCGGTCTTCCGAAATAGATATATTCAAAGATGCATCTGGCAGTCTTGCTTGATCTCAGGCAATGACTTCTGTCAGAATGGATCCCGAATCTCGGCGAGATCGTAACGATCTCCCCTGGCTCCACGTCGCGGATAAATTCCGCACCGATGGCATCGAGCGCACATGATTCGGATGCCAGTATATAGGCATCTCCTCTTTTTCCAATGCAGAGCGGTCTGAACCCGATCGGATCTCTTGCCCCGATCAGTTTCCTCGGAGACATGATGACCAGAGAATAAGCTCCCTTCAGCTTATCCATGGCCCGGGAGACTGCTTCTTCCACGCTTGTGGCGTCGACACGGGCACTTGCGATATGATAGGCAATGATCTCTGAATCGATCGTTGTCTGGAAGATCGCACCTGTTCTCGCAAGTTCTCTCTTCAGTTCAGGCGCATTGACCAGGTTGCCGTTATGTGCCAGTGCAAGAGTCCCCTTGATGTAATTGAGCACAAGCGGCTGAGCATTCTCGATCGTGCTCTGCCCTGCTGTGGAATAGCGGACATGCCCTACTCCGATGTCTCCCATCAGGGTCTGGAGATTCCCGGCGCTGAAATTTTCATTCACCAGCCCCATTCCCCTTCTGCTTCTGACGGCTCCCTTAGGCCCTTTGGTGTCGCTCACGGCGATTCCACAGCTTTCCTGTCCTCTGTGCTGCAGGGCAAGCAGACCATAATAGATCGTGGATGCCACATTCTCCTCGCCCGAGAAGTCATACATCCCGAAAACCCCACACTCCTCGCGCGGACTGTCAGACAGTTCGCCCTGGCAGAAGATTCCCGGTTCCCGCCTCGTATTCTGTTTTTCCAAGCTTTTTCTCCTCTTATGAAAAGCAACTACACCGCGCGGATATTATAGACCAAAGGGCATCTGCACGCAAGGCTAAGGCCGGAGCGGAGATACCAGGAATCTTTCCCTTCTCAGGAAGCTTCCCTCCTGTAGTCGTCAAAGACAGTTCCGGCAGCTTCCCTCACGTCCTCGTCCGGCCTCGTTCTCACTAAGATCCGTTCGGATATGTCCTCTGCGCACTTTGCATTCATCTTCTGGGTCTCTGCCGTAAAGACCGGATCAGCCCCGATCTCTTCGATCTTCTGCCGGTAATCTTCCGCATCAAGATAAAGCGGAAGACAGCTCAGGTACTTTCTCAGAAGTTCTCTGGAATGCCCCAGCAGGTAACCGGAATGAAAACTCTCCGCTGCCTTGCGGAAGCGGAACTCCCTCGCATATGCACAGCCAAGGTTATTCCATACGGATTCCAGGAAGGAGGTACGCAGCTTTCCGTCTCTTCCGCTTTTCAGGATCTGCCGGTAAAGAGTTCTGGCTGCGGCGGATTTCCCGCAGCGGACAAGGTAGTCGGCTTTCATCTTCGTGCTCTCTTCTTCCGGCTGCACCTGGACTTCCATAAGCTGCTTTCTCACGATCCGCTGATCATCCTGGGAAAGATACCCGATCTCCGCGAAGATCGGCATGATGAAGTAAGTGATATCCCGGTCAGGACGCCTGAGCGCATCCGAAAGCTTGTGCCCCAGGGTACGGAGGCCCAGCTCCTCCGTGACCCAGTCTGCAAGACGCTCATTTACAACAGAGCGGTCGATCAGACACAGATTGTTTCTCAGGAAAAAACATAGTTCCTCTATCGACCAGACCTTGATCCGCACGCTCTCGATCAGGAATGGATTTTCTGCCCTTTTTACCGTACACAGGTCGAATGCCATCGATATTTCCTTTCATGCCCGTATCAGCTGTTCCGGATCTTCTTCAGACACGTATGCTGCGGTGCCAGACTGCCCCGGACGGCGGATACATACTTCCGAACCCAAGATCTGTCACCTCAGCCTCCATCCTGCCTGGCGCCGAGAACCAGACAGATATGCCCAGTCTCGATGCGCGGTTCGGTCTGTCCGGATAATGGTTCAGACGGACCACATGTCTCACGTATATGCCGCTCCCGGCCTCCCCGGTGAGGATCGTCACATTCGTCTCCCCATCCGGGACCACTTCACATCTTCCGGCTGCTTCATACCAGTTCACCCCGCTGCGGATCAGCGGATCATACTGGATCCTGCCCTTAACTCTGACCATGATCCCGACATCCGCACGAACGATGTCCGTACCCAGAAAAACAATATCAGGCATCCGGATCATACCGGTCCTTGCCATAGCTCCGTAGCAGGCGCCTTTCGAAAAAAGATTCTGCCCCTGGTAAGCATGTCTGTGGAATGTCAGATACTGAAAAGACCGTTTTGCCCAGCTGCTGTCAAAATAGGTACCGTAAAGATAACTGGCTGTCACATTCCTCCTCTCAAACAGTTTCCCGAGGAGTTCATAGAAGAGCCGGTCTCTTTCCTGGTCCCAGTCCTCATCGCTTCTGCCGGCCCTCGCAGTTTCCGAAACATCGGATGAGGCTTCCTCATGGATCTGCGCGGTGCGGACCGATCCCGAGCGGTCAAAGTGGAGGATGTACCCCTTCATCTTCCAGTCCTGCATGGTCAGAAGCGCCACGTCTCCGATACGCTGCTCCCTCCTCTTGTTCATTACATAATAGAAGAAACTTGTGCGGAAATCCTGAAGGAAGAGATTCCTCTCTGCAATACCGAGTTCAGAGAATACCGACCTCAGACTGTCCGCCATCTTCTCGGTCAGATGGGGGCTTGTCACACATATCCTGAGGCCGCTCTTTCTGACTTTGTTCCTGGAAGGGATCTTGTCCAGAAGTCCCGACAGATATTCCGCAGCCGGCGAAAGTTCTCCGGCTCCTGCGCCATTATTCCCAGAAGGCCCTGTCTCGATCTGCCTGAAGACTTCAGGCGGCACTTCCATCATACCGTCGCCCCGTTCACCCGGAAGCGACAGAGTCTGCGGTTCCGCAGCATTGCCGTACTGCCATGTGATCTGTGCTCCGTCTTCCGAAAGCTGAAGCCCGATCCTTGCCGTATTTTCGCTCATATTCCTGCCCGTCATACCAGAGTAAATATCTCATCCGCGAAAGCATCGGTCTGCCGGATGTCCAGCAGGATCTCCTTCGCCTTTTCCTCATCTCCGTGCTGCAAAGCTTCCGAGAGCGAGGAAAGTTTCCCGTATCTTGTATCTTTCTCATTCTCCGGAGCAGAGCTTCCCTTCAGGTTCGAGGTCCCGGAAAGGATTCTTGTACCATCAGTCCTCTTCTCCTCCGTGAAGCACTCCATCTCCTCTCCCGGAAAGAGAAGGAACTCCTTCACAAAGACGCCTGCACAGACGTCATGCATGGTCTCCTCCGTAAAAGCCTCATCCATGCCCTTTCTGCGGAAACTCAGCATCACCTCGCTGTCGGAGGATGCCTTATATTCGAAGAAGGTCTTTTCAAGGATCCCGCAGTCGGAATGCATCGGTCCCGGATACTCCTGGAAGAATGAAAACCTGATTCCGCGGTCCTCATACTTTTCAAGAAGCGTCCGGCAGATCTTATCCTCCTCCTCTGACCTTTCTGCTTTGCCCGACATCCTTTTCAGAAGCGCAAGTGCACAGATATCCGGCAGTTCCCTTCCCTGTCCGGCTTCCCTGAGGATCTCAGAGACTACGGCATCCGGCAGGATAGTCCCCTTCACAAAATAGCCGAAGGACATCAGGATCTCATAAGCCTTGCAGAGTTTCCTGCTGCCGAGGCTCTCCCGGTATGCCTGAAGGACTTCTCCGCAGTCCGTCTCCGCATCCCCTTCAAACACCGCCAGCGTGAGGATCTTCTTCTCAAGCGCCATCGTATCCAGTCCATAGAGCCTTGCGACATTCCGGAGCATAAGCATCTCACCGACAGTCCCGTCAAAATACATCGTCAGATAAGTCAGGATATTGGCATCATACTTGCCTGCAAAAAAGCAGTAGGCACAATTGGCGAGAAGGATATCATCCTCCTGATAATCCGCTGCAAGGACCATCTGCGAAGCGATCCTCACAAGCAGATTCAGCGGAGTATGATCATAGCCGTACTTCATGGACAGCCTGTAGGCTTCCTCATAATAGCCTTCCGAAACAAGGAGCGTCTGCATCTTCTCCGGATCCGCCTCTGCATACTCCTCCGGGCTTGCTTCCTTCAGAAATGTATCAGCACTGTCTTCTCCCTCCCCCGAGGAATAGAAGTCAAGGATCCACCTTCTGATTCCTGACCGGAAGGTTTCCGTCAGTCCATCCATGGAGACAGCTTTCCGGAAATACTGCAGGTTTCCCCGGTCAACCGGCTCTTTTCCTGTCGTATTCAGCGCATAGAAAAGCGCCAGCTCAGCGGCTTCCGGGACCATGTTTATGCAGAGCTGCATCAGTCTGGGCGACTCGAGATAGTGGTCCGTCATGTAGAGTGACGTGGACGCATATCTTCTGCCCTGTTCATCTTCCAGCAGGATCCTTGTCTGGTCCGAGTAGATCCGGATCAGGGCAGCCTGGTCCTTCAGCTCCGTCTCCTGTTCTCCAGACAGGCGGCTGTCTGACAGGATGACCTTCTTCATGTCCGGCCTCAGACAATCGAGCCGATAGGTGAACAGGATCCTGAGGAGATTCTGCGCCAGCCGTTTCGTCAGCATGGATCTCTGAAGGAATTCCTCGTACAGGACTGCCAGGTCATTGTCGATATGACCCTGCGCAAGCTGATCCACCAGAAACTTTCCGATCCTGGGCAGCATGCTGCTGAAGATCCCTGGGATCTGCCTCCTGCTGTCCGCCATATTCCGGAAGATTCTTGCCTTCTTATGATAGTCAAGCGTATCATTATAGAGGAAATATCTGCGGATGATCTCCGGCATCGTCTCGATCCTGCACTCATCCATAGCCTCCATATAATATTCATACAGGCCGGTAACCGAGATCTCCTTCATGACTGCTGCCTGGTAGAGCGGGAAGAACTCCCTGCTCTTCTTTCCGCCAGAGATCGCCATGGCACAGAGTGCTTCCAGGATATCCCTGGCTCCGCTCTTGTCCTTACAGCGCTTCAGTACCCTGTACACGACAGCGTCGTAGCGTGGTTTCCTTTTTTCCTCAGAAGCGATCTCAAGATAAAGCTGTTCCGTCAGCAGATCATAGCGGGACGCAAAGTTCAGGATCTGCTTTGTCGCGGGCGTGATCTCGTGGAGCAGGTAAGGATTCTTTCTCAGCAGCAGGGCGCCTTCCAGATAGATGACAGGACTGCTGCATTCAAGTCTGATCTGCTTTTTTACTGCCTCGTATCTCTCGCTGTCTCCTCCCGGCATATCGTCAAGAAGATACAGGCATACCCAGAAGATACGCCAGTCAGCCGGATTTTCCACAGAAAGCTTTCTTACCGCGGTCCTCGCCTTATTGATATATTCCATATCCCGGGTGAAAAAAGTGGTAAGAAACAGGAGAAATGCGTACCTGTCCGGTGTCGTGAACCGCTCCGGTGTCTTCTCCAGCTGACCCAGAAGCCGCTCTGCTTCCCTTCTCTTTCCGTCCGCCTGAAGGACAAAGACGGAGAAGAGGTCTGCATATACATCCTTGCCGCCTGCTCTCCGGTATGCGCCGAGAACAGACTCCGTCCGCTCTGACCAGTTATGCAAGTCGATTCTGCCGATCCGATAGTCAAGATAGAGAGTCATGGCCTTTCTGACCATGAGACTTCTTACCCTGTGAAGCCTGCGTTCATCCCCGTTTCCGCTCCTGACTGCACGGACGATGAGCTCGATGGTACGGTATGGAGTACGGATCATTACTCTTCCGTAGTTTTTTCCTGCATGAAGGAAGTTAGAATCGATGATAAGACCGACTTCACAGCTTCCTCCTGCAAACTCCATGGTCGTCAGCTTTTTCTTCTCCGGCCTGAGAAACCTGGCATCGGACGTGATCCCGATCTCCTGATACCCCCGGCAGCTTGCCTTAAGAGTGATCGTCTCCCTCAGAGTCCCTTCCGGATCCGTGATCTTCTTCATGGTCCAGTCGGAGGTGATATCGACACTTTCCTTTTTCCCTGTCCCTACCAGAAACTCCTCCAGTCTCCTCAGCGGATTCTCCTCTTTTTCAAGAGCTTTATAAAGCGCTCTGTCGGAAGGAAGCCCAGCTGTCATGAGCTGTCTCCTGTATTCCGGAGAACAGAAGACAGAAGCTGCATGTTCGAAATCCTTCTCTGACTCTGCGGCGATGTCAGGCAGAAGCGCTCTCTCCTCAGACTGCTCTGGTTCACACAGAACTGTGACATGAACGGTATCTTCTCCCAGATCGCTGCTGATCCTGATATCACCCTCAGTTGTCTCGCCCGGCTTCATACCTTCCGTGCGGACTTCGAAGCGAATGATATTCTCATGACCGAAAAAATCCTTCGCGTAAAGAAGGATCCTGGGATTCGATGCGCGCAGAAAGCCTCTCACCTTTCCTTCCTTCGGGTGAGTGATCACAAAAGCGCCTCTGGCATTCTTCCCCTTCTCCGCCCGAAGGCTTACACTATGCCCGGAAAGCAGCATCTTCGGAATCTCATATTCAAACTGACCGCTCAGCAGCCTCTCCAGACGATTGTCCATTCTTCTCTCCCAAAATCTTCCTCTGATCAGTTGATGATCTTCTTCAGCTCATCCATAAATGTCCCGACATCCTTGAACTCCCTGTACACGGAAGCAAAACGGACATAAGCGACCGGGTCCAGTCCCTTTAATCCTTCCATCACCATCTCTCCGATCTCGGAGCTCTTTACCTCGCCGGTCCCCTTGTTGAAAAGATCCGTCTCCACACGGTCGATCATCTTCTTGATATCATCCACCGGGATCGGTCTCTTGTAGCATGCCCTCATAACCCCTGCCTCGATCTTGGACCGGTCATACTGCTGTCTGGTGTGGTCTTTCTTGATCACGACCAGCGGTATCATCTCGATCTTTTCATAGGTAGTGAAACGCTTGCCGCAGCTGTCGCACTGCCTTCTTCTCCTGATGGAATTGCTCTCCTCCACAGGTCTTGAATCCGTTACTCTCGTATCTTCGCTTCCACAGTACGGGCACTTCATCCGATGTCTCCCCTCTCATCTCACCCAAACAGGTACCTTGCAGCTTCCATGATGATCTTCGTACTCTCTTCTGCCCCGAACACACTGGAATCGATCAGGAGATGCCGTCCATATGTCAGATCATCCGCGTGCTCGCAGAATCTTGCCCTGTACGCATCTCTGGCGCTGTCCTCCCTCCGGATCAGCGCTTTCGCTGCTTCTTCGTCAGTGTTCAGCATCCGGACACAGTTCTGGAGTCTTACCGGATCCGGAGCATAGATATAGACGTTCATGCATCTTTCATAGTGCCGGAAGACTTCATCCCCGCATCTTCCGAGGATAACGCAGGAACTCTTTTCCACAAAGGAGCGAAGCACCTCAGTCTGTGCCTCAAACATCACCTGCGCCTTGTCATCCACATCTTCGCTGCGCTCTTTCTTCCAGTGGAAAAGGCCTCCCTGCCTTTCCCTGGAAGTTTCCTGAGATGCAGCCTTAAGCTGCCTTTCCGCCTCCTTGCGGACATAAAGGCCCAGGCTCTGCACCTGTGCCTCAACCGCGCTTCGGTCATATACCGGAACCCCGAGCTTCTTTCCGAGATCTTCCGCGATCTCGTGTCCAAGGCTTCCGAATTTTCTGGAGATCGTTATCACATAATGGTCCATTCCGGCACCTCTCACTCTTTCCCTTCCCTTAATGAGAAGAATATGCAGCCCTCAAGTGCTGCGGTGATCAGCAGGAGCCACAGTGGAAATCTCCCGGTCTGGCCAGCTCCCACAAGAGCCTGCGTCAGCGGCGTCACCATGGCAAAAGCGCCCAGCCCGAAAGCAGGCATCAGCGAGATGAGCGATGTCTCTGCTTCCCGGTCAAGCATGATATCATCGAGAAGGACCAGTTCCGGGAAGATCGGCCCGGCTGCTGCTCCCTCCAGCACCTGAAAGATCAAGATCCCATAGCCTGAGAGCGCTTCTCTTTGCAGAAGATACGCTTCGAGCAGCAGAAAGACCCCCATCGATACCGCGCTGAGACCAAACACATGCTTTCTCCTCAGGCCGGCAGTACCGAAAAAAATGCATCCGGCAGCTAGTCCGATCGTTCCTGTCAGGATCCCGTAGGGTGTGGTCCCGGCGCTGGCTCCTGTATCCACAACGCGATAGCTCTGCGGCCAGAGAATGATCCCGGAGATCAGCAGGAACAGGAGAAATGAGGCAATGCAGGACAGACCGATCCGTTTCATGTATCTCTTCTCTGCTGTTCTCAGGACTGCCGCATCAGGTCTTCTGTCCATCTTCTGACGTTCCCGGTCCAGATCCTCTTTTCTTGATCTTTCTTCAAGTTTCCTTCTCAGCTCCGGTTTTCTCATCAGAACCCTTCTGATCAGGAATGCCAGTGCAGCGAAGAAGATCTGGATGATCCCCAGCACCTGACAGCCGGTTCTCCAGCTGCCTGAGACGGTCAGGCTTGATGAGAGGATCCAGCTTCCCAGAAAAGCCCCGGCTCCCGCCCCTGAAAACTGGAACAGGGCAGCCCGTTCACCCATCCGGAAGATTGCGACACAGAGCAGTGTCAGACTCATTCCGAACCCGAGTCCGAGCACGAAAGTCCAGATGAGCAGATGCCAGAAAAGTCTGGACATGGACAGTCCGATCACTCCAAGTGTTTCCAGGCTCACCCCTGCCAGGCACATGTCAAGGAGTTTTCCCCGGCTCTGATGCAGCCTCCCGCAGAGGATGCATGCAAGGACCGCTCCTGCCGCGATCATTGTCCGCATCAGGCTGATATAGGGGACCTCGACCGTCATCTTCTCGCTGATCTCCGTCCAGATCAGACTCATGATACCTGCCGGAAATCCGGCGGTAAGAAAAGCCAGATATAATGTGAGGCTGTACAAAACCATACTGCTTACCTCTGCATGGGCTCTTTTTCCGCTCTGAGTCTTTCCGCCAGACTGCTGAGCCGCATCAGTCTGTGGTTCATGCCGGACCTCCCGACAGGAGGTATACTCGCCAGCGACAGTTCCTTCAGGGTGGCATCCGGCATTCTCAGCCGGAGCAGGGCGGTCTCCCTCAGACTCTCCGGAAGCCTTTCCAGTTCCCCGCTGTCCCTGAGATACTCAATATCTCTGATCTGCCTTACGGACGCATCGACAGTCCGGATCAGGTTTGCCGTCTCGCAGTTCACTCTTCTGTTGACAGTCCCTGCGATATCCCTCTCGATCCGGACATTTTCAAAATTCATAAGCCCCTTCGGAGCTCCCATGCATCCCAGAAGATCGGAGATCTGCTCCCCCTCTTTCAGATAGACTACCGGGTGCTTCTGCCTTTCCACCGTCCTGGCCTCAAATCCGATCGAACGCATGATCCACAGGATCAGCTCTGCATCCTCCAGGTCCGGACATACGACTTCAAGGTGATAGCTTTTCTCCGGATTACTCACAGAACCGGCGAGCAGGAATGCCCCTCTCAGATATGCCTTCCTGCAGCAGTTCTTCCGCAGAATGCTCCGGTCCACCACAAAATCCCGGAAACTGCCATCCGGATAAGCGCCCTCCATCCGGACAGCCTCCATCAGAAGAAGGCTCGACTTTTCATCGTCCAGGACCACCTCGAAGACGGGAAGCTTTCCTTCCTCATCCGTTCTGTTCGTCCGGACCTGGTTTCCGTACATCTTCCTGAGGCAGGCTTCTGCTGCCTCTGCGGCATATCTGTTTTCTGTCCTCAGCCTGATCGACCCGTCCGAAAACTCTCCGCATCCATGAAGGAGAGCTGCCAGTTCCGCGATTCTGCAGTGTCTGGCGCTGTCCACGCATTCTGAGAGTTCCTCTTTCACTTCACTGGAGAATGACATCTTCCCGGCCCCCGGTCAGCGGCTGATATCCCTGTGCAGAAGCACGACCGGATACTCCCCGCTTTTCTCAAAATATTCATTCAGCTTGTTGGCCAGCGTCACGGAACGATGTTTTCCGCCCGTACATCCGACCGCTATCGTCAGCTGTTTCTTCCCTTCCAGCGCATACCGTGGGATCAGATATTCCAGAAGATCGGTCAGCTTCCTCATAAACTCATCCGCCTCGCCGGTCTGGCAGACATATGACTGCACATCGGCGTCATTGCCGGTCTTATGCTTCAGTTCCTCCACGTAGAAGGGATTCGGAAGGAACCTTACATCGAAGACCAGATCCGCATCCGACGGGATCCCATACTTGTATCCGAAGGACAGGATGGACAGGAAGATACCGTTTCCCACCGTGCCTTCCAGAAAAATATGGCCGATCTCCTGCTGCAGCTGCCTTGTCAGTATCTCGCTGGTATCTATGATATAATCTGCTCTCATCCTGAGCGGCTCAAGGAGCTTCCTTTCCTTCCGGATCCCTGTCTCGATCCGGTCATTGCCTGCAAGCGGATGGATCCTTCTTGTCGCTTTATACCGTCTTACCAGTTCCTGATCGCTGCAGTCCAGATAAAGGATCTCGTACGTATATGGCTTCATGGTCTGAAAGAACTCTTCGACGGAATGCCCTCTGAAAAGTGACCTTGAATCAAATCCCAGGGCAACCTTGCTGTATTCCTGTGCAGGGTTTCCTGCCAGCTCTGCGAACTTTCCGATCAGTTCCAGCGGAAGGTTATCCACGCAGAAATACCCATCGTCCTCCAGCATCTTCAGAGCAGCTGTCTTCCCCGATCCCGACATCCCGGTCACGATCACAAATCTCATGTACATTCCCCCGTCAAAGCCTTACTCTTTCTCTTCTTCCGCAAATCCCAGCATCCGTACTTCAGGCTCCAGCATGACACCGGACTTTTCATATACCGCTTTCTGAACATCTCTTATCACGGTCATGACATCTTCCGCTGTAGCTCCGCCCAGGTTCACGACAAACCCTGCATGCTTCTCCGATACCTGTGCATTGCCTGCCCTGTGCCCCCTCATGCCAGCTTCATCGATCAGCGCTCCTGCATAGTGTCCCTCCGGCCGCTTGAATGTGGATCCTGCGCTCGGCATATCCAGAGGCTGTTTCTCAGTCCTTCTGTTTCTGAGATCCGTCATCTTTGCGCTGATCTGCTCCGGATCACCTTGCTGAAGCTGCAGCTTTGCATCCAGCACGATCATACCTTCCCGCTGGATCCTGGAAGTCCTATAGGCAAATCCGCACTGCGCTGCGGACAGTTCACGTATCTTTCCTTCCCGGGTCAGCACACGGACAGAGAGCACGATATCCTTCATCTCTCCGCCGTAAGCCCCCGCGTTCATCGAGATTGCCCCTCCGAGAGTACCCGGGATCCCGGCTTCACATTCCATCCCTGTCAGGGAATGATCAAGAGCAGCATGTGCAATCGCCGAAAGGAGTGCTCCAGCCTGTGCCTCGATCACATCCTCCCTGACGCGGATCTCCGTAAAGTTCTTCGCCGTCCTCACGACGATTCCCTGAAAACCACAGTCGCTCACGAGAAGATTGCTCCCGTTGCCGATCACATGGTATGGGATGCGGCGTTCTCTGAGGAGACGGACCGTCTCTGCCAGCTGGTCTGCCGTCTTCGGAAGGACCAGGAAAGATGCCTCTCCCCCGATCCGGAATGTCGTGTAGCTGCTCATCTTTGCATGCGGGACCACCGCATCTTCTCCGAGCATTCCGGAAAGGATGCGTCCGGCGTCTTCGATCTCTCCCTTGATTCCCATACTCTCTCCTCTGTGTTTTCTGCTGTAAAGGATCAGCGACAGCCCATACAGCAGCGCAAAGCATACGGAAGCGATGATCCCCTCTCTGAAGCCTGCCGGAATATAGACCATACGGATCTCATGTCTGCCGGCGGAAACCGGAATCCCCATCAGGCAGGAGCCGATCATCTCCGGAACAGCTTTCTCTCCGTCCACATATGCCGTCCAGCTCCTGTCATAAGGGATCGTAAGGAGCAGGATCCCGTCTTCTTTCGCATCTATCTGTCCTTTGAGACGGTTCCCTTCCGCCGATACATCTTCAAGCTGGCTTTCCCTCAGCTTCCGTACGACTTTCTCTTCCTCCGCGTCCGGACAGGTATAGATGATCGCCTGCGCGGTACCTCCCCCGTCGATGGTCGCGGTCATCGACGCCATATCCTCACCGTCAGCTGAATTGACAACATAAAGATGATCTGTGAAAGTCTCATAAGTCTTGCTGAATTCCGGAGTCGTCAGCTGCAGCTCTCTGACCCGGTCAGGCAGATAGACATAGACCTGCTTGCCTTCCGGGATCCGGATGCCGTTATCTGCCCCATTCTCCATGGTCAGTCTGCGGTCAAGGGTATAGATCGGGTCAAGCCCGGCAGCCTTCACTACGAAATCATTCTGGACATCGATCGGGGTTCCGATCGACACATTCCAGTCGCGGATAAGAGGGCTCACCATGAAACCGAGCGACAGCGCATCGTCATTCTTATAGATCGCCAGATTTCCGTCTTCTGTCTGCTTTTGAAACTGGTACAGCGTGCTCCCGGTTCCCTGAGAAGAAAGAACATATCTGATTCCCAGTACGTCATTCATCAGTTTTGTGACGCCGTTATACCCGTTCTTGTTCGTCCTCGACTCCATCCCGATGCGGTCGCAGAAGTAAGTGACCGATTCCTGCATGGTGGAATTGAACATAACGACCGCATTGCCTCCGCAGAACAAAGTGACGTCTCTCATCCTCTGAGAATCCACCTCCGAGCGGAACCATCCCTCATCCCCCATCTGAGGTACCAGGGTCCTGAAGGACTTCTGGTCATTCAGATAGATGGATCTGGTCACGGAATCGTTGCACACGATCCCCCAGACAGCGGAGATTCCCGCCTCACAGATGCACATCGTCCCGACAAAGAAAGTATACAGGATCTTCCTGATGTTCCGGATCCGGATGACCAGGAGCAGAACAAAATACCCGCAAAGAAGCGCCAGCGTGATCTCATAGGAGGACGCCGGATAGGCATTCCCCTCATGATCCGTCCCTGCTCCTGAAAGCCAGGCCAGAAGGCAGAAGGTGATCGGAAAGATCCCCGAGAAGACGATCTTCCATAGGGACATCTTTCCGGCATCCTGCAGCGCATCAAAGGACATGACCAGGATCATGGCGATATAGATGAATGAAAATCTGTTCGGAAGCCCGTTCTGCTGATGGAATCCGTGCCACACATAATTCAGGATATTCATCGAGAAGCTCAGGAGCAGAAAAGCTGCCATGCATGCTCTCGCGATCCGCTCTCTCAGTCTGATCCTGTCGTCAAGAAGGAACAGGACCACAAGAAGCAGGACACTGACTCCGCAGTAAGCATTCAGTCCGACCTGCGTGTTCGCGATATTGATCGGCTTTATCCCCGCATAATGGGTGATCATCATGTTCACGAAATCCGTGTAGAAGCGGATCCTGTCCGGAAAACTGTTTGATTTCATCGACTCGGAAGCTGTGAGCGCTTTGTAAGCCGGAAGCAGGACCATTCCTCCCATCCCTCCGCCAAGAAGGGAATACCAGAAGAACCGGACTGTCCTTCCAAGAAAGAGTCTCACGGACATCCTGCCTGCAGTGACAAGACAGATTACATAATAGAGGACTGAGAACAGACAGAGCATGAACCCGATGTAAT
Source organism: Lachnospiraceae bacterium UBA7729 (assembly GCA_002482005.1). GTDB lineage: Bacteria > Bacillota > Clostridia > Lachnospirales > Lachnospiraceae > Porcincola. The sequence continues at coordinate 22,387 of DLFD01000091.1, read as the reverse complement.
AATTGCACCAGAGGCCATAGAACAGTGCAATGCAGTAAAGCCGTCCGTCAGACCTGTCTGAAAGCCGTCCTTCATCCCCGATCCCGCAGATCTGCTCAATTCCCTTCATGATCAGAGGAAGCATAGCAACCGAATCCAGCCACATGATATTGAAATAGTAGCCGATCACGAAAAAGCTCAGGGCAAACATACTGCCGAAAGCAGGCGCAAGCAGTCCCGAATTGTGATTTCTCCGGTACAGGTACCAGGACATCGTTCCCCCAATCAGCGCCACCTTGAAGAGGATCATATAGTCCATGAAATCGCACACATTGGCGGTCGGTACCAGACCGATCAGGAAATTCAGAGGACTTGCCAGGTAGTAAGCATACGTAGCCCAGAAATTATAGCCAAGGCCTGCGGAAAACGAATAGAGAAGCGAGGAATGATGGACCAGCTTCTCATGAAAATCAGTATAGAATGGAAGATACTGGTGAAGGGAATCAATGATCAGGACCGTCCCGTCCCCGAACGGCCATACACCGATTGCAAAGAAACCGATGAACATAAAGACGGCTGAGATCAGAAATCCGATCCAGAACCGGCTTATAGACGGATGTTTTCCTTTGGTCGCCTTCAATCTGCCTGCTTCACTTTTCCGTATCTGCATTGCCCGTGGCACTCCTCAGTCTTTCTCTTTCAGGTCTACAGGGATGGCCCTGCCAAGCTGCAGGGAATACAGAAAGGCTTCCTTCACTTCCCTGCCGGTAAGCCGGAGAAGCGCCTCCCCGTAGAGGAGGAACTGCCTGCGGTATCTCCGCACGAGGCTGTCCTCCTGTCCTTTTTTCACGCGGTCGGTTTTATAGTCGATCAGGACGATCTTCCCGTCCTCATCCTCAAACCATGCATCGATCGTTCCCTGGATCAGGACCTTCGCGTCAGTCGAATCAGCCGGAAGATCCGGATAGATCTCACCCGCTCTGACAGACAGAACAAAAGGATTCTCCCTGTGCAGCGTCTTTCTGACCGCTGCCTGGTGCATCCTTCCGGCCAGCTCTGAATGAAGGAAGCGGTCAAGTTTCCATGCCGATACCGCATTTCTCTCATCTTCCGTGATTTTATCACATCGAACCATAGTTTCCAACCAGCCGGCGGCCGCCCCGTCCTGTACCTTTGACGTGAAGTCAAAGTCCGCCAGGAACCTGTGGTACGCGGTACCTGTCTCTGTCCCGGAAAGCCGGCGGTTCTTTTCCGTCCCCCTCATGAAATCCGGAGTGATAAGTTTCTCTTCGCTATCCTCCTTCGGAAACAGCTTTCTATTGTCCTGAAGCTCGTCCGCTTCCTGTGCCAGGCGCTCCATCTCCGCCTCATACCCGGCTCTCTTCAGTTCAGATACAGTCACCTTGGCAGGTATCTTCGAAAGATCCGGGAAAGGATAGAAGGATCCGAGGTTTCCTGAAAGGATCCTGCGGAGTCCGGGCGAAGGGGTCTCCCCATCCTCTGTTCTGAGCATGGCGAGAACATCCGTCTCCTCCAATAGAGCGGTCAGCTCCCCGCCTTCGATCACTTCCCTGCCCGTCAGGATGCGAAAGCTTCCCGGAAGGTCCTTCACCGGACCCTCTCCGCTTTGCAGCGGCATATCCATATACCCCTCAAAGAACGGTCTTCCGGAAGGGTGTCTCACGAGTGAGGCCATCACCCAGAAGAGGAAATTGTCCGCCCGAAGGATCTGGCTTCCTGGAAGTTTCTCTTCCCCGGAACTGCTGCACGGAAGAAGGTCCGGAAGATCCTCCTCCCTGCTTTTCACGCATCCGGTCAGTATCAGCTTCTCCTCCGCCCTCGTCATCGCTACATAGAGAATCCTGAGTTCTTCGCCGATTCCCTCCCGAAGCGTTCTTTCCGAAGCTGCGCTCCGGATCAGAGTCGGGACCTGCACCCTCCTGTCCGGATCCACGTAGTTCATGCCAATTCCGATCTCAGGATCTTTTACAAGCGCCGCAGATGCATCCCTCGTATTGAACTTCTTGCCGAGTCCCGAGACGAACACGATCGGGAATTCCAGCCCCTTGCTCGCATGGATCGTCATGATCCTGACAAGATTCTCATCCCCGGTCTCCTCCAGCGCGGCGCCGAAGTCAACCTCATATTTTCTCATTCGGTCGATGTATCTTACAAAATGAAACAGTCCTCTGTAGCTTGTCTTTTCGTAGTCGATCGCCTTCTCCACAAGCATGTCCAGGTTCGCCTTTTTCTGCCTGCCTCCCGGAGATGCTTCTGCCAGAGACTCAAAACCGGTCTCATCATAGATATTCCAGAGCAGCTGGTGGATCGGGGTATCGGATACTTCATCCCTGAGCCGGGAAGTCATGTCCGAAAAAGAATTAAGTTTCCTAAGAAGGACCTTCTCCGCTTCCGTATTCTCAGGGTCCTTGTCTTTATGCGCCTCCAGAAAGTCCGTGATACAGTCGAAAAGCAGCTCTCTCCGCTTTCCGGTCTTCAGCATGGCCAGCTCGTCATCAGTAAGTCCTCCGATCTCCGAACGAAGGACCGCTGCAAGCGGGATATCCTGTCTGGGATTATCGAGTACGTTCAGGTAAGCCAGGATGGTCTTCACCTCCGGTGCCGAGAAGTAGCCGGTCTTTGAGCCTGAACGGCTGGGGATCCCATGCTCCGAAAGGACTTCCGTATATGCATTGGCCCAGTTCGAAGAGGTACGCAGAAGGATCACGATATCGCTGAACCTTGCAGTGCGGTATTCCCCCTTTTCCTTGTCCCATACAGGGTCATGTCCCGCCATCTGCAGGATCCGCTGTGCCACCGCTTCCGCTTCTGCGTGCATCGCATCGGGGATCCTGCCTTCGGCTGCCTCCGCATCTTCTTCGTCCTCCAGGTCCTCCGCATCATCCAGAACTTTCTGATCGCCAGAAGGCGCCTGGTCAGAAGGCTTACTGTCTTCCTCATCAGGATCTTCCTCCGCCTCCGGCAGGAGATCTTCAGGCTCGACTATGATCAGCTCAGGTTCATAGATCTTCTCATCCTTCCCTTCCCATGGCTCAGGCAGCTTCGGATAGACTGCCCCTGGCACAAGGGATTCCTCCTCCCCGTATTCGATGCCGCCGATATCTTTCCGCATGATCTGCCGGAAGATAAGGTTGACGGCGGAGAGAACCTGCTCCCTTGAACGAAAGTTCTTATGGAGATCGATCCGGACCTTCTTTGCAGAATCATCCCGGCTGTAGGTATCGTATTTCTGCATGAAGATCCCGGGATCGGACATCCGGAAGCGGTAGATGCTCTGCTTCACGTCTCCGACCATAAACCGGTTGAAGGTCCCCCTGCCTTCCTTCGATACCGCCGAGAGCAGGAGTTCCTGGACTTCATTGGAATCCTGATACTCATCGATGGAGATCTCCTCGAAGTAGTCCTGGTACTCCTTTGCCGCCCTTGTCGGTTTCAGGCTGCCGTCTTCCCCTTTCTCCAGCAGGACCTGCAGGGCAAGATGGGATGTGTCATAGAAATCGAGGATATTCTTCTGAACCTTTGCGTCGTGAAAGGCTTCCTCAAAACGGTCTGCCAGCCTGACGAGTACTTCGAGGTCCTTCCCGGTCTTTCTCATCAGCTCTGCTTCCTCAGCCAGAGGCCGGCAGAAGTATTTGCCGGCAAGTGTCTTGATCTGCTTCTTCCACCCTTCTCTCAGGTCGTATACCTGGGCAGTCAGCCCCGGATCGTAGGGTGGCTCCCCCTTTGCAGGCTTTTTGACCATCCTTGCAAAGCTGATGTCAGAAAAGGCTGACATCAGAGAATCATAATCCGGCTGTCCCATGAGATTTCTCAGAAGCTCATCATCGGACAGAAGAGCTGCCATTGCTTTCTTCGGCCCTCCCGGAAGAGAGCAGAGCTCCTTCGCCCTCCCGATCGTATCCGAGATATCCCCAAGGTACATTTTCACGGACGTCATAAGGATCTTTAGCCATCTCCAGCCGGACGGGTCTTTCCTGTATCCTGAAAGGCAGTCATGTCTCCACTCCTTCGGGAAAGCATGAGACATGGAGCTCTCCCAGAAGTTCAGGACCATGTCCTCCAGTGCTTTGTCCGAATTGCCCGGTGCATAATTCTCGGAAAAACGCAGGAAATCCTCCTGGCCTTTCTCATACTCTTCTTCCAGCACATCTCCGACCACATCGGAACGCATCAGCTTAAGTTCTCCCTCATCACCGATCCGGAAGGAGGGATCCAGTCCGATCTCCTCATAATGTTCCCGGATGACCATCAGGAAAAAACGGTCGATCGTCATAATATGATCGCAGTGGAGAAGCGACATCTGATGCTGAAGCCGCGGGTCCGAAGGGTCTTCATCGTACTTCTCCGTAACCGCCTCCCGGATCCTCTCCCTCAGCTGCGCGGTCGCCGCCCTCGTGAAGGTTACGATCAGCAGTCTGTCGAGATCGATCGGTCTTTCCGGATCCAGGATCTCCTTCAGGATACGTTCCACAAGCACCGCCGTCTTTCCGGAGCCCGCGGCTGCCGAGACAAGCAGACTTCTGCCTCTGCTGTCTATGACCCTCTTCTGTTCTTCTGTCCAGGTACGTCCCATAACCGATCTCCGTCTTATCTTTTATCTACTTCAATATCGATCAGACATCCGGGCTTCAGCTGTCTCAGCTTTTCCGAAAGCCTTTCGACGATCGCCTCATCGCTTTCTTCGTAGTCGTACGGAACGACAACGTCGAACATGATCTTCAGGCGGCCATCCCTCCGGAAGGTGCGAAAGTCGTGGAAATCCACATTTCCATCCATCCCGTCCAGCATCTCCTTTACCTTGCGGTAGAGAGACTGCGTCTCCGTATCCCTTACGTTCACCGGATCGATGTGGATGACCGCCTCACAGGAAAGTTCCTTCCTCAGCCTGTGCTCGATCTCGTCAACCAGGGCGTGAGTTCCCATCAGCGTCCCCGAGGAAGGCACTTCCACATGCAGCGAGATCATCCGGTGCCCCGGTCCGTAGTCGTGCACGACCAGATCATGCATCTCGATGATCCCTCTCTCCTGGAAGCTGAGAACGATCTTCTCGACACTCTTCACGAATTCCGGATCCGGCTTGTCTCCAAGAAGCGGATTGGCTGTATCCATGATCGTCTGGATCCCGGACACCATGATGAAAGCCGAGACACCAAGTCCGAACCAGCCGTCAAGATTCTTTCCGGATGCCATCGTGATAACCGAGGAAAGAAGAACGAATGCTGTCGTGATACTGTCATTCCTGCTGTCTTTTGCCGTTGCCTTCAGGACCGTGGATTCGATCTTCCTGCCTACGCTCCTGTTGTAATAGTACATATAGAACTTCACCGCTATGGAACAGACAAGGATGATCAGGACCAGCGGCTCTGTCTCCACCTTCTGCGGGTACAGGACTTTGTTCAGGGATTCCTTCAGAAGTTCAAACCCCATGAGGAGGATCAGGACCGATACCAGCATTCCGGACAGATACTCGATCCTTGCATGCCCGAAGGGGTGTTCACGGTCCGGTTTCTGGCGTGCAAGCCGGAAGCCGACCAGCGATATGACGGATGAAAGTGCATCCGACAGATTGTTGGCTGCATCGGCAGCGATCGCGATCGATCCGCTGGCCATGCCTGCCCAGGCTTTGCCTGCAGCGGTCAGGACATTCAGCAGGATCCCGGTAATGCTGCAGAGTGTTCCCCATGATGTTCTTACCGAAGGCTCCTGATAGTTCCCCCTGTCTTTAATAAATAACCTTGCAAGAAGAGCAACCATATGAAATCACACCTTTCCGGAACGGTCTCCGGAGCCCTTTTTCTCCTTGCCGTCTGTCTCCGCGCGGATCTTTTCCCAGATCTGGTCTTTGCTCCCTCTGACCGGCTCCCTGCTCTTCAGGACCGGATCATGCATATGGAAGCCGCACACTTCCTTCATGGCACAGAAAGTGCATGCATTCTGCTTCTCATTCTCCCAGAGAGGAGAAGGCTCGATCTCCCCGGAAAGGATCCTCTCTCCTGCTTCTTTCATCCTGACACGGGAAAATTCTGAGAGAAGCCTGAACTGCTGTTCATCCGCAGCGCTCGAGAGATCCGATACGCTTCCGTCCTTTCTGAGCTTCGCAGGAGCAACCTCCGGAAGCATATCCGGGTCTTCACTGAGTCTCCTGAGTACTTCGGGATCGTTCAGCACCAGACCGTTCGGACGTACTTTCTTCCGTCTCTCCGACTCGATCTCATCGTCGTCCTTGTCAGCTGCTCCGGCGTCAAGGACTGGGTCCGCTATCGGATAATACAGAATCCCGGCACATACCACGCTTTCCCCGCGATGGCGCTGACGCTCCAGGGCGATCGCCGAATCCATATAGACTACGAGCTGAAGCTCCGTACCCATATAGACATCCTTGAGGTCGAAGGATGTATTTCCGGTCTTGTAGTCGATCACTTTCACATAGACTTTTCCGTTTTTCGTATCTGCCGACTCGTCGATCCGGTCTATCCTGCCTCGCAGCTGCATGGACTTTCCATCACCGAACAGAAGCGGTCTGGCCGTCATCTGGTTCTCTGAATCAAAGCTCACCTCAAAGAAAGCAGGCTGGAAGTCCCCTGCCGCCAGCTGTACCTGCAGGACATGGGCGCTGTGACGGAAGATCCCCAGCAGCCTGCGGTATTGTCCGGCGCTTCGGAAAGTATCCGAGAACTTACCCCCCGACTTCTCCAGTGCCGCTTCCTTCAGGCTGTCCTCGGACCAGACATTCAGGATATCCCCGGGAAGGGTCTTCCATGTATACTCCCGGCTGTCCCTCACCCGTTCCGCAAGGAGCTGCATAGCTCTGTGCATCACGGACCCGACGTCAGCAGGCTGCACTTCAAACCTTGCCCTTTCCGCAAGCCCCAGTCCGTAGACAGCATACTGCTGGAACGGACACTGGGCAAACTTCTCCAGGCGGCTGACGGAGCCTTCCAGGACATCCCCATAGAGCCTTCCGGCAGCTTCCTGGCTCAGCCTTGGCAGCTGCTTCGGCATCAGGGACTTCAGAAGATCATACGTCATCTCCGGCGCATGTTCCTTCGCCGCAAGCAGCAGCTCCTTCAGTTCCGGCAGCCGCTTCTCCCTTTCCCCGGGTGACCAGGACCGGCTTTCGCTGATCCGATGCGCAAGAGCCCTCCCGGTCTCCTCCGGGAGATAGATCTCAGAAGCGATCCCGCCCGGGATCCCCTCCTCCTCGACGGCAAGCGGCAGCAGAGCTTCGATCTGCCGCAGGACAGCAGCCGGTCTCATGGGTTTATTGTCCTGTCCCATCCTTGCATGGGACAGGACCAGCAGATCCGAAGGTTTTGACAGCATCAGATACAGATAGAACTTCTGGATGCGGGCATCTTCTTTTTCGGTGGGAGTCAGGTGAAAGTTCTTCTCCTCGAGAAAATCCCTCTCCATGTTCGTCAGGATCCCGGCGGATCCCTTCCTTGCAGGGATGTAGTCATCATTCATCCCAAGAAAAAGGACCGCTTTCACATCCGTGATCCTGGACCTGGTAAGATCACCGATATGGATCTCGTCCGTTCCGGGAGGGATGATCCCGATCTTAGCTTCCGACAAGCCTGCCTGGAGGATCTGCTCAAACTGAGTCCTTCTGACCGTCTCATCCCCGAGCAGTGAGACCGCTTCATCGAGCACGGAAGCGATGACAGAAGCAGCGTGACGGTAAGTTCCGGCTCCCGCCGCATCTCCTGCTTCTTCCCTGCGCGAGGCCAGATCAGAGAGTTTCTGCTGCACCTTGAAAGCATCGATCAGTTCCCACAGCGCCCTTGCATAGTCGCGCAGCTTTGCGGAAGAATGTCTGCATACCTCCGCAAATGGCTCAAACTTTTTCATGAATCCTGCGCGGGTATCTTCCAGCCCAGCCAGTGCTTCCTCCGGAAAGCCCTCCGCTGGTCTTGCCCATGGCTCGCTCCAGCGCCTGCGTCCCCGGATGCCTGCCGCCAGGATATAGTTTTCCAGAAGATCCAGGGATCTCCGGTCCTCAAGTACGAATCCTGTCCGGAAGAAAGCCATCATACTCTCGTAGCTGAAGCTGCCATCCAGGATCGCAAAAGCATCTTTCACGAATTCAAAAGCCGGGTTAAGTGTTACGGGAACCGAACGGTCCAGAAAGAAAGGGATCTTTGCCTGTGTGAAGACCCTTCTCAGGTATTCTGAATAGACCGGAAGACTTCCGACGATCACCGCAATATCCCGGTATCTCAGACGAGCCGCCTGATGCATCTGCCCCTGATCTCTATGGTCCGGGTCCGCTTCTTCCTCATCCGGATCTGCGTGTCTGGTCAGAGAACGGATGATCGCTGCCGCCGCTCTTGCCTCCCGGGCAGGATCGGCACAGGACAGGATCCTTACTTCTCCGGTTTTTCCCCGCTCAGGCATGGCCTTTCTCTTTCCAGGGCGGAACAGATTCCGCTCCAGATATCCGATCTCACTGTCTTCTGAAAATCGGCACTTTCCTCCTTCTGCAGCAGTCCCGAGGATCCTGGGCATCTCAACCGGTGTCTTCGTCCCGGCAGCAATCCTGAGAAGAGCCTGGATGGTCCGCTTTGAGAGGGCAAACAGATCATCTTCACTGATCCTGCCTGTGAGATCTGCACCCGGATCGATCGTCACGGCAACTGTCACGGAAGCCGCTTTCCTCATAAGTTCACTGAGCACATCCAGCTGAGCAGGCGTGAAACCTGTGTAGCCGTCCAGATAGATATGGCTTCCCTCAAGCATCTTCGAATGAGGGATCCGCATGCAGAGGGCCTGCGGGATCGTCTCCACGGTCTGAAGCCCATGCTCCTCCTGAAACTCCCTGTATTCTGTTCTGAGCAGCTGCAGCTGTCTGAGCTTCTCCCTGAGCGCCGGCCTTCCCTCGCAGCTCCCGATCATGACAGCCATGTCATCATCTGTGATCTCATACTGATCCATCTCGGAAAGGATACTCTTCAGCTCCGACAGGGCGCCAGGGCGGTCAACCGCCTCTGACAGAAGAGAAAGACCGGAAGCTTCCCTGTCCGCGATCAGCCGCAGGAGAAGGGTCTTCCCGGTCTCTCTCAGAAGAGTCTTCTTCCGGACTCCGGTCTCCTCAAAGATGCGGACTGCAAGTCTGGAAAAGCTCAGGATATCAATATTGAGGACTCCCCCTGTGCTGCTGAGGGAGCATAGCTGCTGCTGCGTCTGCATCGTAAACTGCTCCGGCACAAGCACCAGATACTGCCTTCCCGGATCTTTTTCCGCTTCAGACAGCGCAGTCTCAAAAAGGGCACTGCTCTTTCCGCTCCCGGATGGGCCGAGGATCAGCTTCAGCGACATATCCTTTTCCTCCTATCTGCTCAGTAAAGCTGGTATCCGTTCGGATCGATGGCGTATTCGTGGCTTTTCAGAAGCGTGATGTTAGCACTCTCGAATTCATTAAAGACACTCTCCGAAAAAGAGTCAGCCGGGACTGTCGGCTGATACCATGGTTTTGACCCGAAGTACTGCCGCAGCTCCTCCGACTGGAAGATATAGCCCCTCCGGGCATAGATCTCATTCCTCGCATAACAGAGATCCCGGATGGACATACCGGCCAGGTCGGAGTCCGTGAGATATCGAAGCTGACTGTCATAGAAGAGATAATCGCTCTGGGACACATCCATGCTCCCGCCGGACGTATAGGATCCGATCCCTGCATACGAGTAGCCTGCCGCATCCGTGACATAACCGCCCCGCGCTCCTTCCTCTGATCTCAGAAGGGCGGCATTCTGCGCCTCTGTCTGGTTCATGAGACTGTCGGACCAGGCTGACGCGTCGACAGTTCCCCAGTACCAGTTCTTCGCATTGAAATAATCGGAGAGTTCCGTCGAGGAAAAGATCAGTCCGTGACGCGCATAGATCTCATTCTCTGCATAACAGAGCTCCTGAAGGGAAAGCCGGGAGATCTCGTCTTCCGTCAGGAGTCTGTCGGCGCTGTCCGGAAAGATATAGCTGTTGGGATCGACATAATATGGATCCGCCGCAGAGGAGTCTGCCCCCTGAAGGAGGGCTGCAGAGGACTCCGCACCGGCCTCATAGCCGCCGTCCTCCTCGAAAGGAGCAACGGCATCCGATGAATAACCCGGCTGATCAAGCAGGTACTCTCCCTGTGATCTTTCGATCTCAAGCAGAGTCTGGATATTGGCGGTCTCATACACATTCAGCATGGAATCCGTGAACTGGTCCGGCGAATAGATGCCATGATACCAGTAAAAGGAATCAAAATACTGCTGAAGCTCAGCAGACTCGAACGTCTTCCCGTTCCTGGCGTAGATCTCATTTCTGGCATAGCAGAGCGCCTGGGAAGGCCACCCTGCCACTTCATCGGCAGTGATGTACGCATAGGAGCTGTCAGGAAGAAGATACCCAGAGCCTGCAGCATCCGCCCTCACAGCCGGAAGTATAAGAAAAAGCAGCAAAGCTGCAATGATCGATCTTACGTTCTTTGACATAAAAAGAAGTCCCTTCCTTTTTCACTCATGGTTTTGATTATTGTACCATGAAAAGAAGGGACTTCCTCTTATTTGATTATTAAATATTCATTAAGACTGAACCCGTACAAGTCTCAGACATTCTTACTGCATTGCTTTCAGCTGCTCAAGTCTTTCGGTGACCTGCGCCATCAGCTGTTCGTACTTCTCTTTCTTTGCCTTCTCCTCGGCTACCTTGGCCTCCGGCGCCTTGCTCAGGAAGCGTTCATTGCTGAGCATGCCATTGCTCCGCTTCAGTTCTCCGGTCAGCCTCTTCTGCTCCTTCTCGAGCCTATCGATCTCTTTCGCAATATCGACAAGCTCTTCCATCGGCATGAAGATCGTCGCGTTGTGAATGACAGCGGAAGCTGCAGAATCCGCGATCCCCGACTTATCAGCCTGCACCCTGACTTCAGATGCCATGCCAAGCGCTCCGAACACAACACTGTTGCGTGTGAATACTCCACGGGTTTCTTCATCAGGAGAAACAACGAATACCTTGGCCTTCTTTGACGGCGGGACATTCATGCCCGTACGCACATTGCGGATGCCGCGGACCGCTTCCTTGACTGCATCGATCTCGCTCTCTTCCCGCGGGAATGCCCAGTCATCACGATATACCGGCCAGGAAGAGATCATGATGGACTCTTCCTTGTCCTGCAGAGAGCAGAACAGCTCTTCTGTAATGAATGGCATAAACGGATGGAGCAGCTTCAGTCCCTGGACCAGAACGGTTTTCAGTGTCCAGAGGGCAGCCGCCCTGGTTCTGTCATCGTCATTGTAAAGACGCGGCTTAACCATCTCGATGTACCAGTCGCAGAACTCATCCCAGAGGAAGTCATAGACCTTCTGGACCGCGATGCCAAGCTCGAACTTATCCATGTTCTCGGTGACATCCCTGGCAAGGGTATTCGCCTTGGAGAGGATCCAGCGGTCAGCCGGCGTCAGCTCACTGAGATCTATGGTCTCCGGATCCTCTTCCTTGTCCAGATTCATGAGGATGAATCTGGTAGCATTCCAGATCTTGTTGCAGAAGTTTCTGGAATTCTCCACGCGCTCCCAGTAGAAACGCATATCGTTTCCCGGTGCATTGCCTGTCATCAGGGTCAGCCTCAGTGCGTCCGCGCCGTACTTGTCGATGACCTTCAGCGGATCGATGCCGTTGCCGAGGGACTTGCTCATCTTGCGGCCCTGATCATCGCGGACAAGTCCGTGGATCAGAACATACTTGAACGGGCTCTTCCCGGTCTGCTCCAGCGCGGAGAAGACCATGCGGATGACCCAGAAGAAGATGATGTCATAGCCGGTGACAAGGACATCGGTTGGATAGAAATAATCCAGTTCCGGAGTCTTATCCGGCCAGCCAAGGGTCGAGAACGGCCACAGAGCAGATGAGAACCAGGTATCCAGGGAATCCGGATCCTGGGTGAAATGTGCTTTGCCGCACTTCGGGCATACCTTCGGTGCGCCGCCCGCCTGCACAACGACCTCGCCGCAGTCATCGCAGTAGTATGCCGGGATCCTGTGTCCCCACCAGAGCTGCCTCGAGATGCACCAGTCCTGGATGTTCTCCAGCCAGTGGGTATAAGTCTTTTCAAAGTGCTCCGGGACAAAGTTCAGATCATCGGTCTTCACCACTTCCATGGCAGCCTTCGCCATCTCGCCCATCTTCACGAACCACTGAGGCTTCAGCATCGGCTCTACGGTAGTATGGCAGCGGTCATGGGTCCCGACGGAATGGCTGATCGGGACAACCTTGACCAGAAGTCCCTGCTCCTTCAGGTCCTCGACCATGGCCTTTCTGGCTTCATAGCGGTCCATTCCCGCATACTTGCCGCCAAGTTCGTTGATGGTGGCATCATCATTCAGGATATTGATCTCCTGAAGGCCGTGGCGCTTTCCGACCTGGAAGTCATTCGGGTCATGGGCAGGTGTGATCTTCACGCAGCCTGTCCCGAATTCCTTGTCAACGTAAGCATCCGCGATGACGGGGATCTCCCTGTCAGTCAGCGGCAGCTTCAGCATCTTTCCGACAAGGTCCTTGTACCTGTCATCATCCGGGTTGACCGCAACAGCGGTATCACCGAGCAGGGTCTCCGGTCTGGTGGTGGCGATCTCGACGAACTTTCCCGGCTCTCCGACGATCGGATAATTGATATGCCAGAAGAATCCGTCCTGGTCCACATGCTCAACTTCCGCATCGGACAAGGAAGTCTGGCACTTCGGGCACCAGTTGATGATGCGGCTGCCCTTGTAGATCCAGCCTTTCTCATAGAGCTTCACAAAGACAGTCTCGACTGCCCTGGAGCAGCCCTCATCCATGGTGAACCGCTCTCTGTCCCAGTCAGCTGAGCAGCCGATCTTCTGCAGCTGTTTCAGGATCCTTGAGCCATATTCATCCTTCCACTGCCAGCAGTACTTCAGGAACTCTTCCCTTCCGATCTTATGCTTGTCGATTCCCTTGTCCTTGAGCATGTTCGTGACCTTGACCTCGGTCGCGATCGCGGCATGGTCGGTCCCCGGCTGCCACAGAGCCTCGCAGCCCTGCATTCTCTTCCACCGGATAAGGATATCCTGCATGGTATTATCAAGTGCGTGGCCCATATGCAGCTGTCCGGTGATATTCGGCGGCGGCATAATGATGGTGAAAGGCTTCCTGTCCGGATTCACCTTCGCATGGAAATATCCTTTCTCCAGCCACTTATGGTAGATCCTGTCCTCCATCCCGGTCGGATCATATGTTTTCTCAAGCTGTTTCCTGCCCATAGCAAACTCCCTGTCAATGCTGAACTTCTTATGTTTCTGACTTCTGCAGCCTGTCCCCGGGCCATCTGTCTGGTCCGGAAAGTCTAAAACAGTATATCATAAACACTTCTCTATGACACGATAGATTTCCGGAGCCCCCGCTCCTGTCAGTGCCGAAAATGGGATAACGGCCGTATCTTCCGGAGCCCCGAGTCCTTTCCTGATCACCGCTGCCTGCCTCTGCACGGCGCTCTTGCTGATCTTGTCGGCCTTGGTCGCGATAATGACCGGTGAAAAACCGCTCTCGCGGATCCAGTCGTACATCTGGATATCGTTGGCATTCGGTTCATGCCGGATATCCACCAGAAGAAAGACCTGTCTGAGCGCCTTCGAGGAGTTCAGGTAATTCTCGATCATGTGTCCCCACTTTTGCTTCTCGCTCTCCGCCACAGCCGCGAAACCGTAACCGGGAAGATCGACAAGATAGAACTCCCTCTTCGCCATCGGAAGGGCCGGCTTCCGCGGTACAGCAATTTTCTTCGTGAGGTCCTGCCTTGAAACGCTGCCGGCTTTTCCCCTGCCCTGCTTTGCAGGATCCTTTTTCCAGCGCAGCTTTTTCTTCGGCGCAAGGCCCGCTCCGCCTTCGGAGATCCTGAGAGCCTGACTCTCTGTCTCTGACGGACATCTGTCCTGTGCCTGCACTACCCCGGGTCCGTCTGCAGGTCCTGCGTCTGTTCTCCCGGAAGCGATCTGCCCCAGATCCGGCGTCTCGGCAGAGACAAAGTAGAAATTGATCGTCCTGGTCTTTCCCGGAGTCTCCCCGACGCGGGCCAGCCTCTTCCGCTTCATAAGCACATTGATCAGAGATGACTTGCCCACATTCGACCTTCCGGCAAATGCGATCTCCGGTTTGTCATATTCCGGCAGGGTGCTTGTATATCCGCAGACTGTATCCAGCCTCACGTCCACTATCTTCATACGGTATCTCCTGTTACGAAAGCCCATGCAGCGCCTGGCTGCATGGGCCGCTTCTGCATCTGTACTTTCCCTTCTGTGCTTTCCTGCACTGTCCGGAAAAGTCCTTATGCAGTTTCCTCAAACTTCTTATTCCTCCTGCCCGGCTTTTTGCCGTCGGGCTTCTGATCGCTCTCCTGATTTTCCGAAACATCAAGCCCGGCATCAGAATAGACGATCTCCGGTTTTCCGGTGCCATCGATCACCGCCCTGGTGACTCTGCAGGAAGAGACATTGTCTTCGCTCGGGAGCTCAAACATAACGTCGTTCATGGACTTCTCGATCACGCTCCGAAGTCCTCTTGCTCCAATCTTTCTCTTTATGGTCTGGTCCGCGATCTCCTCGATCGCGTCCTGATCGAAGATCAGTCTCACATCATCAAGATCGAACAGCTTCTGATACTGCTTGATGATAGCATTCTTCGGCTCGGTGAGGATCCGGATCATGGCATCTCTGTCAAGTTCATCCAGAGATACAACGACCGGTACACGTCCGATGAATTCAGGGATAAGTCCGAACTTGATCAGATCCTCCGGCTGGACCATCTTGAGGACCTCGCCGACATTCTTCTCCTCCCTTGTGCGGATATCTGCCTGGAACCCCATGCTCCTGGTATCCATACGGCTCTCAATGATCTTATCGAGTCCCTCGAAAGCTCCTCCGCAGATGAACAGAATATTGGTCGTATCGATCTGGATCAGTTCCTGATGGGGATGCTTTCTTCCTCCCTGAGGCGGTACGGAAGCGATCGTTCCTTCGAGGATCTTCAGAAGAGCCTGCTGCACGCCTTCACCGGAAACATCACGGGTGATGGAGACATTCTCGCTCTTGCGGGAGATCTTATCGATCTCATCGATATAGATGATTCCCTTCTGCGCCCTCTCGATATCGTAATCGGCAGCCTGGATCAGTTTCAGGAGGATATTCTCGACATCCTCGCCGACATACCCGGCTTCCGTAAGAGACGTCGCGTCAGCGATCGCGAACGGAACATTCAGCATCTTTGCGAGCGTCTGGGCAAGATAGGTCTTTCCGGAACCAGTCGGGCCGAGCATCAGGATATTACTCTTCTGAAGCTCGACATCTCCCCTGGATGCCTTGGCATTGGAAAGGATCCTCTTATAGTGATTATAGACAGCGACTGCCAGGGTCTTCTTCGCCTCATCCTGACCGATGACATACTGATCAAGAAAATCCCTGATCTCTCTCGGCTTCATGAGATTGATGTCACTGTCAGCCACGCTCTCTTCCTCTTCTCCCAGCTCTTCCTCAAGGATCTCGGAGCAGACTTCGATGCACTCATCACAGATATAGACTCCGCCTGGACCAGCGATCAGCTTCCTGACCTGGTCCTCGGTCTTGTTGCAGAAAGAGCAGCGGATTTTCTCATATGTTTTATTAGCCATTCTTACCTCGATGTGACTACTTCGTCGATCAGTCCGTAAGCCTTTGCTTCCTGTGCCGTCATCCAGTGGTCGCGCTCTGTATCACGCTCGATCACTTCCAGCGGCTGGCCGGAATTCTCAGAAAGGATGCGGTTCAGGTTTGCTCTTGTCTTGATGATCTCATCGGCAGCGATCTTCATATCAGACGCCTGTCCCTGAGTCCCGCCGGATGGCTGATGGATCAGGATCTCGGAATTCGGAAGCGCGAATCTCTTGCCCTTTGCACCTCCCGAAAGAAGGAAGGAGCCCATGCTTGCCGCAAGGCCTACACAGATTGTTGAGACATCGCACTTGACATACTGCATCGTGTCATAGATCGCCATACCTGCAGTGACCGATCCGCCCGGGCTGTTGATATAGAGATGGATATCCTTGTTCGGATCTTCCGATTCCAGGAAAAGAAGCTCTGCAACGATCACATCCGCGATAGAATCGGTTACTTCTTCACCGAGAAAGATGATCCTGTCTTCCAGAAGTCTTGAGAAGATATCATAGGAGCGCTCTCCCCGGGACGTCTGTTCGATGACATAAGGTATCAGACTCATTCGTATGACCTCCTTTAATGAAAAAGTCCCTGCACGCACATCTGATATGGGCAAGTGGTTCACCGCCCGCCCATATCTGCACGCGGGGACTTTTCAGTACTTTTCCGCGACGGACCCTGTAAAGTCCGCTGTTTCATAACCTGGCGCAGTCCGCCTTCCGAAAGACCGGCTGCAGCGCTTTCCATCCAGGATCAGAGATCAGCCGGCTGCTCCTCCGGAGCGTCGTCATTCTTCTCTTCCTCTGCAGGCTTCTCGACCTCGACCGCATTGTCAGCGATGAACTCAGCTGCCATCTCGGTGGTGATCTCTTCCTTCATAGCCTTGACGGATTCCTCACCCATCAGCTCAGTCAGCTTGCTCTTCTCCATATTATAGGCCTTTGCAAGCTTCTCGATCTCTTCATCGAAGCGCTCGTCGGTGCACTGAATGTTCTCAGCCTTTACAACTGCTTCCAGTACCAGGCTGTTCTGGATCCTTCTGGTTGCCTCCGGCTTCATCTGGTCAAGCATCTTCTGCTGGTCCATTCCGGTGAACTGCATGTACTGCTGCATGGAAAGTCCCTGCTGGCTGATCCTCTGAGCAAACTCGTCAAGCATCCTTCTTGCCTGCTCTTCGATCATAGCTTCCGGAATATCCATCTGAGAATTCTTCACAGCTTCCGCGAGAGCTTCATTCTTCTTTTTGTTCTTTGCCTCATTCTCCTTGCGCTCGCGGATCTTCTGCTCAACGCTCTTTTTGTACTCATCCAGAGTATCGAATTCGGAGACATCCTGGGCGAAATCATCGTTCAGCTCCGGAAGTTCCTTCACCTGGATCGCGTTGACCTTGCACTTGAAGACTGCAGCCTTGCCCCTCAGGTTCTCTGCCTGATAATCCTCCGGGAAAGTAACATTCACTTCGAACTCTTCATCGATCTTGTGGCCGATGATCTGGTCCTCAAAGCCCGGAATGAAGGATCCGGATCCGACAGTCAGCTCATAATTCTCAGCCTTGCCGCCTTCAAACTCGACGCCATCGATGCTTCCATCGAAGTCAAGCTTGATATGATCGTCCTTCTGGACCGGACGGTCATCGACATCGATCATGCGGGAATTCTGTTCTCTCTCCTGGTCAAGTTCCTTGCTGACCTCTTCTTCCGTTACGGTGACTTCCGTCTTGGATACTTCTACACCCTTGTACTGGCCAAGAACAACCTCCGGCTTAAGGGCAACTTCTGCAGTATAGATGAACGGCTTTCCTTCCTCGATCTGGGTAATATCGATGGTCGGGCGGGAGACAACAACCTCTCCGGACTCCTCAACTGCCTTATCATAGGTTCTCTGAAGCACAAGATTTGCTGCATCTTCGAAGAAGACTCCCTTGCCGTACAGCTTCTCGATCATCTTTCTCGGAGCCTTGCCCTTGCGGAAGCCCGGAACATTGATCCGGTTTCTTTCCTTCTTCCAGGCATCGTTCAGAGCCTTGGTCAGCTCCTCTGCTTCGACTGTGACAGTAAGGACTGCCATATTATGTTCTTTTTTCTCAACTGTAACGCTCATTGCCGTAAACTCCTTTGGTTCTGTTATCGAATGTCTGCTGGAGACACATAGTCATTGACGTATTATATCACACGAATTTCTATTATACTATAAAAATTTTCATCCGTACACAATTCCCTGCGCTACTTTATCCGAATTTTCCCTGTCCGTCAGCTCTTCCACAATCTTCAGGGCAAATGGGATGACTGTTCCTACTCCGCGGCTTGTGATGACGTTTCCGTCACACACAACCTGGTCCCTCGTCACATCTGCTCCCGTCAGCTGTTTCTCGCACCCCGGATAGCATGCTGCCCTTCTTCCCTTCAGAAGTCCGAGTCCGCCGAGAACAGTCGGCCCTGCGCAGATCGCACAGACCAGTTTTCCGGCAGCGGCGGCATTCCCGATGACATCCGCCACCCCCTGATGCTCTTTCAGGTGGCTGGTCCCCGGCTGTCCGCCTGGTACGATGACCGCATCCGCATCATCAAAACAGCAGTCCTCAAAAAGGGCATCCGCTTTCACTGATATACTGCTTCTTCCCGTGACCTCACGTCTTCCGTTCACGGAGACGGTCGTCACGCCGATCCCTCCCCTTCTCAGAAGATCAACAGTGACGAGCGCCTCGGATTCTTCAAAACCGTCGGCAAGGAAAAGATAAGCTTTTTTCATCTTCAGCCTCCTGATAATGATCGCAAGAAAAATAAGGTGAATTTCACCAAAAATAAAAGTGCATGGCGCAGATAATGATATTATAATGAGGACATCTCAGAACCTGAAGAAGGAGGAATCACCGTGACACAGGAAAGGCTCAACCAATTCAAGCAGCTGGGACTTACGATCGCCTACTACAGGAAACTGAAAGGCTACACCCAGCAGGGCCTGGCGGAAGCTGCAGGCCTCAGCAGAACACATATCAGCAACCTGGAAGCTCCGAATATGCCCACATCCATCTCGCTGGAGAAACTGTTCGATATAGCAGACGTTCTTGGGGTCCCGGTAAAGCAGTTCTTTGATTTCCGCGAATGAACTTCTGATAAGTTCCTGCTTCATCCATGAAAAGAGGAAGCAGGAACTTTTCTGTCTCGTTTATTCAGACTTTTCCCAGAAGCGTCCTCAGGACCTGAAGCGCATTCATCTTCGTAAGTCCGTCCGGATCGGACATCACGCTCTTCTTCCTTTTCAGGTACCATCTCATCCTTGAATAGTCTGTCAGGTAGCTCGATCCCCTGCTGCTGTCCGGGTATTTCCGGTACCAGTTCGGGAAGTATTTCTTCATATACTTTGATGCAAGCTTCACAGCCCGGCTGTTCTTGCTCCCGTACCTGGTGGCTGTACCGGTGATCATGACTCCTTTCGGGCTGGAATGGACCAGGACCACGCTGCCGTCACTGCACTCGCCGATCACGATATAAACGTGCCCGCCGGCCAGGCTCATGATGTCTCCTGCATGATGATCATAGACATTGCCGGGAGATGTGTATCTGCCCCAGCCCCAGTCTGCGAACGTGCCTGTCATCTTCTGCGCCAGCATGACATAATCGCCGTGTCCGCTGACGGTATTGAACGTATTGTACAGTGTCCAGCCTACATAACCGGAACAGTCCAGTCCAAGGCCAGAAGCATAGCGGTAATTATTATAATTGTAATAGCTTCCCTGTTTCCGGAAGAACTTCTTCCACCGCGGAGATATCCCGATCGTGGAAGCTTCGGTGCTTCCGTAGTTTCCCCATCTGTCCTGGTAGCCCCAGCCGCCGCCCCAGATATACATAGTCTTTCCGACAGGCTGAAGCGCCGTAAGAAGCAGCTGCTTTATGGTAGCCTTCTCGATCCTGTAGCCCATGCGGTCATAGAAATTGCCCTTCTCATCATACTTCAGGGCCATCTTTCTCCTGCGGACCGTCTTCACAGATTTTTCGTTCCTTTTCTGATCAGCAGCCTCTTCCGTCTTTGCGGTATCCTTATCAGCTTTCTTTACCGTTCCGGCTCCGTTTTTCTCAGGATCGAAATACCATGTTCTTGTCCCGATTCTGAAGTTTCCAGTCTTCTGTCTGCCATCTTTCCCGAAAAGGTAATACTTGCCCCCGATCCGCACAAAACCGGTGTCACGGTAACCGTCTTTCCCGATATGGTAAGTATTCTTCCCGATCTTCAGCCAGCCGACAGCCGGCTGACCATTCTTCAGGATGAAACGGCAGCCTTTTTTGAATTTCTTCCATCTTCCGTATCTTCTCACCGGTTCTGCCTTAAGTGTTTTCTGAAGATAGCCCTTCAGCGCCGCCGTCTGTCCTGCACCTGCCGGGACCGCTGTATACATGGTCCATGCAGCGGTCAGAATGATCCAAAGCTTCAGGATTCCCTTCTTTCTTTTCATCCCTGGTCCCTCCTATTCATCATCCCGTAAAAGTCTGCAGATAACCGCCCACCAGGATGGCAATGATGCCAAGCGGAAGGACATAGGTCATATATCCTCTGAAGCTCCGGCTGAACTTCGGGCCGTCCCCGGTGTTTGCTTCCCCGAGGAAATGTTCAAAGCCCCATCCATTTTTCCTGGTGCAGTAGAGCACGTAGATCAGAGATCCGATCGGAAGAATGTTGTTTGACACCAGGAAATCCTCAAAATCGAGGATCGTCGATGTTCCTCCAAGCGGATGGATGAAAGACAGAACGTTATAGCCCAGTGCACACGGGAAAGAAAGGAGGACCAGCAGGCCCCCGTTGATCAGAACGGACTTTTTTCTGCTCCAGCAAAACGCATCCATGTTCATCGCTATGATGTTCTCAAAGACAGCGATGACGGTCGAAAGCGATGCAAACACCATGAACAGGAAGAACAATGTCCCCCAGAAGCGGCCGCCCGTCATCTGGGCGAAGACCTTGGGCAGGGTCACAAAGATCAGTCCAGATCCCTGGGTCATGGAGACATCATATGCCGAACAGCTCGGGAAGATGATCAGTCCCGCCATGAGAGCCACGAATGTATCGAGTATGATGACCATCCTTGCTTCTCCCGGCAGCGACTTGTCCTTTCCGATATAGCTTCCGAAGATCGTAAGAGCTCCGATCCCGAGAGAAAGTGTAAAGAACGCCTGCCCCATGGCCGCAAAGACGACTTCCAGGAATTCGGTGCCCTTCCACTGGGAGAAATTCGGGACCAGGTAGAATTTCAGTCCTTCTCCCCCGCCCGGAAGTGTGATACTTCTGATTGCAAGCACCAGCATCAGGACGAACAGGATCAGCATCATAGGCTTTGTAACTTTCTCGACGCCGTTCTGCAGTCCCTGTGCCACGATAAACAGTCCGATGACGGTTGCGAGCAGCATCCAGAACACCATCTGTTTCGGATCGGAAAGCATCGAATTGAAGATCTCGCCGGATTCATCTCCGGTGATTCCGACGAATCTTCCGCCTGCCGTCTTGAACATGTAATTGAACATCCAGCCGCACACGGTCGTGTAGTACATCATCAGAAGATAGTTGCCGACGAGAGCGAAGATCGCGTAGAACTTCCACTTCCGTCTGTCCTTTTCCGGTGCAAGCGTCTCAAAACACTTTCCTGCGCTCTGCTGAGCTCCTCGTCCGACGGCAAATTCCATGGTCATGACCGGCCACCCCATCAGGACCAGGAAGATCAGGTAAAGCACAACAAAAGCCGCTCCTCCGTACTGTCCTGTGATATATGGGAATCTCCAGACATTTCCGATCCCGATGGCACATCCTGCGCTCACCAGGAGGAATCCAAGCCTGGAGCCGAAATTCTCTCTCTTTCCCATCCTTCTGTCTCCCCCTTTTCCTGTCATACCCAGGCAGTACTATTGCCCTGCCCGTCTGAAAGACCATCAGTACCCGAACTCCCCCTGAAGGGACTCATCATTCTCGATCCAGTCCTGGACCGGGATCACTCTGTACTTCTGGTCATCATCTCTCACGACAACCTTCTCGATCCCTGCATTGATGATCAGTCGCTTGCACATGCTGCAGGAGCACAGGTTTCTGACATATTCACCGGTCCTTGCCTCCCTGCCGGAGAGATAGATCGTGGAGCCGATCATCTTATCCCTTTCCGAGGAGATGATCGCATTCGCCTCCGCATGGACAGCCCTGCAGAGTTCATACCGCTCTCCTCTTCCTACGCCGAGCTTCTCCCTCAGACACCAGCCGAGATCCGTGCAGTTTTTCCTGCCTCTTGGAGCCCCGTTGTATCCGGTCGATATCACCTCATCATTCTTGACGATCACGGCACCGTAATGCTTTCTCAGGCATGTTGACCTTTTTGATACGACATCCGCAAGATCAAGATAATAGTTTACCTTGTCACGTCTTGCCATCTGAGTTTCTCCTTTCATGCACCACGCGATGATTCGGATCCACAATATCGGCGCCATTATAACATGACAGACATGATAATGAAAGTTTGCCGTAGTACAAAAACCTGCCACTGGCAGCCTTTTTGCATCCTATGGGATACAAAAAGCCCGTCACCGGCGGCTACAATGGCATCCTATGGGATACAAAAAGCCTGTCACCGGCGGCCTCAATGGCATCCTGCGGGATACAAAAAGCCCGTCACCGGCGGCCTCAATGGCATCCTATGAGGGAAAAAAGAACCCCGTATGCATCCCTGCATACGGGGT
>DLFD01000013.1 GCA_002482005.1 Lachnospiraceae bacterium UBA7729 | reverse complement strand
TGACAAAGGTCACTTCATAACAGCCCCTTGACTGATAATAATCTGTAAACTCTTCTACATATTGCCTGACGGTCTCACTGTCCTTATCCGCACTTCGGCCAAGATTGATCGCCTCTTCTTTTTCCTCGTCGGACAGCTTTCCCTGCAGGTTCAGATCATTAATATAATCTGCGTACGTTACATAATCCAGATAGCCGTACTCTTCCCACTTCTGATACTTGTAAACTGTCTTCGCGTTGCTGCTGATATGCGAGAATGTAGAGTCCTGGGCAAATACCAGGTCACGGTTCATTAACGAATAGATCAGAAGCATTACAAGGAATACGACTACTATGACCGAAAACAGGCCATGCAGCACACGTTTCAGTAAGTATTTTCCCATGCTCTTCCCCGATATCGTAAGACGCGACAGGGAGCAGCACAGAAGCGCTGCCCCCATACACGTCTGGTTGTGAAAAATCTTCAGATCCTAATATTGTTTTAGAACAGGCCGATCATCTTCGTCATATATCCGGCACCATCCGGCAGGAAGGTATCAAGATAGGTAGACGGATCACCATAGTCAGGGCCCCATCCGGAAACATCGCAAAGATCGAAGTTTCCGCCATAGCCGTTATCGAAGGTGTAGCCAGCTGCCAGCCAGTCATCCTGAGTCTCGCAGGATACAAGGTTCACAACGACCAGTCCGCCGGTAGACTCTTCAATAGACTGCTTATATGCATTACCCATGTTCTTGTAGTTCTCGTTTGTTGAGAAGCACGGATAGTCGATCTGGATCGGTGCATCTGCAGAGATCTCTACACCCTCATCCTTGAGTTCTTCAATAGCCTTGTCAAGATAAGCCTTGCAGTTATCAACGCTGTACCAGCCATCGTAGCCATCAGATCCGTCCGGAGTTTCCGGATCATATGCTTTGATCGGATAGCCATCCGCATCAAGCTGATCCTGAACGATCTGTCCGTAAACCGTCTCAGCCGGATAAGTCTTCTCTTCGTCACCGATCTTAATGGTTACATCCTCTGCCAGCTTGACGAAGGTTGCCGGTGTGTAGGAGTTTCTAAGAGAGTTAAGCTTCAGTTCCTCACCAGTTACCTGAGCATTGACAGAGCCTCTGTCAACAGCGAAGTCAAGAGCAAGACGGAAGTTCTGGTTCCGCAGAGCCGTGATCGCACGGTTTGCTTCCAGGCCGTCCTTAGGAGATACTACCTTGGTCTCATCGTTGTAGTTTGCGAATGCGTAACGGTTAACGTTCCAGGAGTCAAAGAAGGTAGTCGCTTCTGTGTTGGAAACATATGCATACTTGTCAAAGTTTCCATCCTGCTTTGCAGTCTCCATGGTAGAGGTATTCAGGCTCGCGCCATCGATCTCTCCGGAGAGGGTATCATTGTAGGACTTTGTTACATCAGTGCCATCATTATACTTACAGGTGATGGTCTTGTTCTGTACACGGTCCGGATTCCAGTAAGACGGGTTAGCCGTGAAGGTGATGGAGTTGTTGGCAACCATGGAGCTTACCAGATACGGTCCGCAGTATGCGATGTTCTCCGGAGAGGTTCCGTATGTGCCGTTGTCTGCGGAATCATACTCTGCACCGAACTTTCCGCCAAGAGACTCATAATATGCCCTGTTCATCGGAGCGAAGATGCTGTAGCCGAGCATAGTCGTAAAGTAGGAAGTCGGCTGCTCAAGTGTGTACTCAAGAGTATAGTCATCGACTGCCTTCACACCAACATTAGCGAAGTCGGTATCGGTGCCGTCGATATACTCGCTTGCACCCTTGATGACGCCCTCAACCAGATATTCCAGGCCGCCCATGGAATCCAGCATGTGCTGCATAGCTGCAACCCAGTCATCTGCCGTGACTTCGCCGAGCTCTCTGCCCTGCTGGTCAACCCACTTTGCACCCTTTCTGATATGGAAGGTGTAGGTCAGGCCATCGTCAGAAACATCATAGCTTTCAGCCAATGCCGGCTGCAGCTCGTTCTCAACGTCGTATTCCATCAGACCATCATAGGTGAAGATGATCTTCTCGGTATCCTCTTCCAGAGATGTTGCAAGTGCATCCCAGGTCTTCGGATCAGATGTATAAGCGGTGTCATAGTTATCCTGGATGACATAGCCCTTATCGGTCAGATACTGCTTGACCCAGTCATAATAGGTGCCGGTTCCGACAAGTTCTTTATACTTCGCTCTCATCTCCATATAATCTTCCTAGGCGATGAGCTTGTCTACTGCGATCGCGGTAGTCTGTCTGTCAGAATCAGATCCCCATAAGACAGATGATACGGTATACGGAGCCGTTCTGGAGATCGCATACATACCGCCTCTGGTCTTGTTCGGCAAAAATACACCCGACTCAAGAAGCTTTGCCTCTGCGACCGCCATCTTGGCATATCTCTCAGAAACATTCTCAGCTTCCTTCGCCTCAGAATATGCTGTGTTGAAATCTCCAAGAACCTTCTCATACACTTCCTGGCATTCAGTGTTATACTGAGCCTCATCAAGAGTACGGAAGTCGGAAGAGACCTCTCCAGCTGATGCAGCTGTGCCAAACAGACCAGCAGTCATGCTTGCAGCTGCAAGTAAAGCTAATGCCTTCTTCATAAAAACTTTTCCCTCCTTTTTACATATTAGCTTCAATGGATACTTTTACTATATATTTAGTTTTTTTATAAAATATCTTAAACACATGTCAAGACAGTTGAACAAATCTTGTATCATAGCATTGCGATTCATTATTCAAATCTTCTATTCTGTTTCCAGATTCGCCCTTCAATTGCGCTGTACTGGCCGAAACTGCGCTGCCCGAAACCGTGTCTCCGGCTTCTGCCCCGGAAGCATTCTCTCCTGCGCCGCTTCTGCCCCGGAAGCATTCTCTCCTGCGCCGCTTTCGCTTTCGGGTGCCGGCGCACCGCCTCCGCATTCGCGGTTATCTCCTGGACGACCGGTCCCATGTACACGACATAGTACCATACTGTCTGCCTCCGTCATCGTCCGGCACCACAGGTCTTTGTTATAACCCGGCGATGATCTTGATGAAGAGGATGGCGAGTACGACAAGCAGGATCGGTTTTACGACGGCTGCTCCTCTGGTCATGACGAGGCTTGATCCTACATAGTTGCCTGCTATGCTGCAGGCCGCGCCTGCAAGGCCCAGAGGAATAACGGCCTGCCTGTTTATCAGGAACACGGTCAGGGCTGTGATGTTGGACGTCAGGTTGATGACCTTGGCCTGGGCGTTGGCCCTGCGGACGGACATCTTCGCGAAGACGGTGAAAGCGATGATGAGAAAGGTACCGGTCCCGGGACCGTACATGCCGTCGTAAGCTCCGATGATCAATGCGGCTGCGGAGACTACGATGTATGTTTTCAGATCAGGTACACTGCTGTCCTCCTCCGGATCATCATGGAAAAGGTGTCGGTTAAGGACAAAGAAGGCCGAGACAGGAAGAACAAAGAGCAGGATCTTTTTGATAACACTTTCAGGAAGGATCAGGGCGATGTGCGATCCGATCGCCGATCCGCAGACTGCCGCTATCACAGACGGGATGGACAGCTTCAGGCTGACCATCCCGTTTTTGATAAAGCGGATGGTGGTCAGGCTTGTGCCGCAGGTCGATGACAGCTTGTTGGTCGCAAGCACGCTGTGCATGGGCATACCGGTCAGCATATAAGCCGGAAGGGAGATCAGGCCTCCGCCTCCGGCTATGGAGTCTATAAGTCCCGCAAGGAAAAGAAATGGGCCTACGATCAGAAACATCTTCGGTGACAATTGAAAACCGGACATAGATAACCTCATAAAAAGAAGCGCCTGCCCATGCAGGTACGGGCGGCGCTCCGCTGCTTCCCGTCGTACAAAAAGATGAGCTGCCGCGTCAGTTTTTTACCGCACGCCTTGCTTCTGTCTTTTTCAGCAGATTGGACACGATGATCGCGCAGCTCGCGTCACCCGTGATGTTGAGGGTGGTGCGGCCCATATCGAAGATGCGGTCCACGCCTGCGACAAGGGCGATCCCATCAACCGGCAGTCCTACGGACTCAAGGACCATGGCCAGCATGACCATGCCTGCTCCGGGGACTCCTGCAGTTCCGATGGAAGCCAGGGTCGCAGTCAGGACGATGGTGATGATCTGCGAGAGGGACAGGTCGATCCCGTAGCAGGACGCGATGAACACCGCGCAGACGCCCTGGTAGATGGCTGTTCCGTCCATATTGATGGTCGCTCCGAGAGGAAGGACAAAACTTGCGACTTCTTTGGATGCCCCCAGCTTCTCCGTGCATTCGATGTTCATGGGCAGTGTTCCGACCGATGATGCGGAGGAGAAGGCAAACAGCATGGCCGGTGCCATTCCCTTGAAGAATCTGACCGGGCTCATGCCGCCAAGCGCCTTGACGGAGATGGAATATGTGACGATCGCGTGGATAAAGTAGCAGATGTAAGCGACCAGAAGCACCTTTGCAAGAGATCCGATGACCGCTGCCCCATTGGCCGCGATGACAGGGGAAAGCAGGCAGAAAACACCGATTGGAGACAGACGAAGGATCATGTCCATGACCTTCATGAAGATGTCATTCCAGGTGTTTATGGTGCTGACCGCACCCTTGGCCTTATCGCCGATCAGGATGATCGCAAAGCCGATAAAGAGGGCCATGACGATGACCTGAAGCATGTTGGCATCTATGATCGGGGCCAGGAAGTTCGACGGGAAGATGTTTACGATCACATCCAGCGGGCCGCTCTGCGCCTGCTGAAGTTCATAGGTCAGGTCCTGGGTGGACAGGACCGGGAAAGATCCCTTGAACAGGTTTGCCATGAGCAGGCCCAGAGTCGTCGCGACGGCTGTCGTTACCAGATAGTAGACGATGGTGATGCCGCCTATGGAGCCTACCTTGCGGATATCGCTCAGGGAGATCACGCCAGCCATGATCGAGAAAAGGACGATCGGGCCGACTATGAACTTGACCAGATTCAGGAAGATGGTCCCGAAAGGCTTGATGTAACTGTCCGCGAAGTCTGCGTGGTCCTGCAGAAGCAGGCCGGCGATGATAGCCAGAACCAGAGCGATGAAGATCTGTCCTGCCAGAGGCAGTTTTTTTCTATTAACAGCACTAGTCTCTTTCGTCATACAGCCCCTCCTATTCTGAAAACTTCAGGTTTTTCTCAGTATATCCTTATCGCGGCTGCAATGTCCAGAAAGAATTGTCATGGACCATCATGCGCTGAAGCCGGCTGCGGGAGTCTGCCGGGCTGTTCCATTTGCAGAGACAGTAAGTGTGTTTATCGTGTATATCGTGTTTATCGCCTTTCTTCTCCACAGAAGTCTGTGGAAAGAGATATAACTGCCTTGCCGTCTATCCAGACCTTCTGAACCTCCATGTTCCGGTCCAGGGCCACGATATCCGCGCAGCAGTCTGCTTTCAGGCTACCGATCTCATCTTCTTTCCCGATCACACGGGCGGGTGTCCGCGTAGCCGCCAGAATGGCTCTCTCCGGTGCGATCCCGAAGGAAACCGCTCTTCTGACTCCTTCCATCAGGGAGATCACCGAACCTGCCAGGGTATCGGACCCTTTCATGGTCGCTTTCCTGTCCCTGAGAGTGATCATCTGCCCGCCGAACGGGTAATCTCCATCCGGCATGCCCGTACAGCGGAGGGAATCCGAGATCAGGACAAGCCGGCCGGCAAACAGCCGCTCCGCCATGCGTACAGCGGAAGGGTGGACATGAAGCCCGTCGCTGATCAGCTCAGCTGTCGCTCCGCAGTCATAGGCTGCCCCGATCAGTCCCGGCATCCGGTGGTGCAGAGGCGGCATGGCATTGTACAGATGGGTCACGTGCCCAGCGCCCGCATCAAATGCTCTTACCGCTGTCTCATAGTCTGCCATGGTATGGCCCAGCGATACCCTGCACAGGCGGGAAGCCTCCCTTACAAACTTTATTCCGCCCTCCGCTTCGGGTGCGACCGTGACCAGCCTCACGGTTCCTCCCGCAGCCTCCTCAAGACGCTTCAGAAGATCAATGTCCGGCAGATGGATGCAGTCTTTGTTCTGGGCTCCCCGCTTCTCTTCCGACACAAAAGGACCCTCAAGATTGACGCCGGCGCATCTGGCTCCGTCGGAAGGTCTCCTGAAGTCCCTTATGGTCCGGCATGCTTTCGCCAGCTCAGGTTCATTCAGGGTCATCGTGGTCGGACAGAAACTGGTTACTCCTTGTGACGCATAGAAGCGGCTCATGGTCTTAAGCCCCTCCAGATCACCGTCACTTGCATCGGCCCCCATAGCCGCGTGAGTGTGGATATCGACCAGGCCCGGAATGATAAAACAGTCGGCCAGGTCTTCATCCGGCGATGGCGCTGGCCGATCGGCGGGAATAAACTCCCGTATCTTCTCGTCAAAGACCAAAGTCCCGCTTTGAAATGTATCTCCGATCAGGATATGTCTGCTGCAGATCTTCATGCCAAAATCTCCGAAAGTGCCTCACGATCTTTCGCTGCTATAATGCGCATGTTCATTCCTTCCGTATTCGCCAGATGATCTGGTTCCTGTATTCGTTGGCGCTTATCCCAGTAAGGCGCCGGAAAACCCTGGAAAAATTGGCCAGGTCCGTATATCCGACTTTCTCTGCGATATCCGCGATCGTCAGGGAAGGATCTGCAAGATTGAAGATATCAGTCATAGAGCTTTGCTATATACTTCCGTATGTCCTCTTTTGTGCCGCGCAGAGGGCCCGGGGCTTCCATCTTCATGGATACGGCGGCGGTTGCATACAGGAGGGCGCGGTCGATTGGTTCGCCCTTGCTTCGGGCAGTCAGGTATGCTCCGAACACGGTGTCTCCGCGGCCGGTCCTGCCGGACAGGTTGCGGGATTTGACCGGGCAGGATGCAGTGTACCGGCCGTCGAAGACGATCATCTCGGTATTATGTGAGATGAATACTTCCTTCGCTCCCATCTTATGGAGAAGATCTGCCGCCTTTCTGCGGTCCGCTGTCCCGGTGAGGATCTCCGCTTCACGTGCGTCAGCTTTCAGGAAGTCGATGTACGGCATGTACTGGTTTTTCTGGGCCCAGTCGTGAAAAACAGCCTTGCCGCCCTCATTGTGGCGCAGGAAAGACTGCATGTCGGCAGCGACTTTGCCCTTCTTCTTCAGAAATGGAAACAGCGAAAGGTCAAAGTCTCCGTACAGCAGACCGGCTACATGATAGATGCTGCAGTCAACGTCCGGGATCTCCTCAGGCCTGATCTGCTCCGCCTGAGCCAGGGCTTCCGTCACTCTTCTCTCGCGGTCCGCGGTAAAGTATGTGTTGCGCATGGTCGTCGTGACGCTTGCCGGAAGCACTTTCAGATGCTGCTCATCCAGCCGGAATGCGTCAAGAATCTCCCTGTCATCAGGGTTCATCTTCAGCGCAACGAAGACATTGCCGCCCATCACGCGTGCCGCGTACTCTCCGTAGAAAGCCGCCCCTCCGAACTCCACGACCTTTTTGCCTGTGTAATCGATATTCTCGTCTCTCGATGCAGGCCCGATAAACATCACATCATACTTCATATTCCGGCTCGATCCTTCCTTTTTCCCCTATGGCAAACGAAACCGCGTGATGCGGCCTCAATGCCGATTTTTCCTCGTCCGTTATTCCCGGAATGACCGGGCAGTCAGAATAGTACATCTTTGCCCCGCTCTTCCCGATCATGGAGATCAGTTCCGGAGCTGCACTCTGATACCTTCTGTCACTTGACGCGCAGCAGACCACATATGAAGGTTTTATCCTGCAAAGGACATATTCCGAGCAGCCATCTTTCTGACCGTGATGCCCCACCTTGTAAAGGTCCGCCGCAAGGTACTCGTCCGGTATCCCCTTCCATCCGTCTTTATTGGTATCGCCCGGAAGCAGGATCCTGGTTCCCTTATAAGTGACCCGCAGGACCATACTTCGATTATTCATGGCAGCGTCAGCCCGGTCAAGCTTCTTCAGAAATTCTTCTTTATCCCCCGGAACCGCAAAAACGCCCTGCGGTCCGGCCTCACCTGTGTCAAGGCCTATGTACAGACTGCGGATATCCTCCGCAAGAGCCTTCCTGACTTTCTCATCAGGACCGATGACCTGAATTTTAAGTCCTTCCGCAGGCTCGAAACTTCCTTCCTTGTAGGGATCTGTGAGAATGGGTCCGGCAGATCGTGAACATGCCTTCCCCTCTGTCCCGGCAGATCCTGACCGGGCCTTCCTGCAGAGTACCTGATAGTCATTCAATGCATGGATGAATTTGCGCTGAGAATCATTTCCGGAAAGAGAAGGATCGATCAGCGGAAGAGTGCCTGACAGCTGTTCCGGAAGGACCCTCCAGAGCTCGCGCGCCTTTAGACTTTCCCATACGGGAAGAAGTCCGCACAGATGATCCTCATGGATGTGGGTGCATGCCATCACATCCAGGTGACGCACATGGACCCTGCGCAGGTATTCCCACGCGGGATTCCTTCCGGAGCTTCTGTCCTCGAATTCGGACGGCTCACCGCTGCCGCCGTCAAGGAGCATCGTAAAGACTCCGTCCTCGTATCTTTTGTCCGGCGCCTGAAGCAGGATGCACTCGCCATACCCGACATTTACGAACGTGATCTTCATCAGCTTACCGCTTTCTTTACATAGATGGAGGAGAAGATCAGGACCAGTATCGTCATGATGATCGCTCCGGCGCTTCCGTAGCCGAACTTCAGACTCTTGATTCCGTTGTTGTAAAGAAACTGTGTGATGGTCGAAGTTGTTCCGGCCGGACCGCCGCCTGTCAGAATGTTGACTTTCTCGAAAAGACGGAAGGTATCGATGACTCGGAGCATCGCGCAGAGTGCAAGACTAGGTCCAAGATTCGGAATCGTCACGTAAAAGTGCTGGCGGATCCAGCCTGCCCCGTCCACCATGGCTGCCTCGTACTGGTCTTTCGGGATCGAAAGCATGGACGCGTAAAGAAGCAGGAATACGAATGGAACGTTCTGCCAGATATCGATCAGCAGGATCGAGTTGAAAGCAGTGTGTTTGTCCATAAACCAGTTGTAGACCGGAAGGTGCATGGCAGTCAGTACCTGGTTGACGATGCCGTAGTTCTGAGAGAGCATCATGCGAAAGCTCAGGGCGACCGTGACCGCCGGGAGCAGGTAAGGAAGCAGCACAAGCGTACGCATGATCTTCTGCCCCCACCTGAGGCTTTTGATAAAGATTGCAAGGAGCAGCCCGAACAGCATCTCGAAAAAGACCGCAAGGACCGTGAACCTGATCGTGTTCCACATAGCCCTCCGGAAGTAATTGTTCTTCAGAATCTTAACGTAGTTGTCCAGTGCGATGAACTTCGCCCTGTCCGCTCCCTGCAGATAGTTGTAGTTCGTGAAGCTGTAGATCAGTGTGAAAATGAGCGGATAGAGGGTCAGGACTGCCAGAATGACTACCGTCGGTGTAATCATTTTAAGCGCAAATCCGTGTGCTGCTGTCTTCTTTCTCTGAGTGGATGCCATTGGTACTCTCTTCTTCATGTGCTTGACTTCATAACACGCAATACACTTCGCACACAGGGGACATGCATTGGCAGATTTGTCCGGTGCGAAGTGTATCAGGACCGCTGGCATAAATTTCGCGAAGCAGTCCGTACGAATAGTGTTTAACTGAATATACCGACCAGTCTTACTCGGACATGAGTTCGGTCAGCTGCTCCTGAGCGGATGCCAGTCCATCGTTCATATCACCGCCCTGAAGGACGCCGTCCATCTCGGTCCCGAGGATCTCGGTGAACTGTGCCCACTGGGAAATGACCGGACGATAGACACCGTTTTCCAGAGCCTTGCAGACCGCCTCATACTGAGGATACTTTGCGAGGACGTCCTCATTCTGCAGGCAGCTGTAGCGGCAAGGTACTCCGCCGTTTTCAACAGATGCAAGCTGGACCTCCGGGCTCATGACATATTCAAGAAGCTTCAGAGCCAGATCCTTATGGGTGCTGTTTGCAGGGATTCCGATGGTCCAGGTTCCGTACATGGAGGTCTTGTACTCCTCGCCGTCATCTGTTGCCTTGGTCGGGATCGGGATATAGCCGCCGTTGGAATCCTCGGTCGGTACATACCAGCCCGGCCAGCCGATCGCAAGCGCGGCATCGCCGTTGTCGATGGCGGCTACGATGTCATCCTTGTCCATGGTATCGCCGAGTGCGAACAGGTCCTGATATTCCGTAAAGGCTGCCTTGAATTCATCGGTGTCAACGGTCGGCTGATTGTTGTCGTCCACGACCCATCCGCCGTATGCCAGCAGGTGCGGGATGAAGTCGGAAACGATATTGTCGCCTGAGCCTCCGCGGATCAGGAAACCATTCTTTCCCGCGTCATGTGTCTTCTGGGCGATGTCCTTCAGGTCCGCAAAGGAATCGATGTCTTCCGGCTTGTAGCCGGCGTCCTCGACCAGCTGCTTGTTGTAGAGCAGGACGGTAACATTTCCGAAATAGGGTGCCAGATAGATATCGTCGCCGTTCTTGCAGATAGCGGTAGTAGCCGGGATGATGTCGTCGTCGAAGCTGTAGCCAAGCTCGGACAGGTTGGCAAGGACGTTGTTCTGGGTAAACTCAGCCATCCAGGAGCCATCGACCATGCAAAGATCGTAAGCGCCTTCCTTGTTTGCCGCGTCCAGAGCGATCTTGCTGTGCAGGTCGTCAAACTCAAGCGGAAGGACCTCGATCTCGACATCGTTGTCCTTGGCGAACTGATCGATCGCCGGCTGCATGCTGTCGGCATAGGAGCCGCCGCGAAGTACCAGGGTCAGCTTATCGCCTGCAAAAGATACGGATGCGACGGTCATCGCCATCGCCGCGCCAAGAAGCGTTGCCGCAACTACTTTTTTCTTCATTTTCTCTCTCCTTGAAATATGCTTTGTGTCCATAGTTATCTGTATCACCGGAAATGGCCATCCTTCCGGTCTGATCAAAGCGGGAATACCCGCTAAGCTCACATATATCAATTCCGCCCGGGACTTCAGGCATTGTCGCATAAGTCCGCGCGGCAAAGCTTTTGTCAGCTCTTGACTGCTCCGCTCGACAGGCCTGAGATCAGGAAATTCTGCGCGAAGATGACAAAGAAGGTGACCGGGATAACGGAGATCACTCCGCCTGCGGCGACAAGTCCGAAGTTGGTCAGATTATCCTCTGTATTGAGGATGGCCAGCTGAAGCGGGACTGTGTAGTTGTCCGGGGACTGTACAAAAATGATGCTGTAGGTATACTCATTCCATGCGTACATGAAGGAAAGCATGGCAACTGCCGCGATTCCCGGAAGAACCAGCGGAAGTACGATCTTCGTGAACATCTGCCACTCGGTCGCGCCGTCGATGGCTGCGGACTCCTCCATATCTTCCGGAAGGCTCTGGAAGAAGGAAAGCAGAAACCAGATGATCAGCGGAATGTTGATCAGTACACAGGCGAAGATGATCGGAGCCTTGGAATTCAGGATTCCAATTTTCGAGAACATCGTATAGAGAGGGACTGTAAAAGCGATCGGCGGAAGGATACGGACCAGCAGCACCCAGAGAGTGAGCGGCTTTTTCAGGCCGAACTGAAATCTTTTTCTCGACAGGACGTAGGCTGCACTGATTCCGACCGCCAGTGAGATAACAAGTGAGATCAGAGTCGTCTGCAGGCTGTTGATGAGAGCATGGCCAAAACCATTTTCAGTGAAAAGACTTCTGAAGTGCTCTCCTGTCAGGGAATGGGGGATCACGGAGATGTGCCCTGTCATCTCGCTCATCGGGCGGATCGACATGGCAACAAGCCAGTAGATCGGAAAGATTGCGATAAAGAGGACCAGGATGACGCCGATGATCTTCAGCACATCCCAGAATGTGAAACGCTTGACCGACATATGGAATCGACTTTCTGTACTTTCTGAAAACACCTATGTGAACTTGTGCTATTGTAAAAAAAGTTTGTAAAGTCATCCCTTATGCGGATGTAAAATTTTCGAAAAAATCGTGCGTGTCCCGTCTCCCGGTCTACTTCCCCGGGAATATAGATCAGACGGACATTCTTTTCCGCCGGCTCAAAGGGACCTGGCCCTCAGGTCCCTTAGTCTTCCCTCCACAGAGGCATGGACATGCAGCGCGGACCCCCGCGCCCTCTTGACAGCTCGGCGCTCGGCATCTCGATGACCTCGAGGCCATTCTCCCGAAGCACCCGGTTTGTGATCGCGTTGCGGGAATAGGTGACGATTCTGCCCGGCGCGATACAGAGGGTATTGGAACCGTCACTCCACTGTTCCCTGGCAGCAGCGATCAGATCGCCTCCTCCGCAGGGGATCAGTTCCACCCGGTCCATTCCGGTATAGGTCTCAAGGATCTCCTTCAAGGTCCCATCCACCTGTCTGATGCGAAGATCACCCGGGGCATCATCCTGGGTGATCTCATAGATCTCGAGAGGTCCCAGGATCTGCGGATGAACAGTGTATTTATTCACATCCACAGCGGTAAAGACCGTGTCCAGGTGCATGAATGCACGCTTTTCCGGGATCCGGAAAGCAAGGATGGTGCGGATCTTCGAATCCGGGTCCTGAAAGATATTCCTGGATACCGTCTCTATGGCGTCCGGCGAAGTGCGCTCCGATATGCCGATCGCAAGCACGGACTCCGTCAGGTTCAGGATATCTCCGCCCTCTATGCTGGCATGCATGGTCCGGTCATAGTAGTGCTTTACATCCCGAAAGTCCGGATGGTAGCGGAAGATATACTCCGCGTAGATCGTCTCACGTCTTCTGGTCTGGTAATGCATCTTGCTCAGAGAGACTCCTGTCCCTATAGAAGCAAAGGGGTCTCTTGTGAAGTAGAGGTTCGGCATAGGAGGGACGATCATGTCGTCCGGCATCGTGATCCTGTCCTCCAGGGAATAGGCGTGGACGTCTCCCATCTCCGCCAGGGTAATTCCTTCCATAGTCTTGAGAACAAGCTCCTTGCCCTGATAGTTCCCCCAGAGATATTCATGAAGCCGATCTCTCCATTTGCTAGTCCTGATATTTCCTTCCTTCAGCCACTGGTCGATGAACTCATCCACGGCTTCCGGATGAAGATCGAGAGCTTCTGTCATCAGGTCCTCCAGATAGACGATCTGGCACCCGTTGTCTCTCAGGATCTGGGCAAATGTATCATGCTCCTGCTGAGCTGCCTTCAGATAAGGAATATCATCAAACAGAAGTTCTTTCAATCTGTCGGGCGTAAGGCTTAACAGTTCCTTGCCAGGCCGATGGAGCATCACTTTCTTAAGAGGTTTGATCTCGCTTCGGATATTGATTCCCTTCATGCCGTGCCTCCTTCCCTGCTGCTGGCAGTAAATTCCGCCTTTCCTGTAGATTATAATCCTGCCGGCATGACGGGCACAAGTAGGTGAGTGGTATGCCCAAAGCCCCTTTTGTCACTCACTTTGACGCACGGAGTGCTTCGCTGCTTTGCACCGGTCGCCTGCACAAAAAGAAACCCGCCTGGCAAAGGGGACAGAAAAGTAGTATGATGGGATTGCTGTTCTTGCCTTGGAATCGTTTCGCCGCGTTTTAACTGCCGCAGCGGTCGGCATCCATGATTTCATTCTTGTCCGGGGGTATGACTCCATGAAAATCCGCAGACTCCTTTTCAATCGCTCAACGATGATGATCGTCACTGTTCTTGGCGAGATACTTCTCATCATGGCTCTGGCAAACTGGCTTGGCGGCGTAGCCGGCTGGATCGCCGGCCTTCTTCGCCTGATCGGCGTCCTGATCGTCCTTGAGATCGTGCGCGCAAGCCGCCATCTCGCCTCTGACCTGATGTGGATCTTCGTCATCATGCTCTTCCCGGTCTTAGGCACCGCCTTCTTCGTCTTTCTCGGGTCCAGCCTGATCACCAGCAAAGAGACCCGGAAGCTGGCCCAGTCGACGACCAAATGTGCCCGGTACTACCAGAAACAGGACGATGAAAAAGTCTTTGCTCAGGCCTGTGAGGAAGAGCCGCTCTGCAGCGGGCAGCTGACCTATCTGAGCCGTCATGCAGGCTTCCCCGTCTACCGGAACCCTGAAGGCGGCTTTGACTACTATCCGCTCGGAGATGAGGGCTTCCCTGTCATCCTGGAGGAGATGAAGAAAGCACGGAAGTTCATTTTCCTTGAATACTTTATCATCGCCCGCGGGCAGATGTGGGACAGCATGCATGAGATTCTGAAGCAGAAGGCGCAGGAAGGTCTGGATGTCCGCGTCATGTACGACGATCTGGGCAGCTTTTCGACTCTTCCCATGTCCTACGCAAAGACCCTTGAGCAGGAAGGGATCCGCTGCATCCCCTTCAACCGGATCTCTCCGGTCCTCGGCGCCATCATGAACCACCGCGACCACCGGAAGATCCTTGTCATCGATGGAGAAGTCGCCTTCTCGGGCGGTATCAATCTGGCAGATGAATACATCAATGCAATCGTCCGCTTCGGCCACTGGAAGGACAACGTCATCCGTATCCGCGGGGAAGCAGTCTGGTCCTATACAGTCATGTTCCTGACCCACTGGCAGGCGCTTTCAGGGCAGGAGGAAGATTTCACGAAGTTCCGGGCAGCTTATAGCATAGCCCCCATCCCGGCAGTATCCGGAAACGGGCTGACGGACGGAAGTGCGGCAGACACTGGGAGGTCTTCCGAGGAAACTGCAGCCCCCTCCGACGGCTACATTATTCCCTACGCGGACACTCCGCTTGACCAGGCCCATGTCGGCCAGGATGTCTACATGAATATTCTGAATGAGGCAAAACGGTACTGCTACATCATGACGCCATACCTGATCCTGGACAACGAGTTCGTGAATGCTCTTTCCCTTGCTGCCGCCCGCGGTGTTGACGTGCGCATCATCACGCCGGGCATTCCGGACAAGAAAACAGTCTGGGGCGTCACAAGGTCCTTCTACGAAGTGCTCACGCAGACCGGCGTCCGGATCTTCGAGTACACGCCAGGATTTGTCCATGCGAAAGTCTTTGTTTCCGATGACCGCATCGCGACCGTCGGAACGATCAACCTCGATTACCGGAGCCTGTATCTGCACTTTGAGAACGGGACCTGCCTGGTTGGATCAAAGAAGGTCATGGATGTGAAAAAAGACTTAACTGATACCTTGAAAAAATGCCGGGAGATCACGGCCAGCGAAGCAAAATTCGGGTTCTTCTTCAACCTGAAGTACTCCATCATCCGGATCTTCGCCGGCCAGCTGTAAACCGGCTCTTACCGCAGCCCAGTCTTCTCAAGTCCTTCGAGCGTTCGTCTCCCCTGCTACATAGGAAAGATTCTTACTCTTTTTTATTTGACATGTTATCAGGCTGTTCGGTAAGCATCCTATCCTTTAAGCCATCTGGCGATATCCATTACCTGAATTCCATCCAGGTCATAGCGCGGATGTTTTGTTCTCGCAAGAATAATCTTCGGATAAGCATCCCTGATTGAAAAGAGCGGTGCCTTCTCTCTTTCCAGAGTCTTTTCGCTGCTGATATCATCGCTCACCTGAATATAAATCTTTTTTTCTGCATCCATAGCGACAAAATCTATTTCTTTCTGGTATAACTTTCCAACATAGACCGAATAGCCTCTTCTTAAGAGTTCCAGCGCAACCAGGTTTTCATATTGCCTGCCGTAATCCAGATTCCTTCTTCCCAGCCTTGCATATCGAAAGCTGGCATCAACCTGGTAATACTTCTCAAGCGTTTTCAATATTTCTTTACCTTTGATATCATATCTTTGTACCTTATAAAACAAAAACGCTCTGCAAAGGTATTCAATATAGTTTCCGATCGTTACATGGTTTGCAGATGCTCTCTCGGTCTTTAAGACGTTGCTGATTCCATTCGTCGATGTCAGATTCCCAATATTATTCAGCATAAAATCAGCCGTCTTAATCAAAGAAGTATCATCAGGGAGCCTGTATTTCTGTTTAAGATCACGCGTGATGATGGTATTAAATATTCCGCGAATATAGTCCATACGATCACGTTCATTCTCATAAAGATAGGAACCAGGCATCCCTCCTGTCAGCACATACTGATCAAATGCAAAATCCGCATCTCCTATGTCTGTATACGCCAGATATTCTGAAAAGCTGAATGGATACACATGCATTTCAATAAATCTTCCAGTAAACAGAGTAGCCAGGTCACTGCTGAGCATGAATGCATTCGATCCGGTAATATAGATATCAAATATTCCCTTATTGTAAAGGCTGTTTACAGCAAGCTCGAAATGGTCACAAAGCTGTACCTCATCAATCAGCACATAATTATTTACTCCATCCTGATACTGATCCATAAAATACCGATAAAGCGCATGGTATTCCTTCAGCGGCTCTGAATCCAGATCCATCAGATCGACATACATAACATTGCTGTCTGGTTCCGCCTGCTGAATATATGAAATATAAGCTTTCATAAGTTCAGATTTACCGCTTCGCCTGATTCCTGTAATCACCTTAATATCCGGCGTTCCCTTCAATCTCTTCAGCCTGTTCAGATACATTGGTCGCTCTATCTGCTTCATCCATACACACTTTCAAAATTTAATAAATTTATTTTTTTTGAAATCGCAAACAAAGAATAGAATGTATTTGGCCATTTGTCAACGATTTCAAAATCAGGATGTTTTTCAATTTTTGAAAGTCAATAATAGGGAAAATATCCGCGACCGGCGTCACGACCCGGCTCAGAAGGGATGAATCAAACTTTGCCGTGAATTCATGAAGAGACGGATCCATCCAGTTTTTTTCTTTCAGAAGATCCTGGAAATCAAAGAGGCCATGCCCAAGGTGGTGGAAGAAGCGGGAAAGCTTGGCTATCACATCGACAGAATGGCTATGTCCGGCGGCTCCGCAGGCCATTGCCTGGCTATGATCTATGCTTATCGGGATGCAAAAGAAGCGCCGGTCCCGGTGAAGATGGTCTTCGGAAGAGTCGGCCCATCCTCCTTCTATCCGGAAGACTGGGGATGCTTTGGGCTGGATAAAGATGATGAGAAAACCAGAGAAGCTGCAGCCGGCATGTTCTCCGTCATGAGAGGCGAGAAAGTTGACCCGGCCATGTTCGGGACCAAAGAATATGACGAACTGATGAAGCCGATCTCCGCTCTGCTGAATGTGACAGATGATACGGTACCGTCCGTTCTCGCTTACGGAAAGTACGATAAGATGCAATCCTTCCCGGCTTCCATAAGACTGGATCAGGCTCTTGCCAGTCACCATGTACCACACGAGTATCTGGTATTTGAGCATTCCGGACATGGTCTGCAAAATGATACTGAGATGATGAAAGTCTACTATGAGAAGATTGAACAATATCTGAAAAAATATATGTGATCAAATAAGAAAACAGGGCTGGCAGCCAATGATTGCTGTAAAATGAGAGCCCGGAAAACCCTTTTACAAGGAAATCCGAGCTTTTCTTTATCATTCGAACTCAATAGCTGCAAATATATTTTGTGGCTATCTATTATTCCGACTACATTATGTAGTATCATTTTCATCTATTTCATTCATTCCACGATGTTTTTAGAAAAAATGCGACCAGAATGCGACTTTTTCAAAATCCGTGACCAATGCTGTATCTTTCATTATGATCAGACCCCCAGCAAGCATGGCTCGTTGTAGCCTGGCAGCATTGCGTCGTGCGAGACAAAACGCAGATCCTCAACTTTCGCTTGCGCAAGTAGTATTCTGTCAAAAGGATCCTTGTGAGGTTTTGCTAATGGATCCCGTTGCAGTCTTTCGGCAGCCAACACATGTTTGTGGTTCAGATTCAGTTCTGCAATGCCCGATGCAATACACAAATCAGCGAATTGTTTCCCTGTAAAAGAAACATTATCTGGATGAGCCGCATGCTTAAGCATGATCTCCCAAACAGAAATCGGACTGAAAAAGACTTCGTTTGCCGGGTCATCTATCAAGTTCATAGCAGTGGATGAAAGTCTGGCATCTTCTGTAAGATACCAGATCAAAATA
The DNA here is from genome assembly GCA_002482005.1 of Lachnospiraceae bacterium UBA7729. Lineage (GTDB taxonomy): Bacteria > Bacillota > Clostridia > Lachnospirales > Lachnospiraceae > Porcincola. Next base: position 8,600 of record DLFD01000013.1, on the reverse strand, counting down.
TGCGTGTCCAGAAGAAGCCTCATCATACCACCCCAAACAATTCAGCAATTTCATCGTTATACTGATCCAAATCTTCAGGGCTCTTGATTATACCCTTACCCAGCCCGCTCCTTCTGATTTTTTTATCCGGGGACGTTTCCTTCTCCTGCGCATCGCTCAAAAAATAAATGAACTCCACTGCGGTTTTATAATTCGCCTCATTTAAATTTTGTAGTTTCTTGATAACCTCAGCGATCTGTGGCATGCAACCACCTCCAGGCGTTCATAAAGATAAGAGTACCCTAAAAAACAACTGTACATATTAGTATAGCATGATAATAGCGAAATTACATCGCAATCTCTGTAGCTATTCCCACCAGATCACTTCCATAAGTTTTTTCAGCATCTTAACTGCCGTTAAGCAGGATTTACGTTTTCTCAAAAATCATCAGATCAAAATCAATCTCATTCAGAAAACCGTCTCCCGCCAGGGCCTAATTCACATGAATCAATGGCTTTATGTTATGGTAAATCCTTATAAAGCCCCTTAAACCTCTTTATTATCACTTCTGAAACCCGAGACGGAGAGCCTTTTTCGGGCATGCATGCACGCATGCGCCGCAGCGGATACATTCGGTACTATCACAGTTTTTCACCGGATCTACATCCATTTTACACACCCTTGCACACTTACCGCAATTCACGCAGAGATTCCTGTCGATTGTAAGTCGGAAGAAGCTGAAGCGGTTCAAAAGACCGTAAATGGCACCAAGCGGACAGAACACCTTACAGAAAAACCGATGGAAAATGATTGAGCCGGCAATCGTGATGATCACCATCAAGAGCTTGATGGAAAAGATCGGACCAATCGTCGCGCGAAGCTCCGGATGCGTGCTGAGAAGTGGGAGAGAGCCCTCCAGCATGCCGGCAGGACAGATAAATTCGCAGAAGGCCGGCTTCCCGACACCCATATAATTCGTGACTAAGACAGGCAGACAGAGCACGAAGATTACAAGAATGGCATATTTGATATATTTCATCCATCCCGGAAGCTTTTTCTTCGGAGAAGGGATCTTGTTCAGCAGCTCCTGGATTAAGCCGAAGGGGCAGGCAAACCCACAGATCGCACGTCCAAACAGAACACCGATTGCAAGCAGAAATCCAGTGACATAGAAGCTCAGATCAAAGTTCATCGAACCGTTCACTGCCTGCAGCGCGCCGATCGGGCACGCGAAGGAGGCTGCCGGGCAGGAATAGCAGTTAAGTCCAGGCGCACAGAAATTTTTCCACTTTCCTGTGTAGATCTTTCCCTGCGTGAAATTTCCGATATGCGAATTTGTGATACCGAAGGCTACGATCTGAATGATCTTTCGCTTTATAGAAAATGAAATACGATGAAAAATATTATTCTCTGACATCATCTTCATCACCCAAGTCCGATACATTCGAGGCATATGTGAACTGCCTTATTCAGCACAACTGCCATTTCATCACGATGGATCCCGTAAAGCATCAGACAGATCCCAAACAGCAGGACGGACACGCTTGCTGTCAGTCTTTGCTGAACTTTCAAACCATTTCTCAGATTATTCATAAAATCCTCTATTCCTTTTTATTTCCCCATCTCCGCGAGATAGTTCTTCACGTTTTCCTTGTACTGTTCGACATATGCGCCAACAATCGGTTCACCGATAAAATTACCATTCCGATCGATAAAGAAGGTCGTCGGCACACCGATAATACCACTCATGAAGTCGCTGAAATCCGCGCCGCCACCAATCAGCTGCGGGAAGTCAGCATTAGCCTCTTCCGCAATGGTTTTCGCCATATAAACAGCATCTGTATCATTCAGATCTGCGATATCACTCACAAAGCCGATGAGCTGTACGTTCTCCGGGAGCTCCTTTGCCCACGCGCCAAGCTCCGGCATTTCTTCGATACAAGGTCCGCAGAAGGTGCCCCAGACATTGAGTACCGTAAGATCCTTTTTAGCGAAAATATCGTTCGTTACTTCGTTCCCGTCAAGATCTGTCGTTGTGAACGCAGGCATTCCATCGCCGACATTTGTTTCGTCACTTTCCAGTCTTCCACCTATAGAGGCTGTGTCCGTCATTCCCGGATTTTCTGTTTCTTTATTCTTTGTTTCTTCGGAAGCCTCTCCGACTGTCACGGTGCTGACAGTCTCCTTTAGGACATTTTTCTCGCTGCCCTCGCTGCCACAGCCCATTAAAAGGGCTGTCGTCATCGCGATTGTGAATGTAGTTATAAATACTTTTCTCATTACTTTTATCCTTTCAAATTTGATTTGTCTGTCTGTCAAAGGTGATTCTGTAGAGCTACACTGCCTGTCCTCTAAGGCCATCATCATTCGTTCTCGATCGGTGTCGGCCGCATCTGATCAAAGAAGCTGTCTATGTCATGAATCCCCAGCTTCTCATAATCGTTTACATAAATCTGATGTGTGCTGGCGTCGGGCGTCATCGCCTGATACATGGTGAATCCGTCCAGCGCCACGCGTCCGGTTCGCATGTAGGTATCCCCAAATTCCGTCCACCCGATATGGCCGTCCACATTGCAGAAAATGTTGAATCCCTGCCCCTTGTAGTATTCGAACTTTGCGTTATCTGACGTATATCCGCCCGCAGTGCCGATGTCCGCGCCGAACGCGAAAATGATCTTGTCGGTCGGCCCGATGATGGGTTCCACAGTCTGCATCCAGCGCTCATTGTCATGCTGCAGTTTCTCGAGCGGAGAGTCCGTCGCATTCAGATGTCCATACGTATGGCTGGCAAATGTCCACCCCTCCGCCTTCATCGCCTCCGCCACTTTCTTCGCGTTGTCGCAGTCCTCCTCAAAACTGTAGTTCGGATGGTCCTCCAGCCACTGGATCTGATCCGGGTCAAGGTGCGGATCGTTGATGTCCTTATAGTAATCGTTCGTCCGGTAGCCGAACACACCATTGTAACCAGTCAGAGCAACTGTTCCCCTCGCGCCGTTGTAAGAGAAATCCGGATGCTCTTCGATAAAGGAATCAATCTTCGGAACCACGTCATAATCGCCTATGCTGGTATTGCCATCAGGGTCGGTATATTCACATTTCGGCTTGCCATTCTCATCAACGACCATCTTCGTCGCATAGCCCTGTGTGCCAATTCCGTAAGAATGATAGTAGCTCAGGTCATCCACGGAGAGGACCAGAGGCTTTTTTCCTTCCGGCAGCATCAGGTTTTTATTTTCAGCGATATGGACCTCGCCGTCGTCCCCGGTCGTCTTCACGCACAGATCATCCAGCCCCACAAGCATGTAGCCGGCCTCATACAGATCCTGGATCATGGCATCAAACTCGCTGGCGGTCGTCATGGCAGCGTTGTTCTGCACCACCCGGCTCTCCCCGAGGACGTCCGTCTCAAAGGCGCGGTCGTCGTTGATCAGCGAATGGAAGAAAATGTGCGGCACTTCCTGCACCTGCTGATCAGATGGATAGGTGGACTGTACTTCCCACGTCTGAGCATCAGTGAGTTGTGCGGCCAGGCTGCTTCTGACAGCAAATATGCTGCCGGCGGCTGCCGCTGCCATGACAGCAGTGATAACAGGGATGACAGCGCCCCGGTGAGATTTTCTTTCCCTTCCCGGCTGATAATAGCGGCTGTATATCCTTTCGTCCGAACCGATAGTTCTATCCTCGATCAATCTCATATGATTCACCTCTCACAGTTGTATGTGTTTACATCATCCGGCTTACGGAGGTTATTATCATCCGGAGATATCAGAGAGTTTTTTTCAGGATGTCAGAGAGTTGTAAAATCGAGAGCTGGCGGCAGCGACATCAGGCGCGTGCGTCGTTTTCCGACGTCAGATCATCTTTTATGGACGCTGCTGACCGGATCAGCTTTCATGGGCGCTGCTGGTCCGGTCATATGTATGCAAATTGTGGTCCCTTTTTCGACTTTTGACGTGATCTCATATTCCAGTCCCAGCACATCCCGGATCTTCGCACAGATCGCGAGTCCCAGCCCGAATCCGCCGTATCTGTGCTTCCGGGACTTGTCCACCATATAGAAAGGCTCAAAGACTTTCTCCAGATCTTCCTCAGGAATCCCGCAGCCGCTGTCTGAGATTGTGATCAGGCGATCCTCGCAGCTGAGGTTCACACGCCGCTCCGGCTGTCCATCCACCGATTTCAGTGCATTGTCCAGAAAATTCGACACGACGATGGACAGCAGTCCCGGATTTGTGACCGCACTGCCGGTTCCCGCCACTGTGACCTCAGCGCCGAACTGTTCTGCCTTGATCTGATACTGATTTGCGGCCTCTTTCAGGAGCTCTTCCAGCTTCAGCTCTTTCATCTCCGGCGCATCCTTCCCGATCGTCAGGAGTCCCACCAGCGACTTCGTCAGATCCTGAATGCGGTTTCCCGCGGAATGGATCTGTGAAAGACCGCTTTTCATCGCAGGATCTTCCGCTTTCATGGACAGAAGGCTCGAATAACCGATGATCGATGTGAGCGGAGTGCGGATCTCGTGGGTGAGACTGCCGATGAAGCGCTCCTGCTCCTCATTTTTCTGTTCCAGTTCGCTGATCCGGGATGCGATCTGACTTTCCATCTCTTTCACAGAATGAGACAGGGTCCGGATCTCCGTGATGCCGCAGTCCTCCGGCAGAGACGCACTGTAGTCGCCTTCCGCAATCCTGTCCACACTGCCTGCCAAGGTGGTCAGCGGTCTCGTGACACTCCTTGAAAGCATGAGTATGCAAATGGCGGCAATCGCGCCGCCGATCGTGTCAAACAGGATCAGGTCGCGGATATAGGAGAATCTTGCCGAATAGATATTCGTGATCTCCGTCAGGTTAACGAGCGTATAGTTCGCCCCCGCATAGGAGAACTGTCCTGTGACGATCAGGTCTCTCTCCTGCCCGTTCTTCTGGACAGCCTGCATAAGCATATCACCCGGCAGCAACATGTCCTCCGAAATATAAAGGCTGCGCCGCAGGGACGATGCGATCTTCTCGCCCTGATCGTTGCGGATCTCCGACCCGCGGCTGTAGGCATAAGCCCCGCCGGATGCCGTGAGAAGGCGCTCCTGGAGAATCTCCGCGGCAGTTTCATTCGTCCGTGCATCGGATTTCTCCGCCTCCTGCGCAGCCCCCGTCTTCAGCACCGTCATGATGCTGGTAACGCGGTCATTTGCCTCGTAGATGGCGTTGTCCAGCTCCGTATGGAAGGCTGAGACGATCATAAAGACGCCGAACAGACTAACGATGACGAAAAAAAGGCCTGTGAAGGCCACTGTCAGTTTTGTCGCAAGCTTCATGAGCGGCTCCTCAGGCGATAGCCCATTTTATATACGGTCTCCAGGTCCTTCTCCAGTCCGAGCTTGCCTCTCAGGCTGCTGACATGCACGTCAACCGTCCTTGTCCCGCCGTAAAAATCGTAGCCCCAGACATTGCTGATGAGCTGCTCTCTGGAAAAGGCCTGTCCGGGATGGCGGATGAAAAACTCCAGGAGTTCAAATTCCTTCTCCGTGAGTTCCACAGGTTGCCCTTCCAGGGAGACCGTATGAGCTGAAACATTCAGATGCAGGCTGCCGTAAGTCAGGATTTCCTGCTTCTTTTCCACAGGTGCCGAATATCTGCGCAGGACTGCCTCCACCCGGGCCAGCAGCTCCAGCGGTTCAAATGGTTTCGTGACGTAATCGTCCGCTCCCATCTTCAGCCCCGACACGCGGTCAGAAAGACTTCCTTTCGCGGTCAGGAAGATGACCGGAAGATTTCTCCGGCGCACCAGCGGCAGAAGGCTTAGTCCATCCCGCCCGGGCAGCATGATATCCAGCAGAGCAAGGTCAAAGTTTTCCGTGGGAATGGCTTTCGCTGCCTCGTCTCCGTCCGCGCATTCAATTACTCCATATCCGCCTGTCTCAAGCGTCAGCTTCAACAGGGAACGAACGCCGTCGTCATCCTCCACGATCAAAATTTTCTTTTGCTGCATGTTCTGTTCCTTCCAGAATCTTTCGTACCGGTCAGGCCTGTCAGCCGCCGGGCGTCTTACACTCCTCGGTCAGGCTTCATCAGCCCCAGACGTCTTACACTCCTCTGCTATTGTACACCAGACGGATTTTTTTCGCACTGCTCTGTGCAGTCTGCCCCGAAGACAACAACATCCCTGCCCAGCCTGTCGTAAAGTGTCTGACATAGAAGCAACAGTGCTTCTTCTGTCACGTCCCAATAGATTACATCCCGATGGATTCTCTGACGAACTCTGCGTATCCTGCCTGCCCATCCGGATCAAGATGGATCCCGTCCTCATAAAACCATTCGGGATGTCCCGCAGCTGCTGCCGGCCAGTCCAGTACTGTGACATTTGCATTCGCAGAGGCGAGCGACTCGATCTCGCTGTTGACACTGTCCTGCCATGTTGTCCCGTAGGACAGCACCCAGAAAATCCTCCTCTGAGATCCGATCTCATCCAGAATATCCTGACCATCTGCGGGATCAAACCAGCCATTTGTCCCCAGAGCGATGACTACCGTATCTCCAAGAGTGCCTCTTGACTCCATGTCAAGGACGATATCACAGGCGGCCGCAACCTGCCTGGATTCCTTTGCATCCACCGTAATTCCGGGAATGGCATCCTGAAGCGCTGCGGACGCGCCGAGCATGACGGAATCACCGATCGCGGTGACGCTTCCCATCGCAGCCGTATACTGGAGATCTGAAGGATCGTACTCGTCGTACTGGTCTGAAGTCACATACTGATCTGAGACATCATTCTGGCTGTCTGAAACCAGCTCGTCGGAATCGTTCGCCAGTTCCCAGTTCACATCGATATCTGTCTCCTGCTCGATCGCAGCCTGGCCATCCTCCAGAGACTGCCGGATCTTGGCTGTAACCGGATTTTCTTCTCTCGAGCACGCGATCGCGACAGATCCGACCGCCAGCAGAGCGTAGCAGGCAACCGTTCCTGCCGCGGTGAGCAGCCGTCTGATGTTCACGCTCCTGCCTGTTTTTTTCATGCGTATTGTATTCGATGTCTTTTCTGTCTTTTTCATGTAATTTTCATCCTCAATCTTATCTGTCTTTCTCAGGCGAGACGCCTCTTTCCCATACCGCTGTTTTTCCTCATTTCTCAAGCTTTCGGCTTATCCTCAGTTCAGCCTTCCGGCTTACCCTCATCTCAGACTTCCGGTCCGCAGCATTCTGCCTCAGCAGTCCTCTCTGTGTGCGGACAAACCATCTTCCGGCCGCCGTCAGCAGGACTGTCACGATAACTTCCGCCGCTGCACTCCAGACAGAGACGCCCAGGAGACGGCTGCAGAGAAAAATGACCGGATATTGCCAGAGATAAAGATCGAGACTGAGGGAACGGATCTTTTTGAAGAGTTCCCGGCCGATCACAGTGTTTCCGTTACGCTCCCCCTCCGCGAGAACCAGGAGTGCGCAGCCGATACAGGAAAGATTGATCCAGAGAAGTTCTGTCCAGAGGCTCTGTCCTCTCACATGCAGCAGAGCTTCCAGGACAAGGACAGAACTGATAACAGATGTCAGTATCATGGCAGGTAAGTTTCCAAAAAGCAGCCTGTGCAGCTTTCTGCCGAGAGCATTTCCAGACTGGTAATAATAGCCTGCAAGCATACCGAGAAGCAGCGGAAATATCCTTGTCACAGTGCTGTAGTAAAGGAAAGAGTCCCCTGCTCCGAACAGCTCAAGGAGAGGCATCAGCATCCCGGAGACTCCCGTGATGACTGCGAAGATCCAGAGCGCCGCCTCGTGATCCTTCCTGCCAGCTTCCCTCAGGATTACCGCGATCCATGGAAATGCCAGCAGAAACTGCATCTCCACCGACAGTGTCCACAGATGCAGGAACGGCGACCCGCCTCCGATCTGCGCAAAATAATTTTGCGATTGCTGTATCTGCCTGATGTTATAAAATCCGCCCGCGATGGAGAGAAAATCGCCTCTGAGCCCGAATGCTGCAGAAGGCACCAGAATTCTCGTCAGGCCGCAGGATGCCGTCACAATGAGCAGCGCAGGGAGGAAAGTCCCGGTTAGTTTTCGGAAATAAAAGGATGCGATGTCACGAATAGCGATGTCCGAATGCCGGACAGTCGTCAGAAATCCGGAGAGGACAAAGAACATGGAGACTCCGAGAAAGCCTCCCGGAAATCTCTGCGGAAACAAATGAAAAAGAAATACACTGATGAGGGCAAACGCCCTGAGTAGGTCCAGCCCTGAAAAATCATACCTGCTTTGCATGGAAAATCACTCCTCTGGCACATTTTCTTTCAACAGATAGAAGTATCCCACACAGACATCAGGGGATTTTTCGGCAGTTGTTAAAGAGTTGTAAAAAACTGAAAAAGAGCAGGGTCCTGCCAAACTTCTAAAGTTCAGTAGAACCCTGCTCCTTAATTTTCGTCTGCACGATCCGCCCGCTGTCAGTATCCCCGGCCAGCTGTTATTCTGACTACATTATATAGTGTTGTTTTCCATCTATTTTTTGCATTCCATGACTGTTACTGACTGCATGAGTTGTCCTCAAACTGCTCTGCTCAGTTGCCCACCAACTGCTCAGATTTCTGTCCAGAAAACAGACTGTTGTGCCGGGAGGAAAAACCTCCCGGCTT
>DLFD01000026.1 GCA_002482005.1 Lachnospiraceae bacterium UBA7729 | reverse complement strand
GACCTTTTGACCCTTGCATCATAATAATCTGTATTTCAGACCTTTGCTCAGACGGCTTTCCAGCTCAGTTTTCCTTCCTCCATCTGGCAGATCTGGTCAGCGTATTTTCCTGCATCTGCCTCGTGTGTGACAAGCAGGACAGCGGTTCCCTGATCGGCTGCGTCCCGCAGCATCTTCAGGACGATCGCAGTATTCTCCTTATCCAGATCTCCGGTTGGCTCATCTGCCATCAGAACCTGCGGCTTCATGATCATCGCCCGGACGATGGACATTCTTCTCAGCTCACCGCCTGAAAGCTCAGAAGGCATAGAATCTGTCAGCTTTTCCAGCCCGACCGATGACAGAAGTTCTTTCGCTTCCTTCACGGCGTAAGCAGGGACATCCTTCCGGTAGAGAGAAAACGGCAGAAGAACATTTTCCAGAACAGTGAGCACGGAGAGAGCGGTCTGCCCCTGAGGAACGACGCCGATCTTCTCATTGCGGAGCTTTGACAGCTCCTTGTCGGAGAGCCGGTAGAGGTCAGTCCCGTCAAGCAGGATCTTGCCCGAAGTCGGCGTCAGAAGGCCCGCCGCCATATTCAGCAGGGTGGTCTTACCGCTTCCGGAATGACCGATGATCTCAGTCAGCTTTCCGGCTTCCAGGACCAGGTTTGCATCCTTCACAGCGTCAAAACGGGAGCCGGCACTTTTGCCGCGTACATAGGATTTTGTGACAGCGTCGGCCTGAAGTACGATATGTTTGTCAGTCATGTCAGTTTCCCTTTCTCAGAAGATTGCCGGTCTCCGTCCTGGATGACCGGTATGCCGCAGATGCTGCAGCGGCGCTTCCTGTCAGCGCGGTAATGACAAGAGTCAACATAGCTGCCGCCGTCGCATAGCCGGCTGATGGCGTCAGATATGGAAGACCGACTGCATTCCCGACCGCAGTATGAAAGAGGTTCAGGATCAGGATCGATCCGGAGCAGCCGATGATTCCTCCGGCAAGCCCGGTCAGAAGGGATTCCTTCAGGACCAGGTCGGAGAGCATGCTGCGGGAAACTCCGATCGTGCGCAGATAGGCGAACTCAGAGACTCTTGTCCGGGTCAGAAGGGTGCATGCCACAAACAGGATGACGGCGGCAAGGACCCAGATCAGAATCAGAGTCAGCCGGATCGTCCTGGAGAGGCTTGAGAGGGAAGCGGAAAAGCCGGACAGCATAATGCTGGTTTCGACTGCAGCAGCTCCATCTACCTTCTGATTGATGGCTTTCGCTATCTCAGCCGGATCTTCTCCTTCCGCCACCTTTATCTGGACCGCGGAGATCTGATCTTCCGGATTGTTCTGGGCCAGATAATTGATCCCTTTTTCAACAGAAGACCTGGTGAGGGCCAGAATTGTTTCATTCGTGGCATAGACAGCGTTGTCCAGCTGACTTCCGGTAGACGCCAGCCTGGAGACGACATGGCAGTCATTGCCATAGAAGATGACATCACCGCCGGCCTGAGCATTGATATTGGCGCCTGCAACGATATCGAAAAGTCCAAGATTCTTACCGGTCGTCTCCATGATCCAGGGAGCGACGGAGAAGTCTGTCTCCGGATCAAATCCGATGATCTGGACTGGCATGGAGCAGCAGCCGGCTTTTGCTGAACACAGAAAATACTGAGGGGAGGCTTTGGCAACACCGGAAATACCTGCCACCTCCGTCAGAATTTCCTTATCCATATAGAAGTAGCTGGGAACGCCTTCGAGGACGACTTTCTCCAGTTTTCCCTCCGCATCCTTCGGGACAACGATCACATCCGCGCCAAGCCGGTTTTCCAGAGTTGAAAAACCATTGTTCAGACTTTTCAGGAACAAAGATCCTCCGCAGAGGACCAGGGCCAGCAGAGCAGTGAGGACGACCAGAACGGCTGTCCTTCCCGGATGTCCGGCTATGTTTCTGCCGGGAAGCATGCCCGGCCGGACCACTTTTTCTTTCTTATCTTTATCCATATCTTCAGATACCTTCACTCTGTATTTGCTTTCGTTAATGCTTCTTCTGCTTCAAAGCAGCTGCCGCGATCAGGATGATCAGCAGATTCGAAAGCAGAGTATATGGTCTCATGATGCTTCTGCATCTCATCGATTCCATCATGCAGAGCGGGATTACATTACCCGGAAGGACAGCAGAGAAGACAGCCGGCGGGACCAGGACCGCTCCGGCAGCGGAAAGGTCGGGGAAGCGGCTTGCCAGCGCCTCATGTCCGCAGGCCGAGACGGATAATATCTCGTGCGATAAGATGAAAGCCGACTGGATCAGCATGACCAGAGCAGTCCCGCGCAGAGCCATCTCAGCCCAGTGGCAGGTCATGAAAGTTCCGTCCTCCTTTGGACCGCAGGCATGAAAGAAAGTGAAAAGTCCCAGTGTATAGATCAGACAGATAACAAAAAGAACAACAGCAAGCGGTCGCATATGGCGCTTCTGCGCATCAGAATTGCTCATCGCAGTCTCCTCCCTGAAGTGAAAAATGAATGATAATGTAGTCCTATCTTGGGTTAGATTAAAAAAACCATTCCTATACTATGCAGACGACTGGTCTTTAAGTCAAGAATCCGCATGCCTGACAAAATGAGAAGATTTCTCAAATGACTCTCAATAAGACAAGTTATTGAAAAATATTGATAAATTATCACTATTAAGCAGATAAAATTGTGAATTGTGCAGTATTTAAACATAATTATCCTTGCCCATTTTGTGAAACAGTAACAATTGCGAAACAAAAATTATATCCGTATTATTGCAGTGAGTTTCAACTAATTCATCGGCTGTTACGGTGAACAGTCTGACTCACTTCCATGCAGATGCTTCTGAAATGCATGGAAAGGCAAATACAGATTTCATAGAGAGGGAATGCGAAGATGTCGATCGGTTATTCGAAAAAGAAAGGCATCCGGCGCGCGGCAGTCTTTTTCCTTGCTGCTTTCCTTCTGCTTTCCATGATGTCGCCCGCATGGGCAGATGACACCTACTATGCGACCTGGGCAGATTTCCAGAAGTCAGGGAATCCGGCCCAAACGTGGAACGATGTCACGAATGCCATGGATGCGGTGCTTGATACTGCAAGGCAGAAGTTCAAGGATGGAGATTTTGACGGAGCTTATGACTGCGTCAATGACGCCTACTACGGATACTACGAGACCACCGGGTTTGAGAGAATCGCGATGGGCTACATCTCGGGTGCAAGGAAGTCCGAGATGGAGCTTCAGTTCTCGGCGTGCAAGGCGGTCTGCAAGGACAAGGGGAGCGAAGACGATTTCAATAAGGAAGCTGATAAGCTGAGCTCCATGCTTCACGAGGATGCGAACGTTTTGGATGGCACATCCGGGGATTCCGGATCTTCAGATGAAGATAAGGAGACCCTTGCAACCAGGCTGTTTGCCGACAAGTACTATGCAAACTATACAGAGTATCAGAAGGCAGCTGAGGCGGAAGGACTTACTGAAATCACCTGGAACGATGTTGTCGATGCGATGACGGAAGTCATCAGGACAGCAAAACAGAAGTACAAAGACGGGGATGCGGAAGGCGCTTACGACTGCATCAACGATGGCTATTACGGATATTACGAGATCACCGGATTCGAAAGAATCGCGATGGGCTATATCTCCGGTTCCAGAAAATCCGAGATGGAACTTCAGTTCTCATCGTGCAAGTCAGTGACAAAAGAAGGCGGTTCCACGGATGCTTTCGATGCCGAATGCGACAAACTGGTCGATATGCTTCGCCATGACGCCCATGTCCTTGACGGAACAAGCGAGACAGAGGGCAGCGGAGAAGGCAGCACTCAGAAGAGCGGCGGAAGATCCGCAGCGGTTGCCAAGTTTATCGCCTGCTTCTCCATCGTCCTTCGCGAGGGCTTCGAAGCGATCCTGGTCGTTGGCGCAATCATCGCTTATCTGCTGAAGATGAACGAGGACAAGGAAAAGAAGGAAAGAGACAGGATGGTCCATCCGGTCTACTGGGGATCCATTCTTGGTATCATCCTCAGCTTCATTTCCGCATGGGTCTTCAACCTGATCAAAGTTGCGAACAGTGCTTCGCAGGAGATCATCGAGGGTGTTACCGCTCTGATCGCGGTCGTCGTCCTCTACTATGTCAGTAACTGGATGCTGTCCAAGTCAGAGACAGAGTCCTGGAAGAAATACATCAAGTCCAAGGTTGGCGATTCCACTAAGAAGGGATCTGTATTTGCGCTTGCGTTCACAGCTTTTCTGGCTGTCTACCGTGAAGGCGCAGAGGTCGTCCTCTTCTTCCAGCCTATGCTTTCCGATGGCAAGAATATCAGCATGGTATGGCTGGGACTTGCTGTCGGAGGAATTGCACTGGTAGGCGTATACATTGCCATTCATGTGATGAGCGTCAGGTTCCCGCTGAAGCCATTCTTCATCGGAACCAGTATCCTGATGTTTATCATGTCCATCTCCTTCCTTGGGGGCGGCATCAAGGAGCTCATCGAAGGCGACGTCCTGACGATGCATTCTCCGGCATGGGTATCCTGGATCCCGGCGCATCCGGTACTGGAAGTCCTCGGCATCTATCCTTGTGTTGAGACGATAGTTCCGCAGCTCATTCTCCTGGCGATCACGATCATCGTATTCGTGGCTCAGATGAAGAAGAACAAAAAGCTGAGAGAAGAAGTCCAGAAGGAAGAAGAGGGCAGGTAAGAAAGAGCTTTCCGGCCGGGGCAACCCGGCCGAGGAAAGGGGCGGATATAGAAAAGGCACAGTCCGGTCCGTCCAACATATATTATTTTTTCTAGTTCTTTAAGGAGGAACATATGAAAAGACAGATTCTTTCCGTAATGGCAGCTGCGGCTATGGCAGTTTCCATGCTGGCAACACCCGTAATGGCGGCTGATTCTACCGAAGCTCCGGCAGCAGCGGCTCCGGGCGAGGCAGCAGGCTTCACCGAGATCCCGATCTTCGAGGATCAGGAGTGCGATTTCCTGAATGTATCCGCTGTTTACTTCCAGCCGGTACCGATGGCTCCGGACCAGGAGAACATCGAGGATTTCGATCTTCATCTTGAGTGCGATGTTTCTGCTCTTGAGAATGACCTTGGCTATGGCGTAGGCGACTGGGTCCCGTATCTGACAGTAGACTATAAGGTAACCGGATCCGATGACCAGGTTGCGGCAGAGGGAACCTTCATGGAGATGTCTGCATCTGACGGCCCGCACTACGGCGCAAACGTCAAGCTTGACAAGGCAGATACTTACAAGGTAGAGTTCACCTTCCACAGCCCGGCAGAGAATGGATACCTCATCCACTCTGATGCAGAGACCGGCCCAGGCGGACTGCTTGAGGATCACTTCAAGGATGGCAACCTCACCGTTACCTATGAGGGATGGGATTATACTCCGCAGGAATGGTAATCCGATAATAAGAGAATACCGGGTTTCGCAAACTTACCCGTTATTCATAGCAGGGTCCTCCCTGTAGAATTACTGACCAGAATGCGCCGCTTTGCCAAGGAGCTCCTCCTCCGAAGCTTAGCGACGCATTCACTTGTGCAGTCAGAAAGGACATATAACAGTGCTTAAGTATCTGGTACAGACAACAGAAGACCTGTCAGCGGCTGCCATTGTGATCGGACTTCTTATCGCATTCTCAGTCCGGTATTTGAAAGGCGCCGGAAAGGTCACCTTCCGGGTGATCAGTATTGCAGGCCTTATAGCAGCTGCTGTTATGGCAATCATGAAAAATGCAACAGACAAGATCGATACTACTATCTGGAACTGGCGTATCTTTGCCGTATATCTGGCAGCGCTTGTTCTTTTTCTCGTTTTCGCACACTTTGCAGCCAAAGGTAAGATCCGGATCCTGGGCGGAATCGCTGCCGGTACTCTGGTCTTCAGCCTTACCGTGTATTTCATGCCGGATGTATATGCGTATCCGTATACATTCATTCTGTCCGGCCAGAAGGTACTTTCTACAGAATTTCTGTACCGTCTGATCGGTTATATTTTGGGAATTATTCTGTGCATCGTGATCCTGATCGCAGCGGAAAGAGGAGGAATCGCCCTGAAAAAGGGACTTTTCTTCACTATTCTTGATATCTGCCTCCTGGTCTTCGGTGTACGGTTTATCACATCGAGCCTGCAGGGACTTCTTGCAAGAAGGATCATTCCTTCCAATCACAATCTGTTCATGATCGCGAAGTTTTCTGCCAATAAAGGCTACTGGTTTACCTATATCACCCTGATCATCTCTCTGATCCCGGCTGTCTGGATGTGGATGGCAAGCTTCCACGTCAACGAACCGTACTCAAATCCTGCCGAGCACAGAAAGATCCGTGCAAAGTGGAGATTCCGCCGCAGATGGGCTACGACCCTGCTTATCACATTTGTCATATCCATGGTCAATCTGGTTCCGGTCAAAGCATACGTCAACAAGCCTTTTGAGATCGCTCCGATCGAGGATGCGGCAAAGGTTGACGATGAGAACGTATGGGTCAGTTTCGACCAGGTACAGGACGGACACCTTCACCGATTTGCCTACAAGACGGACAAGGGAATCGAAGTCCGCTTCATCGTCATCAAAAAACCGAATTCTTCTTCCTACGGCGTAGGTCTTGACGCATGCGATATCTGCGGTGAGACAGGTTACTATGAGAAGAAGGGACAAGTCGTCTGCAAGCTCTGCGATGTCGTCATGAATATCCAGACCATCGGTTTCAAAGGCGGATGCAACCCGATCGTTGTTCCGTATTCGATCGAGGACGGATACATCAAAGTAGCTATTTCCGGACTTGTGGAGAACCAGGACGAATTCAAGTGACAGCTTGATCATGGATTTGAAGGGAGGATATCTGTGTTCGTACGTATGATCAGGGGTGCGTTCGCAAGGCAGTGGAAGAAGATGCTTATGATCGCTTTCACGGTTGCACTTGGAACATCCCTTGCTGCCGCTATGCTCAGCGTCATGATGGACATCGGAGACAAGGTCAATCAGGAGCTGAAGACATACGGAGCCAATATTACAGTTGTCCCCAAGGAGACTTCCATCGTCAGTGATCTGTACGATGTTGAGGACGGGGGCAGCCAGACCGCCTATCTGAACGAAGATGACCTGGGAAAGGTCATGACGATATTCTGGGCTTTTAATATCGTTGATTATGCTCCTATCGTCGATGTCCCTGCGCGGCTTGATGACGGCAGTGGCGTGACGGTTGTCGGAACCTGGTTCAATCACCACATGGATCTGCCGACCGGTCAGACTCTGGACGCGGGCATCGCTTCCCTTAGAAGCTGGTGGTCTGTCACCGAAGGGAACTGGATCGATGAGCAGGCAGATGGCTATACCGAGAATGATGCCATGTTCGGCAAAGCCATAGCTGAGAAACTTGGCGTAAAAGCTGGAGATACCGTTCATGTTAAGGGAAGCAAAAAAGAGGCGGACTTACGGGTTGCCGGTATCTTTGATGCAGGCGGAGAAGAGGATGATCAGATCTTCACAGCTCTGGATACCGCTCAGGCTCTGGACGACATGGACGGAAAGGTCGGAAGCATTGAAGTCAGTGCCCTGACCACCCCGGACAATGAGCTTGCCGAAAAGGCAGCCAAAGATCCGGGAGCACTTACCGTCGACCAGTATGAGACCTGGTACTGCACCGCCTATGCGAGTTCGATCGCTTATCAGCTGCAGGAAGTCATCGAGAATTCTGTCGCGGCGCCTGTCCGTCAGGTTGCGGATTCCGAGGGTAACATCCTTGAGAAGACACAGCTTTTGATGGTCCTGATCACGATCCTCAGTATGATCGGGGCTGCACTGGGTATCATGAACCTTGTCACTGCGTCTGTTATGGAAAGAAGCAAGGAGATCGGCCTTCTGAAGGCGCTCGGCGCCCAGAATGGAGCGATTACCGGACTTGTCCTGACAGAGGTCCTGCTCACGGCGGTCGCCGGCGGCGCTGCCGGATTCCTTGGCGGATTCGGCTTTGCGCAGATCATCGGGCACACTGTATTCGGATCTTCGATCACGATCCGGCCGATGGTCATCCCGATCGTCGCAGTCCTGGTCATAGTGATGACACTGCTTGGAAGTCTCCCGGCGATCCGTATGCTGATGCGCCTGGAGCCGGCTGAAGTTCTGCATGGAAGACAGTAAAGGGGAGAAAAGATGACTAAGAAGAAAATGTTTTTCCGGATGATCTCCGCTTCCCTGGTCCGCAGACGTTCAAGGATGCTGATCGCCCTGCTGTCTGTCGCGATCGGAGCGATGATCTTATCCGGTCTTGTAACGATCTATTACGATGTTCCGAGGCAGATGGGTACTCAGTTCCGCAGATACGGATCCAACATGATCGTACTCCCTAAGGAAGAATCATTTTCCATGGAAGACGGTGAGAAAGCAAAGGCTGTCATACCGGAAGATTCAC
Source organism: Lachnospiraceae bacterium UBA7729 (assembly GCA_002482005.1). Classification (GTDB taxonomy): domain Bacteria; phylum Bacillota; class Clostridia; order Lachnospirales; family Lachnospiraceae; genus Porcincola. The sequence goes on along the minus strand of DLFD01000026.1, from coordinate 39,633 downwards.
TTGTAGGCGCGGCTCCTTACCGCTATGAGAATGTAAGGATCAACCAGACGACTGTCCTGGCTGCGGGTACGGATATGGAAGGCGCGAAGGCTTCCAGCCCTTACTGGAATGTAGACGGTAAGTGGCCTTCCGGGTCGGGACAGCTGCTTGTCGGAAAAGAAGTTGCTGAAAAATACGGTCTCAAGGTCGGGGAACCGGTTACTGTAACCTATACTCCGGAGGAAGTCTACGGGGGAGATGACGGGACAGAGACAGAAGACGTATCAGATGCCGCCGGAGCTGCTTCATCTGAAACAGAAGCGGAATCTGAGACCGAGGAGGAGATGATCCTCGATAACGAGATGGATTTCCAGGTCACAGGCATCCTCGATACCGGCGGATCGGAAGAGTCTTACATCTACATGTCGCTGGATGATCTGGCACAGCTGACCGGGGAGGATGGAGGACTGGATATTCTTGAGCTCTCCATCACAGCCCAGCAGGACCAGCTGAGTGAATATGCAGACCAGATCAATGAAGCAGTTGATACTGTCAATGCCCGCCTGGTCAAGCGGGTCGCCCAGTCTGAAGGTACTGTCCTTACCAAGCTGCAGGCGCTGGTCCTTCTGGTAACTATCGTTGTCCTTGCTCTTACCATGATCTGCGTCGCGACAACTATGACAGCTACGGTCACAGAGAGAAAGATGGAGATCGGACTCCGCAAGGCACTTGGCGCGTCTGACCAGTCCATCATCCAGGAGTTCATGGGTGAGGGCATTCTGCTTGGAGCGATCGGAGGCCTGATTGGAACGGTCCTCGGCTTCTTCTTCGCACAGGGAGTCAGTATGGGGGTATTCAATAACTCGATCGTCTTCCGGCCGCTGCTTCTGCCGATCACCATCGCCGCATCGATGGCGGTGACCGGACTGGCCAGCATGATACCGATCCGCGCAACCACAAAGATCGATCCTGCATTTGTACTGAAAGGTGAGTAATTATGAGTCTTCTTGAATTAAAAGACGTATCTAAGATCTATGGTGACCTTCACGCTCTCGACCATGTCAACATGAAGGTCGAGAAGGGTGAGTGGGTCGCGATCATGGGACCGTCTGGATCCGGAAAGTCCACCATGATGAATATCATCGGCTGCATGGATACCCCGACGGAAGGACAGGTCCTGCTTGATGGAAGGGATATCTCCAAGGTCAGCAAGAAAGAACAGACCATCATCCGCCGTGACAAGATCGGTCTGATCTTCCAGCAATTCTATCTGGTCAACTACCTGACAGCGCTGGAAAACGTCATGACGGCACAGTATTATCACAGCGTTCCGGATGAGAAGGAGGCCATGGAAGCACTCGAGCGGGTCGGCCTGGCTGACCGCGCGCATCACCTTCCGAGTCAGCTGTCTGGTGGTGAGCAGCAGCGTGTGTGCGTCGCAAGAGCCCTGATCAACTATCCGGAGATCGTCCTTGCGGATGAGCCGACCGGCAATCTGGATGAGGCGAACGAGACCATCGTCATGGATCTTTTCCGTCAGCTGCATGAGCAGGGAACCACCCTGATCGTCGTCACCCACGACCCTGAGGTAGCACAGACCGCCCAGAGAGCGCTGGTCCTCAGGGACGGACATTTCACAAAGGAAACTGTAAACAATAACTTTACAGGTGTGATCCATTACAACGACTGATCTTCTGGGACGTGCCCGGGACAGATACTTTCGCGGGGAAAGCATCTGTCCCTGCTGGCAGTATCAGGATGCTCTGAGGGAGGAACAAGATGAGAAAGAACGTACTTGCATGTGTTCTTGCGGCAGGCTGCATTGCCGGCATGCTGACCGGCTGCGGAAGCCGGAAGAAGGACAGAGTCCTTCAGGATGGGACCTATACGGCAAAGAGCGAGATCCGGAAAGATATTCTGTCTGATGATGGGGAAAATTCCGAGGAAGATGACGCGGCAGCAGGATATGGAGTTGTCACGATCAGCGTAAAAGACGGAAAGATCGCCGACTGTGATTTTAAGACTTATACCGTTGACGGACAGCTGAAAGATAAGGAATACGGCAAAAAACAGGGCGGTGTAGCCAACCGTGACTTTTACAACAAGGCACAGAAGGCTGTCGCGGCTGTTCCAAAGTATGCAGAGATGCTTGTGGAGAATGGTCAGCTGGATGGGATCGATTCTATCAGTGGGGCGACGATCAACTATGAAGAGTTCTGCGAAGCGGCAGACCGTGCCCTTGACATGTCAGAGAAAGGACAGCAGTCTGTCAAGGCAGAGACAGAAAGCTGACATGGATCTGCGCAGCAGAGACAGAGCAGCTGCCGGAGGAATTGGATGCAGTCCCGGGAGAAGGGAGACAGGAGGCTGAAAACCGTGAACAAGACAGGAAAACATATCATCGTGATCGCCTCAGCCTTGCTGGTGCTCTACGGTATTCCCTTCACACAGACCGGAATGTTCAGAAACCTTATCTCAGGCAAAGGACTGGATGCGATCTCCGCCGCGACAACGATCCTGGATGCCCCGTCAGGCGACTATATTGTGATGATCAATAAAGACGATCACCGGGAACCGGAAAAACTGAAAACCTGGGAGAACTTCTTTCTGGAAAAAGATTATGGCCTGCTGTTTGATGATGCTGTTATGAGTGCTGCCAATGGAGATGTGGGCGGGATCGATATGGCCAGAAGGTATCAGTCACGGCTTTCTAAAAACCAGATGAAGCTTCATGTGGAGGACCCGATCCTGATGCTGTCCAAGGCTGACGCAGGAAGAATCGATTTCATGGTGATGTCCAAAGAAGCAGCGGAGACTTACCACGCAGACCATGCGCTGAAGCAGCCCCAGATGGAGATCCTGAACATTCACAGCGAGCCTGAGACGGAAACCGGGGCGGAGACGGAAACCGGGGCGGAGACAGAAGGCGGGGCGGAGACAGAAACCGGAACAGGGACAGAGCGTGAAACAGGGTCTGGAACAGGGACGGAACCGAGGCAGAATTTCATGACAGACGATCCGGAACTGACAGAAAAGGGGTGAGGTACCATGAGAAGATGCAACGCGATCCTTGGGATGGGCATTACTGCCCTTTTTGCTGTTCATGCTATCGCAGGGACTTTTCAGCTCTCTGGCCTTCTTCCAGGCGGCAGCAGCGCGATCAAGGTCCTTGCCTTTCTCATGATATTGCTGATCATAAGTCACGCAGTGATCGGATCTATTCTTATGATGCGGTCTATCCGTGTCGCTTTGAAGAGCGGGACCTTCTATTTCAGGGAAAATAAGCTTTTCTGGACCAGAAGGCTGAGCGGAATAGCCCTGATGATCTTCATTGTGGACCATCTGCTGATCTTTTATAACCAGGACAGCGAAATCATCCGGCTTTCTTTTTTCGGGAAACCGCAGCTGTTTATGTCGGTTCTGCTTGTTATCGTTCTTGCCATACACATTCTTTCCAATGTCCGGCCGCTATTGATCGGCTTCGGATATGAAGGCCGGAAAGGAAGAGCGGCGGATGTATTCACGATTCTGACGATCATACTTCTGTTTTGCTCGGTCGCATTCCTGATCTACTATGTGAGGTGGCTGTGATGAAAGTAAATATTATCGGAGCAGGCCTTGCGGGGCTATCCTGCGCTATTACTTTGTCAGAATATGGAATCGAAAACCGTCTGATCTCTCTTCTCCCGTCAGAGAGGGCCCAATCCTCTCTGGCCGAAGGCGGAATCAACGGAGCACTCGATACCATGGGGGAAAATGACACTCCACAGGACCATTTCCAGGATACGATGAAAGGAGGCGCCTGCCTGAATGACCCGGAGGCTGTCCGGGTACTGACGGACCGGGCGCCGGAGATCCTGTCCTGGCTGATCAGGATCGGCGTCCCTTTTCAGGCAAGGGACCGCCAGCCGGTACTGAGAAAATTCGGAGGCCAGAAGAAAAAACGGACCGCCTACGCCAAGAGCAGTACCGGCAAGCTGATCATGTCGGCCATGATCTCCGAATGCCGCAGATGGGAGTGCGCAGGCCTTACGCAGCGCTTCTCTCATCACAGGTTCGTACGTCTGCTTACAGAGCCGATCACAGACAGATGGGGGAACTCTGCCGTAAGCAGAGCCGATCTGTTGAAGTCTGTGGATAGCAGGAATGCCAATATAGCCGTCACAGGGGTGCGTATTCTGGATACATATACCGGCTCTATGACCGACTTTGAGGGGCCGGTCGTTCTCTGCAGCGGAGGCATGGGAGGCCTCTTTCCGGGACAGACGACCGGGACCACCCTCAACAGCGGCAGCGTGACCGCGACGGTCTTTGCCCAGGGAGTCCGGCTTGGCAATCTGGAGATGATCCAGTACCACCCGACCACTATGAAGATTCCCGGAAAGCGGTGTCTGGTCTCCGAGGCGGCAAGAGGGGAGGGCGGAAGGCTCTTTATCATGCGGGATGGCAGACCATGGTATTTCATGGATGAGAAGTATCCCGAGATGGGCAGCCTTATGCCGAGAGATGTTGTCTCCAGAGAAGAGTATATGGTCAGGGAAAGAGAGGATACTGAAGGATCGGTATGCCTCGATATGACCGGGATCCCGAAAAAAGCCTTTCTGGAGAAACTTTCCGACCTTCGCGATGAGATCATGTATTATCTGAACCTTGACCCCATGAAAGATCCGATCCCGGTCGAACCCGGGATCCATTATTTCATGGGCGGCATCGATGTGGATGACCATCATCGTGCCAGCCTGAAAGATCTGTATGCAGCCGGGGAGTGCTGCTGTCGATATCATGGCGCCAATCGTCTTGGCGGCAACTCTATGCTGGGGGCACTGCTCGGGGGCAGGATCGCAGCGGAAAGCATCGCGGCAGAGAGCAGTACAGCGAAGACATCCACCCATGCGGCGGGACAGAGACCAGGCCATGCGGCAAGTCAGGCAGAAGGCAGGACTGGAGCCAGAAGATTCGGGATCAGCGTCAGCATCTCGGATGAAAAGCCGGAGAAGCTGGTCATCCTGGATCCGCTCGGGAAGAAGGAAGATCCGGCTCTCGCGGAGCAGGTCGGTGAGATCCTGCAGAAAGGTCTCGGAATTATCCGCGATCAGCAGGGGATGACAGAGGCGGAGGAGAAGATCAAAGCCCTCATTCAGCAGGACCTTAAAACCGGGCCTGCAGCCGGGAACTATGAAATTGGCGTCCCGGCAGATATCAACCTCTGCCGACTCCAGCTTGCGGATGCCATCGTTCTGAGCGCCCTGGAGCGAAGGGAAAGCCGCGGAGCCCACACCAGGTCGGATTTCCCTGAAAAGTCGGACGAGTATAAGAAGATGACAATAGCGGAGATGAAGAATGGAAAAGTCCAGGTTTCCTTCCGTCCGCTCAGAGAGGAGGCTGTAAAAGGATGAAGTATCAGATCGACATACTTCGAAGCGATAAGACCGCCCACATATCCTATTTCCAGACCTTCTTCTATGAGACGGACGATCCATCTGAAAATATCCTCCACATGCTTCAGACGGTCAGCGATGATCCGGCTTACAAGGACCGTGACGGTAACCTTCTCGGAGAGATCGGTTTTGAGTGCAGCTGCCTGCAGAAACGCTGCGGGGCCTGCGCAATGCGGATCAACGGGGAGGCAAAGCTTGCCTGCGGAGCCAGACTTTCGTATTATAAAAAAGGCAGGATCAGGCTGGAGCCGCTGAAGAAGTTTCCGGTCGTCCGCGATCTGATCGTCGACCGAAGTGTCATGCAGGATTCCCTGAAAAAGGTGGAAGCCTTCCGTCAGCAAGAGATCAGTCTTCCGAAAGAGACGGATTTTCTGGCACAGGAAGCATCCAGATGCCTTCAGTGCGGATGCTGTCTGGAAGTCTGTCCCAATTATCTGGAAGGAGAGAGCTTTCTGGGAGCAGCAGCTATGGTCCCGTCTGCAAGACTGGTTCTGGAAGAGTCTCCGGAAGCTGCGGAAAAGGTGTCAAAGTCTTACCGGAAGTTTCTCTATGAAGGCTGCGGAAAATCATCCGCGTGTCAGGACGTATGTCCGGCACATCTGCCACTGGATAAGCTGTGGGCACATGCCAATGCTGCAGAGGTCTGGCACAGAAAAGGAAGACACAAAAAAGCGTATGAGTAAGATGCGAAGGACCAGCTGCAGGATTCAGGCATATTCACTGAGAATCTTCTTCAGCGCCGCTTTGGAGGAAGTATGGGTGCGGACGATCTGAGTCTGTCTTCCTGCCGAATCAAGAGCGGTTTTTATCATCTTGTGGGAGACGGTGTGGGTGAAAAGGATCATCAGGTCCGGACATCCGATCCGGCCGGAAAGATCCGCCTGATACTTGCAGAAGACCTTTGCCCTGCACCCATGCTCCCTGCACATATTCTTGTAGTCTCTTTCCATACATTCATTTCCACCGATTATCACAACACTCATTACTATCTGTTCCCTTTCTATATCATGCATGATCTCGAAAGCTGCAGACTTCCGATCACTATTAGTTACAACTAACTTCCTTTGTGTTAGAATAATCTAACTGAATCCAATATGTCAATACTTTATGACAAATTAATCTGTTAACGGTAAATAATTCTCAATAAGCATGATTTGACTTGAAATATCACACAACATTTGCTAAAGGAAATATATTTATACATAGGTTATCGTTCGGTGAAATCAAACGATGGAATAAGATAAAGGAGGATATTATCATGACTGAAAAATTCTGTGGATTTCTCTGGGGAGTACTTTTCGGAACAGCAGGTATCACGCTTCTTTCAAGTAAAGACGCAAAGAAGGCTTACACCCATGTAACTGCAGCGGTCCTGAGAGGCAAGGATGATGTGGTGAAGAAGGCAACCATCCTCAGGGAGAACTGCGAGGATATCTATGCCGATGCGAATGATATCAATGAGAAGAGGGCGGAAGCTGAGGAAGCAAAGATCATCGCTGATGCCAGAAGGATCGTCGAGGAAGCGGACAGCAGGAAGGCGGCAGCTGAGACTTAAGGTGAGAAGGTGTTTCAGATATGAAGTGTAGGATCCTGCATGAGTCAAATCACAGGATGCGCCTGCATATCATGCGCTATCGCATGACTCTGGGGCAGGCGGATATCCTGGAATATTATCTGAAGGACAAGGACTTCGTCCAGAGCGTCAAGGTCTATGACCGGACCGGCGATGTGGTCGTAAAGTACGCGGGAAAAAGCCAGAGGGACCAGATCGTAGCGGCCATGGCTTCATTTTCCTATGAGGACAGGAAAGCGCTTGCACTTGTCCCGGACCATACCGGAAGGGCTCTGAGCCGTCAGTATGAAGACAGGCTCTGGCTGACGGTCCTGGGCAAGGGCTTCCGGACCTTGTTCTTCCCGAGACCGCTTGAGATCGCCTGGACCATAGCCCAGTCGGTCCGCTACATCTACCGTGGAATCAGGTGCCTGCTCCATGGCAGGATCGAAGTTCCGGTCCTTGACGCTTCCGCGATCACGGCCTCCATGCTGCGGGGCGACTTCAGCACCGCCGGTTCCGTCATGTTCCTGCTCGGCATCGGCGACCTGCTGGAAGAGTGGACCAGGCGCAAGTCCATCGATGATCTGGCAAGATCCATGTCCCTCAAGGTCGACCGCGTCTGGCTGAAGACCGATGGAGAGGATGTCCAGGTCCCGATCGGCAATGTCAAGGCGGGGGACCATGTCGTGATCCGTACTTCGGAAGTGGTACCGCTTGACGGAAAGGTCATCGAGGGAGACGCCATGGTCAACCAGTCTTCGATGACCGGAGAACCGGTGCCGGTGGCCAAGCATGTCGGCGGCGTAGTCTTCGCAGGGACGGTCGTAGAAAGCGGAGAGTGTGTGATCGAGGTCACAAAGGAGTCCGGATTCGGCAAGTACGACCAGATCGTCCGCATGATCGAGGACTCTGAGAAGCTGAAATCCGCTACAGAGACAAAAGCCTATCACATGGCGGACAGGCTGGTCCCTTATTCTCTGATCGGAACAGGGGTCAGTTACCTGATCACAAGGAATCCTGACCGGGCGCTGTCCTTCCTGATGGTAGATTTCTCCTGCGCATTGAAGCTTTCCATGCCGCTGGCGGTTTTATCAGCGATCCGGGAAGCGGGAGACCATGATATCTCCGTCAAGGGCGGCAAGTTCATGGAAGCTGTAGCAGGCGCCGACACTATCGTCTTTGACAAGACAGGCACCCTGACGCATGCCACTCCAAGATTGGAAAAGATCTATACCTTTGACGGCATGGATGAGATGGACGCCCTGAAGGTCGCAGCATGCCTGGAGGAACATTTCCCTCACTCTGTGGCGAACGCAGTCGTGGAGGAAGCGAAGAAGCGCGGAATTGAGCATCGGGAGATGCACACCAAAGTTCAGTATGTGGTCGCGCATGGAATTGCCAGCCTGATCGATGACAAGAAGGTCATCATCGGAAGCCACCACTTCGTCTTCGAGGATGAAGGGGCAACCGTGAATGAAGCCGAGAGAGAAAGATTCGACTCCATTCCTGACCGGTATTCGCTTCTTTACATGGCCTACGATGGAAGAGTCAAGGCAGTTCTGTGCATCGCAGACCCGGTCCGCGAGGAAGCGCCGGCCGTCATCGATGCCCTGCATGAGCTTGGGATCAGCAAGATCTGCATGATGACAGGCGACAGCGAACGGACAGCAAGGGCGGTCGCAAAGCAGCTGAAGCTGGATGAATTCTACGCAGAAGTGCTTCCGGAAGACAAAGCAGGCTTCATCAGGAAAGAGCACGAAGAAGGCCGGAAGGTCATCATGGTCGGGGACGGCATCAACGATACACCGGCCCTCTCCGAGGCAGACGCAGGAATTGCGATCTCGGCCGGAGCCGCGATCGCGCAGGAAGTTGCCGACATCACCATCAAGGCAGATGACCTGTGGAGGATCGCAGCGCTGAGAAGCCTGTCCATGGCTCTGATGAGAAGGATCAACCGGAATTACCGGACCATCATCTCCTTCAACATGCTGCTGATCGCATTGGGAGTCGCCGGAGTCCTGGCGCCCGCGACATCCGCACTGCTCCATAACGGCTCCACCATCCTGATCGGGCTGCATTCCATGACCGATCTGGAGAAGGGTGAGCAGACACATCCAGCTTAAACACGGATCAGACATGTCAACGGTTGTTATACGTTAAAAGCCCCGTTCTGGTGACGGGGCTTTTCCTTTTAGGGTGCTATATATTGTCCAGAGAAATCAGACGAGTGCAGCTCCCAGAACCTTGCAGACGGTGATGCGGATTGATGCGCACATGCTGCAATTCTATGGTATTATATGCTAGTACTTGTGTGAAAAAGTCCCTTTTGGACAACAATTTGACGAAAAAACAGGAAAGGATACTATCATGGCAAACAGGTTTGTACTGAACACGGTTTCCTATCATGGACACGGAGCGATCAAGGAGATTCCGGGTATCGCAAAGCGTGAAGGCTTTACGAAGGTCTTTGTCGCTTCTGATCCGGACCTGGTGAAGTTCGGCGTGACGAAGAAGGTCACCGATCTTCTGGAAGAGGATGGAATCGCTTACAGCCTTTATTCGGATATCAAGCCGAATCCGACGATCGAGAATGTTCAGAATGGCGTGAAGGCATTCAAGGAAGCCGGTGCAGATTCCATTATTGCAATCGGAGGCGGTTCTTCCATGGATACCGCGAAAGCAATCGGCATTATCATCACGAACCCGGAGTTTGCAGATGTACGGTCTCTTGAGGGCGTGGCTCCGACGAAGAAGCATGCGGTAAAGACTATTGCCGTTCCGACAACGGCAGGCACCGCTGCAGAGGTTACGATCAACTATGTTATCACTGATCCGGAAAAGGAAAGAAAGTTTGTCTGCGTAGACGAGCATGATATTCCGGAATATGCGGTCGTCGATCCGGATATGATGAGCTCCATGCCGAAGGGACTTACCGCGGCAACCGGAATGGATGCTCTGACCCATGCCATCGAGGGTTATACCACAAAAGGCGCATGGGAGCTGTCCGATATGTTCCATATCAAGGCAATCGAGATCATCGCGAAGAACCTTCGCGGTGCAGTCGCCAATACACCTGAGGGCCGTGAGGGCATGGCGCTTGGCCAGTATATTGCAGGCATGGGCTTCTCCAATGTCGGCCTCGGAATCGACCACTCCATGGCACATACCCTTTCCGCGCATTATGACACTCCGCATGGGGTCGCATGTGCAATGTTCCTCCCGATCACCATGGAATTCAACCGTGACTATACCGGTGAGCGCTATCGTGAGATCGCACGCGCAATGGGTGTTAAAGGTGTTGACGAGATGACTCAGGAAGAGTACCGCGACGCAGCTATCGCAGCTGTCCGCCAGCTTTCCGAGGATGTAGGAATTCCGAAGAAGAATGAGCGCATCCGTGAGGAGGACCTCGATCAGCTCGCTACCGACGCACTGAACGATGCCTGCTATCCGGGCAACCCGCGTGAAGCGACCAAGGAGCAGGTCATCGAGATGTTCCGCCAGCTTATGTAAGAAAGATTTCCGGACTGTCGGCAATTTCCGGCAGCCCATCTTCAGGGCAAAATATCGAAGCTTGATTGTAACAACTTTCAGGAGACCACTGCACAGTGGTCTCCTTTTTTGTCTGAAGGGGTTTCATTTCACACAATGTTCAGAATTACTTCGTTGAAAATGGCACGAAATATGAACTAATATTACTTAAAAATAAACTATGAGGAGAAGGGGGACAAGGAGGTATTCCATGGCTGAGAATGACAAGATCAAAAGGAAGAGGCATACTGTAAGGAATGTCCTGCTGATCGTCATTATCCTTGCAGCGGCAGCGGCGCTCTGGCGCTTTATGAGGCTGAGGAAGCCGGATACTTCCGCGCAAACCGTCCAGCTTCAAACCGCTGTGGCTTCCCTTGGCTCCATCTCCAAAGTGGCAGAGGGAAGCGGAGAGGTCGAGCCTGCTTCCACCAAGGCGGTCACATTTCCTTATGACGGCAGGCTGAAGACCCTGTATGTAGAAACAGGAGACCAGGTGAGCCAGGGGGATATTCTGGCGGAATACGATCCCGATGCTCTTGATGACGTGATCGATGAAAAGGAAAAAGAACTGTCGGACCTGAACGATTCCATCGCACAGGCCGGGCGGGAAGGGTCATCTTCCATTACATCCCCGGTAGAAGGAAGGGTCAAACGCATCTACGCGGCATCCGGGGATGACGTGAAACAGGTCATAGATCAGAATGGCGGCCTGCTGGAGATCTCTGCGGACGGCAGACTGAAGGTGGAGTTTGACAACGAAGAAAGCAGCATCCGCGTTGGAGACTCCGTCACAGTAGAATTTGACACATATTCTGTCTCCGGCCGGATCGCGGATGCGGATGGGAAGCACTATACGGCGACGATCCCGGACGATACAGACTACCAGGTCGATACCCGCGCAACGGTACAGGGATCCTCCGGCGAGCGCCTCGGAGAAGGCCCCTTGCTGTCGAACCATCCCTATCTGGTCCAGGCAGCTTATGGCGTGATCGATACGGTGGAGGTGAGCAGGACTTCTTACGCAGATGTGGGAACTACTCTGTTCACGCGGACGGAAACATCCTACAACGGCCAGTATCTGGACCTTCTGTCCCAGAGGGAGGACAAGGTACAGGAACTGAAGGAGCTGAAAGATTATCAGAAGGACCCGGTCATCAAAGCGGAGAACGAAGGCTACATCGCGCAGCTGGATGCGGTTGAAGGGATGACCTATTCAAAGGACGCGCAGCTGTGCGCGATCGCGGACGCTTCCAGTCTCAGCCTGAAGGTCGACATCGATGAACTTGAGATCGACGGTGTGTCGGAAGGGCAGAAAGCAGAAGTGACTTTTGACGCCTTCGATGGGGAGACCTATGAAGGAACTGTTCAGAAGGTCTCTGGGGTCGGAACGAATACAGGGGGTGTGACGACCTACGCGGTCACGATCACTCTTGACGGGGATGCCCGGATGAAGGATGCGATGAGTGCGACGGCAAAGATCACGGTAGCTTCGAAGGACCAGGCACTGCTTGTCCCGTCGGAAGCTATTCTGGCGGAAGGAGCTGACCGCTTTGTCCAGGTCTTCTCGAACGGGCAGGTGGAAAAAGTGAAGGTAGATACAGGCCTGGCAAATGAAGTTTCGACGGAGATCCTCTCCGGCATTTCGGAGGGTGACACCGTTGTCCTTCAGTCAGGCAGCCGTGACGAACTCTCCGATTATATGAACTATATGCAGCAGAACAGTCCGATGGGGAGGACGGCTTCCGGAAGCTCAAGAGACCGTTTGGCAGACAGAACTGCCGGAGGTGGGACAGGATCCGGAAGCTGAAGCGGAGGGACAGAGTGCGGTGATCATACTGAAAGATCTCAGAAAAACGTACTCCCTCGGAGGCGAGGATGTCCATGCGCTGGACGGAATCAGCCTGACCGTCTATGATCATGAGTTCGTCGCGATCGTCGGGGCATCCGGAAGCGGGAAATCGACCCTCATGAATATGATCGGGTGTCTGGACACACCGGACGAGGGAAGCTATATCATCGACGGGGAGGATGTTTTCTCCATGTCGGAGAAGCAGCTGGCGATTCTCCGCAACCGGAAGATCGGATTCATCTTCCAGCAGTTCAATCTGCTCCCGAAGATGACCGCATGGGAGAATGTGGAGCTTCCTCTGATCTACCAGGGGCTGCCGGCAGCAGAGCGGAAAAGAAGGGTGGAGGAGGCGCTTGCGCGCGTCGGGCTTGCAGGCCGCATGCACCACCGGCCAAGTCAGCTTTCCGGCGGTCAGCAGCAGAGAGTCGCGGTAGCAAGAGCGCTGGCCACGAAACCTTCACTTCTTCTTGCGGACGAGCCTACTGGAAACCTGGACTCAAAGTCGACAGGGGATATCATGGCTCTGCTGAAGGAACTGCATGGGCAGGGCAATACGATCATCCTGATCACGCACGATGACGATGTGGCCAGGCAGGCTCAGCGCCAGGTCCGGATCATGGACGGAAGGATCGTGGCGGACAGCGGGGACGGCTTCACGAAAGCAGCCGCTGCGGGATCAGGCAGCGGGGACGTTTTCCCTGAGACTGCAGAGGACCTGCGGCAGTCTGTGGACCTGTCTGATGAAGGGAGGAGAACATGAAACTGAGGCAGTCTGTCAGAATGGCAGTCAGCGCCATCCTCTCCAACAAGATGCGTTCTTTTCTCACCATGCTGGGGATCATCATCGGCGTGTTCTCTGTTACCCTTCTGGTCTCGATCGTTCAGAGCGGAACAGGTACTATCACAGACTCCATGGAGGGACTTGGCGGCAATCAGGTCACGGTGACCATCACGGACCGCAGCAGACGTCTTTCCAGAAGCGAGCTGTCAGTTCTCGAAGAGTCAGATGCGATCGAGTATGTGGCGCCGTATCTTTCCGGAGCGGCTACTGCTGTTGCGGGCAGCGGAAGCGAGGACACCACTCTGTACGGCATCACGCCTGCCTATGAAGCAGTAAAGAACCTGGATCTGGCTTATGGGCGCTACATAAGGGAATATGACGTTCAGGAGTATCTGAAAGTATGCGTACTCGGCTCCGGGATCGCGCGGAAACTGTTCGGGGACGGCGATGCAAAAGGGCAGACTGTCCGCGTCAGCGGTCAGGACTTTCTTGTCGCCGGCGTGCTGAAAGCGCAGGACGAATCCATGATGGGGAGCACGAATGACGTCATTTTTATCCCACTTACGTGTGCCCAGAGGCTGCTGCGCCAGGTGTCTGTTTCCACCTTTATAGCGGCGGCTCCCGAAGACGGAGACCCGGCAGAAGTGCAGACGGAGGTTGAGTCATTTCTCCGGAAGAAGTATCGGTCTGAGGATGACTATACGATCATCAATATGTCGAATATCATGGATATGATGAAGACAGTCATGAATACCCTGTCTCTGATGCTGGGAGGGATCGCGGCGATCTCGCTTCTGGTCGGAGGCATCGGCATCATGAACATCATGCTGGTGTCCGTGACGGAGCGCACGAAGGAGATCGGCATCCGCAAGGCAATCGGCGCCCAGCGCAGCGATATCACGGTCCAGTTCATGATCGAGTCTGTGATGATCTCCCTTGTCGGAGGCATGATCGGTATGGCTCTGAGTCAGGTGGTCATGATGGTCCTGAACCTGGTCCAGACGGACATCGCATTCTCCATATCTCCGAGTGTGGCGCTGATTGCGCTTGCATTCTCTGTAGGGGTAGGACTGGTGTTTGGCATCTATCCGGCAAACAAAGCGGCAAGGCTGCGGCCGATCGATGCGCTCAGGTACGAGTGAGGAGCAGAAAACAGTTGATCTGGAAAAGCAGATCCACTGCTTCTGCCCAAGGTGTCAGAGGATCCGGTGAAGGAAAAGCCATATACCCGCTACTTCTGGACAGTGACCGTCTGGGATGAGACGGGGGATTCTGCAGTAAGCGATGTATGCTGGTTTGAGACCGCGAAGATGGAAGATCCCTGGCAGGCCAGGTGGATCGGCGACGAATACCTGACCCCATACAGCAATAACTATGATCTCTGGCTCCAGTACCAGACATTCGACATCACGGAGGAAGTCCGTCAGGGAGGCACTCTGTCCGTCCTTCTCGGAGATGGCTGGTACAAGGGCCGGTTCGGCTATGATAACCATGATGGGCGCGGACGTTACGGCTATGGCTTCAAACTGCTCGCGGAGATCCGGATCCTTCATGAAGATGGAAGTATTACGGTGATCGGGACGGATGAGAGCTGGACAAGGACCGACTCGAACATTACTTCATCGAACCTTTATGACGGAGAGACGGTCGACGATACCCTGCCTGAGGGGAAAGTATGCCCTGCGGAGATCGTGGAGGGACCGTCCTACCGGGAATGGCTTTTCGATGAAAAATAGCATTCGGAAAAGACCGGGGATCCTTGTCTGGCAAAGGATGATTTTGAGCAGATGCAGGCGGAAGACAGAAAGGATGAGACCCGTTTCGGCGATGAGGAGGGTCCGGCCCTTGTCGCCCGCTACTCTCTTACGGTCCTTGCCCACGAACTGCTTCAGACAGACCGTATCATCATAACGCCTGCCGGAGAGCAGGTGCTCGATCTCGGACAGGAAATAGCAGGTATCTTCTGCATGCGCGTCCATGAAAAGAAGGGGACAAAGATCCACCTGCAGTTTGGAGAGATCCTTCAGAACGGTAACTTCTACAATGAGAATCTGCGGACGGCAAAGGCGGAATACGTATATATCTCGGACGGGAAAGAACATGTCCTCGAGCCGAAATTCACCTACTACGGCTACCGTTATGTGAAGATCGAGGGAGTCACGGATCTGGACCCGAAGGACTTCACGGCCGTAGCTCTGTATTCTGACCTTCAGGCGACCGGAAAGATGGAGACCGGTTCTCCCGTCATTAACCAGCTGATCTCCAATGTCCTCTGGGGCCAGAAGGGCAATTTCATCGATGTCCCCACCGACTGCCCGCAGAGAGATGAACGGATGGGATGGACAGGGGACGCGGACGTATTTTCCCCCACGGCCATGATGCAGATGGACTGCTATGCATTCTACAGAAAGTACCTGCACGATATCGACAGTGAACAGCGAGAGCATGGAGGCATGGTCTCCTGTGTCGTTCCGGCAGCCAGAATCGGCGGGACAGGAGCGGTCTGGGGGGACGCGGCGACCGTGATCCCGTGGAATATGTACCTGACCTACGGCGATCCGAGGATCCTGGAGGAACAGTTTGACAGCATGAAGGGGTGGGTAGACTATATCGCCCTCGTGGACGGCTACGACCATGGCTGGTCTAAGACCTTCCAGTTCGGCGACTGGCTGGCCCTGGACGGCCCCCAGATCTCCGACGCTGTAAAGGGAGGAACGGACGAAGGTTTCATCGCCCAGGTCTACTATGCGCTGAGCGCGGGCATCGTCGCCAGAGCTGCCGCTATCATCGGAAAACCGGAAGAGGCTGAGAAATACGGCGATCTGGAGAAGAAACTCCGTTCTTTCATCAGCGATGAGTATTATTCGAAAAACGGACGGCCCTGCATCGATACCATGACCGGCATGACGCTGACCCTGCGGGACCATCTGGGCCTGGATCGTAAGGCTCGAAGGCACAGCGGAAAAGACGAACCGGGCGGTTACTCATTGCAGAAGGCTGGCAGACGGAAGCGGCGCCTATATCGAGGTGGAAGATGTCCCGACAGGGGATCTGTATCTGAAAGGAACAAATATCTGTTTCCTGAGCTGGAAAGTGAGGGGACAGAAGCTTCTTCTCGGAGGAATAAAGGGAAACTGTCTGTCGCTTGGCATGTGCTATGGGATGGATGATATTGCGGGTGTTCTGTCCAAAGTCCAGCCCGGCGATGAGATCCTACTCGACAATTCTGACTATATCGCCGTTCAGTCCTATTATCGCCATCAGGTTCCCGCAGATCTGAGCTTTCATGCCTGGGACCAGTTCCGCGACGAGGACGGAAAGCCGACCATTCCCCAGAGAAGCAGGATCCTTGGTACGAACATGACCGGGACCGGCACGGTTCAGGACGGCGAGATCCAGGGCAACGTGATCGTGGTACAGGCACTGAACGATGAGTCCACCTGCCCCTGGTGCGCGGACTGGTACCGTCATACGGTCATAGAGGCAAAAGGAAATGAAGATCACTTCCGCCTCTACTATCATGACCACTCCATGCATGCGAATACGGCGAAGAACCAGAATACATTCGTCGTCAATTATATGGGCGTCATGAGGCAGGCGCTGCTGGATCTGTCCGACTGGATCGAGAAAGGCATCGAACCGCTCCCGTCTACAAATTATATTGCGGTTGGAGGGGATATCATCGTCGAGGGAAGCGCTTCCAGGAGACGGGGAATGCAGCCGACCGGCCTCCTTCTGGCGGAAGCGGAGTGCATCGCTGATCTCCTGAATGCTGCGGTTTGTGGTGACCAGGGCGATCTTCGCGTATTCGATGCGTGCCTGACGGATAAAGTCATTCAGGCGTATGCCGGTCTCCTTGTAAAAATCCAGAAATAAATAAAGTTGTATTATTTACAACGATTTCAGGGGAAAAAGTTGTAAATAATACAACGTATAATTGACGCAGAGCGTTTACCACCGGTCAGATATGGTATTCCGACACGACATGGAAGCCCTGCCTTCCGAACTCTTCCCGGATCTCTGCGATATGCCCCGCATCCCGGGTTTCGACCCGGATCGTGACATAGCGGCTGTTGATCTGGGATTCATCTCTGGAACTGGAGTGGACGACGCTGGTGATATTCGCCCCACGGGAGGAGAAGATGTGGACAGCCTGTTCCAGCTGCCCTGGCTTGTCTTCGAGTTCGATGACGAATTCCGCCTTGCGGCCGGTCTTCATCAGCCCCCTGGAGATGACATGTGAGAGGATATTGACATCGATGTTGCCTCCCGAGATCAGGCAGACGACCTTTTTGCCTGCCAGAGGAAGTTTGTGATAGAGCACGGCGGCGACAGACACCGCACCGGCGCCCTCGCTGACCACCTTCTGCTTTTCCATCCGGGACAGCGCCTTTGCAAATCTGCCTATTACTTTATATCAATCTCCTTTGGAATGCAATGATGGTTTATGGCGGAACCTGAGATGAGAGAATATAATGATGAGGACGGCAGGAACGTCCATCATTGCGCAGAAAGGTGTAAGGTGACGAAGAGATGCAGGAAGAGAGACTGAAAAAACTTGGCGCAGCTGCGAGAGCACCGATCATCTTCATGTATGAAGACGGAAGAGATGCAGTACTTTCAGGGAGTCAGGAAACTCCGGTCCTCCTGAGCAGGCAGCTTCGTCAGCAGTTTGTCCGGAAAGCATCTGATCAGGAGCTTCCGCTTCTGATCAGAGATGAATTCGAACTTTACTATGCCTGCATTCATGCGCAGGAAGGTTTCTGCATGATTGGGCCTATGAGCGTGGTACCAAGAAGTGATGCAGCGGTCAGGGCAATGTTCCGGAAGTACGGCTGGCAGGGGGACCGCCGCCGGACGGACGACACACCTCAGCTTCATGTCTTTACGGGAGGGCAGATCCTTGCTGTCGTATGCATCGCGGCGGAGCTTCTGACGGGGATCGTTTATACGGAGGAGGAGATTCTGTCCGGCAATCATCTGTCTTTAAGCGTTCAGGATGAGGCGAAGGAAAAGGCAGAGTATTCCCTGTCCGAGGAGGAACAGGATGAATATGAAGAAACCTGGCGGCATTCCTACAGGCAGGAACACGATATGCTGGACGCGGTCCGGGAAGGCCGGGGGGAAGATGCTGTCCGTCTCAGCCGGGAAATGGACCAGGATTCAGGCCGCTTGTCCTCGAAAGCTCTGGGACACTGGAGGAATCTTGCAGTCATCGGGATCACGCTCTCTTCACGGGCTGCCATCGACAGCGGAATTTCTCCAGGAGAAGCATACAGGATCAGCGGTTTTTATATCAGCAGATGCGACAGTTGCTCATCAGCGGCAGAGATCCTGAGCATGAGGGATGCGGCGATCAGGGAATTCGCAGGGAGAGTGAGCGAGAAAAAGAGGCAGCAAAACTCTTCGAATTATACAGAACTATGCAAGAATTACATTTCCAGGCACTATCGGGAGAAACTGTATCTGGAGGATGCTGCCGGAAAAATTGGAATCAGTCCCTATTATCTGTCCCGGAGGTTCCGGAAGGATACAGGGACTACATTCCAGGAATATCTGACCCGGGTGCGCATTGACAGGGCGTCGAATATGCTGAAATATTCAGAACTGACTCTGGCTCAGATCGCTGAATATGTCAACTTTCCGTCGCAGAGCTATTTTGGCAGGGTCTTCCGGGAGCATATGCATATGACACCCAGACAGTACCGGGACCGATACAAAGCAGCAGAATGGGAGAGCGGGAAAGGGCCGGAAACTGCCGGGGAGAAAAGCCGGAGAACAGATCCGTCAAGGCAGAGCAGGAGAAAAATCTGAAAAACAGGCAGAATAAAAGGAGGAATAAAAGGACGGGGAACCGTCCTTTTATTTTACGCAAAATTTTTATATCAATGACAAAATAAAGATATATCAGCTCGCCATTCTCCATTATTCTTATTTCAGAAGCAGAGAAACAGAAAGAAGCAGAATAAAGACAGCAGGATGACAGCAGAATCGATCACCGGAAAAGGGAGAAAAGCCATGAAGAACGACAGACTGTTTGGAGTAGGAGAACCGCTGGTCCAGAGGGAGCGGGACCAGGGTATTCCGGCGGATGCGTATGTGGATCTGATCACGGGCCTGGGCTGCCGGGCATACCGGTCCTGGATGCACATCACGGAGATCCTCGACGATCCGGTCACGCCCAACAAGAAAGCAGTGGAGCAGCATCGGCGGCTCCTGAAAAGGCTCCAGGAAGCGGACATCGAGGTGACCGGAATGAGCCATGAATGGTTCCTTCCGGAGGGCTGCATCCAGAAAAGCGGGCATGCCATGCCGAAGCGGGATCTGACTGCCGGAAGTCTCTATATGAAAGCACTTTCCATGCTGGAGCAGTCCTGGGAGACCATGGCGTCCCTGTTCCCGGAGGTGGCGATCTGGGAGGTCGGAAATGAATGGAACTTGAACGCTTTTCTTCATCCGGACGGATTCCTGCAGACCGATATGACACATCCCTTCTCACCGGATGAGAAGTATGATATTGCGCTGGATATGATGTATGTCTCCGCGAGAGGGATCCGGAAAGGAAACCCGAAAGCAAAGGTTGCCTCATTTTCACCAGCCCTGTCTACTCCGGCGCTGGGGGGCGGCATGCCGGATTTCTTCCCGGTCATGTACGGCGTCGCCTGGGCTCTGGATCAGCTTTATTCCCGCATCAAAGGCGGTAAGACCTGGTCGACGGATCCGGATGACTTTTTCGACATCGTTGCCTGGCATCCATATGTATTTACAACGAAGGAAGTGCCGGACAAGGACCTGTTTCTCGATGTGGAGGAGCCGGATACCCTCTGGCGTGACTACAATGACGCGGCTTACCGGGTCATGCGCAAGTACGGGGACGGAGACAAACAAGTCATTCTGACGGAGGCCGGCTTCACGGACTGTGGAAACAAGGAATGGGAGCAACGGTATGCCGGATACAACCAGAAGATCATGAAGTACGCAGAAGAGATGCCCTACGTAAGGACACTCCACAACTTCCGCCTGCTCAATGAGAATGCCATGCTCAGGAGGGCAGGCATAGAGGACAACCAGATCGGGGGGCTGACCGAGGTATACTTCGGACTCTTTACGGATCCTGAAGATGGCTGTCAGCCGCGGGCAAGAGCGAAAGCCATCCAGAAAATGACCGGAGCGAAGGCAGATCTTTCCGCGATTGGAAGACGGATCGCGGCTATGCTGCTGGAGAAGGCAGGAAACTGAAAGAAGAGAGACAGTCAAAGGGGCTGGCCATACAGTTCCCGTGAAGAATAGGACAGATCGGAGGAAGGGTCATGAGAGAGCTGATTGTACAGACGACTACCGGAAAAGTCCGGGGATATGTGAGGGATGGCCGTGAGGAATTTCTGGGGATTCCGTATGCGGAAGCACCGGTCGGAAAGCTGCGTTTCCGCCGCTGTGTTCAAAAGAAACCATGGAAAGATGTATTTGACGCCAAAGAGTACGGACCAGCTCCGGTGCAGATGGAAGGCGGCGTCAAGAAAGGCAGCGAGGACTGCCTGTTTGTGAATGTGAAGCGCCCGATTTCAGCAAGCCATGAGGGAGAAAAACTTCCGGTCTTCGTCTATATCTACGGTGGCGGCTACAACATTGGATATACAAGCGATCCCCTGTATCATGGCGATGCTTTTGCAGACGATGGGATCATCTATGTATCTTTCCAGTACCGCCTGAATGTATTCGGATTCTATGATTTCACGACTTTCCCGGGCGGAGAAGAGTTTGACAGCAACTGCGGTCTGTCTGACCAGCTGACAGCTATGCACTGGATCCGGGACAACATCGAGGCTTTCGGCGGAGATCCGGAGAGGATCACCATCTGCGGAGAGTCCGCGGGCGGAGCCTCCGTCATCAATCTGCTTGCTGCGCCATCCGCCAGAGGTACATTTACGCAGGCAATTGTCGAAAGCGGCCTGCCCAACTGTGTGATGACTCACCGCATGGCGCGGGAAAATATCATGATCTTCCTGGAAGGCATGCACTATACGGAGGAGGATGTCCCGAAACTGAAAACGATCGATCCATACGACGTTCTGGATGCCAATGAGCGGGTCCAGCAGCGCGGCCAGTACAGGAATCCTGGCATGTTCCTGCCGGGTCCGGTCCAGGATGATCTTCTTCCTGTCCGCCCGATCGAGGCGATCCGGGCAGGCAGCGCGGCGGGCATTCCCCTCATCATCGGTACGACAAAGCATGAGGGAACCACATTCGTCCATCCCGAGAACACAGGTTTCCCGAACTCCTGGGACATGATCAGGGAAATGTTTGAGAAGAACGACCACTCAGACAAGTATCCTGCCGTCAAAGCCTACTATGAGGCCTGCAGGGATCCGTTTAT
This sequence comes from Lachnospiraceae bacterium UBA7729, assembly GCA_002482005.1. Taxonomy (GTDB): domain Bacteria; phylum Bacillota; class Clostridia; order Lachnospirales; family Lachnospiraceae; genus Porcincola. The sequence continues at coordinate 18,126 of DLFD01000026.1, read as the reverse complement.
CCAGTTCGCGACGGACTACGCATTCAAGATGCCTGCTATCAAGGTCGCGGAAGCCCAGCTGGAGCATACCAGAGACGTGTGGATGTACCGCTATGATCATGTAACAAAGAGCGGATTTGAGAGTGGAATGGGTGCCACGCACGCCTGCGAACTGCCGGCCGTATTCAAGGTCATGAAGAATCATCCATGGTCGGATTTTATCTTCGCGGGGGAGGACGAGGCGGACGTCCGGTCCATCTGTGATGAAGTGCATGGTAACTGGGTTTCCTTCACGAAATACGGACATCCGGCAGCAGACGACTGGGCCCGCTGCTCCGGACGAAATTCCATCGGTCGCTTATTCAACAGAAAGAGCGGTACGGAGCAGTTCAACAGGACCGATCTCATGAAACTATGGGGGGACATGCGCTTCTACGAGAACTGAAATACGACAGAATATATACAAACAGAGCAATATAAGGATATAGAAAACGGCCTGCCTGCTATATCCTTAAGTCACAGCAAGGGAATGCGTTCCCGCAGGAATGGCACAGGCAAAAGCTCGCAGACAGAAACAGAATGAAGCAAGAGGGAGGTTATCAATCATGTTCAGTTTTGCTTCCAAGACGAATGATCCGGGCACGAAACTCGGCTGGAATGACCGGATCGGCTACGGAATCGGCAACTTCGGCATGGCCTGGATCAACGGACTCATGTCAGCATTCTTCATGACCTATCTGACGGATGTGTCTCTGATGGACGCAGCCGCGGTCAGCACCATCATCGCAGTATCAAAACTTTTTGACGGTGTATCGGATCTTTTCATGGGCCGTATCGTAGACGGCACTCATTCGAAAATGGGCAAGGCCAGGGTCTGGCTCCTTCGGATGTGCGTCCCGCTGGCCATCGCGGCGATCCTGCTTTTTAGCATTCCGTCTTCTCTGACCGGAGTTGGAAAATATGTCTACGTATTTCTTCTCTACAACCTGGTCAACACAGTCTTCTATACGGCCATGTTCGTCCCATACAACGCACTGATCTCGCTGTCGACCAGTGATTCCTACGAACACGGCATGCTGGGCAACATTTCCATGATCTTCCAGACTGTTTCGAATATCTTTATGAACACCTTCTTCATGAAGTGGGTCCTGGATTTCGCAAATGATAAAACGCTTAAGACTCCATACGACGCAGCGGCTCAGGACGGCTGGACAAAAGCCCTGGTCGTTGTCGGCATCATCATCATCGTATCCACGGTCCTCTGCGTGATGGGAACCAAGGAACGCACAGCCGGCGGTGCTGTTTCCGGCGGAGAAGGCAATAAGGACGACGTTCCGGCTTTCGTCGCACTCAAGTCCCTCTTCAGAAATAAGTACTGGCTGACCATGGTCTTCGCCATGTTCGCGATCTTCTTTATCATCGTCATGTATTCAGCTGGCGCGATCTACTATTCCAAGGATGTCCTGGGAGACTACTCCCTGTACACACCGATCAACAATGCTCTATCGATATCCCAGTTCGCGACCATGTTCCTTACCCCTTTCTTCATGAAGAAGTTCGGAAAACACATGACCTATCAGCTTGGCCTGATCGCCATGTTCTTCGGATTTGCAGGCACAGGCCTTTCAGGAAGCAATCTGGTCCTGTTGATCGTTTTCAATATTCTCAAGGGAGTCGGCCTCGGAGCCGCAGGCGGCATGGCATTCGGCATGGTGGCCGATACGCTGGAGTACGGAGAATGGAAGACCGGCGTCAAGACGGTCGGCATGGGCAACGCAGCGATCTCCGCTGCCCAGAAGCTGGGACTTGGAATCGGGCAGGTCCTTCTCGGCCTGATCCTGAACGCAGGCGGATATGTAGGCGATGCGGCCCAGCAGAGCGCTTCCGCCAAGGCTGCGATCTCTTTCCTCTACAACTGGCTTCCGGTGATCCTCATCGTCGTGACCTTCGCAATCATGCTCTTCTACAGACTGGACAAGGAGATGCCGCAGATCCACAGGGATCTTGATGAGAGACACTCCGCAAAGAAGAACTGATCTGGCTTTAGAGGTTCAATCTAAGTAAATCCGGGGGTTCAGGGCTTCCCGATGCATGGTATGATTCCTGCAGAGGGAAGCTTCTTTGACCTCGGTACCATCGAACGGGAAACTGACAGGAGAGAAGATATGGAACAGTCAAACTGGATCTGGACACAGGACTTTGACAGGGAGGACGAATGCACACCCAGAATCGTCCTCTTCCGGAAAACATTCATCCTTGGGAAACTGCCTGCCGCAGCGAGCGTCCGTGTTTCGGCGGACACCCGGTATAAGCTGTATGTGAACGGACAGTTTGCCCAGTTCGGGCCTTCGAAGGGAGACCGTCAGATCTGGTTTGCGGATACCGTCGATCTTGCTCCATACCTACGGGAGGGGGAAAATGTTCTTGGCGCGGCTGTTCTGCGCTTTCCGGAGGACCGGGAGGCGGGCTGCCACTCTATGTTCCGGACCCGTACGCCCGGCCTGTATGTGAAAGGAGGCGCGGGAGAAGCAGACCTGTCCGCAGATGCTTCCTGGGCATGCAGGACCGTGAGGAGTATTACATTTGTCCGTGAGGAGAAGGAATTTTCCCCGCTGATCATCCACGAGAACGCTTCAGGAGACGCAAGGCTCGCAGGCTGGAAGCTGCCCGGATATGACGATGCTGCCTGGGAGAAAGCCGTTCCCTATCTGAAATCAGAGATGCCGGAATCGATCGCGCCGGGCAATCTTCAGGATCGGACCATCCCATATCTGTACAGGAAAAAGAGAAGATTTGCGGGGATTCTGGGACCGGCAGACCTGTCCGTGAAGACAGGAAAACCAGCCGGCGATTCTTCTGAAAATCAGATGGAGAGAGAGGCAGCAGTCACCGCACTGCTGGCAAAAGATGCCCCGCTTATGATCCCTGCCGGCCGGAAGGTCCGGGTCGTTCTGGATGCCGGGGAGGAGATGACGGGGTTCCTCCAGATCGCCATGACGGGAGGCAAGGGAGCGAGGATTACCCTTCTTGAGTCGGAGGCGTACGTCCTGGATGAAAAGTCTCCGACGTCTGGAACGTCGATCAAAAAAGACCGTCGGGATTATGAAAGCGGTCACCTGGAGGGATACGAGGATCAGTATCTGGCAGCAGGGTACGGAAGGGGAGACGTCAGTCTGCCGGCCTCCTCCCGGCTTCTGGAAGTCTATGAATCTTTCTGGTTCCGTACTTTCCGCTTCATTGAACTGACTGTTGAGACCGATCGTGAGGATCTGACCCTGCGGGAACTGACATTCGAGGAGACAGGGTATCCGCTGCAGGTCCTTACGCAGGTGAGAACGTCCGATGATTCCTTTGAGAAGATCTGGGAGATCTCGGAGAGGACCCTGCGCCGCTGCATGCACGAGACCTATGAAGACTGTCCTTTCTATGAACAGCTTCAGTATGTGATGGACACGCGTTCGCAGATTCTGTATACCTACTCCGTCTCGGCGGACGACCGGCTGGCAAGGAAAGCGATCGATGACTTCGCCAGGGGACAGCGGTATGACGGCCTTCTGAACTGCAGCTATCCCAACATGAACCCTAATATTATTCCGGGATTTTCCATCTATTACATCCTCATGGTCCATGATCACATGATGTATTTCGGGGACAGGCGTCTGGTGAAAAGGTATCTTCCGGTCATCGACCAGATCCTGAACTTTTTCGACAGGAATCTGACAGAGAACGGACTTGTCGGCAAAGTAGGAGGAGTGAATCTTCAGAAGAAATACTGGTCCTTCATAGACTGGACGCCGGAGTGGAATCCGACGACAGGCATGCCGCCGGCCGGGCTGTACGGGCCGATCACCATGGAGAGTCTTCTGTATGTGTACGGGCTTCAGAAGGCAGCGGAGCTTTGCTCTTATGTAGGGAGAAATGATACGGCGTCCGAGTATCTCTCGCGGGCAGAGGCGGTAAAAGATGCAATGCGGAGGCGCTGCACAGATGAAGATGGAATGATCACGGACGGACCTGTTCAGGCATTGGATAGAGCTTTGCAGGATCAGCCGGAAGGGGCAGGGCATGCGGCACAGTCGGCAGCCTCCCAGCACTGCCAGGTGTTCGGAGTCCTGACAGGTCTTCTTGACAAGGAGCAGGGCCGGAGAAATCTTCTTCGGACCATGGAGGAGCCGGGACATGCCCAGTGCACGGTCGCCATGTGCTTCTACCTTTTCCGGGCTCTGGAAGAAACGGACTTGTATGCATACTCGGACCATTACTGGGACATCTGGAGGAACATGGTTGAATATGGCTGCACGACGACGGTGGAGTCGGAAGACTATGCCCGCTCTGAGTGCCATGCCTGGGGAGCGCTGGCCCTGTATGAGCTTCCGTCCGCTATTCTTGGAGTCAGGCCTGCGGCGCCGGGCTATGAGAAGGTCGATATTCATCCGCACACGGAATTCCTCGACTTCGCGGAAGGGACAGTGCAGACTCCGAAAGGAACCATTTCCGTGTCCTGGAAAAAACAGGACGGCCAGGTGAAGGTGCGGACAAAAACACCTCCTGCGGCTCACTGAGACAGGAACAGCCTTATGACCGCATGGTATTCATTCAGGCTCCGCGCTTTCATGATTTTTTTCTGTACCTTCTGGCTGTTCTGAAAATTCCGTGACAGGTAGCTCCAGTACTCCTTCAGACGAAAGAGAACAGAGGTCTGGTCGCGAAGATCTTCCATCCGTGATGGAGAAAACCGCGCGGACCTCTGTTATCATTATGAACCTGACAAGAAAGTCCCAATCCTTCTGAGCGGCGGAGCGTGCGAGGTCGATTTCGCGGATATCTGGAAGAAGACTTGGAACCTGATGAAGCCCTGACAGGGAATGGTTGATTCTGCGCTGACGAAATTGCCACCATATGCAAATTCAAGCCCCGTAGATGTTTCCTGCTTTGGCGGCCCTGTATTCTCTGGGGGAGATTCCATAGTAGTCTTTGTAGACGCGGTAGAAGTAGCTGCTGTTCTCGTAGCCGATCTTTTCGATGATCCGGCTGATGGGCAGGGTGGTATTTTCCAGGTAATAGGCTGCCTGCTGAAGGCGACGGTCCTGGAGAAGCTGCTTGAAATTACTCCCTGCGCGGGACTTGAGCAGGCGGCTGAGAGAGTATGTGGTGTATCCGGTCATTGCCGCAGCCTCCTCCAGGGTACCGTCCGTGTAGTGGGTATCAATATATTCAAGAACCGTCATGACCGTGTCTTTCCAGCTTCCCTCGTCCGCAGCGCGGACATCGCTCGAGAGCGCGGACAGATTCATGAACAAAAGCTCCATCGTGGTCTGGCTGATCGTACTCATGCCTTTCTGGCTGATCAGGATATTCCACAGGAGATTTTCAATCAGGTTTTCCACAGGGATGATTCCCTTTGCATGAAAAAGGAGAAAATCCCCTGCCGCCTGATCCGCGGCCTTCCGCTTTCCTTCCAAAGCAGCGGCCCCAGCCGGCACAGGCTTCTTCATTCCTTCCGCCTGCATCAGGGTGGAGATCAGGAAATCTCTCATCAGGTTTTTTTCATCCAGGCGGACAATGCTTCTGCGGAAGAATTCCGGAAGAATCATGAAGTTGACCGCCAGGTCTTCTTCTCCGCAGGGGCGGATGTCGTGGACCGTCTTCTGATTCATGAGGAGGATATCTCCTTCCGACAGGACCAGGGTCCGGGCATAGTCGATGGTCGTCGTCAGATGACCGGACAGGACGAAAACCATCTCTATGTAATTATGACTGTGAGGAGGGAAATAGACGAAACGTGTATTCACTCGTACGTCGATCCAGCACCCTTTCTCAAGAAATTTCCTGCTGTCCACAATGAAGTCCGGGTCAGATGTATACAGGTCCCTCTGCACCGATTCATCGCCGCTTAATATGCGCTGCTCCTCCGGCGTGATCTCTGCCAGTCTCCTGATGATCTCATTAAACATAGTCTCATTCCTTCGCTGCAAATAAGGTCCCAGTTTCAGGTATCTGCGGTTATAGTAACACATATTTGAACAGAGTAGGATATAGGCAGATGGAAACCGAAAGAAAGTGCAGAGGGAACGAAAGTGAGAGACTATTTTCTGGCATATGATATGGGAGCCTCGAGCGGGCGGAGCATCCTCTCCTGGGTGGAGGACGGACAGATCAGGCTCGAGGAACTGAACCGGTTTGAGAATCACCTGACCCTTAAGGACGGCCATCTGACCTGGGACATCCCGTCTCTGTGGGACGGGATAGTAACCGGACTTAAGGTCTGCAGGGATACCGGAAGAATTCCAAGATCGATCGGGATCGATACGTGGGCGGTCGATTACGTCCTCCTTGATAAAGACGGATCGATGATCGGCGATGCTGTCTGCTACAGGGACGGCAGGACGGAAGGGATGAGAGAGGAGGCTGGGAGATACATATCCCAGGAAGAACTGTACAGCCGGACAGGCATCCAGTACCAGCCTTTCAACACCATCTATCAGCTTCTGGCCCTGAAGAGAGAGCATCCGGACCAGCTGGAAGAAGCAGCATATCTGCTGATGCTTCCGGACTACTTCAACTATCTTCTGACCGGGGTCATGAAGCAGGAGTACACGAATGCGACCAGTACGAACCTGGTAAACGCTGTGTCGCATGAATGGGACATGGAGATCATCCGCAGGCTGGGCCTTCCGGAGCGTCTGTTCCGCGGGCTGTCGATGCCGGGAACGCCGGTCGGGAATCTGAAGCCGGAGATCCGGAAACTGTGCGGGTTTGACGCGCAGGTCGTACTCCCGGCGACCCATGATACCGGTTCCGCCTTCCTGTCCGCACCGTATTCCGGCGAGGGTTCGCTCATCCTTTCAAGCGGGACATGGAGCCTGCTCGGGATGGAGAACAATACCCCTATTACGACTTCTGCTTCGCGTCAGGCGAACTTCACGAATGAGGGCGGCGCCTGGTACCGCTACAGGTACCTGAAGAACATCATGGGCCTGTGGATGATCCAGTCTGTCCGCCGGGAACTGAACGGAGTGTCATACGTACAGGGAAAGGCTGAAGAGAGGCAGGAGACAGACCCGCGGAGTACAGGTCATTCGGATGCGGGAGTCAGGAAGGATTCTACCGCCCGGGACGCGGCGCGGAAAATCTGTGAGGAGGCACGGAGCCACGGCAGCTGGACTTTCCCGGACCTGATAGAAGCCGCCAGGGGAGCTCAGAATTTCCTGGCCGAGGTAGATGTCAATGACAACCGGTTCCTTTCCCCTGAGAGCATGGTCCTGGAAGTTGCATCAGCATGCGGAGAAAGCGGACAGGCTGTTCCGGGAAGTGTCGGAGAACTGATGCAGTGCCTGTATCTGAGCCTTACGACCTGCTACCGGAAGGCGGCAGAGGAGCTGGAGACGATCACCGGGAAAACCTGTCATGCCGTCAATATCATCGGCGGAGGCTGCCAGGATACTTACCTGGACGAGATGACTGCGCGGCGCACCGGCCTGACGGTCTATGCCGGTCCGGTCGAGGGGACCGCGATCGGAAATCTGGCGGTGCAGATGATTTCCGCCGGACTGTTCAAAGATCTGAAAGAGGCAAGAAGCTGCATAGCAAAGAGCTTTGAAGTGAAGAAGTTTCTTCCGCAGACTGCGGATGGAGATTCAGATAACTGACAGAAACTGTCTGACCTTGCAGGCAATGAGAAGGAGGAGAAGATCATGAAGGTACTTGAAGCGGAATTTGTAAAGGGATTCATCCGGATGTGCTCAGACGGATGGGAGCAGGGCTGGCATGAGAGAAACGGCGGAAACCTGTCCTACCGCATGAAGGACGAGGAAGTCGCAGCAGTGGAGGAAAACTTTGTCCCCGGAGAATGGAAGGAGATCGGGACGTCTGTTCCGGGACTTGCAGGCGAATATTTCCTGGTCACCGGTTCCGGGAAGTACATGCGCAATGTTCCGCTTGATCCGGAGGATACGATTGCGATCGCTGAGATCGACCAGGCGGGAGAGAAGTACAGAGTCGTCTGGGGCCTGAAGAATGGAGGAAGACCGACGTCCGAATTCCCCAGCCATCTCATGAACCATGAGGTCAAGAAGGCAATCGACCCAAGGTACCGCGTCATCTACCACTGCCATCCGGCCAACACGATCGCGCTGACCTTTGTGCTTCCGCTTGATGACAAGGTCTTCACCCGCGAGCTCTGGGAGATGGCGACCGAGTGCCCGGTGGTATTCCCGGCAGGCATCGGCGTCGTCCCGTGGATGGTTCCGGGAGGAAGGGACATCGCGGTCGCGACCTCGAAGCTCATGAAGACATATGATGTGGCGATCTGGGCCCATCATGGAATGTTCGCAGCCGGCTTTGATTTTGATCTGACCTTCGGCCTCATGCACACCGTTGAAAAGTCCGCAGAGATCCTGGTCAAGGTCCTGTCCATGACCGATCACAAGAGACAGACCATCCAGCCGGACCAGTTCCGCGCTCTTGCAAAAGACTTCCATGTGACGCTTCCTGAGAAGTTCCTGTACGAAAAAGACTGAATTATCCCACCCGCGGCTAAGAGCCTGCAGAAAAGGAGATTGTGAGATGCTTGTAGAGACTAAGGCAAGAGTCGGTGTTTTTTCCATCGCTCTCGGGGCTTATCTGCCCCAGTTCCCCCAACTGGTGCCGGAATTCCGAAGCCAGTATGACGATTTCAAAAAGACCCTTCCGGACACAGTCGAGGTCATCGACGGCGGACTGGTTACGACCAAGGAAGAGTCCCAGGCGGCGGGCGACAAGTTCCGCGCCGCGGATGTAGATCTTGTATTCATGCAGCTTCTGACCTATGCGACCTCCTACAACATGCTCCCGGCGGTCCGTGACCTGGACGTTCCGGTCGTCCTGGTCAATATTCAGAAGGTCCGCTGCCTGGACTTTGAACACGCCGGCATCGCGGACTGGCTGGGCGTCGGATACGCGGGCGGTGCCGTCGGAGAGATGGTGGCTGACCTCAACCGCTATGGCAAGCGCCACGCGGTCATCACAGGCGTCGCGGAAGGAGGAGACGATCAGGTCCGGGCAGAGATCGAAGACTGGTGCCGGGCTGCCCAGGTCAGAAGAAGATTCCGCGACACCAACATCGCGCAGATCGGACGTCCGTATCCGGGCATGATGGATCTGTACATCGACGAGTCGAACCTCTACCGCCGCATGTTCCTCTACACCAAGCAGTTTGACTGGGAGAAGATGTGGGCGATTGCGGATCATATCGACGACGAGGAAAAAATCCGCGAAAAAGCACAGGATATCCTCGATACATTTGACATCGAGGGCGGCGGGACCATAGAGAAAGTATGGGACATGGCCAGGTACGTCGTGGCTTTTGAGCAGTGGGTCAGAGACGAACATATCGGTCTGATCGCTTCCCACTATGACGGTTTCGCCAAAGGCCAGGCAGGTGTACTGGACAGCATGCTGATCCCCGCATTCTCCATGCTGATCAAGCAGGGCGTTGCCTGCGCGGTCGAGGGCGACATGAAGGTCGCCATGGGCATGAGCATCATGAAGACCATCTGCGGGACCGGCCAGCTGTCCGAGTTCTACACGATCGATTTTGACAAGGATATCGTTGTCATCGGCCATTCAGGTTCCGGTGACGCGGCCATCTCGACAGAGAGAAAGCCGACCATGAAGATCGTCCCGGTCTTCCACGGAAAGACAGGCGGCGGCTATCTGACCCAGTTCTACCCGGCTCCGGGCCCGGTCACCTACCTGGCCATCACCCAGGACGGCGACGGACATTTCAAGTTTGTTGTCTCTGAGGGCGTAAATGAACCTGGCCCGATCCTTCACACCGGGGACACCAACATGCGCACCCGTTTCTCCATCGGAGCGAGAGAGTGGAACAACCGCTGGTGCGAGTGCGGCCCGACCCACCACTTCGCGGCAGGACTCGGCAGGCACACAGATACCATCCTGAAGGTCGCCAAGATCCTGAACGTACCGGTGGATGTCGTGTGCAGATGAGAGACGCAGCACCATGTCCGCACTCATTCACTTCCTTCAGGCATATTCGCTGAGGATTTTCTCTGCTGACAGGATTTCAGTGACATTTCGAAAGTAATGAAAGCCTTCGTTTGAGCAGGATACAATCTGAGACCGTCACTCAGTTTTTCTTGCTGATAATCGAACTGGCGAGATTGCTTACTCCATCGATCACAAGCGATACAACAAGGATGACGATCTGGAAAGTGCCGTTTCAAGCGGACTTCTCACGATCAGTACGCCGATCAGCAGCGTGATCAGGCCAATTGCGCCTACGATCAGAAGACCGCAGCCGATAATAGCTGTCGCTACACTCATAGCGGCATCCGGCTGAGCGATGAGTATGATTCCCAGTGCGATCAGGATGATTGAGGTTACAAATCCGCTTGATAAGATTTTTTTCATGATCCTTCTTCCTTAAGTCTGACTGCCAGGTATTGCATTATTCCTTTCGAGCTGTATAAAATATATCAACAAACTGTCGTGTAATCTGCAATCAGTATCTTTGAAAACGGCGCCTGTCATGCCAGAGCGGGCTATTGTCCCATTAGGTATACGATCGTATCATAGATGGTAATGGCGATATCTCTTGGGTGAAATCCCAGCTCCATAGTGGCTTTTCATGGCAAGAATGTGCCCCTGACTCAAGAACGCTTAATGAATACCGGGTTACCAGAGGACGACTGCCTTCCGCTTTGGCGACTCTCTTTTTCTGCCTGCAGATACTATCAGCTGGTAAGAGGAAATGAAACTGCGATTTTAGGACATAATGATTTATAGCCAACAAATATGGCTTTTCTGTAAACTTTAGATATCAGGCTTTGCGCCACTTTGAGAGGTTATGAGAGATAAGATAAAAATCCTGTTTGTCTGCCACGGCAGTATGCGAACGAACATGTCTCAAACCCCGATAAATGCTGGATTTTTTAACATACCGGCGGCCAATTTTATAGCACTTTTATAGCAATTGAAAAAATGAGGGAAAACACGGGAAAAAGGCCGTGAGATATGGAAATTACAGACGTATTCTCCGTATCTTGCGGCCTTATTTTTCAATGCGTTTGGATTATACGAAGAGACACAGATGTGAGCGAAGAAATCAGATTCAGCTGAAATTAAGCTGAAATGAGCGTAAAATCCTAAAAATAGGAACGCATATGGAACTGATTGCAAGACCGAGAGAAATCAATTTTCTGAATCGGCATAAGAATCACCACATCATCAAGGTAATATCCGGTGTCCGCCGGTGCGGAAAATCCTGTCTGATGCAGAGCATATCTGAAGAACTTTCGCATTCTTTTTTGCTGCTACGGCATACCCTGCCAGTATTGCGGGAAAGCCCGAAGATAAGGCATTTTGGGCGGATGGGAGTCTGATTTTACACCTCAGATACACCTTTCGCCCCCTGGAAATAAGGGGAATGTAGATAATTGATTAATTGATCGGATACGAAAGATGAGCCGCAATATTCTTAGACTATCCGTATATTCAATCTGGTATACTGATAAAATCAATGGTCTTCATAGTGACTGCCGCAGGCTATGATTGTAATCCTGTGGGTCTCGGCGGAAAATACAAGCCGGTTCTTCTTATCCATCCGTACACTTGCATAGCCTGAGAGATCTCCTTTCAGCATCTCCGGCTTTCCTTCACTACACAGATAGCCATTTCTCATGATATCTTTGATCAGCCTATTCACTTTTTTGAGGAGAGTTTTATCAGTCTGCTGGATTTCCAGATATTCCTCCCAGGCATCGGATTGCCATTCAAGGTTCCGCATGCTTTATCACTCCTCTATCAAGCTGTGTGCCTCAGCATGACCGAGCTTCACATCTTCTGCACGCCTTTTTAATTCAGCGGCTTCCATCGGCGTAAAGCCGTTTGCATCCAGCATGGAGAGATTGATTCCCTGCTGACGGACAGACTGCCGCATTAATGCAATAATGCATGAAGACACGGAAAGTCCCAGCCCGTCACAAAGTGCGCTGAAGCTCTCTCTGGTAGGGCGGTCGATGCTGATTGTCAGATTGCTTCTTTCCACAGCCGTATTCATTGTAAACCTCCTGAATCGATTTGTGGCATATTCCTGCACTTTCATCTACAGCATACTTCAGCGAATAATATAATGCAAGCAAAAAACGTGAATAATATGTGTAATAAATGTGTAATTCACATGAGATATTCTAACCCGATATCGCAAAAACTTATTCCGCTGGATATGGACTGGCAGAACGACAGAGGCCGGAGCAAAGTTGAAGTCTGGAAATATGATCCCAAGCTGTTTATGCTCCTGGATGGCGGGCAGTCTGTGCGGTTGACAGTGTTAGCTTAATAAAATAAAATCATATAAAATTGCGGAGGACATTTTGATTAAAATAAAGTTGAGAGGCACTTTATGGGGAAAGCAGTCCGATTATCAGATATCGCACAGAAAGCCGGCGTCAGTATCGTGACCGTGTCGAAGGCACTGTCCGGAGAGAAAGGTGTAAGTGAAGAAAAAAGGCAGCAGATCGAGCAGATCGCGAGTGAACTGGGGTACCGGAAGGCGGTGCCAGGGGGAGGCGGTGAGACCAGGAAAACGCATACGATCGGTGTGATCATCCCGGAACGTTTTCTTGACGAAAATCAGTCTTTTTACTGGATGTTCTACCAGGAGATCTCAAAATATGCTGTGAGCAGATACTGCTTCGTCATGCTGGAGGTGATCAGTCTTCCTTACGAAAGGGAGCGGAAGATTCCGAGAATGGTGGAAGAAAACCAGATTGAAGGTCTTATTATTCTGGGGTCATTCGGGACGGAGTATGAGCGTCATCTCAGCCATAATGTAACATTGCCGGTGGTATATCTTGACACCATCGGCAGTGCGCCGGAGTGTGACTGTGTGGTGACGAACAACCTTCTTGGCGGTTATCAGATGACAAACTACCTGTTCGGGATGGGACACCGGCGAATCGGATATGTGGGTACGAGGCTGGCAACACAGTCGATCGATGACCGGTATCTGGGATACCTGAAGGCCCTGATGGAGCATGGAATCGATGTCAATCCTAATTATCTGATCGATGACCGTGGACGCGAGGAAGGCGATGTGGACCCGGCGCGCTACTTTCAGCTCCCGCTGGATGACATGCCGACCGCATTTTTCTGCAACTGTGACGGGACGGCCAGCTGCCTGATCGAGAAGCTTCAAAAGAATGGCTTTTCTGTGCCGGACGATATCTCGGTCGTTGGTTTCGACAACTTTGCACCTGATCAGACGACGGATGTAGGGCTGACGACCTACGGGATCCGCGCAAAAGATATGGCAAGACGGGCCATCCACATTCTAGTCCACAAGATTGAAGGAACGTCCTATTCAAGCGGGATCCATTCGTTCAACGGGACGTTCGTGGAGAGATCCAGTGTGCGGAAGATCGCAGATCCAGTCCCGTTCGTGTAAGAGTGCTCTTCAATTATGCACAAACCTGTGACCTTTATTTTACGCATTATCGACAAAAATAAAGGAACACGCAATAATAAGAGATTAATATCAAGTTTAATAGATGCAATATTTAGGCAATATTGTATGCTCATTACAGCTAAACATTTTCCTGAGAAAGGAGAGCTGCCATGAGCATTTTTTATACCTAATATGCAAAAAGGCTGCCAGTGGCGGGCTATCTGTATGACAGTTATAGAGGGACAGGACAAAGATATGGCACAGAACCTGCATGGAAGAAAAACCAGACTGGAAGATGATGCTGACATCTATACCGTGTCTGAGCAGAAGTCGGAGCGGGAGAATCTCCGTTCTCTTCACGGAGCTGCAAGGCGGACATATTTCCTGGATTATATTTTCCCGAAACTTACTATATGTGTGATTGCCGCTGCTCTTGCTGTGTTTCTGATTGTGCATCTGACATTGCCCCGTCAGACATATGGACTGTATCTCGCGGTCCTGAACGCTGAGCTGACAGATCCGCAGAAGTCAGAACTTACGGCGGAACTTGAGGAAAAACTGTGTGAGCCTGTTATGATCGATGACGGCTTTCGCCTCGATGCAAACGGCATGGAGAAACTTCAGGTATATCTGGCGAATGGACAGATCGATCTGATCATGGCTCCGCCGAGGACATTCCGGACACTTTCCGCTTATGGCCTTCTTGTGAACATGGAAGAGGCCCTGAATGAAGACCAGGTGGAGAAGTACCAGAGCTGTTTTGAAAAGTCAGCAGGCTATCTCGATGACGATAACCTTGGTTTCTATGACAGCGAGACAGGAAGAGGAAAGCGTCTTCCTTATGGGATTCGTCTCCCGGAAGACTGCTCTCTGACATTCGTCAATATCACGGATCAGGTGGAGGATTACGGAGCAGAGGCTCTGGGAGCGCTGCTGGCGGAGAGCGGGGAAACGCAGGCGGAGCAGATGGAAACAGAAGAATATTCTGCGGACTTTGTCCTGTCGGCGGCCCAGAATTCGAAACACACGCAATCTGCCAGGCAGGCAGTCGACATCATATTGAAAGGGAAAAAGTAACCGGTACGGGCAGGAGGTATTATGAAGGATAAGAGCAGGACAGCGCAGCAGAAGAGCAGAAAGTTCTTTCAGGCAGACAATCCATACAATGAATGGATGTCAAAGCTTTTCGATATCATCTGGCTGAATATTCTCTGGCTGATCTTCTGCATTCCAATCGTCACGATCGGAGTCTCCACTTCAGCTCTGTACTATGTGATGCTGAAATTGGTGAGAGGAGAAGAGGGAGGAATCACAGGCTCTTTCACGAAATTTTTCCGGGAAAACTTCAGAAAATCGCTGCCTTACACACTGGCACTTCTGCTGTTTTCCGCAGTAATGCTGGCTGATTTCAGCATCCTGAAGGCGCAGGAAGGCGGCTGGGCGCTGGTCTATGGAGCTTGTATAGCGATTATGGCCTTTGGAATCATGGTCTTTTCTTATGTATTCCCCTATTTTTCCAGGTTTGATAATCCTGTAAAAGAGACATTCGGAAATGCATGGCGCCTGGCTGTCACACATCCCGCCAGGACAGCAGGCATCCTTGCTGTCAATTGCCTCCCGTTTTTATGGTTTCTGCTGTCGCCGGAAACATTTGCAGCCATATTCTGGATCTGGTTTTTCTGCGGGGAAGGGATATCGGCTGCCCTCTGCAGTCTGCTCCTGAACCCGATATTTGATGAGCTGATGCCGGAACCGTGAGGAAATGTTATCCTCTTTTACGCCAGGCCCCCGGGGTCATTCCGGTCAGATCCCGGAAGTGTAATATAAAATTATTGACGTTCTCATACCCGACTGCCATGCTGATCTCACCAACCGTCTGACTGGTTGTGAGCAGCATGGCTTTTGCTTTCTCGATCCGCACCGTCTTCAGGTATCGCATCGGGGGAACCCCATAGGCTGCGGAAAATTCACGACAGAGGCGGTAATGGCTGACCCCAAACTGGTTTTCGTATTTGGAAAGGGAAAAAGGAGCAGAATAATTTCGATCGAGATCTTCCTTCAGAGCTTCAAGATAAACCGGACGGCGAGGGGCATGCGCCTGCTCCGGGTATTGCGCAGAGGCTGCTTCACACATGACATCGGTCAGCAGCCGGTGCATGGTCAGCAACTGACTGCCGATGATGTGGGACGGGAGCGTGCATAATTCTCTCAGCCTGGACGGAAGAGAAGAATATTCATCCAGCTGGACCGAGCAGAAACTGTCTTTCAGAAAAATATCATAACCGGCAAAACAATCCGGCCGAATCCAGAAGATTTCAAACTCCCAGGGAAGGAGAAATGAAGATAGTCGGAAATACTCAGAACACGACATCAGAATAAGCGTTCTGCCGGATATCTCCATTGTCTGCTCATTTCTTCGAATCCTTCCGCCCCCACTTTTCGTATACAGCATCATAAGACAATTCATCGGGTCAAATGAAAATTCAAGAGGGACCGTGTATGTGATGTCGGAGCAGGAATGCAGGGTGAGGAAGCGCTGGATCGTATTCTCACTTTCAGGGACATCATAGGAGAAGACAGTTCGGCACAGATCATCGCTTGTGACACGCATATTGATGAAGCGTCTGCTCTGCGTATGGGCACGCAGCGTGCTTCGGAAATCACTGGCTGTGCAGATGGTACTTTCCTGCATCGGGGACCCTTCCTTTCAGATGTTCTGCAATAGCTATCTGGCACTTTGATGTTTACCTAAAATGATATGACAGGACTTCAAGCAAGTATCGGGAAAATGATATGGAAATTAAGCTAAAAATCCATAAATATGAATTAAACTAATTTTATTTATGCTGATACGCAAAATCAATTGAGCATAATATACAATATTATTACAAAATATCTGTTATAAATAGACAAATAATAGGTTAAATACAATTTATGATGATAAAAAGCAATATTAAATGATGATATGCTGATTTTCAAATATATAATAAAGACAACAGGAAACAGGAAACCTTAATTAAGGTAAACAATCACTTAACAAGGAGGGTAAAAATGAACAAAAAAGCGATTGCCATTACACTGACGGCTGCCATGACGGCGGTTATGAGCGTGCCTGTATTTGCGGCAGATCCTGCCTATGACGACATAGCAGTCGGAGAGACAGGGACGGATCTGACAGCGGAGATCAGCCTGCTGACCAACCGTACAGACATGCTGGACGAAAGTTATATCGGAACGACATGGGCACAGTATCTTGAGGAGTTCAACAAGATTTATCCGGGTATCACCGTTGATATTGAGGGTGATACGAACTATGCAGAGGATGCCCTGCTGAGGCTTCAGGGCGGCGACTATTCCGATATCGTCATGATTCCGCAGGTAGATCTGGCAGAACTGCCAAACTATTTTATTTCCTTCGGAGATCTTGACACCCTGAAAGATGAAGTCCGTTTCGCATCTACGAAAGCTTATGACGGACAGGTATACGGAATTCCGATCACCGGCAATGCCCAGGGCATCGTTTACAACAAGGCGGTTTTTGAGAAGGCAGGTATTACTTCCCTTCCAACCACGCCGGACGAGTTTCTGGATGACCTCCAGAAGATCAAGGATAATACCGATGCGATTCCGCTTTACACGAATTATGCCGCAGGATGGACCATGGGAGCCTGGGACGCTTACATGACCGGTACAGCGACAGGCCTTACCACTTATGAAAACCAGATCCTGCCTCATGAGCAGAATCCCTTCGAGGACAAGGGCAACGGTGCACATGCGTACAACGTATACAGAGTCCTCTACGAGGCGGTCGCAAACGGTCTGACCGAGGATGACTACTCCACTACCGATTGGGAGTCCTGCAAGGGTATGATCAACAATGGCGAGATCGGCTGCATGGTCCTTGGTTCATGGGCTGTCACGCAGATGCAGGGCGCCGGAGACCATCCGGATGATATCGGATACATGCCGTTCCCGATGACCGTGGATGGAACGATGTACGCGTCCGCAGGTCCGGACTACATGTTCGGCATCAACGTGAACTCTTCAGATGATAATAGGCTTGCCGCGATGATCTTCGTCAAGTGGATGACCGAGCAGTCCGGCTTCTCTTACAACGAAGGCGGCATGCCGATCAGTCTCTCCGATGACAAGTGGCCGGAACTGTACTCTGCATTTGACGGCGTCACCTATGTCGCATCCGATCCGGCCCTCGAGGGCGAGGAATCTTTGACGGCAGATCTGAACGCAGATTCCGAGCTGGGCATCAATGCAGGTGGCAACACAAAGGTTCAAGGTATCGTCGAGGCAGCCGCAACCGGCAGCGAGACCTTCGACGAGATCATGGCAGACTGGAACCAGAAGTGGTCCGACGCTCAGGAAATGGACGATGCGGAAGTCATCTACACGGATCTTGCTTCTGAAAGCGGAGCGGCTGAGACGGAAGCCGAGTAAGCTGACTTTTACTGCGCAGGAGAAATTGCCGGGGGCACAGGGCATTACCGCCCCCGACTGTTGATGCGGATTGCTTCGTTGCTTCGCAACTTGCGCAATCCTATTCCACCTCGCATTCTCGGAATTTGCATACGCAAATTCCTACATGCTCGGTGTCATGCGGGTCCCAAGGTCATAACCGCTTACGTGCAAGCACGACGCGGCTTATGACCTTTTGACCCTTGCATCATAATAATCTGTATTTCAGACCT
>DLFD01000044.1 GCA_002482005.1 Lachnospiraceae bacterium UBA7729 | reverse complement strand
CACAAAATATTTTACACTATCATACTTAAAGAAATTAGGAAAGATGAAGCAGATCACACAGGGTCAATTACTGGATATTTATGGGAAGATCCGAATTATGTACGTGAACAGGCAGCTGCGGCATATACAGCTATAGCAAGAAAAAATATCTCGTATTCAATATCTCCTAAAAGCTTTGGAAACCAGAGAGTACGGATGCCTGAGACCATTATGGAACAACACTTCGGCAACTGCATGGATATGTCATTGTTATATGCCGGTGTGCTAGAATCAATGGGTTTGCATCCGGTGCTTTATTCAATGGAAGGACATATCTACACAGGATATTGGCTCTATAATGATGCTGTAGGGAAAAAATACAGCTTAAAAGTACCTGTTGATAATCAAATCGGAGATTTGTTATCCAGAATTCACGAAGATTCTCAGGAGCTGGTTTTTGTTGAATGTACAAACATGTGCGGTGGTGATACTAGTTATCAGGACGCCGAGAATCAGGGAACCTCACAGGTAGAAGCAGACGCAGGTAAGTTCGAGTGCGCTATAGATGTCAATGAAGTCCGGTCAAAATTACATGTGATGCCTCTTCCGTCCCGGATGCTGGATCACAATAAGTATCGGATCAATGCGGAAGAGATAAAAATCACGCAGGACTTCATTAATCTGGATAAAAAAGATCTTAGTCAGGCTAAGATAATACCGATGACGCCTGTAAGACACGGCAAACGAGCTCTTTGGGAGAGCAAACTTTTGAATCTGAAATCCCAGAACCCGCTGTTAAGTATGCCTACCGGTGATACCTCAGCGATAGAGCCATTCCTTTCCTCGCATCTATTTGAACTCGAGGATCTGCTATCAGATGGCGAAGAATTCCACCTTGATCCATGGCCTTTTGCTGTAGATGGTCCACGAGATGCAAAGAAGGAATGCGGAAACTATTTTGAATTCAGCGAATATCACCACGTAGAACCTGATTTATGGGAAATAGTCCGAGACGCTTACAGCCAGCATATTCTGGCTACATTTAAGTCAGGGGCACAGCTGGAAAAGGATTTAAGAGCAATATACCTGGACGCTAGAAGCACACAGGAAGAGCGCGGATCAAGCAGCCTTTATATGGGAATAGGTATCCTTAAGTGGTTCGATATCGAAAGAGTATCAAGAGGGCAGGCAGGCGCTAAGGAGCATTATTCGAATAAGCCTTCTTACGCACCATTGATCCTAATGCCGATAGAGATGATCAGAAAATCGGCAAAAGAGGGTTATTCTCTGAAGATGCGCTCGGGTGACTCCAGACTGAACCTGACTCTTGTAGAGAAACTCAGACAGGATTTCAACCTGGACTTGTCCGGACTTATAAAGTTGCCTGAAGACGACCACGGTGTAGATGTCCGCTCGGTTTTTGCTACAATTCGGAAAGCAATCTCGTCACTCGATGGGTGGGATGTTGTCGAGACGGGTGTCATTGGTAACTTCGACTTCAACGAGATCGCTATGTGGAATGATCTTCATTCTGCTCCGGAGTCATTCTTTGAGAACAGTAAGATTGTCCGTAGTTTGATAAAAGGACATGTCGACTGGCAGGTAGATTCGAATCCCGATACTTCCGGCGAACCCATTTATATCCCGAATTCGCTGGATGATACCCAGCTGAAAGCAGTTAAAATGGCTGGCCATGGAGCTACTTTTGTTTTGCATGGACCGCCTGGAACAGGAAAATCCCAGACAATTACAGCCATGATCTTCAACCTGCTGGCGAGGGGAAAGTCTGTCCTTTTCATGGCAGAGAAGGAAGCTGCGCTGAACGTCGTTCAGGAGAGGCTGAAGAAGGCAGGGATAGGTAATTTCTGCCTGGAGGTCCATTCCGCCAAGGCGAATAAAAAGAAGATTCTGTCTCAGCTTGATGCTGCCCTTGAATCAAGATCGTCAGGAAGCGAGGTGGAGTTTGAGGAAAAATGGCAGCAGGACCTGACGGACCGGGAGAGGATCGATCTATATTCAAGACATCTTCATCAGGTAAGAACATGTGGTTATAGTCTTCACGATCTTGTGGACCGTTATGAGAATATCTCTCATCAGGTAGATGAAGAGATAAGGTTCAGAGGCGATGAAGTAAAGAATCTTACAAAGCATCAGATCAGTAAACATGTGTCTGCATTGGGGAAGCTCACCGCTGCTGGCAGCGTGATTGGGGATGTAAAGAATAATCCGCTGATAAGCATCGGACTTACAGAATATTACCCTGAGATAGGGTATGGAATATTTGGGCTTGCGCGAAGGTATGTGTCGTACACTGACCATGTCCTGGAGGTGACAGGAAAGATCGGGAAGCTGACCGGCGTGTCGTTTGGAAGCTCTAAGGCTGAGCTTCAAAAAGTCCAGCATCTGATAGATACGTATCGAAAGGTCTGGAAAGAGACGGAAGCAGAAGCTTCGCTGGAGAAAAAGAACGTCGAGGAGGCAAACAGTTATTTTAATGATACTGATAGAATATCAGCAATACGCTCAGAACTACTTCAGACTTGGGATCTATCCTTTCTCGATAAGGATGTTTCCAAGTATCAGGAGGCTTATGAACAGGCCGAGAAGAAATTCTTTGGGCGTCAGCAGGCGAGAAGCACATTGCTTCAGAATATCCGATCCTTCACAAAGAGAGATATCACATATGATCAAATTCCGCAGCTTCTGACTCGGGTAAGGGAGTACCAGAAGGAAAAGTATGATCTTCAGGATAGGCGAAACAACCTTCGGACTGAAGTTCGGCAAATTCTGGATACCTATCCGACCAGAGACCAGATGCTGGATGCCTACAAGAAAGCACAGGATGTGATCAATCTTGCTTCCGAGTATCCGGGCGGAATTCAGGCAATCAAAGAAAGCGCGAACAATGAGACGTTGCAAGCGGTATTTGAAGAGTATGAGGATGGATACGCAGAACTATCGGCGTGTGGAAAGGAATTAAACGAGATACTTCAGAGGCAGGAGCCGGCTGACTGCGAAAACTGGCTGCAGGCTGAGAGCATATTCTTTGGACTCCTGTTTGATGGAAGCCGTTTGAATCAGTGGACGCTCTATCGGCGCGCACGCAAGGAGGCGGAGGAGCTTGGTCTTGGCCCGGTTGTTGATGCATACGAGAATGGATTTGACAAAGAGAAACTGATTCCATCCTATCTGAAAGGAATGTATCATGCGTTGATTCTTTGGACCATAAACCATGACAGCGTTCTTTACACTTTCTCCGGAGCTTCCTTCAACGAGGAGGTGCGTCAGTTCAAGGAGCTTGATGAAAATCTGTCTGTGATGACACGGAAGGCTGTTTATGATGATCTGGCAGGAAAGGTTCCGCTGCCATGGTCTGGAGGAGAAAAAGGAACACAGATCCATTTGCTGAAAAAGGCAATAGGGACTGGTGCAAGAGGAATCACGATTCGTTCACTGTTTGAACAGATCCCGGATCTTCTGAGTATTCTTGCGCCGTGTATGCTGATGAGCCCGGACTCAGTGGCTCAGTATCTGCCACAGAAGAATGATTTGTTTGATGTAGTGATATTCGACGAAGCTTCCCAACTTACAACTGCGAAATCCATCGGCGCACTCGCCCGTGCAAAGGATGCTGTAATTGTCGGCGATCCGAAACAGATGCCTCCAACCAGCTTTTTCAGTGGAAACAGTACAGACATCAAGGACCTGGCTCTTCAGGATATGGAAAGCATTCTGGATGATGCACTGGCACTTGGGGTTCCATCCATGTATCTGAAGTGGCACTACAGAAGCCAGCATGAGAGTTTAATTGCATTCAGCAATAAAGAATTTTATGGGAATGGACTGTTTACTTTCCCATCAGCAGATGATCGCAAAAAGGCTGTAACTGCCTATAAGGTTCCTGGAGCCGTATATAAACGCGGTGATGGAACAAATGAGGGAGAAGCAAAGGCTATTATAGAGGAAGTAGTCAGAAGATATCATCTTTACCATGCAAATGCAGATGATGGAAGAAAGCAGGAGTCAATCGGTATAGTCACATTTAACATGAAACAAATGGTGCTGATTCAGAACCTTCTGAACAAGGAATATGGAAAAGATCCGGGACTGGATAAGTGGGGCAATCCTGATGATAAGGAAGCGGAACCTTTGTTTGTCAAGAATCTGGAAAATGTTCAAGGGGATGAGCGCGATGTGATTCTGTTTTCGATTGGATATGGACCAGATGAGAAAGGTTATTTCTCCAGCAACTTTGGCCCTATCAACCAGGAAGGTGGGGCGAAGCGACTGAATGTTGCGTTCTCGCGTGCCAGAAAAGAGATGAGGATTTTTACAAGCTTTCATTCAAGTGAGCTCCATATTTCGGATTCCTCGCCGGAAGGACTGAAAGCCTTGCAGGATTTCCTGAAGTTTGCTGAGTCTTCTGGTACGGAAGGAGATAAGGGTGAAAGAAATACAGACCCTGAAGTAAAGAAAGAAGGAATCCTTCTTGCCCTCATGAGGGAGATTACGCAAAACGGTTACCAGTGTACTCCGCATGTTGGCCAGTCTGACTTCTATATCGACCTTGCAGTATCAGACCCTAATGACGGGGAGAGATATATGCTGGGAATCCTTCTGGACAGCAATGTATACAAGAACACCGTTAATACTCGGGACCGTGAATATGCACAGGAAGGAGTTCTTCGCCATCTGGGCTGGAATCTTTGCCGTATCTGGACTATGGACTGGGTTAAGGACAGAGATCGTGTTCTGGATCAGATTTTCCATACTCTTGATGAACTGAAAGCAGAATCGTATCAAAGAAAGAAGGTAATAGAGGAAACCAAAGCTGCAGAGAGTGACGCTGAGGTAGTGGACACTGCAACAATTTATGATGCAGAATCTTCCGGTGCTGATGAGGATGAAAAGGCTGTATCTCCAGAAAAGAATAAAGGAACAGATAAAGTTCATCCTATTGCTGAGGGAACGGGAGACAAGGCTTCTGATACAGAAAATACAGAAGACAGTCTGAAGAATAATAGAACATTGAAGACGGCTATCGAAGTCTACAATCGTGAACGTACGGAACAACATGTTAATGATGTGATAGAACTTCTGAGAGACAGCCGTGTTTTAGTCCCATGCAATGGGAATGATCAGTTTATGTATACCCAAATAGACGGGCGAATCGTTTTGGCAGTATTCTCCAGTAAAAAAGAACTTGAAGATCTGGAGACTGTGCCTCCGTTAAAAATCATACCGTTTCTTGATGTAATCAAAGCAGTCAGGGCAAATAAGAAGGCTTCAGGTATTATTGTTGATCCGGCCGGAGAATCCTTCTTCCTTGACGAAGGGCCCTATGATGTGGTCGAAAATATCAATTCCAGACTGGTAGCTGACATTCAGCCAGAACAATCGAAAACATCAACGCATTCTGATTCTCTGAAGGAACCGGAAGTTCTCGGGCAAGCCGGTGATATTATATTGGTCCCTTATGAGCATATAGATTTGCCTGTTACTCTGGCATCTGAAGATGAGTACCTGAGTGCTTCTTTCCGAAAACAGATAGCACAAAGAGCACAGCTGCTTCTTAAAGCTGAGGCACCGATATTGATGGAATTATTGGTGAAGCGTGTCCTATATTCATTCGGACAGATTCCCAATAAGTCACAGAAGGAAGCGACAGAAAAAGCAATCAGGGTTGTGTTGAAACCGGTGTGTAAGCAGCAAAGGAAGACAACGTTTGTCTGGAAAAGTGGAGCGGACCCTGATCAGTATCATATGATCAGAGTTATATCCACAAGATCTGCGAATGAAATCTGCAGACAAGAAGTAATGAACTCAATACTGTATGCTCTTTCAGGCAAACAGCCGCAGACTCAGGATGAGCTGATGAAAAATGCTTCGAAAGCTTTCGGCTATAGTCGATTGGGAAGTCAGATAAAACTTGTCATGACGGACGGAATCGCTACCTTGCAGAAAGCAAAGAAGATTGTAAAGGATAAGAGCGGAGGGTACAGGTTGGCAGGGTAAAGAACTGTAGCAGGTGATTTGACATATATAGTCGCTTGGGTGGATCGTTTTTCTAAGACAGAATGTAAGCAATGCTTGATAATTCTGGTCCTGTCCGCGTGGACGGACAATGACAGTGCTACATTTAGGATAGTCAAGCAATATTCTAATGTCCGGAGCAGATATGAATACTTCACGATTGATCGGCTGCAGGGTAATGCGGAAGAGCAGCAGGTACATTGGTAAGATTACCCGAATAGAAGAAAATAAGGTCTACGTGCAGTATGACGAGGGCGAAGTATCCTATCCGTTCCCGGCTGCTTTTTCTAATACCCTTGAACTGGAGGATGAACCCCTACAGGATGAATTAAAAGATGTTAGCAACAGCGCGGAGTTTGACATCTTCAGGAATAGATACTCTTCAGCAGTAATACGAGAGATGCAATATCTCAAGACTAACGGCGAGAAACATTACCGCGCAACAGATGGAACTCTGCTGAATCAGGAGAGAGGCGGATCCTTCGTATACGTATTCGATACAGATACAGAGCTGCATCTTCCGGATGGGACAGAACTTACCCTATATGTGTTTGACACATATCTGCCTGCGCAGGTTATTGATTGCGAGGATTTTACGATCACGTTTCGCACAAATGAATCTCTCGGAACGGATCTCGAGATGATCGAGTTTTCAGCTGAATCATGGCGATTACTTCAGTTTATGGTGGATCGCCTGGCTGAGATTGATCCGGTCCAGTCAAGGATAGCATACCAGGTTGCCTGCTGTGGAAAAAATCATGTATCCAGAGCCCGAGGTATTGTTCTTGGACAAGATGCGGCGATTCGAAAAAGTCAGGAACAGCCGATTACATTTATCTGGGGACCCCCTGGAACAGGCAAAACAGATACCCTGGCTAAGATTGCCATGGAATTTATGAATGAGGGCAAGCGTGTCCTGATGCTTTCCTACAGTAATGTATCTGTCGACGGTGCGTTATTGCGAGTTGCAAAGAAAGCTTTATTTGAGCCGGGAGAAATAATCCGCTATGGCTACCCGAGGAATCAGGAACTTCTTGAAAGCGATACTTTAACGTCCTACGCTTTTGCCATGAAGCAATCTCCTGAACTGATTGCCCGGATAGAAAAACTGAATGAAGAAAAAAATAAACTGAAGAAGAAGGATAATAGACGGGTAGAGATCAATCACGAGATTAGCAGGATAAGAAATACAATTAAAGAAAAAGAATCTCAGATAGTCCACCGAGCAATGTTTGTGGCTACTACGCTTACCAAGGCAGCAGCAGACAAAACGATCTATACTCAGAGATTTGATCTTGTCATGGTCGACGAGGCCAGTATGGCTTATATCCCGCAGATCATTCTGTCTGCTAATCTGGCAACACAAAGTTTCTGCTGTTTTGGTGATTTTAAACAGCTGCCTGCAATCGTACAGGATCCGAAGAATGTTTATTTGAATGAGGACATTTTCCAGTACACAGGCATCGAAGATGGCGATGGAAATCCTAAAAGTCATGACTGGCTTGTGATGCTGGATATCCAGTATCGTATGCATCCGGATATTTCTTCATTTGTAAGTGAATATATGTATGGCCATCTGCTGAAGTCGGCAGACTCTATCTATCAGCAGAAGCAGAAGATAGCAGACATCGGTCCATTTGCAAAACAGCCGATGGGGATGATCGATTTGAGCGGAATGTATTCTGTTTGCGTCAGAACGCCGGATAATTCGAGAATCAACCTCCTTTCTGCGATGATATCAGTTCGACTTGCAGAATACTATGCTAGGCATTATCAGGTGGGAATTATTACACCATACAGTGCACAGGCAAGACTGATCCTTCAGATGATAAGGGATTTGAAGGAAAAGGATGGAATGTCAAATGTTACCTGCGCAACTGTCCATCAGTTTCAGGGTTCAGAGGAACCAGTAATTATTTACGACGCGGTCGACTGTTTTCGAATGCCCTACCCAGGGACATTGTTAACGAAGCAGGAGAACCATACAGCAGACCGTTTGTTTAACGTCGCTCTGACAAGATCACAGGGTAAGTTTGTTATTGTAGCAAATATAGATTACTTTGAGAGGAAAAACCTCTCGTCAAAGCTTCTTTTTTCGAAACTGATTAATAAGATACAGAATGATGGGTTTTGCTTAGACGGAGATCAGCTTCTGGAGGAGATCGGCTCGAACGAACAAGATCAGGTTATGCCGTTCCTTGGGGATAGAGACGAAGAAAATTCCTGGGAACGCTATCTGGATGATATAGACAGCGCGAAAAGGAATATTTTCATTAATCTTCCGGGGATGATTGAGGATGATGAGGATGCCCTCGATGACTTCTTACTTGCGATAGAACAAGCGGATGAAAGAGGTATATCGATCACAGTCCGAAAAGAAGAAAATGTATCATGTCCCCCGGAAATAGGTCAATATGTTGTGAGTTCTGATTATGTCACAACACCGTTCACGCTGATCGATCAGAGGATCATCTGGTTCGGAGAACCACTTGCGGATCTGGATTTCAGGTCCGGAGGCGATATAATTCCAACTCAGTATTATCCGTGCATGAGATTTGAAGGCGAGCATACAGCTAGAATCATTCGCACCTTCTATAGTATCTCCGGAAAGCAGAATAAAAAGGACACGAGTAATGAATGACAGTAACGGAAGCAATGCCTTATTGATTAATATTGAACAGGATATCCTTGATAGCGTTATCGCGGAGTTAGATCAGGCGATGCTGGACAGCAATAAGGAGCTGACAGACAAAGAGATGAAACGCAGGAAGGCTATCGCCAGATGTCTTCCGGATGCTTATGGAGATTTGGTAGATGCAAACGCGGAAGCCCGGGAGGCAATGCAGAAGCGAAGATTACTTAGCCGTTCCAGAAACGAATTATATCAATACCATATGAAGCTGCATGCTACCGGAGATGAGGGGGAGGATACCTACGATTTTAAGATTGGACTCCATACCTATAGCACTGGAGCGCATACCATAATATTGGGATGGAATAATGCTGCCTGCTCTGACTTTGTAGCAAATCCGAAGTGCAGAGAAGCAGACGTATCGGTATTTTACAGAGCAGATCAAAGAACTTATCACACCCATTATAAGCTTGAGATGAAACGTGAGGTGGATATCCATTTTGATAAGGTAAAGAATGTCATACAGGGATACCCAATCCGGGAGACGAAGAAGGAAGAGAAACAGATCACCGATAAATTTCTGCGAGAGCTTCTTTCCAGGAGAAGTGACACTTCATTCCGAAACATTGTTTTCTCCATTCAGGAGCAGCAGGGCAGGATCATGTCCGCTC
Source organism: Lachnospiraceae bacterium UBA7729 (assembly GCA_002482005.1). Taxonomy (GTDB): domain Bacteria; phylum Bacillota; class Clostridia; order Lachnospirales; family Lachnospiraceae; genus Porcincola. The sequence continues at coordinate 22,195 of DLFD01000044.1, read as the reverse complement.
CTTTTGAGCAGGAAATGATCGTACAGGGATGTGCGGGTTCCGGTAAATCTATGATCATGCTGCATCGTCTGCCTATGTTGCTTGGCAAGATGCTGCACCAGCTTGATAAGGGCAAGATCTATATCATCACTCCATCACAGACATATATCCAGCGTGCTCATAACATGATGATCGATCTGGAGATCCCGGATATTCCGATGGGAACAATTGACCAATATTATGACTATGTGCTTGAAGCTTACCAGATCAAAACTCCTGCTGACAATAGCCGGATCTATGGGAGAATAGGGCGTAATACCAGAATTACATATGATCAGACAATCTATGTCTATTCACAGGCCTGCATCGATGATATGGACTCAGAAATACGGCGAAAGATTACTGACTGGGAGATGCTTGGCGATGATATGACAGTACGTCGCCTTGCTGAAGATATTTATCTTCAGGGAAAAAAGAAGAATACCACTTACTCAAAGCTGATCCAATACATTAATGTGCAGCTGCAGGACCGTATCAATAAGGACAACCAGAAAATTGAAGATTATATCCTGCTTTTTCGGGCTCTTCTTTCTGCGCTTGTAAAAGTCTGTCAAGAGATAGATCAAGGCATTCAACGAGTTTACGAGCCTGTAAGAGCTTCGCTTGAAAAGAGACTAAAGGAGTGTGAATCCATCGAAGCGAAATACGCAACTCTTCAAGGCAATGATTATGCTTATGAGATGAAACTGTCCAAACTGTTTCGCACTGCATGCAAGAAGTACGATGAAATAGACGACTTAAAGCGAAAACTGGTTGCTCTTCAAAACAATGAAGGAGTCATCGCTTTATCGGAGGTGAAAGAAAAGATTGAGCATGAGATAGCGGAAACACAGTTGAATACATTTTCGAAAAGCAGAGAAGAGATTCCGCGTCAGCTTATTTATCATTTTTATGAGACCAGGTTGACTGTGTGTGATTTGTTTGATTCGTATATTTCAGAGATTTCTGATTACTTGAGAGATTTTCCAGTACAATATTCTGGCATTAAATTCAATCTCAAACCATTATCATGGAGAATCAAAGATATCAGGGCCTTTCTGGTATCATTTTATGACGTGGGGAAATATATTGCATTGATCAAATGTGCAGATTACTTCGCAAATCTTCAGAAAAGCATGGTTCCGGATGTCTATCAGTGGGTCATGAAAAGGGTTGACCCGGAATGGAACGAGAAGGATGCATTGAGCTGCTCGGCGTATCTATACACACAGTTGATGTACTTGTTCCGTGGAGCGCCAAACTCCAGAAAAGATGATCTGATAACCATAGATGAAGTTCAGAGTATAGCTCCTGCGGAGATCACTCTAATCAAGAAACTCAACGATAATAAAGTGCTGTTGAATCTCTTTGGAGATGTGAAGCAGCATATCGCAGATACAAAAGGTATCGATTCCTGGGATGAGATTAGATCCACAGGAAAGTATAAGTTCTATGCCTTGGATGAGAATTACAGAAACTGCCGCCAAGTTACAGTGTACTGCAACAAACGCTTTTCTATGAACATGCAGGCTATCAATCTGGACGGAAATGGAGTACATGAAGTTCATGGAACGGAAAACCTGATACCAACATTGGCGAATATCTTTGCCGGGGCATTGAAAGCAGGAAACAGCTGTATTCTTGTTAAGTCCGAAGAAGAGGCAAAGCAGGTGATGAGCTTGAAACCTGAATTCGCTGATTATATTAACGACATGGTAAATAGAACAGGAAACGCGGATTTGGTTGCGAACCGGTGGAATATGATGACAGTCGAGCAGGCAAAGGGGCTTGAGTTCAACACTGTTTTCGCTGTTTCCCATAATATGGGTGAAAATGAAAAGTATGTAGCTTTTACAAGGGCACTGGATTGCCTGTACGTGTTCGATGACCCGATGCCCGCCGCAGGCCTTCCTCACCGCAAGGATAAGGCGGAAGATCCCGCAATTAAGGTAGAGGATTCATCTAATACACGGACAGCGCGCAAGAGAAGGCAAAGACATTCAGCGGAGAAAGCTTCCAATGAGATGCCACTTGCAGACTTTCTGAAGAAGGCAGGCCTGAAAGTAGTTGATGACCGGAATCATAGTGGTTTCCTGTGGGTCGTAGGGTCAAAGGAAGAAATAGGAAAGGTAATTGAGCAGGTAGCTGATAAATACCATGTCTCCGGTGAATATTCGACAAGTAAAGTAATTGGACTGAGACCAGGATGGTATACAAAATCGAAGAAATAAGGATGCATTGGACCGGGCCATCGTCGCCTTAGAAGATACTATCTATTTCTGACTGTCCGGGATGAACCATTGGCCTATGAATATGAAGGCTGTGATTGCCTATGATGAAGAAGGCAGACTTGATCCCCGTTATTGCCATCGTTGTACTAGTAATGGTGGTTGCTTTTGGCGTCAAGGGGAGCGTGAAACAGCAGCGCACGCAGGAGAGTGAGCAGGCCCGTGATGCGGAGCAGTTTGCTCTTGTGCGCAGCTATCTGACAGAGACGATTCCGAAGAACGTAGAAGAAGCTTATGAAAAGTCGGACGATGAACTGATCACTGGTGCGGAGTGCTCGGTTCGTTTCAAGACATGGGATGAATCCGAAGGAGCAGAGACGGAGGATGAGTTTCACAGTCAGTTCCAGGGAATCTTCACGGTGAATCTGACCGCAAGAGGCTCATTTGACAGCCTGAATACTTATGAGCAGAGCCAGAAACTGCAGGGTTATGCCAGACATGCGTATTGGAATGCGAGGGATCTCTTCTATGAGTTTCCGGACTATACATATAAGGCGGAAAAATCCACTTATCCTCTGTACCTTACGATCGAGGGTGTTACCATCGATTTCGAGGAGGACTGGGAGTTCGATGTCTGGGTGAGGACGCCGCACAATACGTATGAATATTATGCTTTTGGCGCTCCCATGTTCGATGGGTATGAGATCAACGGCAAGTATACCGGTGTGAAGGACGAAGACGAGGAAGCTGGGACATCAAAGAAATCAGGAAGCACATCCATATCTTCCGGCTCTTCCGGCTCCGCAAGGAGCGGCTATGGCAGCTCATCCGCTTCCGGGATCAGGCATTCTTACTCGGGGTCATCGGAGAGCTACTCATCATCCGGTTCTGATTATACATATGACCATGCTGACGATTACGCCGATGAAAATTACGAAGACTACATGGACAGCGGTGAGTTTGACAATGAGGACGATGCCTGGGATGCGGCATACGATGACTTCGAAGACGGAGACGCAGACTGGTGAGATGTGACAGAGAGGTAAGCATGCCATTTCTGGGATTATACCTGATCGCGAAGAAGGACGCGGATGATGGCACGAAGGTTTCTGGCTGGGTGCTGCTGATCGTCGGAATTATCTTATATGGCATCATCGGAGCACATGCAGGTGGATGAGAGATATGAGCAGGAATAACAGGAACATAGTCGCGGTTGAATCAGAATACGAACATCTGGTAAAGACGATCCATAAGCTTCAGGAAAGTCTCGTTACGCTCAGCACTCTGCGGGATGACCTGGTCTACCGGCTTTGCCCGGCGCTGCGGGCGCAGTATGAAGAGAAGGTCGGCGGGCTGGAGCGGGAACTTTTGGCTGCGCAGACCTATCTGAAAGAGGAGCAGCGGATCATCGAGATCCTTCAGGCGCAGATGAACGCGCGCAAGGTCCCTTCGCTGAATACGGCGCAGGAGCAGGCCAGGGCGGAATTCAGGAAGTATGAAGAGAATCTGAGGCGGAAGGCGGAAGAGGCAGAGAACTTCCAGAAGCAGTGGGAGAAGGACAGCGGCTGGTCCCAGTATCAGGAGGAAAATGCTTCTGACGCGAAGCAGTCTTATCAGGAGTTCCGGCAGGCGTCACAGAAGGCTGAGGAAGCCGCAGGTGAGAAACATGGCCCCGGCACAGATTCCAGGGAAGACTCCTCATCAGAGAGGCGGTCAGAAGGAACTTCGGAAGAGAACATTTCCGATAAGGAAGATGATAAGGAATCCGGTCGTGTCAGCCATATCAGGACGATCAAGGACCTGTACCGGAAGATCGTGAAGCGCCTTCACCCGGACATCCATCCGAATGCGACGCAGCATGAGAAGGATCTTCTGAACAAGGCGAATGATGCCTATAAAGAGAAAGATGAGGCTACGCTTCAGTCAATCTGGGACGAGCTGAGCGGGCTGGATATGCCCGAAGAAAAGTACGAGGATACGGAAGAGGGGCGGAAAAAGCTCAGAGAGCTCATGGAACTTCTCCGAACCAGGGTAAAGGCTCTGATGGAGGAGGTCCGCGCGATCCAGTCGGAGTTTCCATATACGGAGATGCCGTTCTTAAACGATGAGGAGGCGGTTTCGAAGCGTCAGGACCAGCTTCATGCAGAGCTCGGGAAGACCAGGGAAGCGATCAGGCAGCTTGAAGAGCTGATCAAACGATTCAGGGAGTATATGGAGCAGCAGTAAAGTGCCGGATGCATCAGCCGGGTACAAAGATCATCAGCAGTATGCCGGATGCATCAGCCGGGTACAAAGATCATCAGCAGTATGCCGGGAAGCATCAGCCGGATATCCGGGATCATCAGTGGAATCCCGGGAATTAGCAGCCGGAAAGTGTATAGGGTGAGAGTATGGGAGAAGACAAAGGTGATCAGCAGGAGAAAACAGAGGAGCTGTCTCTTCGGGACATAGGCAGCGGGACCATGCTCGACCTGCTCCACGGAGAAGAAAACCCGCTGGCCTCATTTTCGAAAGATATCCCGCTGGGAAGCCAGAAGGTCGTCGGGGCAAGGTTTCAGGGAGGAGCGGAGGATCTGCTCAGGGACCTGAAGACCGGAAGGCATGTAACCCTCATGAGGGAGCCGGATAACCGCTTTGATCCGAAGGCGGTCATGGTCCTTGATGATAAAGGAAGGCAGATCGGGTACATTCCCAGAGTCAGCAATGAGATCGTCTCCGCGCTCCTTGACGCGGGCAAGCATATCTATGGAATCGTAAACAAAGACGCTCTATGCCATATTAATCTCATCGATGGCAGGGAGTTTGATGTACCTTCCGCGATCGGGATCGACCTGTTCATGCGGGAATTTACCATGCCGGGAGAGATGACATCAATTCCGAGACAGGGTTCGGACGGGTCCTATGCCGTCATGGATCTTAGCCTGGAGTCAGGGAAGATCAGCAGTATCTGCGCCATCAAGGTGATAAATGGAAATCAGCGTGGGATCTTCCAGGAAGAGATAAAGGACCCCGCAGACCTGGAGCAGGAAAGGGAGGTCATGTCGGCTCTTTACGGCTTCATCGGTTACCTGCCGATCGTGTGTCATGGGATCACCGGAAAGGTGGAGGACCTTCTTGCCGAGGCATACGGAATGGCACTCGGAAAACCATTTTCAAATACAGTGATCGATACAGAAGAGATGGCAAAGAACCATCTCCCGAAAGCTCCTGGTTATTCGCTGGAAAAGCTTGCCGATTATCTGGGGATAGAGGCAGACGGGATCGACCCACAGGAACAATACTGCAAGATTACATGGCAGCTATACAGAAGAATGGATAAGTCGCAGCTGGAACGGAAAAGATAGGGGCTGCGGCCACCATACATTCGCAGAGAAGATGGCGGAATGGATCTTGTTATCGTCGCCTGACAGGCGACCTCCTGGAATGCGTATCTGCCTATACTGATGTCAGACAGATCGGTCAGACAGGGAGGGAGAAAACATGAGCGGAATTTCGATTCGTAAGATCAGTATCACGGACATTCAGGCAGATGCGATCGTGAATGCAGCCAACTCCGGGCTTCAGGCAGGAGGCGGTGTGTGCGGAGCGATCTTCAAGAAAGCAGGGTATCAGAAGCTGCAGGCAGCGTGCGCGGATGACTGGAAGATCACCCCGATGCCGGAGAAGCACGAGACATTTACCCTGAAGAGGTCCTTTACAGACCAGCAGATGCAGATCCTGCGGAGAGGTCATATTCCGGAGCAAATGGAAGACAAGTGGTTCTGGTATATGGAAGGCAATACTCTGTATGCACACCGCAGCTGGACAGGGTTCTGCATCTATTCCGTAAAGTTCACAGGAAAGGACAACGCAATCGTCACGGTAAACCGGGACCCTGAGCAGTATAAGGAAACCAGTATTGAGGAAGACTACAAGAGACTGAACGACCTTCTGAACTGGTGGGCCGGATCGACGTATGACTATTACAGCGAATGGCTGTCCGAGACCGTAGACTCGCTTATGAAGAGCGGTCAGATCGGAGACACACTGAAGGTGAATGACAGGACGGTCAGTGCGGTATATTTCCATCGCCCCGAGGAGCCGGACGGTTATCTCAGCAACTGGTACCGGGCGGAGTTTGACCTGGACGGAATCCATTTCACATCGACAGAGCAGTACATCATGTACCGGAAATGTGCTTTGCTGGGGGACCAGGCATCGGCAAAGGCCGTTCTTGCCACGGATGATCCGGAGGAGCAGCAGACGATCGGCCAGAAGGCTCAAGGCTATATCGGGAACCTCTGGGCAGGCAGCAGGCAGGTGATCGCGGTCAAAGGGCTTATGGCCAAGTTCTCGCAGAACGAGGAGCTGAAGCAGCAGCTTCTGAGCACCGGAGATTCCTGGCTTGTGGAATGTGCAGGAAGCGACAAGGTCTGGGCCTGCGGGATAAGACTGAAGGACGACAAGCGCCGTGACATCGCAAACTGGACCGGAACCAATATCCTTGGCTTTGCGCTGATGCAGGTGCGGGAGATGCTGAAAAGCGTGCAGTGAAAGGTACGAACAGACTTTCAGATAGCTGCACGGATAGTGGAATAAGAACTCATCTGTGATAAATTTTGGCAATTATCGGAAAGGTGATGTCATTCGTGATGCAAAGCAGAAATCCTGGGTCGATCCGCAGATGTCAATCTTCGATGCGGGAATCATGGATATGAATGAAAAGGATTTCGTTTGAAATTGTAATGCCTACCGCCTCAGGAGTGGCAAAAACCCTGTAGAATACAGCGTTTCAGGACAAGGCACATCCCCTCCTGAACCGCCTCATAACCGCCACAGACAAAAAAGCCGGGACAGGAAGAAAGGTCGGCACCTTCTTCCTGCCCTGTTTTTTATGGAGGCATCAGATGGAACAGAACGAGATCAGGAAGGAAGACTATGAGAAGGGCGGAGAGATCACCTGCGCATCGATATATTTTTACATCTGAAAAGGTTATCCTTGAAAAAAGTGAATTCTTCGAGACCAAAAGGCTTTCAGATCCGTCTAATAAGTGAAGGAACAAAAAGAACTGATTATGTTCCAGAACAAAACGAAACAGGAGGAACCTACCAGAGGATGACGAAGAAACAACTGGGAGAACTGATTACCGACTCCCAAGAATCTCTTTACCGCATTGCGAAGACGATTCTCGCGTCAGATGCAGACTGCGCGGATGCCGTTTCTGAAACGATTGTCCGGGCATTCTCCTGTCTGGGAACGCTGAAGAATGACAAATATGCCCGCACTTGGCTGATCCGCATTCTCATAAATGAGAGCAGGAACATCCAGCGAAAGGGTGCCCGCATTATACCATTTGATGAAATCCCTGAGCAGGAGATTCATCAGACAGCGGATTATTCTGAACTCTATCAGGCAGTCATGACTTTGCCTGAGGAGCAGAGGATTGCTGTCGCCCTCTATTACATGGAAGGGTACAGCATCCGCGAGATTGCTTCCATGGAAGACACAACACAGAGTGCGGTCAAGAACAGGCTCCTGAGAGCAAGAAGGACATTGAAAACACTGCTTGGAAATCAGCTGGAGGACGAAGAATGAGACTGACAGACATGAAAGATGAATGGCCTCGCATGCCCGAGAACATGAAAGTGCAGGTCAGTGAACTTGTGGAAAATGAATGCGGGAAGGCGGATATGCAGACAAGCTGGAGAAGAAGATCTCAAAAGAAGACTATCGTTCTTGCTGCAGCTTTAGCTGCTTCATTTGCCGTGGTTACAGCCGGGGCGAACGGACTGGTTCGTCTGAAAGAGAAAAGGGCAGGAAGTTACGGCCGCGCCATATCTGTAGATACAGCAGGTACGAAGGCTCCGTCCGTGCTTCAGGATGTGGACATCTCTTTTGAAAGCCTGCCGTCTGGCTATGCATATCTGGAGCAGGGCGGTCAGACCTTTAAAAATGAAGTTCTGAAAGGTGGAAATGATTCGAATCTGGCGGCAGCTTATGCTCTCTACCTGGACAAAGACGGTTCCACAGATCTGGTCACCGCTGATGTAAAGTCCGGCAGAAAACTCACCATCGGCGACCATGAAGCGGTCATCTGGCAGACAAGTGAATCGGTCAGCAGGAGCGCGAAAGCAGAAGCCTATGTGATCTATCCCGAATACTGGCTGGCTGTCCGGGTCCTGACCCGAGGGAATATTTCTGAAGAGGAGCTGTCTACCTTGCTGAATGGCCTTACGGTGAATCCGACTGGAATCACAATGGAGTATGGAGAGGCTATCACGTTCAGCCAGGTGAACATGAAGGATGTATCTCTGAACTCTGGCCAGAGGACATTCCGACTTGCCGGAACCATCGGCGATACCGTCAGTTTCACGGGCAGTACGCATGATGGTACAGAGGTCTCTATGGAAGCTACAGTTATAGAAGTCCATGCATATGACACACTGGATATGCTGGGAGACAGCGTTCCGGATGAATGGAAGAATGATGTCGAGGCCGACGGAAAACTGGCGGATAATACGCTTAAGTATTACGTTGCCGGGGATGGAATCGATACGCAGGACCAGCTGGTAAAGACTGAGACGGAAAAACAGAAGCTTGTCTATGCAACCGTCGAATTCACAAACACTTCCGGTCAGGATGCAGAAAATGTTCATTTCTTGACGGAGTTGAGACGCATCGTTGTGAATTCAGACCAGACCCTGGAGGAAAAGCCGGAAGTTCTTGCAAGTCAGGGACTTGGCGCATACATAAAGGGATTCGCCGACAGGTATGGCTATGACACCATCAAGGCTACCGGGCATGGAACCGAATGTGAGATGGGGTGGTACGACGTCTTTCAGAAAGATGGATCTACGGAGGGCATAAACTTTATTCCGCATATATCTGCCGGAGAAAAGATGAGGATCCACTTTGCATGGATCGTTGATGCGAACGATTTTCCGAACCTTTACCTGAATGTCAATTCACATGTTGGCGAGGAGGATAACCTGCTCATCAGTATCGGAAGTGCGCTGAACACAGACAGATAATTCAAAGCAGGCTGAAGCTGTGATATACTAATATAAAGGCTGTACAGAAGGGAGGCTTGAATATGTGTCAGGTTGCATTTGATATACCAGGAGAAGTTCTTTATGATACTCACATGTCCAGAGATGATGCGGTTCGTTTTGCCAGAAGCATGGCTGCTCTTGGATATTATACGAAGAATAATGTCTCAATAGGCTATTGTGCACAGATTGCAGGAATGTCGGAGGAGGAGTTCATGTCCTTTCTCAGCAGCAACCATATAGATATATTTCGATTTGATAATGATGATGAATTGCTGAGGGATGTCCGAAATGCGTAAAGTAATCGTGAATTCCACACCAATCATTGCATTGAGTAAAGTTGGCAGACTGGGTCTGCTTCAGCAGATGTATGGAGAGATCATAATACCATATGCCGTTTATCAGGAAGTTACGGAGAAAAATGACGCAGCTGTAAGGGCTATAAAAGATAATGCTTCCTGGATGCATATTGTCAGAATCTCCGATCAGGCCGACAGGAAGATGTATAAAGCCCGCCTTCATGAAGGCGAAGTGGAAGTTATGATTCTTGCACAGGAGATTCATGCAGATCTGGTAATCATTGATGACCTTGCTGCGAGAAAAACTGCCGAGTATTTGGGCTTGACGCTGACAGGGACAATAGGAATCCTGGTTAAAGCGAAACGTCTTGGACTGATTTCAGAAGTCATGCCCATCATCAAAGAGATGGAGAGCCATAACATCTATTTTTCCGAAAGTCTGATTAGCAGAATCCGAAAACTTGCGAATGAATGATGCGGAATGCCTGATAAGCTTACAGAACACAATTGGATAAGAAATGCAAACGCGAAACCTCTGACATCAATGTCGGAGGTTTTCTTTATGCAAAGGCGATGGATCACGAAGCCGCCTGGCGTGTTTACGTGCAAAGACGGTTCTGTGGCTACGGATACCAAAGTGCCGACCGCGTTTGGCGGAGAGATGCCCATGTGGCTTCCATCTTTTGTCTTGACAAAAACTCTCCTAAAGGTGAGTTATATCAGAAACCGGGTTCATATCTCGAATTGCAAGGATTCAAGGTGCTCGGACCATATAAGAGCGCACGGAAAAGAGAGGGCGATGAGGAGAGGCACTCCTTCATAGAGAGTGTATTCGGAGTGCTGGAAGACACGGGCCTCATGACACTTGACGAGATCAATGCTTCCTGGATCACAACATATCCCGCCATTCTTCAGTCACTGAAAAACCTCCCAAAAGAAAGGCGGGATGAAGTCATTCGGATCTTCGGGCAGCTTCTGATCAAGTACCGGAAGGTGCTGGGAGAGAGCGCCAAAGAAACCGTCAAGGAAAATGTTATGATGCAGGGATTACTTCACGATAATGGTCTCAGACACGTCATCTTCACCCAGGACCAGCTTGTCACCGTGATGAAGTGTGACGATACTTCCTTTTTTGTATATATTCTCCTCGATTCCTGAGTAAACTGTGAATGTTTTCTGCTTCTTCATGTCCTTTGTCTTGCCGGTATAGGTAATCCTCACTGGCTTATTCACCGGAAGCGACATCTTTCGGATTCCGTTTGTCAGCTTTTTGAACGCCTTCGAGTAATCCTTTCCGCCGACATAGAACTTCGCGACCTGCTGCGCATGGGTATTCTGAACAACAAGAGTGAATGGAAGAGTATATGTCTTTGTTTTCCCGCCTTTCTTCACTTTTGCTTTTACCTTCAGCGTGAATTTACCAGCTTTATGGTTCTGGTCCATCCAGACATTCCGGTCGGTAACGTCGACATACCACTTCCCTTTGTAATACTCTGCGGTTGTCCAGTATGTTTTTTTGTAATTAGTCGTCAGGATCTTTGCATTCTTGCTGAGTCCTTTGATTACCAGCTGCGGTGTAGCCTGCCTGTACCAGGAAAACAGATAATTTCCGTTCTCGTAGAAACTGTGTTTCTGGTATACCACCTTGGTTCTCGACAGGCGGGGCTTTGCGAACGCAGAGCATGTCATCAGGACCGTGAACAGTACGACCAACGGCAATAGCATCTTTTTCTTCAGTTTCATATCTTGTTCCTCCCTTTACCGGATAATTTGAAAGAGGGTTCCGCAAACAATCCTCTGTAACAACAATAACATCATGGCTTGACCATATGCAACAGATTTTTATAATGCTACACAATCCTAGGCACAATAGAAGAGGATGAGCAGATGGATACGTTCATCACCATGTTTGTTAATCGTTTGCCGGGATATATGCAGCTATCTTCAGGGCAGATGCCTCTGAAGGTCTTCTTTCCGTGAGATCGCGCATGATAAGCTGGGGCAAAAGAAAACTGGTCCCACCTAAACGACTTGACATTTACCAGAAATGACATATGATTGAGAATCATTAGGGTACACAGCACATGTACGCACAAAGACGCGCGGAAGAAGAAATTCTTCAGCGCGTTTTTTGCGTAAAGCCGCGCTGACGCCGCGCGTGGGACGGAAGGACAGATACCTTGGCAGAGAACAGTGAGAGGCCGCTTCTTGAGGTCAAAGACCTCAGGATATCTTTTCAGGCAAAGAAAAGCTTTATCCCGACCATACGGGGACTGAATTTCTCCATGAAGAAAGGAGAGGTCCTGGGAATCGTCGGCGAGTCCGGAAGCGGCAAGTCCGTTTCCTCGAACGCGATCATTAGGCTGCTGCCGGACAGCGCCAGAATCGACAGCGGTCAGATCTTCTTCAACGGACAGGACTTGCTGAAACTCCCCGTCTCCAGGCTGCGCAGGATCCGGGGAAGCCATATATCGGAGATCTTTCAGGACCCCATGACCTGTCTGGACCCCCTTTTTACCGTGGGAAACCAGCTGGAGGAAGTTCTGAAGAAGCATACGGAGCTGTCCCGGGAAGAGCGGAAGCAGAAGATGGTCAGTCTGCTGGACATGGTGGGCATCCCCCAGCCGGAGAGGAGACTCCGTCAGTATCCCCACGAGTTTTCCGGCGGCATGCGGCAGAGAGTCATGATCGCCATGGCGCTGGCCTGCACGCCGGAGCTTCTGATTGCCGATGAGCCGACTACCGCACTCGATGTGACCATACAGGCGCAGATCATCGACCTGCTAAGGGAGCTGAAGGACAAGTTCCACACCTCCATCATATTCATCACCCACGACCTGGGCGTGGTCGCCGATATCTGCGACCGCGTCATGGTCATGTACGCCGGGGAGATCGTGGAGTCGGGGGACAAGAGGCAGATTTTTTATCAGCACAGGCATCCTTACACGGAAGGCCTGCTGCGGTCTTTGCCAGACGCCGGGGATGACGGCAGAAAACCGCTGGTGCCGATCGTCGGCAACCCGCCGGATATGTCCACCCTGGGCCAGGAGTGCGCCTTTGCCAGAAGATGCCCCTACTCGATGAATATCTGCGCCAGAAAGGACCCTCCCGAAATAAAGGATGAAAGCGGTCATATGGTGCGCTGCTGGAAGGAATACCGCAGACTGAAGGAGGAGGGACAGATCGATGAATAACGAAGAGAAGCCGCTCCTTGAACTTTCTCATATATCGAAGTTCTACGATGTGAAGCTGGGCGCTTTCCGCCGCGGCCTTGTCAGGGCGGTAAACGACGTGTCCTTTTCCATCCGCAGGGGGGAGACACTGGGCCTGGTCGGAGAGTCCGGGTGCGGAAAAACGACCCTGGGCCGGACAGTCCTGAGACTGATCGAGCCCACGGAGGGGGACATTTTCTTCGATGGGACCCGCATAAACGATGTCGATATGAAGCCGTACCGCAGGAAGATGCAGATCATATTCCAGGACCCGTACGCGTCCCTGGACCCGCGGAAAACGGTTTCCGAGATCATAGGGGAGGCCCTGGACCTGGGAAATATGTGCAAAAGCAGAGAGGAGCGCAAGGCCAGGATCCATGACCTCATGCGCAAGGTCGGCCTGTCCGAATACTTCTACAACCGCTATCCGCACGAGTTTTCCGGCGGTCAGAGGCAGAGGATCGGGATCGCCAGGGCCCTGGCCGTGGAGCCGGACTTTATCGTGTGCGACGAGCCAGTCTCCGCTCTGGACGTATCCATACAGGCCCAGATCATCAACATGCTGGAGGACCTGCAGAAGGAGCATGGCCTGACATATCTGTTCATTGCCCACGATCTTTCCGTCGTGCGCCATATCAGCAGCCGCATCGCGGTTCTGTACCTGGGACATCTGGTCGAGCTGGCGGAGAGCACGGAGCTGTATGGAAATCCCCTGCATCCCTACACGCAGATGCTGCTTTCCGCGATCCCGGTCGCGGACCCGGACAGAAGCGAGAAGAGAAAGAGGATGGTGCTGAAGGGCGAGATTCCCTCGCCCATCTGCCCGCCCAGCGGATGCCCTTTCCGGACCAGGTGCCCGCGCGCGCGGAAGATCTGTGGCGAGAGTTTCCCGGAGATGAAAGAGCGGGGAGGCGGCCATTATGTCGCCTGCCATTTCACGGAAGGGGAAAAGGCGGAAAAGCAGGTAGAAGAAAGGGAGGCGGAAGCATGAGCGTGCGTGCGGGCAGGATCATAAAACGGATCCTTCTTGCGGCTTTGAGCCTGTTTGCGATCATTACAGTCACATTTTTCCTGATGGACCTGCTGCCCGGCGACCCCTTCATGTCCGAGAAGGCAACGGAAGAGACCCGGGCCATCCTGATCAGGAAATACGGACTCGATAAGCCGGTCATCGTTCAGTACGGCAAGTATCTGTGGAACCTACTTCACGGGGACATGGGGACAAGCTACGTCCTGCAGAAGGGGCGCGACATCCGCACGATCATGACGGAATCCTTCGCGGTATCCGCGAGCCTGGGCGTCAGGGCCCTGATCTACTCGATCCTGATCGGGGTCCCGCTTGGCTGTGTTGCCGGCCTGTTCAAGGGCAAAGGGCCCGACGGACTGGTGCGGGTCGTGTCCGCCGTCGGCATCTCCATACCGGGCTATGTGGTCGCGGCGGTGCTGATGCTCGTCTTTTCCGTGAAGCTGAAAGCCCTGCCGGTATCCTACGGGCGACCGGGCGGCAGTGTCATGCCCATCATCGTCCTTGCCATGTACCCGACCTGCTACCTGATGCGGCTGACCAGGGCAAGCATCCTGGAGGTGCTGGGCCAGGACTATCTGAAGACAGAAAGGGCCAAGGGCATGAGCGAGTTGATCGTCATATTCAAACATGCCCTGAAGAATTCCCTGATCCCGGTCATCACCTACCTGGGCCCCCTTACAGCCTCCATTCTGACCGGCGGATTCGTGGCTGAGTCCGTCTTCAACGTGCCTGGGCTCGGCCGCTATTTCGTAAATGCCATAAGCGCCAGGGACTACACGCTGATCATGGGCGTCACGGTCTTCTACGCGACACTGATCATCACCATGAACCTGGTCTGCGACATCCTCTATCAGATCGTCGACCCGCGGATCACTCTGGACTGAGGAGGAAAAGACAGAATGAAGAATGTATTGTCCTTCCAGGTCAAAGTCGAAAAGGGAGATTTTGACAAGCTTCCGGAAGATTATTACAAGGACCTGGACAAGGATACCGATGAGGTCGGCTTCTGGAAGGCCAGCTGGCAGAGACTGAAGGCCAACAGGATCGCCATGGTGTCTTTGGGCATCATCATCGCCCTGATCATATTCGCGGCCATCGGTCCCGTCCTCTGCCCCTACAGCTATGACCAGCAGATCCGCGGGGCCGAGAACCTGTGGCCCTGCCTGGCCCATCCCTTCGGCACAGACCGGCTGGGCCGCGACCTGATGGTCCGCTGCATGATCGGGGCCAGGATCTCCCTGACCGTCGGGATCGTGTCCGCTCTCATCGTCATGATCATAGGGTCCGTATACGGGGCCATATCGGGACTTGCGGGCGGCAGAACGGATACCGTCATGATGAGAATCGTGGACATGGTCTATTCCGTCCCGGAGATCCTGCTTATCGTCGTCATTAAGCTGGTCATAGACCAGCCTCTGCAGGATCTGGTGGAAAATGTGGCTTTCTTCCATCCTCTGCAGAAGCTGGGGTCCGGCCTGATCGCGATTTTCATCGTCTACGGCTGCCTGTACTGGGTCGGCATGGCGAGGATCGTCCGCGGCCAGGTCCTGCAGCTGCGCCAGATGGAATATGTGACCGCCGCGAATGCACTTGGCGCCGGCAGTCGCTGGCTGATCCGCCAGCACCTGCTCCCCAACTGCATGGGGCAGATCATAGCGACCATGATGCTGCAGATCCCGTCGGCCATTTTCACGGAAGCCTTCCTGTCCTTCCTGGGAATCGGTGTATCCGCTCCCATGGCTTCCCTGGGGTCGCTGACAAGCGAGGCTCTGTCCGGCATCAACAAGGCTCCTTACAGGATGCTGTTTCCGGCCGTCCTGATCAGCCTGATCATCCTGGCCTTCAACCTGTTCGGAGACGGACTGCGCGACGCGCTGGACCCCAAGATGAAGAAAAGATAGTTTAGAGAGAATGTTACCTCGCTTCACGAAAATGCGCGGAGCGGGTGGCAGATAGAAAAGGGGCGCCTGCCCCGGTGGCTATATTATCAGGTAGAGGAGGAAATGCCATGAAGAAAAGGATGCTTGTGTGTACACTTCTGAGTGTGGTACTGGGAATCGGAGCCCTGGCTCCGGCTGCCATGGCTGGCGAGGCGTCGACAGAGGCCGCTTCCGCGGGAAGCCCGGTCGACACCATCTACGTCACGGACGGCTCGGAAGACGCCATGGAACTGAATACCGCCAAGGTCGGCACTCTGGCCGGAATGTCCGCCTGCCGCCATCTCTATGAAGGCCTGTACAAGCTGGACGAAAACGGAGATCTGGTCCTGGGCCAGGCGGCAAAGGAAGAGGTGTCCGACGACGGACTGACCTACACATACACGCTGCGCGATGACATCACCTGGTCGGACGGCAAGCCGGTCACCGCGGGCGATTTCGTCTACGGCTGGCAGTACCTGAAGGACTCCGCCGGAGACTACAGCTCCATCATGGACATGGTCAAGTCCGCGGAAGCGACCGATGACAAGACCCTGGTCGTGACATTGAATTATCCCTGCAGCTATCTGGCCAGCATCCTGGCCTTCCCGAGCTCCTATCCGGTCCGCCAGGATATCGCCGAGGCTGCCGGCGACGCCTACGCCACCGACCCGGACAAGGCAGTCTACAACGGAGCCTACGAGCTGACCGACTGGACGCATCAGCAGTCCCTGACCCTGACAAAGCGCGACGACTACTATGACGCCGGCAAGATCACCGTCGGCACCATCAACTGGGAACTGATGAGCGACTCCGCCACCATGGAGAACTCCTTCGTGAGCGGCGACGTCATCTACTCGGATTCCTACAACACTGAGGATGTCGATTCCCTGACCGGCAATGGCCTGCACTTTACATCCGGCTACAATACCTATTGCGTCATGTTCAACCTTGGCGACAATGGGCCTGAAGTCCTCAAGGACGCCAAAGTCCGCAAAGCCTTGTCCCTGGCAATCGACAGAGACAGGATCATTTCCATCCGCAATGTCAACGACACGCTGGCCAGCACCTACTCTCCGGAGGGCCTGACAAACGCGGATGGAGTAGAGTTCAACAGCACCGTAGAGCCTTACTTCTCCGATGATTACGAGGCAAACTGCGAGGAGGCAAAGCAGCTGCTTGCCGACGCCGGATACGAAGACGGCAAGGACTTCCCGGCCCTCCGCTATATCGTCAACAACGATACAAGAAAGACGGACGCAGAGGCCGTCGTGGCTGACTGGAAGGATGTACTCGGCATCGACTCCATCACCGTCGAGACCGTCGACAACTTCTTCGCGGCCCGCGCGGACGGCGACTACGACCTGGCCTACTTCGGCTGGTACATGGACTATCCGGACGTCTCCAACATGCTCTACACCATGACGACCGGACAGAACGACGCCAAGTACTCCAACACCGACTACGATGACGCCTACAACGCGGCCATTTCCGAAGCTGACCAGGCAAAGAGCTGGGAGAGCTTCGACAAGTGCGAGTCCATCCTGGCAGAGGATGTGCCTGTAGCGCCGATCCTGCACAGCCAGAGCGGCTATCTGTTCGATGACGCCGGCTACAGCGGACTGGTCTACTACTGCGGCAACGCCTTCTTCGGATACGTGACCCAGAACGCCTGACGCGCAAGCCATGAAAGACCCGGTGTCTGCTGTCCTGCAGGCGCCGGGTCTTTTTCAGGGGATTTTCCATGGACTTTGAAGAACTGAGAGAGAAACTGAAAAAAGACGCGGACACATTTCCGGGAAAGATGCAGATCATCCTGACAAGGCCCGAGCCGGAGTCCCCGGATGCCATTTTTCTGTCGGATGAGGCACATGTTTTCAGGCTGGCGTCAGGAGACCGGGTCGTGTCGGCAAGCATGATCAAGGTCCCGGTCCTCTGTTGCCTGCTTGAGACGTTGAGGGAGAAGGGGCTTTCTCTCTCGGACTGCCTGCAGGTAAGAGATTCCGACATCCTGGAGGATTCGCTTGTATTCAGGCAGGGCCCCGGGCAGGTTTCCTTTTATGAGCTCGGCTTCTGGATGATTGTAAATTCCGACAATACGGCCGCAAATGTGCTGATGCGCTATCTGGGCTTTGCCAGGATCAACGACTGGTGCCAAAGGGCCGGCCTGCGCAAGACGGGCGCAGGCCGATACATGCTGGACTATGACGCGGTCCTGGAGGGCAGAAACAACTATACAAGCCCGGACGATTTCGCTAAACTGGTATGCGGCTGCCGTCTGGCGGAAGAAGGCCCGGAAGGGGCGGCCGGACCGGGCGGCATATGCCAGAAGGACGCGAGGACCGTCATGGACTTTCTCAGGGCCAACCGGGACTACGACGAGCTTCTGCGCTATATCTGGGAAGAGCCTGTCTGCGCCCACAAATCGGGGGAGCTGGACACGGTCGTCCACGACGCGGGGATCTTTTCCTGGCAGGGTAAGACCTGGTTTCTGGGAGTCTTCACATCCGGCTTCGAGGCAGGAAAGATGGACTATGCAAAGGCCCGCTGCAGCATAGCGGAGGTATCCCGGCAGGTATTCGACTATGTGACCGGGACAAACAGAGTATTTTAGATGGAAAACGGGAAAAAGTACGCGTATGTCAAAGCCGCGCAGGCTTTTTTGTATGACGAAGGCGGGGAAGTCGTGGACGAAGTCCTGTCTGGCTGGGCGGTGGAGGTCCTGTCCGGCGGGCCGATGGTCTCTGTCCGCACCCACTATGGCTACGAAGGCCGGATCCGGCAGGACTGTCTGGCTTTTGCGGACGCGCAGTTTCTGAAGGACAGGGACGCCGGCGGACGGACTTTAATGGTCAGAAGAAGGTCGGCGGACCTTCTGTCTCAGCCCAGGGTCCAGGGGAAAGTGCTGCAGACTCTTCCGGCAGGCGCCCTGGTGACGCTGACAGAACAGGGCCGGAAGCAGGACGGCTACGCGCATGTAAGGGCGGCAGACGGCCGGGAAGGCTTCATTTCCAGTGCCCTGGTCTTCCCCCGCCCCGACAGCGACGGCCTTCTGTACGACGATCCGGATGGAACATGGCTGCTGCACCAGAAAGTACTTCTTTCCTGCGGAAAAGACAGCGCCAGGCAGGCGGCTGTGCGGGCCTCCATAGCCGATGCGGCGAAGACTTACCTGGGCACTCAGTACAGGTGGGGAGGCCATTCGGGCCAGGGGACCGACTGTTCCGGCCTGGCCCTCATGAGCTACATGATGAACGGGATCCTCATATACAGGGACGCGAAGATCGTGGAAGGCTTTCCGGTCCGAAGGATCGATCCGAAGGATATGAAGACGGGAGACCTGCTCTATTTTCCGGGCCATGTTGCCATCTATCTGGGCGACGGCATCTACATCCACAGCACAGGCCACGCGGGCGACTTCGGCGTTGTCTTCGGCAGCCTGGTCCCGGGAAAACCAGGCTACAGACAGGACCTGGAGGGCAGGTGCACAGCGGTCGGCAGCGTATTCTAAGGACAGGTGACAGACCATGAAAATTACGGATATCAGACTGGGGATTCTTTCCGTTCCGCTCAGGACGCCCTTTAAGACAGCCCTGCGGACGGTGGACCATGTGCAGGATGTGATCGTGACCATCCGCACGGATACGGATCAGGAGGGCTTCGGGGAAGCCCCGCCGACCGGAGTTATAACGGGCGACACGACGGGCGCCATCATCGGCGCCATAAAGGACCATATCGCCCCTGCCCTGGCCGGCAGGGACATAGAATGTCTTGAGGAGAACACCGCTATGGTCCAGAAGGCCCTGGTCCACAACACAAGTGCCAAGGCGGCGGTCGACATGGCTTTATACGATCTGTACGGGAAACGCTTCGGCATTCCGGTATGGCGCATGCTGGGAGGAGCCAGAAAAAAGATTGAAACGGACATTACCATCAGCGTCAATTCTCCCCAGGTCATGACCAGGGATACGGAAGACGCCATCCGGCGGGGGTACGATACCCTGAAGATCAAGGTGGGCGTTGACCCGTCTCTGGATGTGGAGCGCCTTTGCGCCGTGCGGGAGGCGGCCGGCCCGAAGACAAAGATCCGCATAGACGCAAACCAGGCCTGGAAGCCGAAGCAGGCCCTCCGCATTCTGGACCGGATGCAGGAAAAGGGACTGGACATCGAACTGGTCGAGCAGCCGGTCCCGGCAGATGACTTCGACGGCCTTCGATATGTCACGCAAAACAGTCCCGTCCCGGTCATGGCAGACGAGGCCGTCTTCTCGCCTGGAGACGCCCTGCGCGTCATGCAGGAGCACGCCGCGGACATGATCAATATCAAGCTGATGAAGTGCGGCGGTATCACGAATGCTCTGAAGATCGTTTCGGCCGCGGAGATATACGGCATGGAATGTATGCTAGGCTGCATGCTGGAGGCAAAGGTATCCGTGAACGCCGCTGTTGAGCTAGCCTGCGCAAAAGGCATCATCAGCAGGATCGACCTGGATGGGCCGGTCCTCTGCAGCGTGGACCCTGTCATAGGAGGAGCGACATTTGACGAAAAGACCATCACCGTATCCGACAAGGCAGGCATGGGGATCGAAGGGATCACAGGCCTTCAGGAACTTGCGTAAGGGCGGCAGATGGGGCGCTGCGGCCCTGCTGGCGCTGGCCGGACTTCTTGCCGGTCTGTATGGAGGTGCCGCGGGCATAGCGGCAGCGCTCCCGCGCGAAGAACTATACGCGGCAGAAGCAAAAGCCCCGGCGGAAACCGATTCCCCGGCGGAAACCGAAGCTTTGACAGAAAGCGAAGCCTGGTCCGAAACAGAAACAGCGGAAAACTTTTACGCGGAAATGATCCCGGACTCTGTCTTTGAACAGATGGCTGGAAAGTCCTATCCGGAGGACTGCCCGGTCCCCCGGGAAGACCTCCGCTGCCTGCACCTGCTTCACAAGAATCTGCAGGGAGAGACAAAAGAGGGGGAGATGATCTGCCACAAGACGATCGCCGGCGACCTTGTGGACATCTTTCAGGAGCTTTACCTTAAGGACTACCCGATCGAGAAGATCCGGCCTGTGGACGACTACGGCGGGGACGATGAAAGATCCATGGAGGACGATAACACCTCCTGCTTCAACTACCGGCTGATCCCGTACTCACAGCGTATCTCAAAACATGGCCTCGGCGTCGCCGTGGATATCAACACTTTCTACAATCCATACACCAGAGTCGCGGACGGAGACAGAATCGTGCAGCCTTCCGGCAGTGAAGCGTACCTTGACCGTGACGCCAGCTTTCCCTACAAGATCGAGGAAGGTGACCTGTGCTGGCAGCTGTTCACCGACCACGGCTTTGAGTGGGGCGGCTCCTGGGAGAACGTGAAAGACTACCAGCACTTCGAACTTCCGGACAGCGTGACAGATCAGCTGCTGAAACAGTATAATAACGCAGATGTCTCTGAGTAAGGAGGAATATCTTATGAACTGCGGGAAGCATCTGCATAGCGCGTCCATTCTGGCTGCCGGCGTCCTGTGGGGGCTGTACTCCATCTTCAGCAAGATCGGCCTGAGCAGATACCACCCCTTTACGGTCGTGTTTTATACCTTCCTCTTTGCCGCGATATGCACGGCGCCTTTCGCGGACCTGGGTGCCGTCATCCGCGCGGCAGCGCGGCATCCGCAGGTGACCGGCTGGGGCTTTTCGATCGCCCTGGTCAGCACGGTGGCGCCTTACATCCTCTATACGATCGGCCTGCAGAAGGTGGAAGCCGGAAAGGCGGCCATCATGGCCACGACCGAGCCTGTGACGGGATGCCTGCTTGGCTTCTTCGCCTACGGAGAGTCCCATGACCTGTCCAGGATCATCGGGATCCTCATGATCCTGCTGTCCATCATTGTGCTGAACGTCAAAACTTCGCCGCGCGGACTCCCGTGACTTTAGTCTTGGCCGACAGCCGAACTGGGCAAAGCCATCTTCCTCGCAAACCTTCCGGGCCTTGATATCACGCTGCAGCCAAGGTAAGCGTGGAAGAAGCGGCCGGCTTCCGCGGCCATGGTGATGGTGGTGTCATGGCCGGCTACCAGAAAGGCGACCTGGGTGACGACTTCCGGGATGACCGGGTTGACCTTGCCGGGCATGATGGAAGAGCCGTTCTGCATGGCGGGAAGATTGATCTCGTGCAGGCCGCATCTTGGGCCGGAAGACAGAAGGCGCAGGTCGCTGCACATCTTGGACAGGCTGACCGCGCAGGACTTGAGGGCGCCGGAGACAGCGACGAAAGAGTCCAGGTTCTGGGTCGCGTCAAACAGATCGTCCGCCTTTTCAAAGAGGAGATCCGTCAGGCGGCGGAGCTCCTTCGTCAGCTCCTTGCTGAGAGACAGGACTGTCAGCTTTCCGGCGGTCGGGATCGTGTCGTTGGTCGATGTATGTCGGCGAGCCACATGTGCTTCTGATCAATCTTTTTCAGGAATACAAAGCGGG
>DLFD01000051.1 GCA_002482005.1 Lachnospiraceae bacterium UBA7729 | reverse complement strand
CCCTTCGGAAAAAGTTGTCAACAGTTTCCGAAAAGATATCGAATAATTTTTGTTATTTCATATTATTCAATAATATTGTCGTTACACAAATGTTTTATAAAGCCGCCGGTCTCCCGCGGCCGGCAGCTCTTCATACCAGGACATGTCCAGACCTGCCGTCGGCGGATCCGACGGCAGGTCCTTCTGTATTATCTACAGACGATCACTCGCCTTCGGCCGTCTCCTTCTCATCCGAAGGGAATAATCTTGTCAGAAGCTTCATGATCAGGACAAGGACGATCGTGACGGTAAAGATACCAAGCATCCCGAGTCCCATTACTTTCAATGATTGCAGAAATACCATTCCTTGCTCCTTTCTGTCGGCTGCACCGCTCTCCTCTGTACCGGGTCACAATCAGAATACGGAAGATTCACAGCTCAGCTTCAGCATATCGTTCACATGTGCGGAAAAGACTCTATCTTACAGCTTCGGAACCAGCCCGAGGATGAGACCTCCGGCAATGACGGAAGCGATCTGGCCTGAAACATTAACACCGGTAGCCTGCATGATCAGGATGTTGGTCGGGTCTTCCTTCAAGGCCATCTGAGTGACGACTCTTCCGGACATCGGGAAAGCAGAGATCCCGCATGCTCCGATCATCGGATTGATCTTCTTTTTGCGGAAGAGGTTCAGGACCTTCGCAAAGATCACACCGCCCGCCGTATCGAAGATGAAAGCGACCAGGCCAAGGAGAAGGATCATCAGGGTCTGGACATTCAGGAAATCCTCCGCCCTCATCCTCGAAGCAACTGTGAGTCCGAGGATCAGGGTGACCAGATTGGCCATCGTGTGCTGGGCAGTATCGGACAGAGAATCGAGGACTCCGCACTCGCGGATCAGGTTGCCGAACATCAGGAAACCGATCAGCGGAGCGGACTTCGGAGCAACGATCCCGGAGACGACCGTGATCATGATCGGGAACAGGATCTTTGCTTTCCTGGAGACTGACTTCGGACTGTACTCCATGTGGATCAGACGTTCCTTCTTTGAAGTCAGAAGACGGATCACCGGCGGCTGGATGATCGGGACCAGAGCCATATAAGAATAGGCAGCAACAATGATAGCGCCAAGGTACTTGGAATTAAAATAGTTGGCGACGAAGATCGAAGTCGGGCCGTCTGCAGCGCCGATGATTCCGACGGATGAAGCATCCTGAAGGCTGAAGCCGAACAGGGTGGCAAGGCTCAGGGTCATGAAGATGCCGAACTGGGCAGCCGCTCCGAACAGCATCAGGACCGGATTCGCAAGAAGCGGCGTGAAATCGATCATGGCCCCGATGCCGATGAACAGAAGAAGCAGAAACAGTTCATTGGCGATGCCGGCGTTGAACAGGACATCCAGCGGGCCTTCCTCGATGACGCCTTCGATCTCACGGGTTACGACTGCGGACATAGGCAGGTTGACCAGGATCGCGCCGAATCCCATAGGGACAAGCAGCGTCGGCTCCATCTGCTTCCGTATGCCGAGCCAGATCATGACTCCGCCGATGATCCACATAATCACCTGCTGGACCGTGATGTTTCCCACATTGGAAAACAGTGACAGAATTTCGCTCATAGAAAACCCTCCATACTCTTTTCATATCGGCGAAAGTGAATAGCTGCGGCAGGTAAGAAAAGAAAAAGCAAGACTTCTGCCATGAATACCGGATAAGATCCGGGTACTCATGGCAAAAGTCTTGCTGACGATATCTGAATCCTTGATGATTCTTCAGAGACCGACCCGCTCCGGGCCTTTCAGCCGTGATGACGAAGACGGGGCACAGGCCCTTAGGCCCGTGTGCTACTCCCTTTTCCCTGCACTTATGAAACTTCATACAGTTTATATGCAAAACGGAGCCCAGTCAAGACCGGGAGAGGCCAGAAGACGATATGTTTTCCGGATGCTGTCCCCCTGTTCCGCCGGCAGCCTCCTGCCAGATCCCGTACCATTCGAGAAGTTCCTTCGTCCACGCGTCCCTGGCTAGCTCAAGCTTCCCTCGGAGCTCCTTCTCCAGACGGATATCGTCATCCGACGACATGTAGTCATCGAGCGAGATCCATCCCTCTGCAGTGCTGCCAGGCTTGCCTGAAGGCTCATCTCTGCCATCCATCCCGCTCGCCCCACTCTCTTCGTCCGGCATCTGCTTTTCAGGAAGCCTGCGGTCAAAGAACATCCTTCCGGCAGCCTCCTCATAGACTTCGCTCGCCCGTGCATATGTTTCTTCCGCCGGCTTTCTCTTCTCCCTGTTCAGACCGAATTCCCAGTCCAGCTGAAGCGACGCAGTTGAGATCTCACGCGGGCGCATGCTGATTCCCTTCGGAACCGCCCGCAGCTCCTCGATCATTCTCTGCTCTTCCGCATTCCTCATGGCATCCTGGTCTCCGGAAGATGCTTTGTTCTGCTTTTCCCTGTAATGTTCGTAACCGAACGGATAGTAGAAAACCTTGTCTGTATCAGGCGGGAAAAAGAGCAGTTCCTCCGCCACATGGCTCAGAAAGTACCGGTCGTGGGAGACGAATACCAGAGTTCCCCTGTACATCCGGAAGATGGATTCCAGAGTCTCCCTGGCAGGGATATCCATGTTGTTGGTCGGTTCATCCAGAAGGAGCAGGTTCGGCCTTCGCTGAAGAAGGACCGCGAGCGTAAGCCTGGCCTTCTCGCCTCCTGAGAGAGAAGAGACCTTCTTTCCCATGTCCTTCTCTCCGAACAGATAGCCGGCCAGAGTCTGCCTGACCTCCCGTCCTGTGAGCGCCGGGAAACGATCGTGGAAGTATTCAAACACATTCTTCTCCGAGCTCAGTCCGGCAGACATCTGGTCAAAGTATGCAATATCTGCCGAGCTGCTGATGGAAAGTTTCCCGGATACTGGCTGCAGTTTCCCCGCCAGTGTTTTCAGAAATGCGCTTTTTCCGGTCCCATTTGGCCCGAAGATACCGACTTTTCTGCCCCTCTTCAGGCAGAACGAGACGCATCTGAGCGGATTCTTCCGGTCATAGCCAATGGACAGCTTATCACAGTCAAGTACATTCCTGCTGCCCGGATGTTCCGGGATGATCTCTTCCGTGTGGATCTGAGCCTGGTCCGGTTCCGGTTTCGGCATCTTATCCATCCGTTCAAGCAGCTTTGCCCTCGAGCGTGCAAAGGCCGCTTTTCTTGGTTTCCCCCTAAACTTCCGGATCAGATCTTCCAGGCGTGCGATCTCCTCCTGCTGAGCCTGATATTCCCGCATCAGACGCGTCTGCCGCCTGGTCTTCTCCTCCCGGTATGCGGTATAGTTGCCGGTATACTTAGTCAGTCTCCCGCCGGAGACCTCCCAGACGACGTCGGCCGCCCGGTCGATGAAGTAGCGGTCATGCGAAACCATCACAACAGCCTTCGGATATCTCCTGACCGCATCTTCAAGCCATTCCACTGTCTCAAGGTCCAGGTGATTGGTCGGCTCGTCAAGGAGCAGCAGGTCCGGCTGAAGCAAAAAGAGGCGGATCAGAAGGACTTTCGCCCTTTCGCCTCCCGAGAATTCCGAGAGTTTCTTTTTCCGGTCCCTGAGGGAGAAGCCAAGCCTGGTGAAAGCCGACATGAAATCTCTGACGAAGCCTGTAAACAAGGATGATTCCTCCGGGATGTGCTGCATGGCTGCCGCCTCACGGACGAAATCATCCGGAGTCTTCTCCTCATCCCTGCGCGGAACTGTCTGGGAATAAGTGCCGATCGTCACGGCACGCGAAAAGCGGACATCCGCTTCCGGATGTCCGTCGATTCTGCTGGCAGGGCAGGTGCCGTCGAGGACTCCGATCAGAGTCGACTTGCCGGCACCATTCCTTCCAACAATTGCAATCTTCTCCGTCCCCTTGACCGAAAATGAAAATCCGGTCAGGACCGGGTGTCCGCCCCGGCTTACCGAGGCGCCATTTATCTCAAGAAGCATCTGAACCTCTCAGAATGTCACTGTGTCCTGCTCAGAAAACTCTGTCAGGATGCCACTGTGTCCTGCTCAGAAAATCCTGTCAGAATCTCGCATACTGGCTCTTCGGAAGGAAGAGGTTCTCCTTGCCGATCTGATCCAGGGAAGACACTCCGCACATCTTCATAGTGTCTGCCAGCTCTTTTCCAAGCTTCTCAGTCAGGACCTTCACGCCTTCCTCAGCGCCGCCGTAGACCGCCGTTACATATGGCCTTGCGATCAGTACCGCGTCTGCCCCGAGTGCCAGAGCCTTGAAGACATCGACGCCTGTGCGGATTCCGCCGTCTACAAGAACCAGCATCTCGCCCTTCACCGCGTCCGCGATCTCCTCCAGAACTTCAGCGGTCGAAGGCGTCTGGTCCAGCACGCGTCCGCCGTGGTTGGATACGATGATCGCAGATGCCCCTGCCGCCTTGGCGTCCAGGGCTCCCTTCACGGTCATTACACCCTTCACGATGAACGGCTTTCCTGCAAGCCTGATCACTTCGCGCAGCTCCTCCACCGTCTTGCTTCCTGCCGGCGGCTGCAGTCCCTGCAGAAATGGCAGTCC
This sequence comes from Lachnospiraceae bacterium UBA7729, assembly GCA_002482005.1. Classification (GTDB taxonomy): domain Bacteria; phylum Bacillota; class Clostridia; order Lachnospirales; family Lachnospiraceae; genus Porcincola. The sequence continues at coordinate 38,861 of DLFD01000051.1, read as the reverse complement.
GGCAGCATCTACATCCATGGCGACTGCAAAGGAATCAGACTCTTTGACGAGGGCAAACTTTTCCTGAAGTGTATTCACGTCCCATGGTTTAACTGTCGGTATTCCGGCACCGCCCGCAGCCTTGATGGCTTTCGTGGCAGCCTTCATGACCTCGGCATTCGTTCCATCCCCTGTGAATGCAGCAATGCCGGCTTCCATGCAGGCACGTACGAGGATGTCGTTATACTGGATGTCGTTCAGTTTGTCCCCATAATGCAGATTGACCGCACCAACCGGACCCGCAAAGATCGGGTACTTCATCTTCCTGCCGAAGAAATCGAAAGAAGTGTCAGGTTCCTTGTTCTCCGCAATCGTGTTCAGGTTGATGCGGACTTTTTTCCATGCATCATAATTGCGGACGGCTACATCGCCGACTCCCTTTGCCCCGGGACCCGGCATCGTATTGCCGCAGGCCCGTCCGTTGCATACCGGACAGGCCTTGCAGTGCGGACCGCTGCAGGTGCGCGCGTTTTCAAGAACTTCCTTGTAAGTCATTGCTGATATCCTCCTTGGAGTTACTTAGATTACGATATTTATTCTTACTATAACACAGTTTATACAAAAAAACTCATGGCAGAGGATTCCGGAATGACTGCTCATTCCTTCTCTTCTGCCATCAGCGCACTCAGCAGAGCGTTTGCCGCGTCATACTTGCTCATCAGCGGAAGTGTCCGCTCTCCGTCCCCCGTTATCAGTGTAAGCCGGTTCGTATCGACCTCAAATCCGGCTCCGCTCTCCTTGACATTGTTGGCTGCGATCATATCCAGGTTCTTTTTCTCCAGCTTCTTTCTGGAGTTCTCGACCATGTGCTCTGTCTCCATGGAGAAACCGCAAAGGATCTGGCCAGGGTGTTCGTTCTTGTGCTCTCCCAGATATCCCAGGATATCCCGGGTCTTCTCAAGCGGCAGGCACGGTTTTCCGTCCACGTCCATCTTCTTGATCTTATCCGAAGCCACATGCTCGGGTCTGAAGTCGGCGACCGCCGCTGCCTTGATGATGATGTCAGCATCTGCCGCTGCTCCGGTTACTGCCTGGTACATATCCTCGGCGCTTACGACATCCACAACTTTCATATAGTTCGGACGCGGCAGATTCGTCCGGCCCGTCACCAGGGTCACGTCGGCGCCTCTCTGCGCGGCCGCGATGGCGATGGCGTAGCCCATCTTTCCGCTGGAGTGGTTCGTCAGATAGCGGACCGGGTCCAGGGCTTCCTGGGTTGGTCCGGCGGTGACAAGAACTTTCAGCCCCTTCATGTCCTTCGGCTGCGCGATGGCATGATCGATCGCCTCCAGAAGAGTTTCCGGTGAAGCAAGCTTCCCTTTGCCGACGGCGCCGCAGGCAAGTCTCCCGCTATCCGGCTCGATGATCTCCCATCCATCCTCCTTCAGCTGTCTCAGATTCCGCTGCGTCGCGGGATTATCGTACATATTGGTGTTCATAGCAGGGGCGATCAGCTTCTGGCACACGCAGGCGAGCGCTGTCGTCGTCAGCATGTCGTCCGCAAGGCCACCTGCAAGCTTCGCGATCACATTGGCGGTCGCAGGCGCGATCATCAGGACATCTGCCTTCTGTGCAAGCGAGATGTGCTCCACCTCATAGGAATGCTGCCTGTCATATGTGTCAGTCACCGTTCTGTTATGAGTCAGTGCGTCAAATGTCAGCGGCGACACGAACTGCGTGGCATTCTCCGTCATGATCACGTTCACATCTGCGTGCTGCTTCATCAGCGCCGAAGCAAGCTCGCACGCTTTGTAGGCGGCGATCCCGCCAGTGACTCCGAGTAGCACATGTTTTCCTTTCAGCATCCGATATCCTCCCTGTCTCTCTCCGGGGCATCCGCCCGGCATTATCCTGTCTTTTCAGTATTCCCGGACCCTTTCCGGTTTTTCTTTCTCTAAGACAGGCTATCTCTGTTTTCCGTAATTGTAAAGGTCCGCGTCCCCGCATATACCGGATTCAGTGCCTGGAATGTCCTGCATTTTCGCATGTACCGGATTCAGTGCCTGGAATGTCCTGCATTTTCGCATGTACCGGATTCAATGCCTGGACCGCCTTGCATTTTCGCCGGATTGTGCCATAATGAAAGTGCGCTATATCTGTTTGACCAGAACGGCAGCAAAGGAGAATTTCATATCTATGTGCTCAGCAGATCCATCCCGGGGCAGAGCAGCCAGGCATATGCCGGCGGACTTATTGTGATGAGACGATCGCTTTGAGACTCCTTTCCTCTGGTCGGTAACTATTGTCAGAAGTATTTCTGATTCCGGTTCCCGCTTTTTTTATGCTTATCAGCGTATCTTCTTCCTGCAGAAAGCGGCATCGAAAAGAGAAGGACCGGGAGCCACATCTACGGGAAGGAGAATTTCCTATGGCTACAGTAACCGCAGCAGCACCGGCAAGGACCGATTCCAGGATCAGGTTCATGACGGAGACCTCAATCCTGATTGCAATCACCCTGATCATGGGGCTTACCCCGCTTGGGACCCTCAGGACACCGATCCTGAGCGTATCCCTTGTCACCATTCCAGTCGCCATCGCAGCCATGCTGATCGGCCCCATGGGCGCTTTCATCTGTGCGGCAGTCTTTGGTCTCACCAGTTTCGTCAATGCGATCACCGGAGCGAGCGGACTGCTTTCCGCTCTCTTTCAGGTCAGTCCGTTCGGCGTATTCGTCACCGCGATCGTCGCAAGGATGCTGATGGGCATCTTCACCGGACTCATCTTCAAAGGACTTCACAGGATCACCAATAAGCCGGTCACCTATTATCTGACAGGGCTTGCGGCTCCGCTTCTGAACACCCTGTTCTTCATGAGCTCCCTGATGATTTTCTTCTATCATTCCGATTACATGCAGGGCATGGCTGAGAAGCTCGGAGCAGTCAATCCGATGGGTCTTGTCGTTGCTATGGTAGGGACCCAGGGACTGATCGAAGCAGCAGCCGGCTGCATCCTCGGCGGGACCGTAGGACTTCTGGTCGCCAGGGCACTGCACAGACGCTGAAGAGAAGAAGACACAGAAAAAGGATATCCCCGGAAAACTTCATACGTTTCCGGGGATATTTTCTGTTATTATCCGATAAGAGCTGTACCATTCGCCTTTGGCAGCATATTTTTCAGGAGGAACGGCATGAGCAAAGTCATCACAGCGGACACAGGCAATTCCAATATCGTAATCGGACTGTTCGACGGCGACAGCCTGCTTTTCACGGACCGGCTTGAGACCCGGCGCAAGTGGACTCCTCAGTCGATGGCGTTCGAGCTCCGCCGCATTCTTGCCTCCGGGGGTATCGACCCGAAAAGCATCGAAGGCTCGATCATCTCCTCGGTCGTTCCCGAAGTCGATCCCATCCTGAAAAGTGCTCTGCTCCGGGTGACCGGAAAAGAAGCCTTGCAGATGAACACTGGCCTTAGGACCGGCATCGGGACAAAGCTCTATGATACCTCGAACTTCGGCCAGGACCGTCTGGTGGACATGGCAGCTGCGATTGCCTTCTACGGCACGCCGGCAGCTGTCTATGATCTTGGGACCTGCACCACTCTGTCCGTGACGGACAGAGACGCCAACTTCATCGGCGGCATGATCTCCGCCGGAGTCCAGCTGAGCCTCGATGCTCAGGCAGACCGGACGGCCAAGCTCCCCCAGCTGACCGCGGAACCCGCAGAAAGCCTGCTCGGCCGCGACACCATCTCCAACATGATCTCCGGGGCAGTCGCCTCGACCGGCATCATGATGGACGGCGTCATAAAAAGGATCCGGGAGGACTATAACCTCCCGGACCTCAAAGTCATCGTGACCGGCGGCAACAGCCGCTATGTCCTCCCCTGGATCCGGGAAAAAGTCATCCACGACCCGGACCTGCTGCTGAAAGGGCTGCTCGCCGTATACCATATGAACTGATGTCAACCAACTCGACATCACAGATACCGAGGATCCCCGCTTTGTAATCCTGAACCTTCTATCGATACATCTGTCGCCGCGGTGACTACATAGTCTCCTCGGCTGTAGCTGCAGAACGGGGCAGATGTGTTTCCGTCCGGCATTCTGTACACTTCAGGATCCTTTCACAGGATTCTTTCTGTCCTGCCTGTCAGCCATCACAGGCCGAGGATCTGTTTTTTCTTTGCGTTGAACTCGTCCTGAGTGAGGATTCCCGCATCCAGAAGCTTCTTAAGGTTCATCAGCTGCTCCGTCATGTCGCCGCCCGCCGCCTGTGCAGGCTGTGCTGCTTTCGTCTGGGATGCTGCAGCCTGTTCATAATCAGCATGCTTCTGTTTCATGCTCCTGAAGAGGTTCAGCAGCTGATAAGCGCACTCATATCCGCCTTCGATATCGCCCTGGCTTGGTATGATCGCGTCCATGACCGGGATACGGACCTCCGTGATCGGCGCACGGTCATTGATATAGATGACGAACTCCATCTTCTGGATCTCTTCATTCGGAGGGCAGACCGGAAGCTCCGGGTACTGCATCCGCATCTGCATGAACGCCGCTCCACGGAACATATCTTCCAGAAAATCCTCATGATCGTGATCATCATCGTTATCATCGCTTCTGAGCGTTGTATCGAGGTCCAGATGACAGTCGCCGGCCTGGCTGAATGTGAAGACGTCCGGATGCTGCCTGGTGGCGTTCACCCACCAGCCATGGGTATCATCCACGTAGACGATATCATGATTCTTGAGGACCATCTGCGTACGGATCGTTCTTGTTCTGTGGAACTCATTCTCGTACCTGTCCTCGTCCTCTTCCACTTCCTCGATATGTTCTTCCACATCATCGAGCGTCATATTCCGGAAATCGTCCGATGTCAGCTCCGGGCTGCAGAGATCGGCGCAGTCACCGCAGAGATAATCGCCGTCCGCCAGTTTCTTCCTTGTCAGAAGCCCCGCCTTCTTGCCGCAGCGGACACATTCCTTCTTTGAAAACAGTCCCATATCAGATTCCTCCCTTGCTCTTTTCAGATACCGCATAAAGCGGCTGTCCCTCCATCCGGAAACCTGTTCATCCGGAGATCAGTCATTCTGTGATCCTATTTTCCGATAAGGAAGGGAGGAAGACCACTACCCAAACAGGTAGTTTCATGAATTATTTCTTATCTGAACAAGTGAAAAATGGTCAGCCGAATCGTCTGAGTCTCACAACCACTTCGCAATGAGCTGTGTACGGGAACAGGTCGCAGGGCTGGGCTTCCAGCGCTTCATAGCCAAGTTCCTCGAAGAGATCAAGATCTCTTGCCAGAGTATCCGGACCGCAGGAGACATACACGATCGTCTTCGCCCCCGATAATGCCGCGGCTTTGATGAATGCCGGTGTGCTTCCGGTCCTCGGCGGGTCCATGATAATGACGTCCGGCATGGCAGCCTTCTGCCCGATATCCAAAAGGCCGTTCAGAGAACTCAGATAATCGCCCGCATCATCACAGATGAAGTCAATATTTCTGATCTTCTCCCCTCTTGCATTGCTGACGGCGTCTCTCAACGCATCCTTGTTCAGCTCGACCCCTGTCACATGGCCAGCCTTGTCCGAAGCAATGATCCCGATGGTCCCGGTTCCGCAGTAGGCGTCCAGGACTTCCTCTTTCCCGGTCAGGTCCGCATACTGAAGCACTTTCCTATAGAGGATCTCCGTCTGTGCCGGATTGACCTGGTAGAAGGAATTCGGGGAGATCCGGAACTTATGTCCGCAGAGCTCATCCGTGATAGATCCCGGTCCGTAGATCGGAATATTCCGCTCTCCCAGGACCATGGACGTATCCAGATCGTTGATGTTCAGCACGATGGATGTGATCTCCGGATGCTCCTTCCTCAGTGCCTTCACGAAGTTATTCTTTCCCGGGAAGACCGGGCTCGTCACAACCAGAACGACCAGATACTGGCCGGTCGCATAGCCCTTTCTCACCAGCACATGCCTCAGCAGCCCGTATCCGGTGTCCTCATCGTACGTCCTGATCTTAAAGGAACGCAGCAGGTTCCTTATGGATACGATGATGGCATCGGCGTTCTCATCTTCGATCATGCAGCTGTCCATCGGCACCACTATATGAGAATTCTTCTCATAGATTCCCGAGATTGGATTGCCTTTCCCATCGTGGTCAAATGCTGCATGCACCTTGCATCTGTAATGCAGCGGATCCTTCATGCCCAGGATCGGGTGGATCGTCTTCACAGCATCCTTCAGCAGGAAGCGGATATGGGCTTCCTTCTTCTGAAGCTGCTTTTCATACTCAATTCCCTGGTAATCGCAGCCTCCGCACTTTCTGCTGATCGGGCAGACTCCATCCTTTAAGGACTTTGACGGGCCTGCAGCTCTTGCCGTTCCAGCGGACTTTGCCGGTCCCCCTGCTCTTACCGGTCCAGGGGAATTTGCCGGTCCCCCTGCTCTTACCGGTCCAGGGGAATTTTCTGTCCTTCGATTCCATTCCCGACGCGGGGGGCGCCGTTTACTGCTGCCGGAAGGATCTCTGCCATCTCTATGCTGGCTGCCCTCTGCAGAAGTCTGTTTCCCTGCAGAGGTCTGTTTCCCTTCAGACACCTTCCCCGTTCCAGGATGGAATGAAGCTTTCCTTCGCGGTCCCGCCTTCCTGCAGGAACCCGTTCTCGACTCCGATCTCGACTGCATAGTCAATCAACCTCTCATATTCACGCTTCGTGACCTTCCGGGTCAGAAGCTCATGATCTCTGTCTTTCCACTCGTCATCCTGGATCCTATCCTTCAGGGTCTCCATCGGCGTGTACTGATTCATCATACTGATGTAGATGGAATTGCCGTAAGTTTCATGGAGATACTTCACGACCGCCTTCGCATTCTTCACATGTCCCGGAAGAAGCAGATGCCGCACGATCACTCCCTTCCGGATCAGCTTCTGACCTGCCTCGTCTGTGTAGAATTCCGGCTCTCCTGCCTGTCTGACCATCTCAGAGACAGCGGCTTTGGCCGCCTCCGGATAATCCTGGGCGAAAGAATACTTCTTCGCCAGCTCCGGGTCCATATACTTGAGATCCGGAAGCCAGACATCCACCAGTCCTTCCAGAAGCCTCAGGGATTCCACCTTCTCATAGCCGCTGGAATTGTAGACAACAGGGATCTTCAGCCCCCGGTCTTTCGCTTCCCTCAGTGCCTCGGCCACCTGCGGAATGTACTGTACAGCCGTGACAAGATTGATATTGTTCGCCCCCTGCTCATTCTGCAGCTTCAGGAAGATCTCCGCAAGATGCTCCTGAGAGACTTTCTTCCCGAGAAGGGGCTCCTTTAGAGCATCCGTCCCGGAGATCGGCGCATTCTGGCAGTAGATGCACTTCAGCCCGCAGCCCGTAAAGAAAACCGCTCCGGAACCCCTGCTGCCTGAGATACAGGGCTCCTCCCAGAAGTGAAGAGCCGCCCTGGCAATATAAAGATCGGCCGGGACTCCGCAGACTCCAGCCTTGCCGGCCAGCCTGTCAGCCTTGCAGTTTCTCGGGCAAAGCGTGCACGAACTCATATATTCTTCCATCATATTCTTTGTAATCATATCATCCTAAGAATAGTTGAAGACCCTATCGCCGTCAACCAGAACAAACGGGACAAACTGACCTGAACAGCCCCGGAACAGCCGGGATAAAAAGCCCTCGGAAGAGCCGGGATAAAAAGCCCCCGTCAGCTTCGACACCCTATCTGGAATGCCGATCCTGCCGGGGGATAAAAAAACGATAAAAGCAGTTCATCCGCAGGGGAGACATTCCTTCCCGGAATGTCAGCGCCGCAGATGGACTGCTTTCATGAATTCTTTTTCTGATAAGTCCTGGTCTGCATAGCCGGAAACGTCCGTTTTCACGCCCCGTAATTCTCCAGGATCTCCTCCGCGATCTCGCGGCGGGACATCTGGCGGTTCATCGCCTGGCGTTCGATGGTCTTATGGGCTTCCTCCTCGCTCAGGCGCTCATACTGGATCAGGAGACATTTGGCGCGGTTAATGATCCGGATGTCCCTGATGCGGTCCTGCAGCATCTGGGTCTGGGGTACATCCTTGGACAGACGGATGCTCACGGCATGCATCATCTTCAGTGCCTGAGTGAAGATCCTTTTGCCGAGATCCGTGGAGAAGACGTAGACGCCGGTGTCGCGGAGCTTCTGCTCCGCCGTATCCGCCATCTGCGGCCGGCACACAAAGATGACACCTGCACTCGTCCGCGAAGCCATGGACGCAAGGTCAAAGCCATTTCCATCGATAAGCGGCGATATGATGATGGCAAGAGAGTAGGTGCTTTCCTGCAGCGCCTTCCACGCCTCTTTGCTGGTGGTCCGGACGCTGATGTCAGAGTTCTGCCAGTCAAGGATCATGTCCGAAAAAACTTTTTCAGTTTTGGGCCCGCTGACCGCGAGCAGTATTCTGGGTTCTCCCGTATTCATAGAATTCAAGGCTCCTCAGATCCGCACTCATACATTCCAGAGGCGCAGCAGCCTGTGCCTCCTTTCCACCGGAAAATTTTCCGCTTCCGCAGTCCGTCAGGTTCTTACAGACTGTCGAAATACTTTCTGATCTCCAGTCCATGCCGTTCGGATGACATCTGGTACTCATGCCATTCTTCCTTCTTTGATTCCAGAAATTCTTCCCGGCTCTGCTCCGGAATGACCTTCCTCACCAGCTCGCTTTCCTCTGCCAGCTTCAGTGCCTCGCCGAGGTCGTGCGGCAGCCTTCTCACGGACGGGTCGCTGATATCATAGGCATTGCCGTTGTAAGGCGCGCACAGCTTCGACCCGTTCTCGATCCCATCGAGTCCTGCATGGATAAGAAGGGCAAATGCGAGATACGGGTTGCACGATGGATCTGCTGATCTCAGCTCCGCGCGGACATGTTTCCCTACTGCCGCAGGGATCCGGATCAGCTGGGACCGGTTCTGGTGGGACCAGGTCACAAACTTCGGTGCCTTGAAGCTGCCGAAGCGCTCGTAGGAATTCGGTGTCGGGTTCAGGAACGCCGTGATCTCGGGTACTTTCTCAAGCACGCCCGCTATAAAGCTCTCCCCGGTCTTCGAGTGCTCTCCCCCGGTCTTGAACACCGAATGCCCTCCCCTCATCAGAGAGAAATTGATGTGAAGGCCGTTGCCGCAGTTATCGGCAAGCGGCTTGGGCATGAAGGATGCATAGAGGTCGTTCATAGCCGCGATGGACTTGACCGCCATCTTCAGAGTCAGGAAGTTGTCCGCCGCCTGCAGGGCATCCGCATAGCGGAAATCGATCTCATTCTGTCCCGGTCCGCACTCATGGTGGGAGCATTCCGGATTGAGTCCCATGTCCTCGATCGCAAGGCAGATCTTGCGGCGCATGTCTTCACCCTTATCGAGCGGGGCGATGTCGTTGTAGCCCGCATGGTCCTGAGGGGTCAGGGTCGGATTGCCTCCTTCATCCAGCCTGAAGAGATAGAACTCGCACTCGGTGCCGAAGTTGATGATGAAGCCCATATCGATCGCGCGGTCGACGGCCTTTCGAAGAACATTTCTGGAATAAGCCTCGAAATCGGTGCCGTCCGGATGCTTCACATCGCACTGCATCCTCATGACACGCTCATGAGCCGGGCGCCAGGGCAGGATCGAGATCGTCGAGGTGTCCGGGACCAGGAACAGGTCCGAGAACTCCACGCCGGTGAAACCCGGGACCGCGCTGGCATCGAAGGAGATGCCTTCCTCCACTGCCCGCTTCAGTTCCGACGACATGATCGCCATGTTCCTAAGCCGTCCGTTCAGATCGCAGTAGGCCAGACGGATGAACTTGACATCTTCATCCCGAACCAGCTGCAGAAGATCCATAGTAGATTGATTCATCTTTGTATTCCTTTTTGTATACCTGATACCGCTGCCTCCGCGGCTGTGTGCCTCGGAGTCCTCCCGCTTTTCCTGTCTCCATGATACAATGCAGAGCAGGAGATGTTCCCGCCCTGCACTATCATATCGACGATCGACGAAGTTCGATACAGGATCCTGGATAATGCATCCTTACAGGATCGTTCTATGAACGCCTCCATCCGCCCGGTTACTCTGTCTTCCCGTCGGAAACGCTCCCCTTGTCAAGAGCTGCCGCCGACGCTGCTCCGGACGCTGCTTTCAGGAAATCACGGAACAGCGGATGCGCCTTGTTCGGACGTGACTTGAATTCCGGATGGAACTGTACCCCGACATAGAATGAGTATCCTGGCAGCTCCATGGCCTCGACGAGTCTCTCATCCGGGGACGTTCCGGAGAAGACCACGCCTGCCTTCTCGATCTCCGGACGGAATTCGTTGTTCACCTCATAGCGATGGCGATGTCTCTCATCGACCAGTGCCTTCCCGTAAGCGTTGTAGAGTTCAGTCCCTTCTTTCACGCTGCACGGATAGGCGCCAAGCCTCATGGTGCCGCCCTTCGGCAGGTTGCCCTGCTGGTCCGGCATCAGGTCGATGACCTTGTGGGCAGACTTCTCATCGAACTCACCGGAATTGGCGTCGGCCCAGCCGAGGACATCCCTCGCGTACTCGATGACCGCGATCTGCATGCCCAGACAGATCCCGAAGTAAGGGATCCGGTTGACACGCGCGTACCTGCAGGCTTCGATCATACCCTCGATCCCGCGGCTTCCGAAACCGCCCGGAATGATGACGCCATTAACACCCTTCAGGATATTGTCAACATTATCAGCCGTGATCGTCTCGCTGTCAACCCAGTCGATATCCACATTGACACCGTTCTCCCAGCCTCCGTGCTTCAGCGCCTCGGCAACGGACAGGTAGGAATCATGCAGCTGGACGTACTTGCCGACCAGAGCGATCTTCACGGTCTTCTCACAGCCATTGATCCTGGTCAGCATCTTCTTCCAGTCAGTCAGGTCGACCGGCATGTTCTCGTCAAGACCAAGCTCCCTGAGGGCAATCTTCGCAAGACCTGCATCCTCCAGCATCAGAGGGGCTTCATAGAGGACCGGAAGCGTCAGGTTCTGAATGACGCAGTCTTCCTTGACGTTGCAGAACATGGCGATCTTCCTCAGGACACTCTTCTCGATCGGCTGGTTGCAGCGCGCGACGATGATATCCGGGAAGATACCATAGGACTGCAGCTCCTTGACAGAATGCTGAGTCGGTTTTGACTTGTGCTCTCTGGAAGATTCCAGGTACGGGACCAAGGTCACGTGGATATAGAGGCAGTTCTCCTTTCCGACTTCATAGCGGACCTGACGGATCGCCTCCAGGAACGGCTGGGACTCTATGTCGCCGGTCGTACCTCCGATCTCCGTGATGATGACGTCCGCGTTGCCCTTCTTGCCGACTGAATAGATGAAGGACTTGATCTCATTTGTAATGTGAGGGATGACCTGCACGGTCTGTCCCAGATACTCGCCGTTTCTTTCCTTATGAAGAACATTCCAGTATACCTTGCCTGTCGTCAGATTGGAGTACTTGTTCAGGTCCTCATCGATGAAACGTTCGTAATGACCCAGATCCAGATCGGTCTCTGCTCCGTCCTCCGTGACGAACACCTCGCCATGCTGATAAGGGCTCATGGTCCCGGGATCGACATTGATATACGGGTCCAGCTTCTGGGAAGCCACCTTGAACCCTCTGGCTTTCAGAAGGCGTCCAAGGCTCGCCGCGGTGATCCCCTTGCCAAGTCCGGAAACGACACCGCCCGTAACAAAGATATATTTTGTAGCCACTTTTCATACCTCCGCTTTCGGATACTGATCAGGTCCGGTTTCGTCCTGCCCGCGGACTGCCGGTATATCTTCCGACCAGATCGAATCATGAAAAAGAATTGTATTGCCCGATAAAAGAGTAAGAGGCGCCTGCAGTCTGCCTTTCCCTTTTTCGGAAAAGGCACACCGCAAACACCTCCTTTGGACATACGTAAATTACCATAGCAGATATCCTCTGTCAAGAAATGGAAACTGCTTCTTCATGTATTTTTTCGGTAGTATCTCAAATCTCCAAATTATTTCGGATTTTAGGAGTTTTTTCCAGCTCTTCTTTCCGTCTGCCTTCTGCTTCCTGCCTTACCGACTTCTCAGAGACATCCGCTGCAGATTCCTGCTGCTGCAGATCCCTTCCGCTTATACGTCCGCTGCAGATTCCTGCCGCCGCAGATCATTCCTGCCGCTTATACGCCCGCTGCAGATTCCTGCCGCTTTTCTTGTCAGAGCTTGTCAAACGCGTTATGATAGGAAAGACTGTAGATAGATTAACAGGAAGCGTATCCCGAAGGGAACTGGTCCCGTTCGGTTGCCGTGGAAGCGTGATTCCGCGGACTGCGCAAGAAGGAGTTTCCATGAAGTACGATTTTAAGAAGATCGAGCCCAAGTGGCAGAAGAAGTGGGAAGATGCCCGCATCTTCGAAGCAAAGGATTTCGACAAGAAGCCGAAGTTCTACGGCCTTGTCGAGTTCCCGTACCCGTCCGGAGCCGGAATGCATGTCGGCCATATCAAAGCATATTCCAGCATCGAAGTCGTATCCCGCAAGAGACGGATGCAGGGCTACAACGTCCTCTTCCCGATCGGATTTGATGCTTTCGGACTTCCGACCGAGAACTATGCGATCAAGACCAACACACATCCACGTCAGATCACTGACAAGAACATCGCACATTTTACGGAACAGCTGAAGAAAGTCGGATTCTCATTCGACTGGAGCAGAGTCATTGATACCACAGACGAAGATTACTACAAGTGGACCCAGTGGATCTTCCTGAAGCTCTTCGAGCACGGACTGGTATTCCGCGACACCACTCTCGTCAACTACTGCCCGCACTGCAAGGTCGTCCTCTCCAATGAGGATTCCCAGGGTGGCAAGTGCGATATCTGCCACAATGATGTCATCCAGCTTCCGAAGCGTGTCTGGTATCTCCGCATCACCAAGTACGCAGACAAACTGCTCCAGGGTCTTGAGGATGTCGATTATCCGGATAATGTAAAACAGCAGCAGGTTCACTGGATCGGAAGATCCGAAGGCGCTTTCGTCAACTTCCAGGTCAAGGATACAGACGAAAGACTGAGAATCTATACGACCAGATGTGATACCCTTTACGGTGTAACCTTTATGGTAGTTGCTCCGGAACATCCGCTCCTTGACAAGTACAAGGATAGGATCAGCAACTGGTCCGCTCTGGAAGATTACCGCAGGGAATGCGCAAAGAAGACCGAGTTTGAGCGTACTCAGCTGGTGAAGGACAAGACCGGTGTCCGTCTTGAAGGCCTGACCGCCGTCAACCCGATCTCCGGCAAGGAGATCCCGATCTTCGCCGCTGATTATGTCATGATGGGCTACGGCACCGGCGCGATCATGGCCGTACCGGCACATGACCAGCGTGACTACGACTTCGCAAAGAAGTTCGGCTGCGACATCATCCCGGTCATCGAAGGCGGGGATATCGGGAAGGAAGCCTATACTGGAGACGGAAAGATGATCAACTCCGACTTCCTGAACGGCTTTACCAATAAGAAAGATTCCATCAAAAAGATGCTCGAAGTCCTCGAGGAGAAGGGCATCGGAGAGAAGGGCGTCCAGTACAAGATGAAGGACTGGGCTTTCAACCGCCAGAGATACTGGGGCGAGCCGATTCCGCTGATCCACTGCCCGAATTGCGGCATCGTTCCGGTACCGGAGGACCAGCTTCCGCTGAAACTTCCGCCGCTGGAGAACTTCGAACCTGGTACTGACGGAGAATCTCCGCTTGCAAGGGTTCCGGAATTTGTGAACTGCACTTGCCCAAAGTGCGGCGGACCCGCAAAGCGCGAGACCGATACCATGCCCCAGTGGGCTGGATCTTCCTGGTACTTCCTCAGATACTGCGATCCTCACAACACAGAGAAGTTCGCAGATCCGGACAAGCTGAAGTACTGGATGCCGGTCGACTGGTACAATGGCGGTATGGAGCATGTCACCAGACATATGCTCTACTCCCGCTTCTGGCACAGATTCCTCTACGATATCGGAGAGGTTCCATGCCCGGAGCCATACGCAAAGCGTACCATCCAGGGACTGATCCTCGGAGAAGACGGTGACAAGATGAGTAAGTCGAAGGGCAATGTTATCGACCCGCTCGATATCGTTGACAAGTACGGTGCTGACACCCTTCGCACCTATGTACTCTTCATGGGGGACTACTCTGCTGCGGCTCCATGGTCCGATGCATCCGTCAAGGGCTGCAAGCGATTCCTCGACCGTGTATCCGGTCTGACTGACATCATCTCCGATGACGCAAAGAAGACCGGAAAGCTGGAAGCTTCCGTCCACCGCACCATCAGGAAGGTCGGTGACGACATCGAGGCAACCAAGTTCAATACTGCTATTGCTGCCCTGATGACCCTGATCAATGAGATCTATTCGAACGGTGCCCTCTCGAAAGAGCAGTTCGAGATCTTCATCAGGCTCCTCTGCCCGTTCGCTCCGCATCTGAGCGAAGAACTCTGGGAGTTCACCGGACATGAAGGCTTCTGCTCGATGGCACAGTGGCCGGTCTTCGATGAGTCCAAGACGGTCGAAGACGAGATCGAGATCGCAGTCCAGGAGAACGGCAAGCTGCGCGCCCGCATCACGATCCCGAAGGATGCTTCCAGGGAGGAAGCGATCGCAGCCGCGAAGGCAGAACTCGGTGACCGCCTGTCCGGAACCATCCGCAAGGAGATCTACGTTCCTGGCCGCATCGTCAATTTTGTCGTCAGCAAATAACAGGGATAGATACCAGCCCCGGGGAGCGCCCTGAGACCTGCCTGCAGCAGTGATCCGGACACCCGCCGGGGCTTTTTCTATCTTCCTTATCATCCGTATCATCAGAGCAGCCTGCCTGCCTTCGCAAGGCTGCTTACCTTCGCAAGGCTGCCTCTCTTATTCGTCTGCCGGAATTCACACCGCTTTGATCCGGCATCTTCATAGCTTCCGGCGCTGTCTGATGGCTCTGCTCCCCATCCTGGTGCCCCTGCTCCCATGCTGAGGTCCCTGCTCCCATGCTGGTGCCCCTGCTCCCCATCCTGGTGCCCTGCTCCCATGCTGAGGTCCCTGCTCCCATGCTGTAAGCTTCGCTTCTCATATTGGCAGCTAATTATCTGATTGTTGCCATATATTTAGTATTTATTCAGATTTATTATGTGTCATGCAATAGAACACATACTGCTGCATGATCCCTGCATATTCACCGAATCTTGGAAAAGGATCCACCCCTCCGCACTTTTCGATCGCCCGCTCGATCCAGACATCGACCGGGGACCTGCCTGTCCTGCCGTATCCGAACAGACAGATGCAGTTGGCTACCTTCTTTCCAACGCCCTTCACAGTCATAAGCTTCTCAAACAGCTCGTCATCATCCAGATTTTTCATGGCCTCGAGGTCCAGTTCTCCTGACAATACCTTCTCTGTGGCATCTCTGATATAAGGAGCCCGGTAGCCAAGTCCGACAGCCCGAAGATCCCTTTCTTCCGCCTGGATCAGTTCATCCGGAGCCGGAAAAGTACAAAGGCCTTCCGACAGTGTATGACCGTACAAGTCCGACAGTTTTTCAACTGCAGAAGCGATCGCCGGCATGTTCTTTCTCTGCGAGATGATGAACGTGACAAGCATCTCCCATGGGTCCTGTCTCAGGATTCTCAGTCCTCTCCCTGCTTCTGCCGCCGCATGCAGGAAATCTGCCGTCTCCGGCTCTTCTTCTGCAAACTCGTTCTCGCAGATATCCCGTATCCGGGAATAATTTCTGGATAGATCAAAATACCTGCTCCAGACGGTTTCCCATTCTTCACCTGTGCAGGAGACCTGAAATCGATGCGGGGCTTCTTCCCGGATCAAAAGTACATCCTCGCCGCTGATATAGCGGACGCTTCCGTCATCCAGTTTTCTTGCACGGAAACACTGTCCGCAGTCAGCGATCTTGCTCAGGTTAAAATCATCGGTGATCTGTACTCTTGTCATTCTGTCTGCTGTCCCTTTTGCACTTCTCTCCTGTATTCCTGGCAGTTTCCGGTATCTCTCAAGCTCTCATCATTATGAGGCCGCCGGATGCCTTCGGCCGCCGGATATCTCAGGCCGCCGGATTCCTCAGGCCGCCGGATTCCTCAGGCGCCTGGGCTTCTCAAATCGACGGATATCGATTATCTCTGAAGCTCTCTGCCCCATCCCTCTCGTAGCAGAAACACTTCGGCTCATGGCTGTAGATGATCCCGACCGCCTGAAGAAACGAAAATACCGTCACGGAACCTGCAAAGCGGATTCCTCTCTTTTTCATATCCTTCGCCACATCATCGCTCAGTTGGTTTCTCGTGACAGACATTCCTTCCAGGATGCTTTTTCCGCCTGTAAAGTGCCACAGATATTCTGAAAAGGAGCCGAATTCTTCCCTCAGCTTCAGCACCACCTTCGCATTGCCGATCGCCGCTTCGATCTTTCTACGGTTCCGGATGATCCCAGGATCCTGCATCAGCTCCCCGACCTTCTCCGGTCCGTAAGCTGCGATCTTTACCGGATCAAATCCGTCAAAATCTCTGCGGAAATTCTCCCTTTTCCGAAGGAGCAGCTCCCAGGAAACCCCGGCCTGGAAAAGTTCCAGAACAAACATCTCATAGAGCCTCTGCTCGTCATGCTCCGGCTTGCCCCACTCTTCATCGTGGTACCTTGTCAGAAGGACATTCTTCAGATAATACTCTTCTCCGCAGCGCTCAGGATATTTCTCGTAAGCATATCTCGGGTCATCATCCTCCTCGACATGGATGATCCCGCAGTACCGGAATCCATTCTTCAGAAGTGTATGCTGCATGACTTTATTGTCAGGATGGGTGTCCATCCTCAGATTTCTGCCGCATCTAAGGTACGCCCAGTCGATACAGAAAGAGCCGACCCCATGGCCATTCCCCGATACCGCGATCCTGTGGACTACTCCGTATTCATCGCTTCCGGTGAACTTTCCGTCGATGACGGAATAGGTTGGCTCGACCTTCTTACCTGCATTATAGAAAAATGTGGCAAGGATCTCCCCTTTTTTCTCGCACACATAGCTTTTACCCAGACTGATATCTTTCCGGATCAGTTCCTCCGGCGGCCATCTGTCACCCCACTGCCTCGGATTGCCATTCTCCCGCATAAAGCTGCGGGCATGTTCGTAGATTGCTAAGACTTCAGGAAGGTCCTTTTCCTCTGTCCTGCGGATCACCATATCTGCATCTGCAGGCTGACCCGAATGATGATCCATGCTGTAATCTGCTCCGGCATCTGCCTTTTGGTCTTCTTTCCCGCTCATCTGTACGTCCCCTTTTCTTCCTTCATCTCACGATAAGTCCGGTACTCAGCCGCGGACATGCAGACTGGTCCTATATCTGTCTGGTAGGTATTCCTGTGACGGATATCATCCCAGCCCTCCGGCTTTCTTCCCGCCTGAAGTTCCCTCAGCTCTTCTTCCGTGAGGATCTGCCCCTTCTCCAGGTAGAGCTCATTCGCAAGCTCATCAGGGACCGTGCGGTAGACCACTTCTCTGCAGATCCGTCTGTCATCACTGTTCCCGCTGCCAAGATCCCCGTTTCCATCCTCTGATCCGTCAATTCTTTCTGTCCTGCCGGCTTCGGAAAGAGCCAGACAGCACATGAGCGGCGCACCTTCCGGTCGCTCTTCACACCCGTAATCCGCTTCCGTGATGTCTTCGATTCTGTATGTTACCTGCTGCATGTACTTTCTTCTCCCCTATCACTGTAATCAAATTTCCCGTCATTTTTCACTTCAATATCTTTCTTCTTCGAAAGTCCCCAGATCAGATAGGAGCCGACCGCTCGTGCTCCGAGAACTGCTACCTTCCTGTACTGCATACCATTCCCCGTTTCTTGATCCATCCAGGAATATCCCTGGCCAAAGTGATGATATCGCTGCTGATCTCATTCATACGATGATCCGAAAAAGTGATTCCACGCATGGTTCCTTTCCTGCTATGATAGCATAGATCATGTTTTAGAATGAATGGATCATTCCTCTGACAGGAGAATATGCCGTGAAGTATCGCAGTATCTCAGAAGTGTTGAAATCCGTGTATGGTCAGAAGATCTACAAGATCTCCCTCCAGTCAGGATGTACCTGTCCGAACAGGGACGGAACCATAGGTACCGGAGGATGTACCTTCTGTTCCGAAGGCGGGTCCGGTGACTTTGCTGCCCCCTTCCTGCCGATCGAAGACCAGATCCGTCTTGCCCGTCAGCGTGTCGACAGAAAGATCCCTGCTTCGGTCCCGGAAGATCAGCGTCTCTATATCGCCTACTTTCAGTCCTATACCAATACCTATGGGGATACAGAGCGCCTGAGGAAACTGTATCTTGAGACGATCCGGCGTCCTGAGATCTGTATCCTCTCGGTTGGCACAAGGCCTGACTGTCTCGATGATGAGAAGATCCGGATGCTTCAGGGACTGAACCAGATCAAGCCAGTCTGGGTAGAACTTGGCCTTCAGACAGCGAATGATGAGATTGCAGAACATATCCATCGGGGATATAAAACTGCGGTCTTTGATAACGCCTATCGAAGGCTGAAGGAAGCCGGACTCACTGTGATCGTTCACGTCATTCTCGGGCTTCCCGGGGAGCATGAAGAAGATATGTTGAAAACGGTCAGGCATGTAAGCGAGCTGTTCCGAGCCTATCTTCCCAGTCACTGCAATGCCGCCGAGGACAGAAAGAAAGATCCGGAAAACTTCGGATGGGAAGATACTACCACATCCTCTTCAAAAGACAAGACTCAGAAGGGATATACGGCATCGCGTGGCAATAAACAGAACCGGATTCGACAATTTCAGAATAATACGACATGTAGCAGCCAAGGTTCTGGCACCAGAGAAAGTGGATTCACAGATGGCATCAAGTTTCAGCTTCTCCATGTCCTCCGGGGAACCCAGCTAGCAGACGAGTATGAACGTACACACTTTCCTGTCCTGACGTTGGACGAATACTGCCGGATCGTCATTTCCTGCCTGAAGATCCTGCCGGATGAAACCATCGTCCACCGGATCACTGGAGATGGGCCGAAGAAACTGCTGATCGCTCCACTCTGGAGCGCCGACAAGAAGAAGGTTCTGAATACTCTGAACGCAGCAGTCAGAGCCGCAGAAATGTGTTAAACTTGATCATGAAACCGGTCAATACGATTCTGCAAAGGAGATTCATCATGAAAAAAGAAGAAGTGATTGCCAAGGTCAGGGAGCTTGCAGCCGCGCCGACCGTATGTGACGAAGCCAAAGCAGCAGGCGAAGCATATCTGAAAGCAGTAGGGACCGCCGATGAAAAGACTTCCGCAAAGGCACTGATCGATGAACTGAAGGAAGACGTCGGTACGATCGACAGCTGCATCGCATTCTACAAGTCCGATATCGGAAAGCAGATCTACGGAGACAAGGTTCCAGCCCAGATTGCTGCAGCTGAGAAGGCAAAAGCAGCAGGCGAAAGATACTGTTTGTGTCCGGCATGCCAGGCAGGCGGACCGATCCTCGACAATGCAGAGGTGATTCTCTGATATAAAGCCTGCCCGGGCTCCAGTCTCCGGCGGCGTTCTTCCTGCCCTGGCATCTTCAGCCATCAGAGATGACAATGCGTCCGTCTGCATCCTGATATTCATCTTTTGAATATCAGAACGCAGGCGGACGCTTTATATCAGCTTTATATCAGTTTTCTCTTATCAGACTCTTCAGTCCAGAGTATCGATGATCTCCAGGCATCTGGTCTTGTTCATCTTCCTGCACAGCTCGATGAACTTTCCGATCGGAACATCATTAAGCTTCTTGTTTCCTCTGATGTTGATGGAAACGGTGCCCTCTGCTGCTTCCTTGTCTCCAAGGACCAGGATGTACGGATCCCTGTAGTTGTGGAAGGTCTTGATCTTGGTCTTCATGTTGATGTCGTTGTAATCAGCCTCAACACGGATCCCGTTCTCGATCAGCTGTTCTTCAACCTTATGAGCATACTCGTTATGCTCCGGACGGATCGGAACGATGCCGACCTGCATAGGAGACAGCCAGAACGGGAAGTTGCCCTTGAAGTTCTCGATGATGATACCGATGAAACGCTCAAGGGAGCCGTAGATCGCACGATGGATAACCACCGGCATCTTGTTGGTTCCGTCTTCCGCAGTATATGTCAGTCCGAAGTTATGCGGCAGCTGGAAGTCGAGCTGGATGGTACCGCACTGCCACTCCCTACCGATAGCGTCTTTGATCTGAAGGTCGATCTTCGGTCCGTAGAATGCGCCATCGCCCTCGTTGACCTCATATCCATCCGGGCCGTAGGTGTCATCGAGGATCTCCCGAAGATCTTTCTCAGCCTGGTTCCAGACTTCAATGTCGCCCATGAAGTCAGCCGGTCTGGTGGACAGCTCCGCCCTGTAAGTTACACCGAAGGTCTTGTAGACCTCATCTGCAATGGAGATGATGTCTGCGATCTCGGACTTGATCTGGTCTTCTCTTACAAATGTATGGTCATCATCCTGTCTGAACTCCTGGACTCTCAGAAGTCCATTCAGCTGCCCGGACTTTTCTTTACGATGAAGAACATCATACTCGGAATAGCGGATCGGCAGTTCCTTATAGGAACGTGTCTTTCTCTTATAAGTCATCATCGCGTTCGGGCAGTTCATCGGCTTTGCAGCCATCGTGTCGATGCTCTCACGGTTGTAGACAACGGATCCCGCCTCGATTTTGTCCTTCTTCACTTCTGCGTCCTGGTCCTTCAGATCACCGACCAGCTCGTCGATATCGACATCAGCCTTGGTGTAGCCATCCATACCTGGGACTATGAACATATTGTTCAGATAATGGGCCCAGTGACCGGATACCAGCCACAGACGCTTGTTGTTGATCAGCGGCGCTGCGATCTCGGTATAGCCATGCTTTCTCTGGATCTCGCGGCTGTACTTCAGCAGTGCCTGGTACATCTGCCATCCTCTCGGAAGCCAGTACGGCATACCCGGAGCGGTCTCATTGAACATGAAGAGTTCCAGCTGAGCGCCGATTTTTCTATGGTCACGCTCCTTGGCCTCTTCGATCATCTTGATGTGAGCCTTCAGCTCGTCCTTGGACGGATAAGCCCAGAGATAAACTCTCTGCATATGGTCGCGCTTCTCGTCGCCTCTCCAGTAGGCCATGGAAGTAGAATGGATCTTGAATGCTGCGGAAAGCAGCTCTTTGGAATTCTCAACATGAGGTCCGCGGCAGAGATCCACATAATCTTCTCCGGTATAGTAAACAGTGATCTTCTCATCTTCCGGAAGGTCCTTGATCAATTCAGTCTTGAACTTCTGATCCTTGAAGATCTCAAGGGCTTCCTCACGTGTCACTTCCTTGCGTGTCCAGTCTTCCTTCCTCTTCAGAATCTCACGCATCTTGTTCTCGATTGCGGTGAAATCCTTCTCAGTGATCGACTTTCCCTCCGGAAGTACGAAATCATAGTAAGCGCCATCCTCGATCTGCGGTCCGATCGCATACTGAACGTCCTTTCCGTAGATCTCGATGATAGCCTTCGCCATGATGTGGGCGAGGGAGTGACGGTACACTTCGAGATACTGTTCCTTTTCCATAACAATAAACTCCTTTCGACCTGGACCCAACCAGGGTCCTTTTTTCTTTTGAGCACTTCCCATTATAAACGTTTCCCCGGATAGGGCAACCTTGTTTTTGTCAACCAACTCGGCATCACAGATACCGNNATCCCCGCTTTGTATTCCTGAAGTACGGTCGTCCTTGTTTTTCTGAAGTACAGTTATCCGGGAGAAAGATCGCAGAAGCCTTTAGAAAAAGCCAGCAGTGAGATCCCTGCATACAAAAAGCCTGACACAGAAGGTTACTGAAATCTCCTTTATTCCAGTGCCTCCGCAATCTGCTTCAATTCTCTGCGGATCATGATATGCTGCGGACACTGCCTCTCGCACTGACCGCATCCGATACATTCAGATGCTTTTGCATGGACACCCTGTGTCGCTTCCTGATACATGTTCATGGCACGTCCATGGTTCTCATAGACGAGCTGCATGTTCATCGCACTGAAGATCTCCGGGATATTGATCTTCTTCGGACATCCCGGGGTGCAGTAATGGCATCTGGTACATGGGATTCTTTCGATGTCAGCGAAGATCTTCTGGACCTTTCGGATGACTTCCTGCTCTTCTTCGGAAAGCGGCTGGAAATCTTTCATATAGGAAAGGTTGTCCGCAACCTGCTCCTCATCGGACATTCCCGAAAGGACGACCATGATGCCGGGAAGGCTTGCGACAAAACGGATCGCCCATGATGCATAGCTTGCGCCAGGATTCACTGCGTCCATCAGCTCTCTTGCCGCCTTCGGCGGATTCGCAAGTATTCCGCCCTTGACCGGCTCCATAACGACGATCGGCTTGCTGTGCTTTCTCGCAACTTCATAGCAGCGTCCTGACTGGACGTTCGGGTTGTCCCAGTCTGCATAATTGATCTGAAGCTGCACGAATTCGGCGTCCGGATGCCTTGTCAGGATCTCATCGAGGACTTCCGGTGTATCGTGAAATGAGAATCCCCAGTGTCTGATCTTTCCTTCTGCTTTTTTCTCCTTCACAAAGTCCCAGATCTTCCAGTCCTCGAATCTCCTGATGTTCTCGCTGCTGAGGGCATGAAGCAGATAGAAATCAATATAGTCGACGCCCTCGCGCCTCATGGACTCCTCGAACTCCGCCTTTGCGCTGGCTTCGTCATGGACTCCCTTCGCCCCTACGTTCAGCTTTGAAGTGATGAAGTAGCTGTCCCTGGGATGTCTGGTGACCAGCGCTTTCCTTGCAGCTTCCTCACTTCCGTTGTAAACATAGGCGCTGTCGAAGTATCTCATTCCTGCGTCGAGGAACGCATCGACCATCTTCGATGTCTGGTCAATATCGATGATGTCCTTCTCCACATCCGCACGCGGAAGTCTCATCAGACCGAATCCCAGCTTCGGCATCTCTTTCACAAACTGTTCGTCAAGCATACTCTTTTCCTCTTTTCCTTTTTTCCGCTTTTCCGCTCTTTCATCTTTTTACAAGATTTCTGAGCGGCTGTCCCGCTATCCATGCCTGCATATTGTCTGCCGCGATACGGACTACCCGGTTCAGAGTCTCCGGCAGGAAGAACTTTCCTGCAACATGCGGCGTGATGACCAGCCGCTCTGTGTCCCACAGCTGGCTGTCTTCCGGCAGCGGTTCCGGTGACGTGACGTCCAGGGCTGCTCCTGCGATCCTGTGCTGCTCAAGGCACTCCCTGAGCGCTTCCTGGTCGAGGCAGGTTCCCCTTCCGGCATTGATCAGATAACTTCCTGGCTTCATCATCTTCAGACGCCTTGCGTCCATGATATTCCTGGTGTCTTCCGTTCCAGGCAGCACCATGACTACGATGTCCGCCCTCGGGATCACTTCATCCAGACGATCGATGGTGTACTGTTCATCGTAGAAATCCGGTTTTGCCTTATCGTGCTTGCGCAGCCCGATGACATATGCGCCGAGAGCCTTGACCTTGCGGGCATAGTCATTGCCGATATTGCCCATCCCAAGGACGGCGATGACAGAGCCTTCCACGGATGTCACCTGTCCGCAGTAAGACCAGTCATGCATTCTCTGCTTCTTCCCATAGAGGTCAAGCTTGCGGACTAGAGTCATCGTCAGGGCGAGCATATGCTCCGAGACCGTGAGTCCGTAGGCCCCGGTAGCCGTCGTGAGCTTCACTCCTTCCCTCAGAGCACCCGGCTTGTCATAGGGATTTGCCCCTGCTGAGTTCAGCTGCAGCCAGTCCAGCTTTTCAGCGGATGCAAGGACCTTCGCAGGAACATTTCCGATCACGGCGTCGACATCCCTTACATCATCCGGACCTGCTTCCTTTGCAAGTCTGTAGGTCAACGTGACAGGTTCCGCACACTCCGCTGCCCTTCTGTTCAGATATTCCTTCTGCTCTTCCGTAGCAGGAACTGCTACCAGTATCTTTCGGCTCATGATTCTCCTCCTACAATAAGATTGTGTGGTGGTTAGATACCTGACATCCAGCCAGGACTTTCTTTGATCAGATGTCTATCCGTATCCTTTCTGATCGGTCTTCTGCTGCTGTTGTATGAGCAAGTTTGTTTTATTGTAGCACGTACATTTTTCTTTGCATATTGCAATTATTGTATGTTCTGCCCTCTCCTTCCGGGTCCTCTTTACCTGATTTTTACATCCAGATATCGATTTCTTTACATAGTTCTGCTATTCTGTTACCGTGTTAACAGGTTCGATGCAAAAAATCAATTACAGGAGCTGCTATGGCTGACATATATGTCGTTGAAGATGACAGAGACATTCAGGAGATCGAGATGATCGCTCTGAAGAATACAGGGCACAACGTCCAGGGTTTCTCGAACGGGAAAGATTTCTTCCGGGCAGCCGCGGACAAGGCGCCGGATCTGGTCCTTCTCGATATCATGCTGCCGGACATGGATGGATATGAGATCCTGAAAAAGCTTAGGCTCAGTGAGATCACTTCTCATGTTCCGGTCATCATGGTGACTGCAAAGACCAGTGAAATCGACATGATCAAAGGGCTTGATATCGGAGCTGATGATTACATCAAGAAGCCATTCTCCGTCATGGAGCTGATCACCCGCGTGAAGGCACTGCTCCGGAGGACCCAGGGCGAACAGGCCCGTTCGATCCTGAGGCTTGGCGATATCTTCCTTGACAGTTCCCGCCGGATCGTGATGGTTGGGTCAAGCACGATTGAGCTTACCTACAAGGAATTTGAACTTCTGAAACTCCTGATGAGCAATCCAGGCATCGTCCTTACCCGGGAGATCATCATGCAGCGCGTCTGGGACACCAATTTTGAAGGGGAATCGAGGACCGTCGATATGCATATCAAGACCCTTCGCCAGAAACTAGGCTCTTCCGCGGACCACATCAGGACCGTCCGCAATGTCGGGTATGTTATGGAATGACCATAGATGTCTTCCAGCGACAGATTTTTTCAGATTCAGAAAAAGATCGTGCGCATCCCTGCGCACGATCTTCATTCTTGTAGTTTATTCTCCACGGATCTCTTTCAGATCATCGGCGATCGCCGCATCGTACGCCTCTGCCTGCTCTGACCAGTCGCTGTACTTCTCATCTGCCCGATGGTCCGGCAGATCCGGAACAGCTTCCTTCAGCCTGTCGGCAAGATAAGCCGTAACCTTCTGGGCGCCCGACAGATTCATATGATCACCCATATCAAGGCTGTCCGTCTGCCAGTTGATGCCAACCTGATCGACCTGGGTATTCAGATCGATATAGGTAAGACCATACCGCTCTGCAAGCTCCGTGAGAGTGTTATGTTTCCTCATACCGTAGTTCTTCGGCGCTGCGGTGCTGTAGAGAACAAGCTGGACCCCGTTCTTTCTGCACAGTTTTACCAGCTGATCGAAGATCAGGAGGTTCATCGGGCATATCTTCCTCTTCTCGCTGGATGGCTTCATGTATTTGTTCAGATTCTTCGGCGGGACCACTTCTGTCCTGACCCGGAAACTCTTCCAAAGAGAATCCTGCTCCGGAAGGGGTGAGATCACATGCTTCCAGATATTGTGGAAGCGGAAGATCATAAGCCTGTTCCTGATCTCTGACTGTGCGATCTTCACAGTCCCCTTAATCGGATCCGTGTAAGAAAAAAGCATATTTGTCTCAAACAGAAGTACCTTAGGTTTCTGAGTCCTGAAGGACAGGCGCACCATCGGAAGCATCTCCGTCATCCAGAAGGCTGGCATTGCTGCCGGAAAACTGGTGAACCCCTGCTGCTCCCATGCACGGAGCGGAGTCCAGTCAGCAACCGCTTCACTGTCACCCGTGACGATCACGTCGATCGTATCTTTCTCCTGCCCGATCAGGTCCGTATAGATATAGTTCCTCATTCGGACGTTGTGTTTTCCTTCCTCGTCCGACAGCCGCACCATGATCTGTGACACGATCTGAAGGAGTGCGACCAGGATGACCAGAAAAAGGACAGTCCGGAAGAATGCCCTCTTATTGAATATATTTTTCATAGTACTATGATTCTCCCGTATCAGAATCCAGCGTAGATCAGATCGACGGTGGAATACCCGGTTCCGTATGCGCCGAAGATGATGACCGCGAATATCAGGGCGTAGTAGCATGCCCAGCGGACCGGCGTCTTCTGTCTGCTCATGCATTCACGGATGGAAAAACCTCTCTCGGTCATCAGATCATAGAGGAAGACAACGACCGTTCCCATGACGATGGCAAACCAGTCGGCTCCATCGATCCCGAGTGTAAGCAGACTGCCGTCCCAGAGGCGGCTGATCCCGAAATCATGGAAGAGGTTCAGGAACATATGGATTCCTGCCTTAAGGCCATTCGCACGGAAAAGCAGCTCGCCAGAGAAGATGATCACCCACGTCCTCAGGATGCGGAAAAGAGCAGCGCCCTTCCCTTTCCGGTTGATCCCCGTCTTAGCGTAGAAAGCATCCCTTGCAGGATCGATCACCTGCTCCAGAAGAAGGAGGACCAGGTAATAGATTCCGTAGAAGATATAATTCAGCTGCGGACCATGCCAGAGACCATTGAAGAGCCAGACCGGTGTGAGCGCAACTGCAGAGGTTGCCAGCTTGGCAGCATATCTGCCTGACTTCTTGCGGACTTTTTTGCCCAGATCCTTGGAGAACCTGGAAGCCGCGATCGGATAGAACACATAATCCTTCAGCCATGCGCCGAGTGTGATATGCCATCTGCGCCAGAATTCAGACGCTGTCTGCGAGAAGAAAGGCTGCCGGAAGTTCTCTGGAAGTTTGATGCCGACAAGTCTCGCTGACCCGATAACGACATCCATCATGCCGGAAAATTCCATATAAAGCTGAACCGTATAGCATACCGCTGCAACGATGATCATGACGCCGTGCGGCAGCTCGCTGCCGTCATAGAGATTGGCAACAACCGTATTCAGCCTGTCCGCGATCACGATCTTTTTGAACATGCCCCAGAAGATACGCATGATCGCAGACGCCATATCTTCGGCAGTCCGCTCAAACAGCTTTGTTTCTCCGGTAAACTGCTTCGCCGTGTCGCCATATCTGGCAATCGGTCCTTCCATAGTCTGCGGGAAGAAACCGATGAGCAGAGCGATCCCGAAGAAATCACGCTCCGCAGGGATCCTCTTCCAGTAAACCTCAAGGATATATCCCACAGCTTCCAGCGTATAGAAGGAAAGGCCAACCGGCACCAGGAACTTCGGAGCCGTGAGCGATGCACCTGCCCGGTTCAGCAGAGATGCGAAGAATCCTGTGTACTTGAGTACCAGAAGGATCCCGAACAGGATGATGACCGTTATCAGCATCAGCGCATGGTGAAGCGCTTTCCTTTTCCTGAGCGGAGTAAGGGCCGGATCCTTTACGCCGGACTTCTTCTCTTTCTTCAGCAGGATCTCGTAGTTTTCGGGGATCCCTTCCCCGACCTTCCCGATCCTGATCCCCATGCAGTAGATAAAGACCGTAGTCCCAATCAGGTAGACGATCAGATATCTGCTGCACAGTATAAAGTATCCCCATGAGATGAACGTCAGAAGCACCTTCCTGAGTTTCTTCGGACAGATGGAGTACAGAAGGACCGTGAGAGGCAGAAACACCAGCAGATAAGGAATTTCGTTATATCCCATAAAGTTTTCTCCAATCAGTAAAATCTGAGAGCAGCAAACAGATCTGTATACATCGATTCGTTTCTTTGATGTGCTGCTCTCTCTTAAGACGCTACGGCATCACCTTCCCTGCGCCGAAGATATTCAGATGATCTTCTCCGTCAAGACTGTCTGTCTCCCAGTCGATCCCGATCTCTTCGCAGTTAAGGTCCAGATCCAGACTATCCTTCTTCTGTTCGTTCAGATGGTATGGATATAATCCCGCATATGCATGCCCCTTCTGCCCTTCCTTCGGATTTTGTCCGGAACCTTTATAAAATATT
Source organism: Lachnospiraceae bacterium UBA7729 (assembly GCA_002482005.1). GTDB lineage: Bacteria > Bacillota > Clostridia > Lachnospirales > Lachnospiraceae > Porcincola. Next base: position 10,916 of record DLFD01000051.1, on the reverse strand, counting down.
AGAAACTCCTTCTACAGACTATGTACCATTATACCCTCTCAATAAAGAAAAGAAATGTGCCCCCGGATAGAAAATATCCGGTAACGGAAGGATATTTTTCGTGCAAGCTGTTGACATTTGCATTCGTAATGATATCATATAGATATCACATTGATTATTTCTCTGGCAGTCTTATCAGGAGGAAAAGGTTATGAGTGACAATGCACATGGTATGGAAGATTCCGGAAACAGAATTCAGGAACCGAATGATCTGATGTCTTCATCCCCGGCTTCTGTCGAGGAAAAGATCCTTCAGGCAAAGAAGAACGGGATGGCTGTTCTGATCGCAGATCTGGCACTGGAAGGATGCATGGCGTTTTTGACGATCTCGGCGATCGTGAAGGACCTCCCTCTCTTTCTTCAGGTCCTGCCTTTGGTGATCCTATGTATCGGCTGGATCCCGCTCTGCGGCCTGCGTGCCCTGAAGCCTCAGGAGGCCTTGGTCGTAACCCTGTTCGGCGAATATGTCGGAACTCTGAAAGGTCCTGGCTTCTATGCGATCAATCCTTTCAGCACCAGCTTCAACCCTGCAAAGAAGACACAGCTTGGGCAGAGCCGTGATGTCAATGACAGCGGCAAGAACTCTGTTGCGGCTGTTCTTCTGAAAGGCTCCGGCGAAGTATCTTCCACTGTCTCAGAAAGCAGCAATATCATCTCCCTGAAGGTCATGACCCTGAACAACAGTCGTCAGAAGGTGAATGACGCTCTCGGCAATCCGGTCGAAGTTGGTGTCGCAGTCATGTGGAGAGTCGTGAATACCGTCAAAGCAGTCTTCACGGTCGATAACTACAAGGAATATCTGTCGCTTCAGTGCGACGCTGCTGTCCGCAATGTCGTCAAGATCTATCCTTATGACGTGGCGCCGAACGTCGATACGACCGGGGACGGCCAGTCAGATGATGGTTCCCTGCGCGGTTCAACGGAGATCGTGGCGCAAAGGATCCGCGACGAGATCCAGAGTAAGGTCGTGATCGCTGGCCTTGAGATCCTGGATGCACGCATTACCTACCTTGCCTATGCTCCGGAGATCGCGGCTGCCATGCTCCAGAGGCAGCAGGCATCGGCAATCGTCGATGCGAGAAAGCTGATCGTCGACGGCGCCGTCGGGATGGTGGAGATGGCGCTCGACAAGCTCAAAGAAGAAAATGTGGTCGACCTCGACGATGAGCGCAAGGCAGCAATGGTCTCCAACCTGCTCGTCGTGCTCTGCGGCAACCGCGATGCCCAGCCGGTCGTAAACTCAGGATCCCTGTACTGATCCTGTATTCCTGTTCTTCCACAGGGCTCGAAGACAGGATCCTTCATCAGTCTTGCTTCACATTCCGGGAAGGTGAGTATTCCTCATCTTCCCCGGGATGATATAATATTTTACAGCTTGTTTACGCAGTCCTTACGTGATTTTCATCCATTCACCGGGAAAGGAAGTATGGCATGGCCAAAAAGCAGGTCCCGCTTCGTCTGAATGAGAAACTTTATGATGCGATCGCAGCCTGGGCGGAAGATGATTTCCGTTCGGTCAACGGCCAGATCGAATATCTCCTGACGGAGTGTGTGAGACAGCGGAAAAAGAATGGCGGATACGTCTCAAGAGATATGGACGAGCCGCCGAAGATCGACATATCGTAATATTTACCTGTAAGTTCTGCTTCGACAGACCTGACACATCTGAATATTCATGTTCAGACATACTGACATTTTTTACTTCCTGTTTACCCGGGGCAGGTTTTGGTCTTTACACATCCCATGTAATGTATAGCATGTACTGAGGCCGAGGTACAAAACAGAAAACCGAAGAACGATGCATCCATGGGACTTCATTTTGCTTAAGAAGACATGCGGCAGGCATTCGGTATTCGGTCGCCTTTCGGACACAATGTACATCCGTGATACGGAATGCATGGTCCGCAGAACCATGTCGTGTATTTTCATGCACGTTTTCCAATATTCGATCCCCACACCTCTGTTTTCGTTTCCTACCCGGAGTGATGACCGGATAGGAGAAAGCGGGCCGGATAGAACCTTTTCGTTCTCTCCGGCCTGTTTTCTTATTTCCTGAGTTTTCCTTCTTCCATACGGTCACTTCTTACCGCCGGAAACATTTTCTTTCAGACTGACTTTCCCGCGAAACATCCAGGAAGCGATCAGGACCGTGATCGGGACCGAGAGAACGATTCCGAAGCTTCCGGACAGCCCCTTCATGATGGCTATCCCGATGTTGTTCGAATTGATGATGTAGAGCGGCGACAGATCGTAAGTGAAATCCAGAACAAGCTCCGCGATCTCGGTCCCGACGAAAGCCAGGATCAGAGTGTTGGAATCCGTTCCCATCATATCTCTTCCGACCCTCATACCGGCCCGGAAAAGCTCCCACCTCGAGATCTCCGGATTCTGCCTGCAGATCTCCTGCATGGAGCTTGAGATCGACATGGCTACATCCATCTCCGCCCCCAGCGCCGAGATCAGGATTCCCGCAAAAAGCAATCCTCCGACTTTGATATGGTTGGCTTCCGAGATCGTCATCAGGGTCTCGATATTGGACACATTCCAGCCGCTGATACCCGTAGTATAGGAATAGATCTCCGCCACTATAGCAGCGATCACAACTCCCGATACGGTTCCCAGTGTGGCACAGATCGTCTTTCGGCAGATTCCGCCGATGCACCAGAATGTCAGGACTGTCGTAGCGGCACAGACAACGACGGCAGAGCGGATTGGGCTGACCCCCAGATAGATGATGGGTACCCAGATCAGGATGATGATGAAGCAGGTGATCAGCAGGCCGGCAGAAGCTTTGAAGCCCTGTCTTCCGCCCACAAGGCACAGAACTATGATATAAAGGAGCGCAAAGATCAGAATGATATTGCCTCTGTCCTTCGCATAGACGGATGAAACTGTTGTATCTCCCGCAACAGACTGCACAACAATAACATGGAGTCCAGGAACACAAGGCGCTCCGAACAGGAAACCCGAGGGCGATGTCATCTTGATCACTTCACCCTTACGGACACCGGTCGTCATCTTAACAGTAACGACCTGCTCTCCTTCCCTGGTCCCGTCGGGCATCAGGTTATCCTTGAGGACTTCCTGCACGATGCCCTTCTCATAGGTATTTCCGGTACGTCTTACCAGTTCCGTCTTCTCCATGGTGCTCAGCTTATATGCTGCGATCACAAGAAATACCATGATCACGGCCAGGACCAGCCAGCCGGTCAGAGTATGGTTTCTGTACTTTTTCGTCATCATTTTCTCCATGTTCCGCCTCCGGTCCGGAGGGAGCCGCAGACCGAAAGAAAGTTAGAAAGAATAAGTTTTCTTCGCCGCTCTCTTCCACTATGTCCCTGCCAGCGAAGGATAAGATAAGTCGTCTCTCTAAAAAACCTCTAAAAAGAAGGCTGCTCCAGGCTATTTCGCCCGAAGCAGTCTTTCCACAAACTTTATCGTCTCCCCTGCGCTGTTATCGCACAGGAAAGGCAGCTCAGCCTCAGCCCCGACTCTCAGCCTCAGCCCTGACTCTCAGTCTCAGCCTTGACTCTCAGTCTCAGCCCTGTGCCTCAGTCTCAGCTGCTGCATCAGTGGCATCTGCTGCGTCAGCGGTCTTGTTGATGGTGAAGGTCTCATCGATCGGCTCAACAGTTCCGTCATCCTTGATCTGATAGGTATCGATCGCGAAGGAACCATCGCTCAGGGTGATCACGGAGTAGGACGGAAGCCAGTTCTGGCTGCGGACTGCTACATAATCCTGCTGAGTCTCAGCAAGCTCATAGTACTTGGAACCGGTTGCGGAGTTTGCAGTCATATAGAGGATTCCTTCCGGATCGTCGACTGAGTTGCCATCAACATCCTCGATGGTGTAGCACTTGTTGTCCTCGGTGAATGCATCCAGGCCAGCCTTCTCATCGTCGGTCATCTCCTGGCCATCCTCAGCGTAGAGGGTAACTGCCTCATCGGTATCTACGTTGTAAGCATGCTGCCAGTCATAGTCATCCCCTGCCTCGTTCAGGCGGAACTCGTACTTGCCGTGCTCAGCGCCATCGCCTTTCAGCATCTTGGTCCTGCTGTAGGTATGGTCATGTCCCTGAAGGACTACATCGATATCATTCTCATCAAATACAGGAGTCAGCTGAGTACGAAGGATCATGCCGTCTGTATTGGAGTGGTCAAGTCCTGATCCGTAGATATCCTGATGGATGGTGACGATCCTCCACTTTGCATCCGGATAAGCCGCAACAGCCTTTGCGACCGTGTCTGCATGCTCAGCAACATTGTAGTTGTTGGTGTTCAGGACGATGAAGAGGCCTGGTCCGTAGCTGTAGTAGTAATCTCCGCCTGCAGCTGTCTTTCCTTCATCCGTCTGGTTCGGATTGAAGAAATGATATCCATAATCAGGATTCAGAGAATCATGGTTGCCGATCGTTGTAGCCGCAGCGATTCCGGAAAGTTTCTCGGCATTCAGGTATCCTGCAAACTCTTCTTCCTTCGGATTGCCGGTATGGTTGACCTGATCGCCTGCGGAGATGATGTAGTTCACATCCGGATTCTGGTCCAGAGCGATGTTCAGAGTTCTGTTCCAGGAAAATGCATCGTTCTCCGCAGCTGTGTTTGCCTCGCCTGCATCCTCAGCCAGTTCTTCGGAGTTTGCTGTCGGCTGGCCCTTGGAAGCACCGATCTGCGGATCACCTACGTACAGCATCTTGACAGTATCAAAAGCCTGGGTCTTGAACTCTGCCGGATCAGTCTGCTGTCCGTCCTTCTGAACGGTATAGTAATAAGTCTTGGAAGCCTCCACTCCGGTAACCGTTACATGATTGAAATAGTACTGCTCATCACCCGTAAGGGTCTTGTCAACCTCTCCGCTCTCGCCGTCGAACTCGGTAAGGCTGTCCTTATCCTCTCCGAAGAAGACCTTCGCATCGTCCTGAGCCTTAGTGTACCAGGCGAAGTTCAGCTGTGACTGGTCAGCTCCGACCGTGATGGAAACCTTCTCGAAGTCAGCTGCGACTGTCGGCCATTCCTTGGTCCAGTCCTCCCAGCCGAGATCCGCTCCGGTCACACTTGAATCATTGAAGTGTGAAGTGGAAGCGAAAGCTGAAACACTCAGACAGACAGCTAGTGTTCCGGTGAGGATCATTCCCGTGATCTTGTGATTGAACATAACTCTTTTTCCTCCTGAAATAGATAGGTAAAGATATTGATTCTGCCTTGAAAGATCCGGATATGTTTCTCCTCTTCTGTCGGAGCCTTCCCTGACTTCGAGTGATTTTCTGTCGGAGTCTTCCCTGACTTCGAGTGATTTTTAGCCGGATATCTTCCCTGACTTCGAAGTGATTCTAGAGCAGGAATGTATCCTTCGCCTGCATACTGCCGTAAGCTCTCTGTAAAATATATGAGAGCACTGACCTATAAAGATCCGGCTCCGGCATTTTTTTTTTTGAAAAAAGTCCCGGCACAGAAAAAGTCCCGGCACAGAACATTTCCGTACCAGGACTTAATAAGAGAGAAAAAGTATTACTTGGTCTCGCTTTCTTTGGTATAGCGGTCGGTGAACATGATGTTCAGCTCTCCTTTGGCGATGAAGGAGACCCAGGATGCCACTGCCGTAACATGGTCAGCCATCCGTTCAACATACTTGTCGATCCCAAGATAGATCAGGTAAGCATCCAGGTCATCGATATTTTCCTGGATCCCCTTCTTGATGTCTTCGGCGTTCTTCTCAAACAGATCATCAATCACGTCGTCCGCCTTGACGACTTCCTCTGCAAGACTGATATCCGTATTGTGGAAAGCGGTAACGGTATCCGCAACCATCTTCCTCATGTCAGAGAATGCCTCTTCCAGACGGGAAGGAGCCGCAGCCTTCTTAAGCTTCGCAAGCTTCTTGATGTAGATCGCGATATCGCTGCAGTTGTCTGCGATCCTCTCAAGGTCTCCGATCATGCGCATGTAGCTGGCAAGCTTTCTCCAGTCAGAAGCGATGGGCTGCTGCTTGACAACGATCTTGATGCATCGTTCCTCGATCTCAGTCTCCATAGCATCGATCATGGCATCATTCTTCATGATCGCGTTGGCAGACACAACGTCAAGATTCTTCAATGCGACGTTCGTACGGTCGATTGCAAGAAGGACCTGCTGTCCCATAGCCTCAACAAGGTCATTGATCACCTTCAGTTCCTCATCATACTCTTTACGGGTTGGCATATTCTATCCTCCTGTTTCCCTGATATATCAGCCGAATCTTCCGGTGATGTACTCTTCTGTCTTCTTGTTCTGCGGATTCAGGAAGATATCCTGTGTCGGACCGGACTCGATCAGCTCGCCGAGCAGGAAGAAGGCTGTAGTATCCGATATACGGTTTGCCTGCTGCATGTTATGAGTAACGATAACGATCGTGTACTTCTCCTTCATCTCTACCGCCAGGTCCTCGATCTTCATGGTGGAGATCGGGTCCAGTGCCGATGTCGGTTCATCCATCAGGATAACTTCCGGATGGACTGCGATCGTTCTTGCGATGCAGAGCCGCTGCTGCTGCCCTCCTGACAGACCAAGCGCCGATTTGTTCAGACGATCCTTGAACTCATCCCAGATACCGACTTCCCGAAGGGATGTCTCGACGATCTCATCGAGCTCACTCTTTCTGTGGACGCCTCTGATCCTCGGGCCGTATGCAACATTATCATAGATCGTTTTCGGAAATGGGTTCGGCTGCTGGAAGACCATGCCGACTCTCTGGCGGAGCTCGATCTCACTCATACCGGATGTATAGATATCCCTGCCATCAAGCTGGACGTCCCCGGTGATCTTGCATCCCTCGACGAAGTCATTCATGCGGTTAAGGGTCTTCAGGAAGGTCGATTTTCCGCATCCGGAAGGTCCGATCAGAGCGGTGATCCTGTTCGCCGCGATCTGGAAGTTGATCTTCTTCAGTGCCTGAAAGGATCCGTAGAACAGGTCCAGGTCATGCACATAGAACTTTGCACTGGTAGCTTTCTTCTCACTCATCTTTTCAATTCCTCTCCGGTTATCACTTCGTGTCGCCCATCTTCTTCTTGATCCTGCCCTCAAGGTAATGGGCCAGAATGGAGAAGGAGAGAACCATGATCATCAGGATCGCGGAACTCAGGTTTGCAACATCTTCCGCGCCGACCGAGGCGGTGAAGGAGGTCCAGATCTTCAGGGAAAGGGTACCTCCGCGTCTCAGCGGGTTGAACGGGTTCAGAGACGGGTTCACCCATGCCGCAGGATTCCACTTGATATTTGTATCGGAACCGGTAGTATACAGCAGTGCTGCTGCTTCACCGAATCCACGACCTGCCGCCAGGATGACTCCGGTGATGATCCTCGGTACGCATGCCGGGATCAGGACGGACTGAATGGTCTGTCTCAGGGTAGCGCCCATGCCCATGGATCCGAGCTTGTAGGAAGGCGGAAGGCTTCGCAGGGCATCCTCAGTCGTTGTCGTCATCAGCGGCAGGGACAGGATCGCCACACAGATCGCACCTACAAGAAGATTCGGCTGCGATTTCGTCGCAACCAGGAAGATCAGGTATCCGAACAGGCCGACAACGATGGACGGAAGGGAAGACAGAGTCTCGATCGCGATACGGAGAAATTTGGTGAACGCATTATCCTTCGCGTATTCCGCCATGTAGATGCCGCCCATGACCCCGATCGGTACAGAGATCAGCAGGGAAAGAAACACAAGATATACTGTATTGAAGAAATAGTTTCCGACGCCGTTTCGGTCAAACCGAAACATCTCCGGTTTTGCCCCTGTAAAACCTTTGATGATGACATATCCTGCGAATGCGAATAGAAGAAGCAGGAAAAACAGAGCGACCAGGTAAAATACAACCGTCCAGATATTATCAACTGCTCTCGCACGCCTGATCAGGCTCTGCGAGACCTCAACTCTGGCCTTTTTTTCATTCTTTACTTCTGTCATTTGTTCTTCTTGGCCCCCTTAGCCGCGATGATGTGGATGAGGAAGATGAAGAACAGGGAGATCAGATAGAGGATGAATGCGATCGTCCACAGACCTGCCTTTGCTTCACTGCCTTCCATCAGTTCCGCCATGCGGGATGCGATGACGGTGGTCATGGTTGCCGTCTGCCCGAAGATTCCTTTCGGAAAAGCCGGAGTCTTTCCGATGACCATAGCGACAGCCAGCGCCTCGCCGAATGCCCTTGCAAGGCCCAGGATGACGCCGGTCAGGACCGATGTCTGAGCTGCCGGCATTACGATCTGATGTGTTACCTGCCATCTGGTCGCGCCAAGTCCGTATGCAGCCATCCTTGCAGATACCGGTACTGCACGGATCGCGTCTGCCGCGACTGTTGTGATAGACGGGAAGATCATGACTGCCAGAACGATGCCGCCTGCCAGGACGCTTCGTCCTGTCTTCAGGTGAAAGACGTTCTGCAGAAAAGGAACAAGGACCGTCATTCCGATCCAGCCATAGACTACTGACGGGATTCCGACGAAGATCTCAACTGCCGGACGAAGGATCTTGGTCCCCCACTTCGGAGCGATCTCGGTCATGAAGATAGCAGCTGCCAGTGAAAATGGCACAGCGATCAGAAGTGCAAGTCCGCAGACGATCAGGGAGCCAACGATGAATACCGCAGCGCCGCCCTTTCCTCCGCCGACAAGGTCATCTTTCAGTTTCCATGTAGTCGTAAACAGAAATTCACCCAGAGTGTGGTGATACTGATAGAAAAGTGCGTTGCCTTTGACCGCAAGGAAGATACCGATTGCGATCGGGAGCGCGATCATCAGAAGTCCGCACAACAGGACAAAGAATTTCCAGGTTTTTTCTTTTCCTTTGCTGTACATAGAATCCTCTCTTTATTGCTCAGGACGGTGAATCGGCTTTGAAGATGCAAAAAGTCCCGCCTTCTCAGATCCGTCCTTCAAAAATGCCCACCCGCGGGCTCCTGCCTCAGGGTGGGCATTCCTTTCTGCATCTGCTTCACCGTTTGTAAAGGGCGGTCACTGTGCCTCGGTCTCGCCAGCCGGAGCAGCTTCGCCGGTATGGCCATCGGTCTTGGTCAGCTTGGAAGATACTGCATATCCAAGAGACTCGACATCATCAGAAAAGTCGCCGGTGATGTAATCGATGAACGCCTGGGTTGCCTCATCAGCTTCGCCCTTGGTATACATATGCTCATAAGCCCATACGTTGTAGGTTCCGTTGTAGATGTTCTCAAGGGTCGGCTCTACATCATCGATTGCTACGGTAGCGATTCCCTGCATAGCTTCCTGTGCTTCATCCGGAAGGATGTAAGAAAGGGCAAGATATCCGACCGATCCGTTCGTATCCTGAAGAGCCTTCTGAAGCTCTGCGGAGTTATCGTTCTCCATAGCCTCGCCTGCTTCCTCAGCTCCGCCCAGTGCATACTTCTCGAAGGTTGCACGGGTTCCGGATCCCTCAGGACGAAGGACAAGAGTGATCTCCTCATCCGGGCCTCCGACATCCTTCCAGTTAGTGGTCTCACCGGTGAAGATGGAAACCAGCTGATCAGTAGTCAGACTCTTTACTCCGCCGTCAGCGACATCCTGGGAAACAACGACTGCCATACCGATCGCGCAGACCTGATGATCAACCAGCTCAGCAGCTTTGTCAGCATCAAGCTTTTCCTCAGCAAATACATCGGAATCACCTACGGTGGAGGTTCCGTCAGATACGTTCTGAAGGCCCTGTCCGGATCCGCCTGCGTCAACAGTGATGTTTACGCCAGGAGCAATTTCCGCGAACTTGTCTGCAGCTGCCTGGACCAGCGGCTGAAGTGCGGAGGAACCAGTGCAGCTGACATCTCCGCTCAGCTTTGAAAGGTCTGCATCCGCGAATGCGGTCATGCTCATAATCATAGCGGAAGCCATCGTAAGTGCAGCAATCTTGTTAAGCTTCATCTTTTTCTCTCCTTTGCTATCTAATAGCATCATCTGTAATCATGGGGCTTTCTCTTTCGGTTCTCTTTTCTCCTGAAAGCTTCCCCGTCGTTACGCTAAAAGGTTAACACCTTGCTTATCGCCCGTTCTACCAACGTTCCGTAAAGTGTGTTCAGATTCAGAAAAGGAATTGTATGCTTATTGTAAAGTCTTCGTTGACCTCTCATCCGCAGGCTGCGTACTGCTTCTGCATATAATTAGGATAAAAGTCCTCCTGTTTACATGGAATTTACACGTATAACCCTCTTCATTTACATACCCATGCTAGATTTGTGAAGGAATTGCAAAGCCTGCAGCATCAGCGGCTGCTCCATAGCCGCCGAGGATGCCGCAGGCAGAGCTGTTTTCTGGAGGAAAATACGATGTCATTCTTCTCAATCCTTACCCTGGTCGGCGGGCTCGCTCTCTTCCTATATGGCATGAAGGCGATGGGCGATGGTCTGACCATGCTGTCCGGCGGCCGTATGGAGCAGTTACTCGAAAAGCTGACTTCCACTCGCTTTTCCGGTGTCCTGCTCGGCCTGGCCGTGACGGCTGTCATTCAGTCATCCTCGGCAACTACCGTTATGGTCGTCGGCTTCGTGAACTCCGGCATCATGAAGCTGGAACAGGCAGTCGGTGTGATCATGGGTGCCAATATCGGTACCACTGTCACTTCCTGGCTGCTCTCCCTGACTGGCGTAAGCGGATCCTCCACCTGGGTCAGACTTCTGAAGCCTTCCTCATTTTCGCCGGTCCTCGCGCTGATCGGCATCATCTTCCTGATGTTCTCGAAGAAGGAAAAGAAGCATAACATCGGAACGATCCTGATGGGATTCGTGTTACTGACTGCATGAGTTGTCCTCAAACTGCTCTGCTCAGTTGCCCACCAACTGCTCAGATTTCTGTCCAGAAAACAGACTGTTGTGCCGGGAGGAAAAACCTCCCGGCTT
>DLFD01000045.1 GCA_002482005.1 Lachnospiraceae bacterium UBA7729 | reverse complement strand
CATTATAGAACATCTGTATGTAATATCAAACTGCCGAACCAGAAATATCAACGGTCAAGACTGCTTTCATCAAGCAGAAAATCGATGAGACCGATCCTGAGGATTCCTTTTTCGTCAGTCCAGCTTTTTCCATATGATCTGGAAACTACTATCTTCTTAAAGGAATCATCTATTGCCTTATATGGTCTTATCTCCATCCTCTCCTTATCCGGATCATTCATATAAAGCGCAGACTGGAGATAGTATAGCTTGCTCCCTTTTCTTGCAATAAAGTCAATTTCACAGTTTTTCTGGTGCACTTTTTTATCGGCGTCCGTCTGGCGGATGGCAATAACGCCAACATCGACAGAATACCCTCTGATAATCAATTCATTATAAATCATGTTTTCCATGATATGCGTTTCTTCCATCTGTCTGAGTCCAAGCCTTGCATTTCTAAGACCGACGTCCGTACAGTAATATTTAGCCGGATACTCAAAATACTTTTTCCCCTTTATATCGTATCGTACTGCCTCGGAAAAAAGAAATGCATCCTGAAGGTACCTGAGATAACTGCTGATTGTCTCCGAGTCAACAGAAAGATTTCTGGTACTTTTAATAGTTCTTGATATTTTACTGGCATTTGTCAGCGATCCAACTGAGGAACATAGCTCACTTGTTATTTCACGAAGGATACCCGGAAGATTGATCTGATAACGTTCTTCTATATCCTTAAAATAAATTTCTTCAAATAAATCTGTAAGATACTGAAGCTTCTCTTCATCTGAATCCAGCCTTGTAAGATATGGCATGCCTCCAAACATCATGTACTCATCGTAAGCATCTCTTTTATCGAGTCCGGTTCCCTCGACATACTCTTTAAAGGAAAGCGGATAAACCTGTATGATGTCTCCCCGCCCTCTGAATTCTGTAGAAATATCTTTCGACAGCAGCTTTGAATTGCTTCCGGTGACATAGACGTCCACATTCTTATTCGCCAGAAATTCATTCAGCACTCCATATATTCTGACCGGAGCATCCGTACTGCGCAGTTCCTCGGATGATATTGCATATTGTACTTCATCGATCATAAGGTAATATCGCCTGTGTGCATTCGCTGTCCTTTTCCGAATATATTCAGCAAGCTCATCCGGATCCCGCAGCGCCGCATAACGATTCTGATCTAATGCAATTGAGATAATGTCTCCTTCGCTGACACCTGTTGTTAATAAATGCTGTTTAAACAGTTCAAAAAGGATCGTGCTTTTTCCGCATCTCCTGATGCCGGTAATGATTTTAACTCGTCCATCCCATTGCTTCTTAATGATCTTATTAACATAATAGTCCCGCTTGATCATTCGTCTTCTCCTTAATTCCGAGTTTAATCACTTATGTGACTAACTTCCGATTTGAATTATATAATGTTATATTCCCGAAAGTCAATGCAATAAGTGACTAAGTTCCGATTTTCCAAAAAAACTAAAGGTCAACCGATAAGTTTGAATGCGTATCCGGCATCGAAAAATGCACTGGTACATGTCAGGAGTAGATGCGGACAGTAACAAAGCCCCGTGGATTTTACTCCACAGGGCTGCATGTCATCTCCCGAACCGACTTCCCAAAGCCCGGGATTTCTTAGAATCAGTTTGATGACGATCGGAACAGATCCAGTGGCATGTCCCTTCTTGTCCAGCCTGCCCCCGATCATAATCACATCGCCCTTCCTGAGCGTGACCTTGCTTCCATTCTGAATAATATACGCGCGCCTTTACCTGACCAGTGTATCCAGTGCCTGGCCCAGGTCTGCGATCAGGTCTTCCTTGTCCTCGATGCCGATGGACAGGCGGATGGAATCCGGATAGATCCCTGCTCCGTGAAGGACTTCCTCCGGCTGGCCGAAATGTGTGGATGTCGCCGGATGTGTGATCAGGGAATGTGCATCGCCGACGTTGACCATGAAGCCGAACAGGTGAACTTTCTCGAGCAGGGAAGCCGCGTCTGCCTGGCTGCCCTTCACGCGGAAGGTCATCATGCCGGAACATCCGAGCGGGAAGTACTTTTCAGCCAGCCTGTGGTACTTGCTGGACTTCAGGCCCGGATAAGAGACTTCGCGGACCGCCGGATGCTGCTCCAGGAATTCTGCGACCGCCTGCGCATTTTTGCAGTGCTCTCTCATGCGGAGCGACAGCGTCTCGACCCCCTGCAGGATCAGCCATGCCGATACCGGGCTCAGATTGGCCCCGACGTCGCAGAGATAGACCTGACGCAGTCTCTGCGAGAACATGATCTGGTCCATCTTCTCACCGCCGACCCAGTCGCGGTACTTCTGATTGAACTCTTCAAACTGCGGGAACTTTCCATTCAGCCAGTTAAATCCGCCCTTCTCGACGACGAGACCCGCAATCGTGGTTCCGTGCCCGCACAGATACTTGGTTGCGGAGTAGACAGCAATATCAGCTCCGTGCTCGAACGGCCGGAAGAGGTACGGTGTCGCAAATGTGTTATCCACCACGAATGGGATCCCCGCTTCGTGTGCGATGCCTGACAGGACGTCTAAGTCCGGGATGTTGATCAGCGGATTGCCCAGGCACTCAACATAGACCGCCTTGGTATGCTCATCGATCTGTGCCTTGAACTCTTCCGGATCATCCGGGTTGTTCACGAACCTGCCCGTGATCCCGTACTGCGGAAGGATGTGCTGCATCAGGTTGGTGGTGCCGCCGTAGATGGTCTTGACCAGGACGATATTGTCTCCGGCCTGGCAGAGATTCAGGACCGTGTTTGTGATCGCAGCCATCCCGCTTCCAAATGAAACAGCCGCCGCTCCTCCGTCAAGTGATGCGATGCGGCGCTCCAGGATATCATTGGTCGGGTTCTCGAATCTCGAGTAGCTCTGCCCTTCCCTGGCAAACTTGAAGATATCGATGCAGTTATCGATGTCCTTCAGGGAATATGCGGCGCTCTGATAGATCGGAACCGCCTTGCTCCCATATGTGTCCTCATCCGGGTTATAGCCAGCATGAAGCTGTCTTGTGGTAAAACCAAGTGACTGGTCGTTATATGCTGTGAATGCCATGGTCTGCTCCTCCCTTATCTATAGTACGGATATTGATCCACTCTATTCCGATCGTAATCCGGTTGTCTGACAGATGATTGTTATCTATTTTAATTACATGACGGGAATCTGTCCAATAGCTGAAGGCTGTATCCCGTTATAAACTGAGCCTATAGCCGGTGGGGGAGCGCGCCTGCATGCATTGCTTTTGGTTGCAATTAACAGAGATGCGAGTAGAATACTTCCGTATGAAAAAAGGAAGGAATCACGCAATGAAGAAATTCCTGGAAAAGTTTTCAGTCCTGTGTCTCTCGCTGATCCTGCTCTCGACCTACTCGGTCTCTGCGGCCCTGCCGGCTATGAAGCAGTATTTCTCCGGCATCTCTCCCGCGAAGGTGGAGGCGATGGTCTCCGCTCCTTCGCTTGCGGTCATGTGCACGATCATCGCCGGCATCTGGCTGGACAAAGTCCTGTCAGAACACTTAAGCATCACCATAGGGCTGATCCTGGTCACCATCACCGGAGTCATACCAGTGTGGTGTCACACATTTGCAATCATCTATGTCAGCCGTATCCTGCTCGGCGTCGGGCTTGGACTCACGAATGCCCATGCGATCACGATCATCCAGAAGCGGTACGCTGGGAAAAAACAGGCATTCCTGCTCGGGGTCCGCGGCTCCATGGAAACACTGGGCGGAGCTGCGACAACCCTCGCCGCCGGCTTCCTGCTGAAGGGCGGGTGGAACCAGTCTTTCTGGATCTACCTGACTGCGCTGCCGATCCTGATCCTGTTTTTGCTGTTCGTGAAACCGCTGCAGAAGACAGAAGAACGAGGTTCCTCTGATAACTCATCCGCCGACTCCGCTGCCTCTGGAATTTCCTTCTCAGGGTTCCAAAGTCGCTGGACCGCCCGCGAGATCCTCTTTCTGGTGAGCAGCCTGCTGCTCGGGGCTCTCTTCATCTTCGTCAACACCTCAAACACCATGCGCCTGACAGACGTCGTGCTTGACAGACATTTCGGAACGGCACAGGATGCAAGTGTTGTGCTGAGCCTGCTGCAGGCAGTCGGCGTCATCGGCGGGATCTTCTATGGCAAGATCCGTGAGGTCCAGAAGCGGTTCATGTTCCCGCTGACCATCTTCCTCTACGGACTGGGCAGCCTGCTGTTTGCGGTCGCCGGAAGTCTCCCGGTCCTCTATCTCGGAGCGCTCTTTTCCGGCTACGGCAACGGACTTCTCGCCACGATTCTCTTCAACCGTGTCTCTGACATACTGCCAGATGAAAAGGCAAGAGTAGGGACACATTTTGTGCTGATCGGGTGCAACCTCGGAGCCACCTCGACGCCGTTCATCATGGACCTGCTCGGAAGGATCAACAGCAGCAACGCCTTCCTGTTCACGGTCTATGCGACAGTACTGGCCATCCTTGCAGGCATCGAACTTTTCCTGGGAAAGGCACCGGCTACAGCAGACAGCCGCGGTCAGCATGAAGCTGACTGACTTTTCTACTCATTTTTTCATGTTCCTTCGCCCGGTTTAAGCTCCGCCGCCTGGTTTCCGGCTTAAGCTCCGCCGCCTGGCTCCCGGCGAAGAAATCCGGCGAAGAAATCCGCCGGAGGAAGATCCAGCGAAGAAGTTCTTACATTCTACTGCTTCTCAAAGTAGTCTTTTGTTACGCTTACGACTTTTGGCGACAGCGCCAGTACCGCGATCAGGTTCGGGATCGCCATGAGTGCATTCATGCTGTCGGCTACCTGCCATGCGAGATCCAGCCGGACGCTTGCGCCGACGACAACGAAGACGACATAGATCGCCTGGTAGACGACCATGCCCTTTGGTCCCGCGAGAAATTCCGCGCAGCGCCCTCCGTAGAGACTCCAGGAAAGAAGAGTCGAGAATGCGAACATCATGATGCAGACTGCGATGATGATGGATGCGACTTTGGATCCGAATGTTGTCGCAAATGAAAGGATCGTCAGGTCTGTTCCCGCTGCTTTTCCGTAGAAGTCCACAGCCTGGCCGGAGCAGAGGATCGCGAGTGCGGTCAGGGTGCAGATCACGATGGTGTCTGCGAAGACTTCGAAGACACCGTACATCGCCTGCTGGACCGGGTGCTCGACATCTGCAGCGGCATGGGCGATCGGAGCAGTACCGAGACCTGCTTCATTGGAGAAGATCCCTCTTCCGAAGCCTGCCTTCATCGCCTGCTGGATCGCAGCCCCCGCAAGGCCTCCGCTGATCGCTGCCGGACGGAAAGCTCCTCTGAAGATCCGGGTAAGCACACCTGGAAGCTGCGGCAGGTGAGTGAATACCACGACAAGCGCAGACACGATGTAGGCCACAGCCATGACAGGGACAAGGCGCTCTGTGACAGAGCCGATCCTCTTCAGTCCGCCGAACAGGACCAGGATCGTCAGGATGGCTCCGATCACACCGATGACGATATAGATTGCTTTCAGCTCATCCGGCCTGATGGCTGGATTGAAAGACTGAAAGACCGATCCGATGGAAGTCGCGATCGTGTTGATCTGAGTCATGTTACCGGTTCCAAGCGCCGCAACCGAGCCGAAGACGCAGAACAGAACGGAAAGCCAGTGCCAGCGGTGGCCAAGACCGTTCTCAATATAGTACATGGGACCGCCGACGAAATCGCCCTTGGTATTCTTCTTGCGATAGTAGACCGAAAGCAGGATCTCGGAATATTTGGTGCACATGCCGAACAGAGCGGCGATCCACATCCAGAAGATCGCGCCTGGGCCGCCGAGGGCGATCGCGCCGGCGACTCCCGCAATGTTGCCGGTACCAACGGTGCCCGCAAGAGCGGTCGTCAGCGCCTGGACCGGAGTCAGCGCTCCTTTCCTGCTCTCCTTTTTGGAGAAAAGCCGGCCAACGGTAGATTTCATGATGTATCCGAACTTCGTGAACTGAAGAAATCCCAGACGGAACGACATAAAGATGCCGGTTCCGATCAGAAGAAGCAGCATGGGAACGCCCCAGACTGCGTTATTGACCGCCTGCGACAGGTGCGAAAAACTTTCAAGCATCGAAAAAATCCTCCCTCATTCTCATATAAGGACGTATTATATCAAATAATCCTCATTTTTCGAAATATTTTTGTGCTCTCTTCTGGTTTTCTAGATAGTTTCGTAATATTTTCGGCGTTCAGGATTACAAAGCGGGGATCCTCGGTATCTGTGAT
>DLFD01000085.1 GCA_002482005.1 Lachnospiraceae bacterium UBA7729 | reverse complement strand
CATCAAAAATGATTGACCCATTATTAAAAGTAAGAAGCATGATTCTATCCGCAAGACACTTGACTTTTGTTACTTTCACTGACTGCTCGGGCTTTCCTCCACAAACAAATCCGTTACTGATATACATCGTTATCTCTCTTTTACTGAAGAGGATCGATACGGTCAAAAGGAAGGTTCCTTACAGCATTGTTCCATGCTGCATATAACTCATCCTCATGTATTGCCATCCATCCAGCCAATATACGATATTGCTTCTGAGGAAGACGGCCTTCCAATACTTCGCCAAAAAGGCGGAGGATTCTGTATCAATTCATCTGCCGGATTTTTCAAGCCTTGCTGACTCAAGCATGAATACTGTCAGGTGAATGATCAATAGTGCGGATACCGCGATGATCGACAGCACATCCAGATGAAAGAGCATGATCAGGAGGAAGCAGGCAATCAGAACGATCACCGAGCTGGCCATCGTCACATTGAATGCTTTATATCCGGACTTGTAAGCAATCAGTTTCTGGGCTTCATCGCAGGATGCCATCCACACCTTACGGAAATGAATATCCAGCACATTTCCTCTCTTCTCCGGGTTAAGTTTCTTTTCCATTCTGATCGCCAGGCTCTGGATGATCAGAGATACGACGAGTGTGATCAGGTAGAGGGCAAATCCGGCGGCCATCCGTTTCAAAGCGCGGTCATCGGCAACCTTGTCAAGCTGATCTCCGACTGCCATCATGCAGAGAGCCAGGCAGGTGTCAGCAACAAGTGCGACGTTTGACAGGATTGCCGGAACGTTCAGCAGATCTTCCAGCTGGTCCCACAACTCTTCGTTGTCCTTATCTGCCATCAGCTTCCTGTACATAGAACTGCACCTGAGATAAGAGACTGTCATCAAGACCGTTCCGACAGCGCCGACGATCACAAAGAGATAAGGAAGTGCGGTCAGACAGCCGGCCATAACCATTTCCTTCACCTTTTCCAGTGCCCCGGTATCTTCCGCTGCGGCAGAATAGTAGCCGCTGAAAACTCCTGCGGTAAAGCAGACCGCCAGCAGCGCCAGAAATGAAACAACGATCTTAACTGTCGACTTCTGTTCTGCTTTCTTCGTTTTCATATTCGATTCAACTCTTTTCATCATCTTTCTCCTCCACATATTCAAAGATATCTTCCACAGTTGCTCCGCAGGCTTTTGCAATCTTCAGCGCCAGTGTAACGGACGGGGAATAGTCACCACGTTCGATCTGGCTGATCGTCTGCCTGGAGGTATCTACAAGTTTTCCCATTTCCTGCTGATTGACTCCGAGCTTTGCCCGGTACTCTTTCAGATGATTGTAAAGCGGCATTCCATCGGCTCTCCTTTCTGACAAGTTTTATTATCATATTGACAACTTTCATTGTCATCTGACAACATAGTTATAAGCCATGACAATTATACTTGTCAACACCTTTTGACAAATTTTCTTGTCAAAAACGGGAAGCATATTTTCCTCTGAGGATATCTGTTATTCTTAAGATACGATCGACGCGCCAGACCACCTGTCCGAGATCGGAAATAATTCCACGGGTAAGCCACACATCGTACACTTGTTCAGTGTTTTCAAAAAGTTGCTGATCATCTGCTAACTATCTCGACTTCACAGTCCGGAAATTTCCCAGATCTTGTACTTTTGTTTTCATCAAATATTCTGGAATAGTTTTGCTGTGTGTACATATTTAGTTATGAATATCGACTACTATGAAAAAAGACTTGCTGATATTGAAGAAGCAAATTTCATTAACCGCGGGCTCAAAGATATGAAGGAAGGAAAAGTTCTGGACGGAAAAACTGCGCTTCAAAGTGTGAGAGAAAAATATGGAATCTGATTACAGATATTCGTTAACTGAGATCGCGCAGGATGACTTCAGCAGAATTATTGACTATATTGTCAACACTCTCCTGAACCCTGCAGCTGCATCTTCACTGGCAGACAAAATTGAAGATACTCTGGAGAATCTCTGTAGAACTCCATTTACAGGAACGCTGATTTGAGAGATCCGATTCGTATATTGCCGTGGCAGACGAGCATCACAGTTCTCGTGGACAGCTGCGAGACAGCCGATGAGATCGATGAGGCACGTGCCCGGGCGGCGCGCGACCGGGCAGAAGAAGAGCTGCGCCAGAAACAGTCACTCGGAGAATATAAGATGACACAGGCAGCCCTTGCAAGAGCTCTGTCGAGACTGGCATTCTCCTCCGGCAAAAAACACGGATCTTCTGTTCCCCCTCTGCCAAAATCGCAGTACCTTTGATCAGAAGGTAAATTCCAGCCTGTTGATATACATCCATATAGGCCGATTATCTGCTGTCTGTATTTTCCTGCATACCCAGAAGAATATCCGCTGCCGTCCCGCATCCGTCTTCCTCGCGGATGATTCCGGCTGCTGCTCTGGCTCCCTGGTCATACCGGTCGGAGAGAAGCTCTTTCAGGCTGCGCTCCAGCTGCATGGCCGTCGGGATATTTTTCCGGATATAAAGTGGCTCCGGGCCTGCCCCGATGTCATGCACTCTCCTTCCGTAAAAATACTGGTCCAGCGCCATGGGAATCACCAGTGTCGGTCTTCCGTAGTACAGTCCCAGCCCATTGGTCGTGCAGCCGCCATGATGCACGACAGCGCTGACATATCTGAAAAGCCAGGCGTAAGGCACATTTTCAGCAAAGAATATATTGTCCCCTGCGTTTCGTTTCTCTGTCTCTGTGAGCAGCCCCAGCTGGACGATCGCGCGGATGCCCAGATCACATAACGCAGACAGCACCCTTCTCTGCAGTTCATGCATCTGCTCAGACATCATGCTCCCAAGGCATACGAATACCGGAGGTTCTCCGTCCCCTAAAAATGAACGGAGCCCCTCCGGCGGAGTATAAGAATCCGCGTCCCGCTCCGGATGGAACCAATATCCCGTCACATGAATATGCGGCTTCCACTTCGGATCCGGCGGCATCATCGTTTTCGAAACCGGGTACAGGGTCGGAACCCATCTGCCATCCTGCCTGCGATAGTCATCCGTCATGTGCCATCTTCTGAGACCATGTGCCTCTCTCCAACGGTTATGAAGCCGGATGGTCAGATAATTCATGACCGGTTCCTGATCCAGCGCCATAAGCCCCACATACCACTTGTTCTCTGCATTCGTATACAGAGAATACTGGTTCGTGGCGTCAAAGGGGCTGAAAAAAACCCGGACTGCCGGAATTCCGTATCGTTCGCACGCGGATCGGACAAAACCTGCCAGCATACCGTACAGCACAAGATCAGATCCTCTGACCGCTTCCGCCATCTGATCGACCGCCCCTGACGCGCTCTGGTAAAGCTTCACACAGCCCGGAATAAAATCGGCCGGCTTCACATATTCCGTCACAAGGACCTGTGTCAGATATTCTGCACTTCCATCCAGATGGAAATAAGGAACACCTGCCGCATCAGCCAGCTGGTGAAAATCCTCAAATGCTGCCAGCCTGAAGTCGTGCCCCCGAGCGATCAATTCTCGCCCAAGCTCGATAAAAGGGGCTGTGTCGCCTCGTGTTCCTACTGCAACAGCTGTTATCTTCATGTAAATTTCTCGATTTTCTGAAATCCTTTTGGTTATATGTTTCTAACTTAATGTTAGCAATCTGAACACAGAGGTACAAGAGAAATGGAATTAACTGAAAAAAATTGATCAGAAGTACAGAACTGTTTCACTGATTGCTGCGGACTCATTAAGCGAAAGTGACCTTACTGTTGTATCGATATCCATCGTCGCACGGTTCGGCATTGACAAAGTTATTGACTTCATAGTATTATAGTTAGCGTAATCTAATCGTTATAAGTTATATAAAACAATTCGTTTTCCATGGAGTATGCAATATGTCCGATGAAACCCTTGTCCGCCACTGCTCTCCCACTCTTGCCGGTATGAAAGCAGGAAATCTTTTTTCGGAGCAGTACCCTGACCGTGAAAGCATGGTAAGGGATATCCGGCGCTTTAATCAGATTCTGGTGCCGCATGGACTTGTCCTGCTTCCCGTGCAATACAGAAGTGGGTGGACCCTGCTCTATCTGTACCGGCGGGATGCCTTGAAGAAGTGTCTTTCCACCGCGGAAGCAGCGGAGATCCTGTCGAAGATCGGCTATCAGGGAACCGGTCTGAATGCCAGAATCGTCCATCTGATCAAAAGACTGAACAATAGTCCGGACTTTCCTCATGAGATCGGACTGTTTCTCAGCTATCCGCCGGAAGATGTGAAAGGGTTTATGGAGAATAAAGCAAAGAATTTTAAGACAGTAGGTTTCTGGAAGGTCTATGGCGATGAGCAGAAAGCCAGAGACACATTCTTCCGTTACCATAGATGTGAAGATTCCTATCTGAAGCATCTGAAGCAAGGTGTGACGCTTGAGCAGCTGATCCTGGACTGAACCAGGAAGATGCCGGGCGGAAACAGCACCGGTCATCAGGCAGAGTACTGCAGATCCGGGTGATCCCGGGAAAGGAGACAAGTATGAGCAAGGTAGCAGTTATTTATTACAGCAGCACAGGAAATACGGAGGCAATGGCACAGGCTGTGGCAGAAGGCGCCAAAGCGGCTGGTGCCACGGTCGATGTAATGGAGTGCGGAAGTTTCAATGCGGATCAGGCCGCCGGGTATGATGGCTTTGCGCTCGGCTGCCCTGCCATGGGCGATGAAGAACTGGAGGAGACAGAATTCCAGCCGGTATACGATTCCATCAAAGGTTCCCTGGCAGGTAAAAAAGTCGCTCTCTTCGGTTCCTATGGCTGGGGCGACGGTGAGTGGATGAGAAAATGGGAGGCCGATATCCAGACGGCCGGCGTAGCTCTGGCGGCAGACAGTATCATTGCCAATGAAGCCCCGGATGACGAAGCCCTTGAAAAATGCAAGGCACTCGGAGCCTCCATCAGCTGAGTATGAGGAATGAAACGGTCGTGGTTATACATGTCTAACAAAATGTTACAATCTGACATGTACCACCATGACCCGTTTCCATTTGTCAGTGAAATACATGAAGACTCGTGTCATGACCTTCAGTCTGCCTTTCATCTTCAGAGCATCCGCATAAAACCCGGATACACTCACAAGCTCCGTGCCGCACTTTCTGCAAAACTCTTCCGGATCATCCAGACCGAAATACATCATCGCGTCGAGATTTCCTGTCTTCTGCACAAACTTGTTTGTAAACTTCAGGCCATCGGAATTGGTCGCATCGAAGATCAGCTCGCCTTTCGGAAACAGTTTTTTCATGGCCCTGATATTCTGTATGATCCTCTCTTCATGAAAATACTGGTATACACCGGAAACTGACAGCAGAGTCGGAAGCGATCTGTCCATATCCTGTGCCCAGTCCAGGGCAAAGAGGTCACCGGCAATCAGCATTTCGTTCTCCATTCTTCCGAGCGCCTTCTCCCTGACGGCGATCACATCCGGCAGGTCCACCTGATAAACTTTCGCCTTTTTCATGTCTATCCTGCTGGACGCTGTCTCCAGTCCTGCTCCCAGAAAGACGACATTTCCTTCCGGATTTTTGGCCAGGAATTCCCGGATCTTTCTGTCCATCACGCGCTGGCGGCATGCACTTGCCATGCAAGTATACTCCGATGAATTCTTTTCAATGGCATCCGAAGGAATATACTTCTCGAGGGACAGCGCCTTTTCATCATAGAAAAAATCCGGGAATCTCTTTGATACGTAGATCCTTGATACCAGCGGAATATAGAGTGTGTCAGCCACCCCATTGAATACATCGTTTCCTGTCCTGCTCATCTCAGACTGCTCCTTTCTTTCCTGGCTTTCTCAGGCTTCTTCTCCATTGTGATGCCCTCTATGAATGAAATGTTCTGTGTTATACCTATCTAACTAAATGTTATCAACTAAAACAAGCAAACACAAGAAAGGGCTTGCTTCATGAAAAAGATTGCTCAATAACGTGGTTCGCAATCCGTTAGCATGCCTTTGCCCACAGAGCAATCAGAGCATATATTCATTGGATAATAAGATGACGTCAGTCGGATCATCACATCCGTCCTGCCGGCCGTGTCCTCAGTTTTTCATCCGCTTCCGCCGCCGGAGCCGCCGCCAGAGCCGCCGCCAGGGTCTGCACAGTGCCGTCACCGGTTCTATAGCAGATATTTAACGGATACCCCAGATGTGCATCGGAAATAATTTCGGATAAAAACAGTAATTGACAAATATTTTTTACCCTTCTATACTGTACACAGTTGCGAAGAGGCACACTGATGGAGGTCAGTGTGCCTCTTTTCGTTCAGAAGGGAGAGATTATTATGTTAGGCTGTATTCTGCTCTATGTTGGTATGGTCCTGATCAGCAACGGGCTGGCGGGACTGCAGAAAATCGATGACAAATCCCGGGTGGTGATGAATCTGTTTACCGGAGGACTGAGCCTCATTCTCAACATCGTGGCCCTTTCCTGGGGAATCATAGCGGATAAGCCCGCCAGCTGGTTCTACGCCAGCGCGACCGGCCTGCTTTTCGCTTTTACTTATCTCTATTCCGCCATCAATACGATATTTGATTTTGACTGGCGCCTGTACGGATGGTTCAGCCTGTTCGTCGCGATTAATTCCATCCCGGCTGGCATTCTCTGCTTCAGAGGATACGGCGGCAACGCCATCTACGGCCTGATCTGGTGGGCATGGGGAGTCCTGTGGCTGACCGGATTTCTTTCCAATAATCTGCATATGAAGATCGATAAATTTTCCGGCTGGCTGTCGGTGATCGAAGGGATCGTGACAGCCTGGATCCCGGGCTTTCTCATGCTCGTGGGCCTCTGGCCGCAGTAAGTCAGGCGTACCGTTCATAAGCAAATGAAACAATCGGCAGCATACACTTCGGGGCGGAAGGAACTTCTGCCCCCGGCATTATTGCAAATCAGAGGAGGAACATACATGCAGCTGACAGAAAAGGAACAGGAAAAACTGATGATCAGCCTTGCCGGCATGATCGCGCAGCAACGCAAGGATAAGGGCATCAAGCTGAATCATCCCGAAAGCATCGCCTTGATCACCAGCTATCTTCTGGAAGGGGCGCGGGCAGGAAAGACCGTGGCGGAGCTCATGGACGAGGGTGCCCATGTGCTGACCCGTGACGACGTCATGGAAGGAATCCCGGAGATGATCCCCATGATCCAGGTCGAGGCAACCTTTGTAGACGGAACAAAACTGATCACGATCCACGATCCGATCCGCTGACGCAAGAAAGGAGATATCTTATGGTTCCCGGTGAATACATATTATCCAAAGAAGAAGTTCCCTATAACGAAGGCAAGGACGCGATCTCCCTTAAGGTGAAAAACGCGGGAGACCGCCCTGTACAGGTCGGTTCGCATTTTCATTTTTATGAAGCAAATGAGGAGGGCCTTCAGTTCGACCGCGAGAAGGCATATGGAAAACGTCTTGACATCCCGGCCGGCACAGCGGTCCGTTTTGAGCCCGGAGAAGAAAAGACCGTCCGCCTCATCGATTATGGTGGAAAACGCCGCGTATTCGGCTTCAACAACAAAGTAAACGGCTGGCTGGATAAAGACAAGAGAGCGCAGTGAAGGGGAGGAGCGGAATATGAGCTTTAAGATGGACCACGTACAGTATGCGCAGATGTTCGGGCCGACGACCGGAGACAGTGTTCGTCTGGGTGACACCAACCTTTTTGCATGCATTGAAAAGGACCTGACCTCTCACGGAGACGAGTGCAAATTCGGCGGAGGGAAAGTCCTCAGGGACGGCATGGGCGTCAACGCGACTCAGACCAGAGAAAATAATCCTATGGTAGCGGATACGATCATTTCCGGAGCCATTATTATCGATTACACCGGCATCTACAAGGCGGATATCGGCATCCGCGACGGCAAGATCCTCGCAATCGGCAAGGGAGGAAATCCCGACCTGATGGACAAGGTCGATTTCGTGGTCGGAGCCAGTACCGAAGCGATCTCCGGTGAAGGGATGATCGTTACGGCAGGAGGCATCGATCTGCACGTTCACTACCTTTCCCCCTATCTGACCCACGCGGCTCTGGACAACGGCATCACGACCCTGTTCGGCGGCGGGACAGGCCCCGCGGACGGATCCAATTCCGCGACTACGACACCCGGCAAGTACCACATCCACCGCATGCTGCAGGCCGTTGACAGTGAGCCTTTGAACTTCGGTTTCCTGGCAAAGGGAGCGGGAGCGACTCCTGAGACCATCGCGGAGCAGATCGAAGCGGGTGCGGCGGGCATCAAGACGCACGAGGACTGGGGCGCGACGGCGGCCGGCATCGACAACTCCCTCAAGGCGGCCGATAAGTACGACGTACAGTACGCCGTCCATACCGACTCCCTGAACGAGGGCGGCTTCGTAGAGAATACCATAAACGCCTTCAACGGCAGGACCGTCCACACCTTCCACACAGAAGGAGCGGGCGGCGGACACGCACCGGACATCATGGTGACGGCAGGGCTTGCCAACATCCTTCCTTCTTCCACCAACCCGACCGACCCGTACACACAGAACGTAATCGACGAGCTGTTCGATATGACCATGGTCTGCCACAATCTGGACCCCAAGGTCCCGGAGGACGTCGCCTTCGCGGAGTCCCGTGTCCGCAGACAGACCATTGCCGCGGAAGATGTTCTGCATGATATGGGCGCTTTGAGCGTTATGACATCCGATGCCATGGCCATGGGCCGCGTCGGCGAGGTTGCCATGAGGTGCTGGCAGCTGGCAGACAAGATGAAGCTTCAGAGAGGTCCTCTGGATGGTGATACCGAATACAACGACAATAACCGTATCAAGAGATACGTCGCCAAGTACACCATCAATCCAGCGATCGTGAACGGTCTGTCCGATTATATAGGATCGGTCGAGCCCGGGAAATACGCCGATCTGGTCATCTGGGACCCGAAAATGTTCGGCGCCAAGCCTAAGATGGTTCTGAAGTGCGGTATGATCACCTACGGCGTCATGGGCGACGCGTCGTCCTCCCTTCCGACTCCGGAGCCCCGCTTTATGCGCGACCTCTACGGAGCAAGGGGAAAGGCAATCGGTGCGACCAATATAACCTTCGTGTCCACTTACGCTTACGAACACGGCATCAAGGAAGAACTGGGTCTGGAAAAGATCGTGCTTCCGGTCCATAACACCAGGAACATTACCAAGCGGGATCTGAAGCTGAACAGTTATTGTCCTTCCTCTATCAAGATCGATCCGCAGTCCTTTGTCGTTACGATCGACGGGGAAGAGATCACCTGCGACCCGGTCGATACGATTTCGCTGGCGCAGAGATATTATTTCTTCTGAAAAAATCAGTCAGGCCTCCTCGCAGAATCCGGCTTCCGGAGAAGAGGCGGCCTGCCACGGACGCGCATCAGATGGCGCTTCGCGCCGCGCGTCCGGGCGCAATCCCGCCAAGGCGGAATTGATAAACCAGGAAAAAACATATGATATTGACAGAAGTTTACAGAAACATTGACGACATACCGAATCTGGATTCCTATCATATTGAGGTCGCTGAAGTAAAGAGCGACGACCTCATGAAATCCATTCTTCGTGTTACGTCAGACCATGGCAATGACTATGGGATCCGTCTGGAAGACGAATCTCAGGTGCTTGAGAACGGAACCGCTTTCCTTGTAGGGGACAAGCGCCTCCTTGTCCTGTCCGTCATATCGGACCAGGTGATCGAAGTTACTCCAAAGGATATCGACCAGATGGGCGTGGTCGCCCACCTGCTCGGCAATCTTCATAAGCCGATTCAGGTAAAAGACGGAACCATCACCCTGCTCTTCGACAAGGTCGTCGCGCAGACACTGGACCAGCAGCACGTCTCCTATCAGGTAGCGAAAAAGCAGCTGGACCATCCTATGGAATATGTCAATCTTTCCCATGTGCACAGCCATGAACACGGCGACGGACATATGCATGACCATGAACATAACCATGAACATAACCATGAACACCCGCATGAGCATGATCATCCGCATGATCACGGTCAGCTGCGTGAACATAATCACTCCCATGACTGTGAAAACTCAGTATAAAGGAATTGAAATCGGATTATGGCAGAAAAACAAAACCCGGAAATGAATGGCAGAGGTGGCTCTCTTCTGAGAAGAATGGAGGTTTTTCAGATCTGCGACTCCACCTTTCCCATAGGAACGTTCAATCATTCCTTTGGAATGGAGAATTATCTTCGGGACAACCGGATCCGGAAGGCGCCACAGTTTAGAGTGTGGATCACAAACTACTATCGTTCCCAGTTCCAGTACGGGGAAGGGCTTCTGACGATTCTCTGCTTCAGGGCGATCGAGGCAGGCGAGCCTGAGAAGATCGCAGCCTATGACGATCTTCTGACCCGCTCCACTCTCGCCCTTGAGACGCGGAACGGTACAAAACTGATTGCAAAGCAGATGCTGACCCTGGTAAAGAAGATCCACGAAGGCAGCATCCCGCATCTTTGCAGTTACGAAGAAGCCATCAAAACCGGCAGGGCGTTCGGAAATCCCGCCGCAGTGTTTGCAATATTTGCACATGCCAGTGGGATGACAGAGGAGGAGACCTTCCTCATGTACGGCTACAGCGTCGCTTCCACGCTCGTACAGAATGCCGTGCGTTCCATCCCGCTTGGCCAGAAGGAAGGCCAGCTGATCCTTCGGGAGATCATCGACCTTCTCGGAGATCTGTATGAAAAGGCGACTGTACTGGATGAGAGCATGCTTGGCGCAAGTTCGCCCGGATTGGAGCTTGCCCAGATCTGCCATGAGACCCAGGAAGCAAGGCTTTTCATGTCGTGAAGGGGAAACATTTTGGGGAGGTAACCTGGAAATGAAAAGAGCAGTCAGGATCGGGGTCGGGGGACCGGTCGGGTCCGGAAAGACCCAGCTGATCGAGCGTCTGACCCGCTATATGAACGATGATTACAAGATCGGTGTCATCACCAATGATATCTATACGAAATGGGATGCGGAATATATGGTCAAAAATTCTGTTCTGGATGAAGACCATATTATCGGCGTCGAGACGGGAGGCTGTCCGCATACGGCCATCCGCGAGGATGCATCCATGAATATGGCTGCCGTCGAAGAACTTGAAGAGCGTTTCGATCATGATCTGGACATCATCTTCATAGAAAGCGGCGGGGACAACCTGGCGGCCACCTTCAGCCCTGAGCTTGTCGATTTTTCCATCTACATTATCGACGTGGCAGAGGGTGAAAAGATTCCCAGAAAAGCCGGACAGGGAATGATCAAGTCCGACCTGTTCATCATCAACAAGATCGATCTCGCTCCTTATGTCGGGGCGAATCTTGAAAGGATGAAAGAAGACTCGGAAAGCTTCCGCGGCAAGGGCGCCTTCTTCTTCACCAACCTGAAGACAGATGAAGGCCTTCAGAATGTCATCGACTGGATCAAAAAGGACTGCCTTCTGGAGGATCTTGAAGAGTGAAGAATATGTGCAGCGGCATGATCGAACTGTCTTTTAAAAAACAGGGAGACAGGACCATATCGGACCGGACCTTCAGGCACGGCAACTCCAGGATCTCTGCCAATATCCCGATTGCAAAAGACGTGCCCTGTTACTTCCTGATCTCGACAGGAGGCGGCTTCATCGAAGGGGAACATTATCTGCAGAAGATCCATCTGGGTCCTGAGAGCCATGCCATCCTCACGACCCAGACACCAAACTATATCTACAAATGTGAGCATGGCCTGACGACCCGTCAGGACATGATTCTTTCAGCCGAAGATAATTCCGTTCTGGAGTTTTTTATCGACGAGACGATCCCCTACAAAGATGCCATATATCGGCAGGAGACCGACATCGAGCTTGGCGAAGGCGCCCGCCTGATCCTGACAGACGGGCTTTCCTCAGGCTGGTCTCCGGACGGAAAACCGTTTGCATATGGCAGGATCGGCCAGCATATCCGGATAAGACACGAGGGGAAGCTTCTCTGCAACGATTTGTTATATCTCGACCCGCGTCTTGAAAATATGGAAGAACTGGGGTATTTCGAAGGAATGAACTGTTTTCACTCTGTCATTCTGATCGATGACGCAATCGATAAGAAGATGGTACAGGCGATGAGGGAGTGCCTTTCCGGCCTCCGCACAACTGCAAGATATGGAATTTCCCTGCTGGAGGAAGGCGGCTGCACGTTACGGATCCTGGGACCGGATCCGGATGAAAATCACAAGGTCATGTGGTCTTTTATCAACTATTA
Organism: Lachnospiraceae bacterium UBA7729; assembly: GCA_002482005.1. Lineage (GTDB taxonomy): Bacteria > Bacillota > Clostridia > Lachnospirales > Lachnospiraceae > Porcincola. Next base: position 34,849 of record DLFD01000085.1, on the reverse strand, counting down.
CCGGGAACAGATTCTGGGATTTTCCCATATCAATCTGCGTAAGAGCGGACGGCCTGTAGGATATTGAAGGTTTTCGATATTGCCCTTGGAAAAAGGCATACATGTATTCAGTCGAACATCCCGTAAGCGACCAGAGGCCCATCTTCCTTTTTTGATCCCAGATTATCACCGGATGCGGTCCACGTACAGAATCCTCATCATAAGTTCGGACAAAAGGGACTTTTGACTCCAACATCATCTGAATTTCTGTCTCAGGCATATCGCTGCCGGAATGCCGCAGGCGTCATCCCGGTCAGCTTCAGAGGTCTCAAAGTATGACGGAAGCAGGAAATGATCAGACTGCTTTTCCGTCTGATCCAAAAAGAAGAATCTTGTTGCGGACGGTTTCCTTCATCGCTTCGATTTCGGCCGGAATCAGTTCGGTCACCTTACCTGCGCCGGCCGCAAGTGCCTTCTCGATTCCTGCTTTACCCGCTTTATCAAGGTCCGTGAAGATGTTGATCTTGCAGATTCCCTTCTGCACGGCAGTGCGGAAATCGGAGTCCGAAAGGCCTGATCCTCCGTGAAGGACCAGCGGCAGGCTGCATTTTCCTGCAATCGTCTCGATTCTCCCGAAGTCAAGCCTGGGCGGGAACTTATAATCGCCGTGAGCATTTCCGACCGCGACTGCAAGGGAATCGACATGGGTGCGGCTGACATAGTCATATGCAACATTCGGGTCTGTGAAGTAATCGCTCGGGTTTGCCAGCTTCCCGGCGCCTTCGTTGTCTCCGACATGTCCAAGCTCTGCCTCGACCGTCACGCCCATGGCATGGCAGATGCGGACCATCTCCTCCACGCGGGCGATATTGTTCTCATAGGTATCCGTAGAGCAGTCGTACATGATGGAAGTAAAGCCAAGCTTCAGGGCTTCCATGCACTTTTCAAATGTGAGACCGTGGTCATAGTGAACGCAGACGGGAACGGAAGCGGCCTTCGCCATAGGGATCAGGTAGTCGGCGACTTTGTCCAGACTCATCGTCGGAAGAAGGACCTCAGCGGTTCCGATCATGACCGGGGCATGCAGCTCTTCTGCGGTCTCGATCACGGCTCTTGCCATCTCCACATTCACGGCATTGAAAAATCCGACTCCGTACTTCCCCTTCTTTGCGGGAAGAAGAACATCATTCATGTTTACGAGCATATCTTTATCCTTTCCGGGTTTACCACCCTGCGTCAATTCTCTTCTGCAGCTGATCCAGCGGCAAAAGTCCGCTCAGTGCATCATAGGTTGTGACAGCACAGGCTCCCTCCGCAGCCGCCAGCGAAACGGCCTGCTCCGGAGAACTCCCATCCATCATGGCTTTGAGAAAAGCTGCGATGCTGCTGTCGCCGGCTCCGGTAGCAGAGAGAACCCGGTCGGCCTTAAAGCATGGCTGGAAACCCTTCTGCTCAGTCCAGAGACTGACATCAAGATCCAGTCTTTTCCCCACTTTGGCGATTCTCTCTGAGTCAGAGGTCTGATAATACATGCCAGAAGTCCCGCACTTGATCAGGACCGTTCCTGCACCAAGCCCGATCAGTTTTCCCGCAAGAGGCGCCACATCCTTCTCCATGTCCACATGCTCCGCCATATCTCCGCCAAGAGCAGCAAGCTCCTGATAGCGGGGGCGATCAAGCATGAAGCAGAGTTCCTCGAAGCTGGGGACCGTAAAGTCCACATAGGGCATGACATTCTTCAGGATCTTCTCCCAGTCAGCCTGACCCGCTTCTGAAGCAGGGTCGATGGCTGCGAAATCAAGGCTGGTCGCGATTCCATGCTCTTTCATCCTGCGGAAGATCGAGACAAGTTCTTCCCCGTCTCTCTCGTACATCTTCCTCATGAGCGGCGGATAGCCGAAGTGGAACAGAACAGCGTCGTCCAGCGCTTCTTCCGGAATGTCGGCGCTCGAGAAAGTATTATTGGCGCCCGGATCATGCAGAAAGATGCGGTCGATGCCGGGGATCGCGAGGACAACAGAATAGGAGGTGCTGCTGTTTTCGTCGACGATCAGGCCGCCGGCTCCGTAGGAGGAAATGATCCTCTGGACCATCCCTCCGAAAGCGTCGCTCCCGATCTTCCCCATCAGGCTGACGTCCGCTCCAAGGATCTTCAGGGCAAGGCCGGTATTGGCGACGCTTCCGCCTGTGTGGACGTCAGCCCCTTCCATGTTGATCAGCTTCCCGGGCTCCAGGAGATCTCCGGGCTGACCATAGAATCTTCCCTTTGGAAAGATCGGCGTGATGTCCAGACAGATATGGCCCGCTGCGATTACTTTTTTCTTCATGCTGCACCTCTCATACCGATTACGCTCCTCCCACAGCCGCAGCCGCGAAAGGAGCGCAGGTTCTAAATCATGGGGAAGTCATCAGATTTCAGCTTCAGGTTTCACCCTCAGACCTCACCCATCAGAAGCTTCATGACGTACATCTCCAGAGCTTCGAAGTCACGGTTCTCGACGCACTTCTTCTGGAAGTCATAGTCGAAACGGTCAACTTTCTCCTCAAGCATGCGGAAGATGTCCATGGAGTTCTGAAGATGCTTGTAGGAGTCCTCATCTCTGGTGGTGCGCATCGCCTTGACATCAAGTCCGACATACTCACCATGAGATCCGTAGCCGTTCTCCTTCAGGACCTTGACCTGGTTGAATGCCTGGCGGAGGTTCTCAACACCGAAGGACTTATCCTGGTCAAAGCGGATGGAGTTCTGGTCGTTCAGGTGAACAGTGAAGAGCTTGTTGAATGCCAGAGCGAAGCCCATCTCATTGGCCGGATCAAGTCCGGAAAGAACCGCGTGGGCGGACTCGACGTTGCCGCCGACCCTTGCCGGATCGATGGTAGCCGCGGAGATCGCCATTACATGTCCCATTGTACCACAGATGCTGCGGTCGATGGGTTCATTCGGCTTGGACTCGATGCAGACCTTGATCTTCGGGTCATACTCCAGCATCTTGTTGATGGAGGAGACCAGTCTCTTTGTAGCCCAGACCGGAGACTTGCTCTCTGCGCAGAGGGTGCCCTCTCTTGCCAGCCAGAGGACGATCATCGGAGCACCCAGTTCATTGGCGATATCGATGGAGCGGTATGCGCGCCACATAGCGTACTCGTAATCCTCCTCGGAGGTGCTCATGAAGCCGCCGTCCTTGGTATGCGGATCCATCCAGAGACGCGGTGCGACGAACTCAGCCTTCAGGTTCAGGGAATCAAGATACTTTCTCAGATCTCTTGCCTTCTCCTTGATCTGCTCTTCGGTATAATCATTAATATTCGGGACTGCGTCGTCATCATGGAACTGGATCGCGGAGAAGCCCATCTCGGCGAACTTCCGGATCTTCTCATCGCGGTCGATCTCTTTTCTGGTCGCCGGTCCGTATGCATCGGCTCCTGAGTGTACGTTCCAAGGTCCTACACTGAACTTAAACTGTGACATATTTGTCCTCCTTGTGGTGATAACTTTTCGGGATTTCTTTTGAATTCCCGCTCTGTTTGTTCTGTTGACCATACAATACCATGGAAATGAGGTTCTGCCTCTGACAGATTGGTTTGATTGAACATGACAAGTTTGCTATGATTAGATACGCACACAAAACTCATCTTTGTGTTCCCTGTGAGAATGAAACGGGAACGCTCTTAAGGCACTGAAAGAATCGACCTAAGCCTTTTTTCTTTCAGAAGCTCCGGACATGCTGCTGCCAGTCGGGGAATGCAGGACCGACCGTACGGTCATGCATATCTCTGCCGGAATGCGGCAGGCGTCACCCCGGTCTGCTCACGGAAGACCCTTGTGAAATGGCTCTGCGAAGAGAAACCCAGATACCGGCTGATAGATGCGATGTCCACATCACTGTTTATGAGCAGATTTCGCGCCCGGTATACCTTCTCCTCCGTCAGGAACTCTTTCAGTGTTTTTCCGGTCGCCCTGGAAAAGCTTCGTGACAGATAGGACGGGCTTACATGGAGAGCGTCTGCGATCTCTGACACACGGATCTCATCATGCATGTGAGCATAGATATAGTCCTGCGCTCTATGGACCAGGTAGTGATAGCTTCTTTGTTCTTCATCCCTGATGTGCACGGGAAACGCCTTCAGGGAATCGTACAGGTCAGCCAGGATCTCTTCCCGCTCCGTACCCGATTCGATCAGCTGAATACAGGCGTCAGAGAAAGAATAAAACATCTCGCTGCTTTCCGGGCTGCGCTCGATGATCCGGCAGTCCATGAAACTAATCAGGCAGATGCAGGCGTTCTTCAGCGAACGGACCGGGTCTTTCGCCAGGACGCCGGGAGTCCATGCATGAGGAGAAAAAATCAGACTATGCAGCATCTCCCAGTCTTCGTTCCACACTGCCTCATAGATCTGGACGCTCCAGTGATACGGATTATGAAGCCTGGAAATTTCGCTCCGCTCAAAGAGTACGCGGGTATAGCGCTTGTCCAGATCCTTCTTCCTGCTCTTTTCCTTATAATCGTTTCCCATGTTTCTCTCCATACGGCAGCTTTCCGCAGAAACAGCGGACAACATACAGCAATGCAATTGCCTCGGACGCAATTTCTCCAATGTGGAACTGACATCTCGATTTACCACCCTTGTGGCCTTGGTGATCCCGGTGATCCCGGGGTCCCGGTCCAGGATCAGTATAACAGAAAATAGTCATATTTCTGTTATTTTGTTCATATATTTGATATTCATTTCTCTCTTCTCCCGATACTCTGTAAGCAGAATAAAGGCAGCCGGATTCCGTATGGAGCCATCTGTGGCTATTCTTTCTGCCTGATAACAAGTGAAACAGGTTCCGCACCCGCGGAACTGAAAAAATATATATATCCAATATGCAAGGAGGTTTCAGCATGAGTGAGTATCAGATTCCGGAAAAGGCAAGAGTCGCTGTTCTGACAGGGACGCAGAAGATCGAGATCCGCGAGGAAGCGGTGCCGGAGATCACGGACGACGAAGTCCTGGTCAAGGTGGAACAGGTCGGCATCTGCGGCACGGATGTCCATGAATATAAGGGTGACCCCTTCCACTATATCCCGATTGAGCTTGGACACGAGGGAACTGGTACGATCGTCCGTCTGGGGAAAAATGTCACAAAGGATTATTACGGCAAGCCGCTGAAGGTCGGCGACAAGGTCGTGACCGGCCTTCGCCCATGCGGAGAATGCGATGTCTGCAAGTATGAACCGGAGAATATCCACCTCTGTGAAAATGGCGAGATTTTCGGCCTGATTCCGGGCGAGGAAGCGATCAAAGCCATGAACGGCTGGTTCGGCGATTATATGAAGATCAACGCAGGCGGCGTCATCTTCAACGTAAGCGATATGGACGTCGATCTCAGGACCCTGATCGAACCGGCGGCAGTCGTGACCCACGCGGTCGAAAAGGCAAAGGAGATCTTCAACTTCCAGCATGGTTCCTATGTCCTGGTCCAGGGCTGCGGACCGATCGGCCTTCTGCTTCTGACGGTCGTCAAGACCATGGGGGTCCGCAATATCATTGCCGTGGACGGAGACAATAAGCGACTCGCTATGGCAAAGAAACTTGGCGCAAGATATACTGTCAACTTCATGGAGGAAGATGCCCTCGCAAAGGTGAAGGAGATCACCGGCAGAGGTGCCGAGATGGCATTCCAGTGCACAGGTTCTCCTAAGGCCGCAAGCACCATCTGGAAATATGTCCGCCGCGGCGGATCCATGTGCGAGCTCGGCTTCTTCGTCAACAACGGAGACACCACCTATAATCCTCATCTGGATATCTGCAACAAGGAGATCAAGGTGACCGGTTCCTGGACCTATCAGGCAAAGGACTGGGTCCACGCCATGGATGTTCTCAGGGAAGCAAAGGACGAAGGGCTTCCAGTCGCCGAGCTTCTGACGGACAAGTTCCCGCTTGAGCAGATCAATGAAGCCATGCACACCAACATGGCCATGACCGGTCTGAAGATCGTCATCAAGCCATAATCACCATCTTTTATGCGTCGGTCCCGCCTGCGGAAAGCATCATCGGCAGGCGGGACCGGTCTGCATTCAGATTTCATATCTTACTCAAAAGCTGGTTCTGACAGCATTGTATCAGACCCTGTCTATCGAAAAATAAGCCGGGAATAATCCTCCCACTCTCCGGCTTCGCTCGTGAAGGACACTCGCAAATAGAGTGTATGATAATCAAAAAATGTACGCAGAATATCTGATTGTTAAGCCGCATTCAGAACCGCGCTCGTGAAGCGGCTTCCCGGAGTCTGCGGACCGCTGCAGAAAAAAACGGAATGAGGAAATCACTCAGCTGTCTACTATTTTCTGAGCTTTCTCACAGAATTCACCGATCGTGATCTCTCCTCTCATATAGCGCTGAAACAGATTGCCCATATCCTTGATTCCGCTCATGGGTTCCGTCGTCATTTGTCTTGGAAGCAGCTCGTATTTCTTCGTATAGTCCCGGATGACATCAATATCGGGAATATCAAGAACCTTGTCATTCAGGATATCCAGTCGTGCCGGAGCTCTGTGAGTGTCGTTGCTGTACTTTTCTGCTCCTTCATTCCCTGATACATACCGGATGAACTTCATAGCAGCCTCCTTGTGGGGAGACGCATGATTGACGGCAAACTGCCAGGTGGCTATGATCGTCTTTTTCTCGTAATAAGAAGGCATATCGCTCACGTGAAGGTCATCCTCCGAATACCTTCCGGAATTCAGGAGAATGTTCATGCCCCCGCTGTAAAGATACATACAGCCATACCGCCCGTCGATGAACTTCTGCTCCATCTGATCATACTGGTCCATGATCTGATCTTCCGGAGTCTTCCCTTCCACGACAAGACTTCTCAGATACCGGAGAGCTTCCTCGTTCTTTTCATCTTTCCAGTCGAGATAATCACCTCCGAACAGATTCACATGCTGGTAAAGATCATTGTAGGCATAGGACTGTTCCCATGCCGACCCATATGGATAACGGTCTTCCCCGAAATCCGTATTCATGAACCTGTCTGTGTCTTCCCGGGTATCCAGGCTCTTCACTCCTGCTTCATCAAGGAACTTCTGATTGACCCAGAACATCATGACGTCCATGTAGTAAGGGACAGAATAGACCTTTCCCTTATAGGTACAGACCTTGTTAAAATATGTTCCCGGATAGCTCTTCCGGATCTCATCCGGAAGAGTGTCTTCACCGATCGGTTCCAGATATCCTTTCGGAATAAACTCGGAAGCCATCTCGTCATTGATCGTGATCAGGTCGATCTCGTTATTGCCGGAAGTCAGGATGTTGGAAACCTGTGCTTCTCTGCTCTCGGCATCCTGGGACGTCGCGACCAGTTTGATACGGATATTCAGCTTCTTCTCCGTATCCTGGATAAAACTGCGAAATTCATCATAGGCAACGTCGGGGGTCAGGATGGTCAGATCATATCCTCGCTCCGTACCCCCGGAGCCTTCACCTGTATGATGTTCATATTCCCCCTGCTGAAAGCGGGATACCAGAAAAATCAGCAGGAAAAACAGGATAACGATCGATAAAATAAGAATTCCTGCCTTTTTCTTCATTCCTTACCTCGGCCATCTGTCCTCTTTGTCGGGAAGTTCCGGGAACTTCGCGTGCGGCAGCTGCTGGTACCAGTAAGCGACAGAGGCAACATCATCCTGTCTCTCGAACAGCCCTCTGTAACCGACACCGATCTGCTGGATCGTCACTCTGATATCGCGGTCAAATGAAATCGGATCCTCTATATGCCACCTGTAGAAGCCTCTCTGCGGCATTGTGTCATCGTTGTGATAGTCATGATGTTCCGTATCATGGCTGGAATAGTAAGGATAGCCAAGATACGGAGTGTTGTACTGCTGCTCGACCGTCTTGCCGTCAACCTGCTTTGCGAAGCTCCAGGAACCTCCGAAATAATCCTCTGTTCCTGTTCCGCAGATGGTCGGATATTCCTTGTCGCCGTCAAGGTAGAACTTGACCTCGCCCTCGCCGTACCAGTAACGTTCCAGGGTAGTCAGCGCAAGATAAGTCCCGACATAATGCCCCTTGCCCGTGACTCCGTCAAGAATCGTATAGTCTACGCCCTTCTGCGTGATCTTCTCCCTGCGCCACTGAGCATGGAAATAGCAGATATCATCCGGAAGCTCATCCACCAGATTGTAGTCGACCTGATAGAAGAAAGCCGGAATCGGATTCACGTGCTGATTTTCCAGTTCGATCCTTGCCTTTTTCTTAAACGGCATCTGGAAATAACAGTTCAGACCACGGCTCGGCACAACCACGATCGGAAGCGAATTCACAAAGCATGCCCTTCCGAAGCCGCAGCAGAAGAAGTCGCCCAGAGGCACTTCCACCGAAGGAGTCTCCTCATCTTCCCAGAAGAAGCGAAGGACCAGGTCCCTCAGGACGAAGACATCCGCATCCGATGTTTTGTATGGTACCGTGATCCAGATATGGGAAATGATTCCCGGCCCTTCCATCTCGGCAAGTGTTACCTTTGCTCCGGAAGGAACATTGCGAAGGCAGGGGGAACCTTTTCTGGACGGTCCGAGAGGGCTGGCGGTCATTCCGCCTTTGCCCTTTTCTCCCGTAGGATTTTCTGCGTTGATCGACCTGCTTCTCATATTACGATTCAGAAAAAGAGAATTAAGTGATGAAGTACCCATCATGCTTTTACACCTCCTGCCATGATTCCATCCATGATCTGCTTCTCGAAGATTGCTACAAACAGGATGATCGGCATCAGGATGATCCAGCCCATAGCCGATGTCAGATCCCACGGTACACCATACATGTTATCGCGAAGAGGCAATTCTACGATCGCAACCGACAGAACCTGGATGTGATTTGAATAATACAATGGTGTGAAGAAATTGTTCAGGCAATTAATGAAATTAATGATGCAGACAGTAGCGATCGCCGGCTTCATCAGTGGAAGGATCACATACCACATTCTCTGCCAGAACCCGGCTCCATCAATTGCCGCAGCCTCCTCCAGCACCATGGGGATCTCTCCGACAAACCCTCTCAGGATCAGGATCGTGAAAGGAACAATGCTGCTGATGTACAGCATGATCAGGCCGGGATAGGTATCAAACAGGCCGACCTTCTTCATGAATTCATAAAGAGGTCTTGCCGTGACGACCTCCGGAATCAGCATTGTCGCGACAATGAAGAGGAATGCAAGATTGATTCCCTTCTTATAGCTGAAGCGGTAGAAACCATATGCTCCCAGGATGCAGATAAAAGTTCCGACCAGAAGCGTGACTCCGATGATGATGACCGTATTCTTGATCTTGTCAAGGAGACCGACATTGCTTACCAGGAACTGGTAGCTTTCCAGAGTCGGATGGTCCGGCAGGTAGTCGATCGGGGACTTGAACAATTCTCCGGGCGGAGTGATCGAGGAGATGAAGATCCAGTAGACCGGCATCAGAACAACAAATGCGATGATCGCAAAGATGACCCAGTGGATCACTCCGGATCTTACTTTATTTCCGTTCAGTTTTTTTCCTGTACTGTTTCCCATCATGGTGATTCCCCCTTACGTCTCAAACTTCTTGCTGTTCGTGAGTTTCATGTTCAGCAATGAGAATGCCAGCATGATCAGGAACAGTACGACTGCCATAGCGGAGGCGTATCCGATATTCAGATTGGTGAACGCTTCCGTCGTGATACGATATGCAATCAGAGCCGTATCCTCACCGGGTCCTCCGGATGTCATGGAGTAGACAAGATCGAATGAGGTAAGTCTCCACAGGGTAAATGGGATACACAGGGTAGCTACTCCCTTCGCGATCAGCGGCAGCGTGATCTGTGTGAAACTCTGCCAGGTCGATGCTCCGTCCACCTTAGCCGCTTCATAGATGTCGGAAGAGATAAACTGCAGATTGGAGAGAACCAGTATTGCGAAGAAAGGAAGATCTTTCCAGAGATCGACAGCAATTACGGCTGCCCTTGCGGAACCTCTGTAGATCAGCCAGTTGTAATTAAAGGAGGGAATGATCCGGCGGATCAAGTCGTTGATCAGACCATAGTCATTATTGAATGCCCACTTTGCAGCCATGCCTGCCACAACCGACGGCATTGCCCACGGAATCAGGACGATCGTGCGGAGGAATCTCTGACCCTTGAACTTCATATTCAGAGCAAGTGCCAGAAGAACACCAAGAAGCAGATGGAAGAACATGGATACCAATACAAAGATCACCGTAAAGCTGATCGATATCAGTACCTTCGGGTCTCTGAACATCTTCACATAATTCGAAAATCCGCAGAATTCATTTTTCCCCGCAAGAAGTCTTATATCAAAGAAACTGTCCGTGACCGTCGTAATGATCGGATAGACTGTAGTAAATGCTCTCAGAATAACTACCGGAAGGACCAGCAGCCATGGAAGCAATAACATTGCTTTTGATTTACTCTTATACATACCGGAACCTCTTCCTCCCGTAATAAGGCAGGCCGGCGGCAGTTCTGCCGCCGGCCCGCTTTTCTTTCATGTCAGCTTACATGATCTCACTATGCGGTTAATTACTGATATTCCTCCACATAGCCCTGAGCCTGAGTCAGGAAATCATCGATGGTGATTTCATCACGCATGTAGGACTGGAAGATGGTTCCCATAGCACTGATGAATTCCATGGTCTGCGGAAGCATCGGTCTGCCCTGTACCTTGCACTCAGACGCATATCTTGCATACATAGCCTTGACCGGGTTGTCATCCGGAACGATCTCCTCTGCCAGATCTGCTCTTGCCGGATAACGATCGAAGTACTTGAAGCTTGCTTCCATTCCATCCTTGCCGGTCATGTACTGAAGGAACTTGTAAGCTGCATCCTTATGCTCGGATGCCGCGTTCAGGACATAGCTCCAGGAATCGGTGAATACGGATCTGGATCCATCTTCTGCGAAGCACGGAACCATAGCCATATGGATCTTGTCATCTCCAAGCATTCCGGCCTTGTCGTAATCGGTGCCGGTGCCCCACATGAACCAGCAGCCATACTTTCCGTCATTTGCCTTCGGGTTCATCTGCTCGTATTTATCCGGCAGCTGATCAAGGGAGGTGTATCCCTTCTGAACCATGTCATGAAGGAATTCCATAGCTTCCTTGTTGTGCGGATTTGTCCAGTCGTAGTAGTCACCGCCGAACATGTTGACAAACTGTGCGATCTCGTTGAAGACGTAGGTCTTCTCCCAGGATCCGCCGTAACCGAAGCGTCCGTCTCCGGAAACTGCTTCCATGTACTTTACAAAGTCATCCTTGGTATCGATGGACTCGATTCCGACTTCGTCCATGATCTGCTGGTTGACCCAGAATGCAAGGTATCCGGTATAAGAAGGAACACCGATTACCTGGCCGTCTGCGTTGGTGATCATCTGATCAACATAGCCCTGTGCGAATTTGCTGCGGACATCATCGGTCATAACTGTGTCATTCAGTCCCTCCAGCCATCCGGAGTTCTTGAATGCCGTGCTCATCTCATCGTTGATCTCGATGATATCTACGGAAGTATCTCCTGTGGAAAGCATGGTCGTGATCTTCTGCTGTCTGGTGTCAGAGTCTGTCGGAGCCGCGATGACATTGATCTTCAGTCCGGTTCCGCTCTCAACGTTGTCCAGCCAGTCCTGGAAATCAGGATCCGTTGTCTGGATGGAATAAAGCGTGAGATCGTAATCTCCCGATGCATCGTCTGCCAATGCCGGAACTGATGCAAGTCCCATGACCATTCCAGTTGCAAGAGCCATGCTGAGAACCTTCTGTAATCCTGCCTTCATGTTGCTTCCTCCTTTGTACGGTCTGCCGGAGATATGAATGACTTCTGAGCGGCATCAGGGAATCCCCCTGTCCTCCGGCAGCCTTCTGTGTTGACCGCTCCGTCGATGTTTACACAATATCGGATTTCTGATTCCCGGAAAATGTAATCTGTTTTTTCGTTTTTATAATTCTTTTCGCTGCTCGTATGAACATCTTGAACAATTCTTTTTTTCGGGTAAGATACAGACAGGAAATAAGAAAGGATGAGGATAGGGGTTATGAAGAAGATACTGCTGCGCTGCAAGAGGTTTCTGTCACGAAGATTTCCGACCTACCGTTCAAAAATCCTCCTTTCCCTTCTGCTCTGCGGGCTGCTTCCGCTTGGGATCGCCAGCACGACCACTCTTCAGTATATGTTCCGCAGCAGTCGTGAGCAGGTATTAGATGCTGTCTACCAGTCCGATTCCCAGCTCACGATGGAGATCAACAACCGGATCGGGCAGATCAGCTCGGTTCTTGACTCGCTTCAGTACAGTATGTATACGATTGCCAATACCACCTCGGGCGCCCAGGAGCAGTCGAACGTCGTCAGCGCCAGAAACATAATGAGTCTCTATAAATCCACCTTCAGCCTGCTTCATATTTTTGCTTTTCTTCCTTCCGGAAACATTGCATCGCATGAAGGTGTCTATTTCTTTTCACTTGACGATCTTCTGAAATTCGATGTCTCCGAAAAAATGAATTCCGGCTCCGTCTTCTGGTACTTCCATAACAGCATTCCACTTCCTTATGTTCTGAATACCAATAAGGTGGAATACGACTCGATCGGAGTTGGCTACATTCTCAGAGACCAGGTAAGCAAAGATATCCGGTATGCATGTCTGATCTATCTGAAACCGGACGAGCTGAATCAGGTTCTGGAAAATTCATTTACAGACAGCCGGATCAAAACATCGATTGTCTCCCCGGAAGGTCAGGTGATGGCATCTTCCTCCCTGCAGCCGGGAAGCACTCTGACGGATCCGGATCTTTTGTCAGCCATCGGAAGCTGCAGCAAGGATTCCGTCACCGTGACCCGCGAAGGCGGACAGGTTCTTCGAATCTCTCCCCTTGAAAATGGCTGGCTTCATATGACTTCAGTGGATGGTTCCTATATCTATGAGAACCTGAGATCCCTGATTCTTTCCCTGACCCTGATCATGGTCATGACCTTTCTGATCATCATCCTGTTTACCATGCTCCTGTCACAGTCCCTCACGGAAAAAGTGAGCACCCTGTCCAGGGCGATGAGTGAATATGATCCCGCAAAGGGTCTGAAGGAAGAAACAAGAAAGATGCTCCTGCCTGAAAAAACGACCTCATTTCCGGACGAGATCAGCAGCCTGAGTCATACCTTCATCAAGATGAACGACTCCATCCAGAGCAGTATGAACAGTATCATGAAGCTGTCCGTATCCGAGGAAAAGCTTCGCTATAACCTCCTCCAGGCACAGATCAACCCTCACTTTCTCTACAACATTCTCGGTACCGTGGAGGTCTGCATCCGGACAGGGAAACCTGACGTAGCGGAGAAAGTACTCACGGACCTTTCCCGCTTCTACCGGCTGACCCTGCGAAGTTCCGCGGAGATGATCCCCATCAGAGATGAGATGGAGATCTCCCGTCTCTATCTGGAGCTGGAAAAAGTCTGCCACAATCAGCAGCTGGGCTGGGAGTTCCATATGGAAGAGGGAATTGAAAACTACTACATCTGCAAGTTCACGCTGCAGCCATTTCTGGAAAACTGTATCCACTATGGCTACTCGGAGACCAACAAATTTGTCTTAATAGATCTGTCCGCGGAATATATGGACGACAAGGTCCGCATCGTGATCACCGATAACGGCCCCGGCATGGATCAGGAGAAGCTGAACGAGCTGCGCAAAGTCATCGCTTCCAGAAGCATCAATTACTCGAAGCACTTCGGAATCGGCAATGTCAACTGGCGGCTTTCAAGTCCTGCGTACGGCAACGGTACGATATCGATTGACTGTCCTCCGGAAGGCGGAACGAAGATTACCATTACATATGACCAGATTGAGGAGTTTAGTGAATGAAAAGACATGTGATCGTAATAGATGACAATCAGTTTACCGTAGAAGGGATCACCTCCCAGGTCGACTGGGGAAGTCTGGACGCGGAGATCACTGGAACCTTCAATGACGGCTTTTCCGCCATCGACTTCTCCAGGACCCATCCGGTGGACCTGATCATATCCGATATTGAGATGCCCGGGATCAACGGAATCGAGATGTGCACAAAGCTCCTGGTCCTGCATCCGGAGCTGAAGATCATCCTGATCTCTGCCTTCGACAAGTTCGATTATGCCAAGAAAGCCATCCGCATCGGAGTCGCGGATTATATCGAGAAGCCCATCTCCTATCCGTATCTTTATGAGAAGCTTGAAGCAGTCTTCAAGGATATGGACCTTGAGGACAAGACTCGTTCCATCGTGGAAAACAGCAAACCGATCATCCAGGAAAAACTGATCTCGGATCTGATCAGCTATTCGGGGTCCGGCGCCAGGGAGCACCTCGCAAGGTACGCAAAATACCTGAATCTGAACTTCAATTACTCCTGCTACAATGTTATCAAAGTTCAGATCGAGAATGCGGATTTCGTGGAGAAAGAATACGGCGTGCAGTACTATCAGATGGATGTGATCAGGCTCGAACAGATCATCCGCGAAACAGGGGCTGTCTTCGACTGGTGCTATTGCTACAACACCTACAATTCCATCTACTGCGTGATCGGGCAGAATACCAAAAACAGCTCGCACTTTCTTGCCGTGATCCACAAGCTGGCCGATACCATCATTGACAAGGCCAATGCGGAACTCGAGCTGAATATCGGAATCGGGACGATCGTTGCCCACATATCTAAGATCCATGACTCGGCGGAGAACGCGGAAGGCGCGCTGAAGTACCGCTTCTGCTTCCCGCACGACACGATCTACGACGCCAACGACACGGAAAAACATTCCTTCACATTTGAACAGGAATCCAAGTATGACACTTCCACTCTGCTGTCCCTGATAGCTGCAAAAAGCACCGACCGGATCCGGCAGTGGCTGCGCGACTACTTCGACACGCTTGCCAAGGAAAGCACAGTCAAGAATATCCTGTTCTCCAGGATCCACATCTTCATCGGTGAGATCATCCACTTCTGTTATGAAGTGAACATCGACATTCCGGATCTGGAGAGGGACGTAACCGAATTATACAAGCACATAGACCGGTTCAATGATTACAATCAGCTCTTCGAGTGGATGTACAGCTTCTGCCTGAAGGTCGGGAGCAGGCTGAATACCTCGACGGAATCCTACCATGAACATATCTGCTCCATGGTTTCGTCCTTCATCAGCGACAACTACGCCGACAGCAGTCTGTCCCTGAACGATATCGCCCGTCATGTAGGCGTCAGCTCTGCTTATCTCAGCGCTCTCTACAAGAAGGTCAATGGCAGAAATATCTTCGATACCATCACCGCCCTCAGGCTGGACAAGGCATGCAGGCTGCTCTCTCAGACCTCCCTCCCCCTGAAGGATATCAGCACAAGATGCGGCTACAGTAACCAGTACTATTTCAGCAACAGCTTCAAGAAAAAATACGGAACATCTCCGTCCGCATACAGAAAAGAAACTTTATGACAGTACCATTGCTGCGCCAAACCTGGTTTCCGCCGTTTTACGAAACCTCGCCTGCTTTCTTACAGTTATATCAAGAGTAGTGATAAATTGTGTGGTACCTGACAGAACTCAATTCCATTCATCGAATTTCCGCGAGAGCAGAAATTTCCAGGCAGGCATGACATGAATGATTCCATTTTCTGTATTGATCTTTTCTTCCATATTCCAGGTGATCAGAATGGCAACGTCAGATCTGTACTCTTTCATTCCGCTGGTCAGTGCCCGCAATTCGCGTCGACGGGTCGCTTCATCGCTGATATCGTATGAAACCTGTATTAGTACCGGCGGAGTCTCCGGCGATATTTGCTGACCAGGTCTCAGAACAGCAAAATCAATTTCAAAACCTTCTGATGTTCTTGCATAATAGATCCGGTCCGTATGCCTCCGAATGTGCATATACACGATATTTTCCAGTACTTTCCCACTGTCCTGGGTCAGACTTCCGGAAACGGCCATAGCGACAGAATGATCAACGCAATATACCTTTTTGGGGTTTGTTTTCCGGACAGCTGCATTAAGACTGAATATCTCGACGGTAAAGATCAGATATGCATCCTCAAGGTACCCTGCAACATTGGCAACCATCTCAGCCGACATTCTTTGATGTTCCCCGTCAAGCCTCTTTTTTAATTTTGCATACGACATCAGGGAAGACATCTGTCCAAGGAGCATCTGCATAAGCCGGTAGCAGGCGTCCGGATTGGGCAGATTATATCTTCGGATCACGTCACGAAATATCACTGTCTCTGCCAGGTTCTGAAGGTACCGGATCCTGGTTCCTTCTTCCATAATCGGAAGGCATTCAGGAAACCCTCCGCATTCTGCATATTTCTTCAGGTATGCGGAGCAGAAGCGTACATCATCTTCCGTCATCCGCCTGATCTCTGAAAACCGCTCTGCATCCTTCCTGGTTTGCAGAAATTCGCGGAAGGAAAAGGGAAACAATTCCCATGGGAGACTTCTCCCTCCAAATTCTGTCGCGATCTCTTTTACAAGCAGTTTCGCGGAAGAACCAGTGATGTTAACTTCGCAATCCCTGGTATTCTGAAGACGGTTGACAAAGAGTTCCCAATGGTTAAGGTACTGAATCTCATCGAAAAAGAAATATACCTTTTCTTCCACCTTTTCCGGAAACAATTCATAATACGCCTCCAGAACAGAATCCGGTTCGGCTTCTCTGAGTGCGCCAATCCGATCGTCCGAAAAATCAATGATGCACAGGTTATCCCGTCTCACGCCCGTTTCCAGAAGTTTTTTCATATACAGATTTTCATAGACGGATTTACCACAGCGCCGGATTCCGGTGATCACCGTTGCCTTTCCAGGAAGCCGTTCCACCTTCATCTCCCGCGGAAAATAACTGCGTCTACCAATCATTCTTTGGTTTTCCAGGATAATGTTCTTGATCCGTTCCGTTAATTGTGTCATCACACCTCGTTTCAAAACTATCAACTTTATTTTGGCGGTTTTTAATTAATTCATCGGTTTTATTTTAATTGTTTTGCTGAATACCGTCAATTGAAACTCTGCAATGCCCGGAGAAACCTTGATATAATGGGGGTAGACGAAGTGCATCATCCCTATTCTGAGGAACAACGATCATGAATATCATGTAAGCAGTCAAAAAGGAGCCGGTAACTTAACCGGCTCCCTGTGTCATGAAGTTTCTAGTACATACAGAATGACGGCTCATGCAGATCGATAAGATCAGTTATCCCATTCTACAAGGACCTTGCATGCGTTATTCTTTCCGGAATCGTAGAGCTTTTCGTACGTCTCCTGAACCGCATCTGCAGTTGCCGGAATCTCGCTCGTGATTTGCAGACATTGAAGATCGGCGTATACTGTTTCGTCATAGGCACATGCCCGCGGAATTCGCGAGATAGATGTCCCTTGCCGGTGTCGGGATCCGGACCGTATCCTCAGGAAGATCCGCCCCCTCCGGCCGCTTCCGCTTCTGTCTCCCGAGGATAGCCGGGGACCTCATCTCCTTCCGTTCCGGCCGAGGCAGCTTCTCCGGCTCCGGCCGCGCCTGCGTGCGCGACATAGAATCGCAGGTCTTGAACGCGCCGACAATTGGCTCCGGCCGCGCCTGCGTGCGTGACATAGATCTGCTGGATGTCCGGAAGCTCTCCCAGGCCGCCAATCTGGCAGTCTACGCTCTCAAAACCCGCCGCCTTAAACTGGCTCTTCCAGGAGTCTTCGTCATCGCCCGCCATGTCGTTGTTTGCATGATCGCCGCCGGCGACCATGAGCGGTCTCAGGACCACCCTAGTATAGCCCGCGCCGAGGACCTTTCCGATGACAGCCTGGCAGGCTGTATCCTCCGGTTTGCCCGCAACCGTGCCGATGAAGACATTCTCATAGCCCAGATCTTCCATGGCTGCCTGCATCTGGCTGTAGGTCACATTCGCGACATGGGAGGTCCCGTGTCCCATGAATATGAAGGCTGTCCTGTCACCGGCCGCCTCTTCAAGGCTTCCGTAGCCCGCCTCTTTCACAGCCTGTGCAGTGACAGCCTTGGCGGCCGCCACCTGGTCATCGTTGATCTCGGACGTGTCCGCTCCCACTTCACCCAGCAGAGGCTCGGCGACGCTGACCGACTGGAACTGATCTTTCACGGCATCCAGCAATGCAATCAGCTCATCATACTCCGCGCCGTGCATGAGATGGGTCGGCTGGACCAGCAGATTCTTCACTCCGTTCTCGGCCGCCCGCGCTATGGCCTGGTCCATGTTGTCGATCTTCTCTCCGTCCCGGGTCTGCACATGGTTGATGATGATCTGCGATGTGAAAGCCCTGCGGACCGACCAGTCCGGATAGGCCTTCTGCAGCGCCTTCTCGATCCCGCCGATATCCTTCGTCCTGCTGTCATTGAATGAGGTGCCGAAGCTTACTACCAGCAGTTCATCTTCTCCGATGCCGTCCTCATTGAGCGGATCATCCTTTCCGGCATCTCCCGTATCGCGGCCGAAATAATCCAGGTCCGCGTTCTCTCCGTTAACCATCTGCTTCTGCCTTTCCGTAAGGGCGCCCCATGCGATCTTGACATAGACGGGCTTCTTTCCCATGTTCTCCGCGACCTTCTGGGCGATCTGCATTCATAACCGTCCCCATAAAACCCTTCGTGGTTCTCGATGGGAACATTGTAGTCACTTGGTTCATCTTCCTCCCAGTTATAGGGAACTCTTCTCCTCTCCTTTTCTGTTCCAGCTGTCTTCTTGTGTCCCTTCTCTCACTTCAGGATCCAGGCAATTCCCTTTGCACAGCGAAGGGCCGCATCCTGATAATGATTGCCCGGATTGAGTTCATATTCCGTCTCAATTCCCTGTTTCTGATAGAAACCGGCCAGAAACTCCGTGTTGTCCTGCACGGACTGAAGCATCCTGATCCGTGACCTGGCTTCTTTGTCACCGACAGAAAGATACAGTCTGTCCGGTTTTCTGACCAGCGGATGGGAAAGCGCAAACTCCCTGAAGTCCGGAAACCACAGAGAGCCTGACATACTGCAGACACGCGCAAAACGGTCTGTTCTGTACATGGCATATAGGGCAAACAGACCTGCCAGAGAATATCCGGCAAGCCCCAGATACACCGGCTCTCCATCGGTCCTTGCAAGAGTCTCCTTCAGAATCTGGTCCAGCAGCACCTGCAGGTATTCATCTGCCCCGCCAGTGCATGGGGTATCCTTCTTCGTCAAGGGCGGACAATACCACGGCGTCATATCATGGTCCCAGTTCAGTTCTCCGATAGAAAGAAGGCTGCAGTCCGGACAGCCGATCATCCGCATCTGAGAGGCGATGCTGCTCCCGTCCCCGGAAAAATTATTCAGCACGATCAGCGGCGCATTCCGCCTGCCTGCCTTATACAGCGTGAGCTTCCTGCCTCCTGCTTCAAAACATATCCTGTCTTCATCCATTGTTATGATTTTCTCCATCTCCCGATTCATTCCAGACTTCTTCAGACAGAATGTCATCATTGCTATTATGCGGCAGCGCCGTCCGGAAGTCCATATCCCGACTCTCCGCAAAAACCGGCAATAGATTCCAATGGATATGATCATCATGACAAAATCGCTGAGGAACTGGGTCCAGACGAGTCCATACATTCCAAAGATCAGGTTGACGCCAGCAAAAAATCCAGTATGCTGACAATTCTGATTCCGTCCTCTGTCTGCCTGATATTGGTGTCAAGAGTAAGGACAACTTTTTCATAACTGTCTCTCACGATTCTCAGCGGCTCCAGCTCTCTGTTTCGGGTATCTTCAGACAACATCTCCTCAGTGACCTGGTAATAGACTTTCTGTTCATTTTTGACGGCAACGAAGTCAATCTCCTTATTGCCGACTTTCCCGACAGCAGGATCAAAACCCCTGCGCAGAAGCTCAAAATAAACGATATTCTCGAGCTGGTGGCCGGTATCCATTCCTCTGTAGCCAAGCATATAGTTGCGCAGACCGGTATCTACAATGTAATATTTTCCCAGCGTCTGCAGAAATTCTTTTCCTTTGATATCAAACCTTTTGATGGGATAGAAGAGATATGCTTTCTCCAATGAGTCAGCATAGTTCGCTATTGTCCGCACGGCAGGCTTTCCCTGACGTTTCCGGTCAATCAGCATATTCTGCGACACCAGTGAGTTTGAAATATTGTTGAGCGATATACTGCTCCCGATGTTATCGGCGAGGAACTGAGAGACCTTCTCCAGTAATACTGGATCCGTGACTTGCGGTTCATCTTTCAGGCGGGAACGCTCGAGAATATCTCTTGTCAGAACGGTCCTGTAGATCCCGTCGAGGACTGTGAGAACCTTATCCTGCTCCAGTCCAATATCTTTCAACACGGGAAAGCCTCCATAACGAACATATGCCTCAAAAATGTCCCGGATCTCTGTCATCTCTCCATTCTTCGAATATGCGCGCTTTTTGAGTCCGCCCATTGGTGTTTTGTAGTCCTGCAGCGTGTACCCCTGAAAATCAATGAATTCTTTGAAAGACAGCGGGAGCATCCTGATCTCGATGTAACGCCCAGACAGATAGGTTGCGTACTCACCTGAAAGGAGACGCGCGTTTGAGCCGGTCAGATAGATGTCACAGTTGAAATCCACCCGGAAGGAATTCACGGTGCGATTCCATTCGTCAATGATCTGAGGCTCGTCAAAAAAGAGGTACATACATTTCCCGGGAAGGATTCTCTCTTTTACATAGTTGTAGAAGTCAATGTATGTCATGCTGCCAAAACTCAGAGATTCAAAATTCATATAGATGATCTGGCCGTCGGGAATACCCGTTTCTTTGAGATGCTCGATCATGAGTTTCATCAAGGTGGATTTTCCGCAGCGTCGCACACCCGTGATCACTTTGACAGGCTCCTGACCTTGAAAAGCGATCAGCTGATTTAAATAGAGATCCCGATGATTGTAATCTGTCATTTCGTCACCTCCGCAATGGCAGAATACAACAAAATGGAATCATTATCAAGTTTATATAAGTAAACGCAACAAAGTATTGAATAGTCATTCTTCAGAGATGCAAATGAGGTTCCCGGTCCATGCGTGTACCTCAACCCTGACATCAGAATCGTGGATATGCCACTGAGATAGGGGGACATTCTGCAGGGCATAGCTGCTGTGTTCCAGTGATGAAATCCTCCGCGTCCTCTCCGATGTTCAGCTGCTTGTTCAGCAGCACATGGCACCGGTCCGGGATATTCAGGCTGTAGCCCGGGTAATCGGACCAGATCCGGAGCGGCGCCCATGAACCGCATTCGCCCTCTTCATAGTGCTTTGTCCAAACCCGATCCATCTCGCCTAGCAGTCTTCCCATGCTGATGACCGCGTTGATGCCGCTCTCAGGTCTTGCAGCGTGTCCTCCTTTCCCCGTCAGGTTCAGGGTCAGAAGCGCCTTTCCGTCCGCGCCGACCACCACATTGTCATAGTGTGCCTCCGCCATCACAAAAAGGTCCGCACGGGGATGCTTTTCGGCGAGATGATGGGCCCCCTTCAAGAAAGCCTCCTCATCTGCCACGCATGTCAGCAGGATGGTCCCGTCGAAAGCCGTCCCCTCCTCCAGCATCTGATGGAGGACAGTGATCTGAGCGGCCAACCCTCCTTTCATATCACACGTCCCAAGTCCATTGATCTCTGCGTATTTGCAGTCCAACTCACTTGGTCACCCATTTATCGAAATAAAAAAAGCGAAGAAGCTTTCTGGTCAGCTTCTTCGCTCTTGATGAGCATGTTATAACCCCTCCCGGGGCTTGTGTCAAGAATAAAAATTCTCACAATTTCATTTGACCGCATTGACAGGATTCCGGTATTGGGAGGGTGTGACAGACACTATACTCTTAAAGACCCGGGTAAAGTAGCCAGGGGATGAAAAACCACACCGTTCACTGATCTCCTCGATCGTCAGGACGGTCTCGCGAAGAAAGGTCTGAGCCTGTCTGATCCGGTAGGAAATCAGATACCCGACCGGAGACATGTCCATATATTTCTGGAAACACCTGGCGGCTTCGCTGCGCCCGACGTCAGCGGAAGACGCGATCTCTTCAAGGGTGATATGTTTCTGGTAATTCTTTTCAATGAATGTGATCATTCTCTGTATCCGGACGGAAGAGGCAAGGTCATTGTGGCTAGCAGCCGCCAAAGGAATCTCTTCCCGGTGGGCATAGATACATTGCCAGATCTGATTCAGAATATCCTGGACCGTCATCTCATAGGAGACGGAAGAGATCTGGTTTGCCGAGAAGGGAAGTATTGGCCATCGTGAGATCTCATTGCAGGAACCGTATTTCTGAAGGACTGAAAAAAGCCGGTCAAGCAGGATCAGGATATTCTTCTGCCATTCTTCCTCCCCGCGAAAGACCATGCAGGGAAGGTTTTTATTCATCGTGAGCGGCACGATGTACTTCGAATTGATCGACTCGATCTTTCCTCCGAGAAGCTCCGGAGAAAAAACGACATTCGGACAGAGTGCCCTGCCGCATGGCCCTTGTCTGTAGCCATGGAGGATATTAGGATTGATCAGGATCGCCTGACCTTCCGTCAGTCTGATCTTATCCTGAAGGACCTGGACCTCTATCTCTCCCTGAAATACCATAAAGAATTCAAGCTGCTGATGCCAGTGCAGGGGGATCGAAAGACCGCTCAGACGTGAAAAATCATCCATATAATATTGGATCGGGAAGTCCATATCGCCCTGCCTGGTCATCTCATGCAGATCCGGTGACAGTTCGATATTGTTTAATGACATGTGATCCTCCTCCCTTCAGAGCTGCTTTTCCTCTGGGTAAATATTACCATATTCAGGCAAGAAAATATCTTCTATTCTCTCAGCAATATAAGGTATGATTCATTCTGACAGCTAAGTCGATCATGGAGGAAGAAAGGATATGAAATCAGGAAATAAGTACAGACGGACATTGATCGCCTGCTATATGGGTTTTATCACGCAGGCGATCTGCGCGAATTTTGCTCCACTGCTATACGTCACCTTTTACAAAACCTACGGAATCAGTCTGAGCAGGCTGGCTCTGATCTCGACTGTATATTTCTTTACCCAGCTGATCACGGATTATCTTTGCGCAAAAGTTGTGGACAGACTTGGATATCGTCCTTGCATTCTGGCCTCCTGTGTCACATCAGGTCTGGGCATGATGGGACTTGCGGTGGTTCCCGGCATGATGCCAGACCCCTTTGCAGGGATCCTGATCTGCGTGGTACTTTATGCCATTGGGGCCGGGCTGATCGAAGTGCTGGTAAGCCCAATTGTCGAAGCATGCCCGTTCGATAACAAAGATATGGTCATGAGCACGCTGCACTCTTTCTATTGCTGGGGATCCGCTGCTGTCATTCTTGGTTCAACAGCCTTTTTTGCGCTTTTTGGCCTGAACCATTGGAAGATTCTGGCAGTTGTCTGGGCCCTGGTCCCGCTTCTCAATATCTTTAATTTTGCAGTCTGCCCGATCGAGACTCTGACGGAAGACGGAAAGGGAATGACGATCCGGGAGCTTCTCGGCAGCCGCCTTTTCTGGCTTCTTCTGGTCCTTATGGTGTGTGCAGGCGCCTCTGAGATCGCGATGGCGCAGTGGGCGTCGGCATTCGCGGAGTCAGCTCTCGGAGTCTCGAAAACGCTTGGCGATATTGCCGGACCGACAGGTTTTGCCATCGCCATGGCACTGTCCCGCACCCTTTATGGAAAGTTTGGAGAGAAAGTGGATCTGACCGCGTTCATGGCAGGTTCCGGGATCCTCTGCCTGTTCTGTTATCTCCTGGCAGGCCTCTCCCGCAATCCTATGGCTGGATTGATCGGCTGTGCCCTCTGCGGTTTTTCCGTGGGGATCATGTGGCCGGGTTCTATCAGCATCTCATCACAGATCATGCCCCGGGGAGGAACTGCCATGTTCGCCATGCTTGCGCTTGGCGGTGACCTGGGAGGAACTCTCGGTCCTTCGATCGTAGGCAATATCTCTCAGCAGTTCGGCAACGATCTGCATATCGGGGTCCTGTCAGCTATCGGCTTCCCGGTCGTTCTCGTGATCTGTGTGCTCATCGTCAGGAGAATGCGGCGCCGTCAGGTTTACGCATAAGGTTCCTCTCCCTGTCAGGCGGCTTTCCTTCCTGCATCTGCCTCTGCGGACATCAGCACCTTCCATGTTGATCAGCTTCCCCGGTTCCAGTAGATCCCCAGGCTGACCATATAATCTCCCTTTTGGAAAGATCGGAGTGAAGCGGAGAATTGCATCCGCGGTGCGCGCGGTGCGCGCGATATTCAGCAGCGGAGTAATCCGCATCATACAGGAGACGAGGTGAACAGCCTATGCCGGAAGCAAAGCAGGAATATGAGATCGTAGAGCATGAAAATACCAGTTACAGGATCTTTGCCGTAAGCCTGCTTAGCAGGACACCGCACATTCACGGAGATTTTGAGATCGGCGCCGTCCTGTCAGGAGAGGCATTGATAGAATATAAAGAGGCAAAGCATGTTCTCAGAAAAGGCGGCTGTTTTCTGGTCAACCCTTTTGAGAGGCATTCTTTCTCCTGCCAGGACCCGGCTCTGATCCTTTCCCTTCAGGTACCGGCTTCATTTTTTTTGAGAGAATACCCGGATATGAGCAGGATACGTTTTGATTCCGCCAAAGTTTCGGAAGGCAGCGGATGCGTATCCCAGATCAGGGACAAACTCTTCCATATCTGCAGAGCCTTTTTCGAGAAAAAACAGTGGTACGGATTACAGGTTTCTTCCGGAATACTGAGCCTTTTTCACCTGATGCTCTGTCAGCTTCCTTATCACAGGCTGACAGAGGAAGAGGCAGATTCTGGTTCCAGACGTGCAAAGCGCATGATCACTCTGACAGATTACATAGACGGGCATTATCAGCAGAAGCTGATGCTTGGAGATATAGCAGATGAGATGGGACTGAATCTGTATTACCTTTCTCACTTCTTCAAGGATGCATTCGGAGTCAGCTTTCAGTCATACCTTGGCAAAGTCCGCTGTCAGCACGCAAGACAGCTTCTTTCCGCGACGGATCTTCCGCTTCTGGACATCTCGATCGCCTGCGGTTTTTCGGACCCCAAGTACTTCAACCGGGCTTTCCTGGAGGAATACGCCATGCGGCCTGCCGAATACCGGAAAAAATATCATATTGATCTTCCGGATGGAAAAAGAAAGGAAGGAGGAACGATCCAGAGGATCCTGGACGATCAGCACGCTCTGACGGTACTGAACGAATCGATGAAAGAATCAGGGTGAAAACGCGGCAGACTCTGCCGATCTGCTCGGATTTCAGATTGCATCCTATGGGATAAAAAAACAGTGTGCTGCCCAAAGCCGGATCTTCGTCTTTTGGGCAACACACTGTTGTACTCACACTTTATTATTCAGTTTTGTGTTTTTCTTTTGGATCTGTCTTTACTCAGCCCTCAGATCCACGACTGCCGGCTTCATTTCTTCCGCTGAAAATGTGACACGGATGTCTCCGGTGCTGCCGTTTCCGCGAATCGCTGCGCGCAGTCTTCCATTAAAGGTCTTCGCGGTCGTGTCGAAATAGTTTTCCTCTGAATCCGGATCGGCGCTTCCATAGCCCAGAAGGACTCCGGCGCCTTCGACAGATACTGTGACGGGAACCTGAACTTCAGGGTTCACGCGCCCCTTTTCATCCTTCACGGTCAGTTCCACATAGCAGATATCGCTCTCGTCAGCGGGAATGACCGTGCGGTCCGTGACCGCTTCCATGACTGCCGGAGCCCCGGCCGTCGCAAGAATATCCTGTCCGACGATCTGACCTGCCCGATAAGCGACGGCTTCCACCTTCCCTGGCTGATAGATGGTCTCAAAATAAGCGATGTTCTTCTTCTCCAGGCCTACTTTCGCTCTGCCGGCGGAAGCGCCATTCACCTTCAGCTCAACCTCCTCGGCATCCGCATAGACCTCGACTTTTACTGCCTTGCCTTCATATCCGGAGAAGTTCCAGCTGCGGACCGCGTTGGACAGGATCCAGCCATTGTAGACCTGGTCCTCGCCATGATGCTGCGGAGGCTGCACCGCGATATAGGGGGCTTTGCGAATCCCCCAGATCGTCTCTCTCCAAAGCTGTACCGGTCTCTTGTCGCCGAGCAGGTCAAAATCACCGCAGTAGGCGGCTTTCGTCGGATACTCTGCATAGAAGCCGAAGCCTTTCTGCCTGCCGTATCTGGTCTTTCCGATCCCTGCTTCGCCAAGGTAGTCCCAGCAGGTCCAGTCAAAGTCACCGATCACCTGCGGATACTTTTCGACCAGCGCCCAGTTGGCATCCAGGTCCCTGGGATATGTCTCCGATCCCATGATGATCCGGTTCGGGTAACGGGCCATGTCCGGCTCATAGCGGAAATACGCATAGTTATAGCCCATGACGTCCACCTGGGCTCCTGCTTCTTCCGTCGCCTTCGTCGTGATCTCGCTTCCAATGACCGCGCTCATCATATCGCCGAGCGAGCTCATGGTTTCGTTGATCTCGCCTGCCTGCATCTGTTTTCCGTCATCTTGCTTGCTGCTTTCCGGATCGCCGTCTCCTTCCCTGCTGCCATCTGCTGCACCCGCCGAAGCTGCCTTCGCCTTCAGGTCAGCCATGATCTCCGGGAGTCTGTCCATAACAGACAGCATCAGGTTCATGGAATCCACAACAAAGCGGGTATCGTCCAGCGCACGGTAGGTGTCTGAAAGGCTCTTGCCCCAGGCAGCTGTATCGATCTTGTTTCCGGTCTCCGGAATCTCATTTCCGATCGAATAAAGGATGACCGAAGGATGATTGTAGTCCTTTCTGACCTGCATCTGCACATCGAACTTCCACCACTCTGGCATATTCATGCCATAATCGAAGTCCACCTTTGTGCTCGTCCAGACGTCGGCAAACTCGTCCATGACGTACATACCGTACTTGTCGCAGGCGCGGATCAGAGCCCGGCTCATCGGGTAATGCGAGCTGCGCAGGGCATTGAAACCGCCTTCCTTCAGCTTTTTCACCCGGTATTCCTCTGCGTATGGAAACTCGGCTGTCCCGATTATGCCGTTGTCATGGTGCAGGCAGCCGCCTGCCAGCTTGACCGGCTTTCCGTTGATGCGGAGGCCTCTCTTTACGTCCAGGGAGATTCTGCGGATTCCGAAGGTATCTGTCTCCTCGTCCACAACGCTGTCCCCATCCAGCAGCCGGGCCTCATAGGTATACAGGTACGGATGGTCCGCGTCCCATGTCTGGGGCTTTTCCACGGTCAGCCACTGACGGAAGCTGTGCTCCTCCCCCTCGAATATGGTCAGCGGCATCCGGTTTTCCGCAGCCACATGCCCCTGGGCGTCGATCAGCCGGACCAGCAGCTTCATGCTGCGCGTTCCCAGTCCCTTGTTAGCGACTGTAGTGTCGACACGGACGGTAGCGTATTCCCCGTCCAGCTCCGTAGTTGCCAGGCGGACCCCGTCCGGTACAATATGGAGCCGGTCCGCGATCATGAGAGAAACGTCCCGGTAGATTCCTCCGCCTGTATACCAGCGTCCGCTGGGAACTCCGTTCTTCACCTGTACGCGGATCTGGTTCTTACCCCCGAACTTCACGTACTTTGTCAGGTCATAGCAGACATTCCCATACCCATAGGGATGACTTCCCACGAACGCGTTGTTCACATACACCGACGCATTCTGGTAGATTCCCTCGAATTCGATCCATACATTCTTATCCTTCAGCTCTGCGTCCAGATCAAATTCCTTCGTGTAGACATAGTTTTCCTCCCGGAAAAAGCCATTGCCGCTGCCGTTTGGCTCCTCTGGGTTGCGTTCTCTCCCGATGGACGCATCGTGGGGAAGCGTTACCTTCTTTGCGCCTGACGGACCTCCTGTCAGCAGAGCGAATGAGCCTGCTGACCCGATCTGGAAAGTCCAGTCGTGATTGAAACTCTTTCTGATCATGCTTGATTTCTCCCTGTCATGATGGTCCGCGGTCCATGCACCACTTCATGTCTGCACGGGGAAGGTGATTCCATGGGCATGGCCACGGGTCCCTCTGATCGGATTCAGACCTTCAGCACCAGTGTTTCGTAAGGCTTCATGGTCTTTTCTCCCTGCAGAGTCTCTCCAGTGTAAAGATCTTTGACCGGTTTATGGAGCTTTATGGTCTGTTCTGTCTTCTCATAGTTGAGTACAAACAGATAACGTCCCTTCTCTCCTGCGCGCTCTGTGATCTCGCAGCCTTCCGGTGCCTCTACAATATCCGCCGCAGGGGCGATCACTCCCAGTCTGCGGAAGAATACTTCCGCTGTCTTCTCTGTAAAGGCTCCGCCAAAGTAGAGAGTCCGGCCCTTTCCGGTCTTCTTCCCGATCAGAGCGGGAACTCCCTTGTAATAGGAATTTTCATACCGTGCGAGGACCGTTGCGCCCTCCAGAGGCTGAAGCTCATCGTTGAAGACGGCGGCTTCGATGTCGTCTCCGTCCCAGTTTACATGGATGGTGCCCTCATCCGGCGCTACAAGTGTGAATTCCGTCACATCGGTTCCGGTAAGAGTCCTGGCAAGTCCGGGCAGATCCTGCTGCACACATTTTCCGGTTACGTCCTTGAGACCTGCGCGGCATCCGAATACGACGGTCCCTCCGTCCTTCACATACTCTTCCAGCAGATCGACCTGAGCCTGCGTCAGGATCTCTGCATGAGGATAGAAGAGAACCTTGTACTTCTTCAGCTGGTCTGCCTTCGTATCATCTCTCAGATAGACCAGATCGACCGGTGTATGGGTGTGCTGAGAAGCGCTGTACAGGCCTGACATGCTGGTGCGGTCGACCGACCCGTGCCAGACATCCAGCTCCGCGTCCCACTTGTTGTCGTAGGTTTCGATCAGACCGACCTGGGCCTGATACTGTGTTCCTGCGATCTCGGAGATCTTTCTGAACTTATCGCGGACATCCCTGACTTCGCGGATCCTGCGGTTCTCCCTGCCGGAGTAGTCCAGGATCCCGTGCCAGTAGATTTCTGTTCCCATCGTACTCGTGCGCCAGCGGAAATAGCTGACGTAATCGGCGCCATGAGCGATGCTCTGCATGGTCCACAGAGTGATCTGGCCCGGACGAGGCGTCGGAGCTTCCATACCGGTATTCCAGCCATTAGCCCCGGACTGCTGTTCCATGATGCCGAACGTCCCCTTCAGGGCACGTACCTCATCAAGATTCAGGCTCCAGAAACGGTCCTTAAGGCTGGTCGTCTCGGTAAAATGTGAATTGAGGCCGTATGCCATATTCGGGTAGGAGTCATAAGTCATGAAGTCCAGGCTTTCCTCCGCCATACGGTGGTTGTCCAGATCTCCGAACAGACCGTTCGTGGTAATGAAATCACCCGGCTTGAGATATTTCCTCAGGATATCGCTCTGAAGTTTCGCCCATCTGCAGGCGGAATCCGAGACGAAGCGCTTGTAGTCCAGGACCTCATGCGGATTGGTATTGTTGCTGAGGGTCGTGCGGGGAACATAGACTTCGCCCCAGGAGGTGTATGTCTGGTTCCAGAAGGCTGTCCCCCAGGCCTGGTTCAGTTTCTCCACCGTTCCGTACTTTGCCTTGAGGAACTCGCGGAAAGCCAGGGTATCGCTCTCGGAGTAGAACTGGTTCATCTCACAGTTGATCTCATTGTCCAGCTGCCAGCCGATGATTGCCGGGTGCCTGGCGTAATGGGACCCCAGCTTCTCACAGATATTGCGGGTAAATCTCTGGTAGATGGTGGAATTGTAGTTGTAATGACGGCGTGCACCGTGTCGGTACAGGACGCCGTCCTGGCGTGCGTTCAGGACTTCCGGATACTTGTCCGTCATCCACGCGGGCGGGGTCGCCGTGGGAGTGCAGAAGATGACCCTCATGCCCTTCTCCTGGCACAGGTCCAGGAAACGGTCAAAGAATTCGTATGTGTACTCCCCTTCTCTGGGTTCAAACTTGTTCCAGGAAAACTCGGCGATACGGATCACTTCGATCCCGGTCTCAAGCATCCTGTCAAGGTCCGGAGCCCACAGGCTCTCGTCCCAGTGTTCCGGATAATAGTCGGTGCCCATGATGACACGGTCGCCATTCAGCAGATAGCTCATTGATATAGTCCTCCAGTTTTTATTCCTTGACAGCTCCGGCTGTCAGTCCGGACATGAAGTACTGAGATGCGCTCAGGAAAGCGATCAGGATCGGCAGCACCGCGCAGGTACTTGCCAGCATCATGGCGCCGTAGTCCGTTCCGCGGTCTCCGACCATGCTCTTAAGCAGAAGCGGAAGGGTCTGCATCTTGGGAGATTTCAGGACCATCATCGGCTGCATGAAGTCATTCCATACATTGACGAAGTTCATGATACCGAGTGCCGCGTAAGCCGGCTTCAGGATCGGTGCTACGACTCTGAAGAAGATCAGGGACTCCGCGCAGCCGTCTATGCGGGCTGCCTCTACCAGAGCGACCGGCACGTTGTTCTTACAGTACTGCCGCATCCAGTAGATTCCAAAAGCATTGGCGCAGTTCGGGATGATCAGGGCCCAGAACTTATCGATCCAGTGGAACTTGCTCATCATGATATACCAGGGGATGACGCCTGCCGTTGCAGGGATCATCATGGTTCCGAGAAGGATCGCGAACAGGGCGGAGCGTCCCGGGAAATCATATACGGCGAAAGCGTAGCCGCCGATGGAGCAGAAAAGCAGGACCAGGACCACATAGGAGAAGGTCACGATGCAGCTGTTTGCGAATGACCGCATGAAGTTGACCTGCTCGTTCATGCTCTTGAAGTTCTCAATCAGGCTCTTCCCAAACGTCATGTAAGGCGGGAAATGGAAGATCTCCGACGTCGTATGCGTGGACATGATGAACATCATGTAGAAGGGAAGAAGCATGATCAGCGCCACGATGATCAGGACGGCATACAGGGCGATGGTCTTCCCCTTCGGAACGATTTTCCGGATCACGAGCAGAATTGCCGCTATGATTGCAAATAATATCAGGAGTCTCATACCTTTGCAGCTCCTTTCTGTCTCTCGGCCCTGCGGCGTTCCTTTCTCATGCGCTTCATATCCTGCTGCGCGATGTAATCGGGGTCGGACTTGTCTGTAGTGCCCTTATTGACGGCAACTGAGATCAGTACGATAAACATGGTGATGATATAGGCGATCGCGGATGCGTAACCATAAAGAGTTCCGCCCTGAGGCGCCTTGTTCAGCAGGTACATCATCAGGGTCAGGCCGCCATTGTTGGTGCCGCCGTTCCAGTTCTGGTTGGTCAGGATGAAGGGTTCTGTAAACAGATTGAACATGCCGATCGTCGACTGGATGACCGTGAAGATGATGATCGGCTTGAGCAGCGGAATGCAGATGCGGAACATGACCTGAGTCTGGCTTGCTCCGTCGATCTGGGCTGCTTCATAGATATCGTTGCTGATGCCCTGCATGCCCGCCAGGTAGATGACCATGTTCCAGCCGATCCATTTCCATGCGAACATAACGATGACCGCCCACTTGATCAGGCTTCCGTCGCCGCCCAGCCAGTTGATCTTGTCTCCTCCGAGCAGAACATTGAAGTAATTGATAACGCCGTAGTTATTGCCGAACATCTGCTGGAAGACGATGGAGATCGCGACAGCGGATGTGACCATAGGCATGAAGTAGATGGTCTTGAAGATATTCTGACCCTTGACCATCTTCGAGTTAAGGATGAACGCAAGGGCAAGACCTCCCAGAAGAATCGGGATATGAGCGATGATACCGATCACCAGCGTGTTTCTGAGCGCTCTCCAGAAAAGAACGTCCTTGAAGATGTTGATGTAATTTTCTAATCCAATAAAGTGCATCGCTGTCATTCCGTCCCAGCGGAAGAAGCTGAGATAGAAGCCATACACGATCGGGAAGAGCCCGAATATGGCAAACAGAATGAAGAATGGCGCGATGTACATGTATGCCACTCTGTACTTTTTAAGTTCTTTTCTCATAAGGAAAATTTCCTCCTCCGCAGCCTGCCATACAAAAAGCCCGCCGCCGGCGGCCCTTTTGCATCCTATGGGATGTAAGAAGGGGCCGGGCTGTCTGTCAGCCCAGCCCCTTCTTCAGGTTTTCTGCAAGAAATAAGTCTCAGTCGCCGTTCCAGACGCCTGCATCCTTCAGGGTCTGAATCTGCTGCTCCTTCAGTTCCTTGGTAGCGTCATCGATGTTCTTGGCGAGCA
This sequence comes from Lachnospiraceae bacterium UBA7729, assembly GCA_002482005.1. GTDB lineage: Bacteria > Bacillota > Clostridia > Lachnospirales > Lachnospiraceae > Porcincola. The sequence continues at coordinate 2,681 of DLFD01000085.1, read as the reverse complement.
GATCGCGGATACCCTCTGCGTCAAGTCCTTCCTGAAGTCCCTGGTTCACAGAAGTGAAGATCTGTCCTTCAGCGGTAACGTCCATCTGTGTGGTGTAGACAGGAGTGAGCTGCTTAGCAAGCTCGACCCAGAGTGCCTTTGTCTTCTCTCCTCCGAAATACGGATCCTCTTCGTCATAGATCGGATCGTCATATGCAGGAATGTATGCCGGGAAGTAGTCGACTGCCTGGAACATTGCGTTCTGACCTTCCGCGGTGCAGAGCATGTACTTGACGAAATCCCATGCAGCTTCCTGGTTCTGGCTCTGAGACGGGATGCAGAGGAAAGAACCGCCCCAGTTCTTGACGCCTACGCCGCCCGGAAGATGGCAGACAGCCCAGTGGCCGGCGCCTTCCGGATCGATATCGGTCTTCAGGAATCCGCCGAACCATGCGCCGGATGCAACCGATGCGATGGTGCCGTCCGCATATGCTGCGTAGGCTTCGGTAGACCACATATCAACGTTCATATCCAGCTGTTCTTCACGCATCTTGATGATGGCGTTCAGGCAGTCGATGTCGCCGTCTCTCTCAAGCTTGAGGTTGAGGTCCTCATCATAATAGTCTCTGTTCTGGAACAGGAGCTGATAATAGTAAGAAGCATCCGGTGTGAACCATGCGCCGGTCTTGTCCTTGATGGTCTCTGCCGCAGAGACGACACCGTCCCAGGTGGAAAGAAGCTTGTCGACCTCGTCCGGATCAGTCGGAAGGCCAGCCTGCTCGAAGATGTCTGTGCGATAGAAGAGAGTTGCCGGTCCGATATCCCACGGAATCAGAACCATCTTGCTTCCATCATCAGATACGCACTGGTCCCACTTGAAGGAGACGAAGTCATCCTTGTAGTCAGCCGCGCCGAGTGTATTGAGATCGGTCAGAGCAGTGGAGTTTCTGTACTGGGCAACATAAGCGCCCTCGACCATTCCTACGTCCGGAGCTCCGGAGCCGGCAGCCAGAGAGGTTGCCAGATTCTGATGATAAGAGGTGGTATCTGTGAACTGGAACTCTACATTGATCCCAGGATACAGTGCGTTGAAGCCTTCCAGAGCAGCCTTGAAAGCGTCGTCGCCTGACGGCCAGCCGCCTACTACGATATCAGCCTTGATATCCGGATCGCCGGTCAGCTGCTCGGCAGCCGCCGCCTCTGTTCCTGCTTCCGTGGACTCTGCCATGGCGATGCCTGCATTCAGCATTCCGGCTGCCATCAGCACAGACATACCTGCCGCCATATAACGGGTAACTTTGTTCTTCATGTCTTTCTCCTCCTTGGACCGGCCCGCCGCCTTCAGACGGAAGTGCCAGATGTTTGGCTCCCCTTCGGGAGGCCGGATAAGTTTCCCCCGGTCCGGATCAGCTTCATCCGGGCCGGAAATCAAGCGGATGGCCAATCCGCACAGTTCACTCTCTTCAGGTCTGACTGAGATCTTTTACACTGTCCCCCTCAAAAAGGTGGATGGGGAGCTTTTCCGTATAAGAGATCTTTTTCTGTTCGATCTTGTCGATCAGAAGATTCGCCAGGCGTGCTCCCTGGTATCTCGGGTCCACCCCAATATCTGTAAGCGTCGGATAATGGCTTTCTCTCTGATGCGTACAGTCAAAGCTCATCAGGGACACATCATCCGGAATCTTCATCCCGCATCTCTGAAGCTCTGCCATCATTCCGAATGCCATCTCATCGTTGAAGCAGATGATCGCGGTAGCCTTAAACGATGTCTGACGCTTCATGAAAAGCCGTGCGGCGATCTTCCCCTTGGCATAGAATGTCTCTTTCACGGTAAAAGGGCTCATATAGTCCGAGCGGAATTCCTTCAGTTCTTTCGACTGTCCCAGCTCAGAATAATGGATCCCATAGAAATAATCGTACATCCTGTCACCCAGCACCGGCCTCATCTCGTTCTGCCAGGCAATGCTCCTCGCATTACTGTCCGTCCTTGGATAAGGCCCTGCGTAGGCGATATACTTATGACCGCATTTTCTCAGGTAGGCGATCGCCGACATGCAGGCCTTGTACATATCAAAATCAACGGCCGGAATCGAAACTGCCATGCTTTCACGGTTCCCGAAGCTGGCTGTCACGACAGGCAGGAAATAATTCTTTCCATACTGTCCGGCGTAAATAGCAGCAAGACTGTCATTCTGCAGGATGATACCATCTACATAGATGTCCCTTATCCGGTCAAAATTGATCGCGGCATTGTACAGAACCAGATACCCTCTCTCCTGCGCGGCGTTGATCATGCCATAGTACAGATCCACATTGAAAGGATTCTGCATATCCTTGCAGAAGAACAGGATCTGGCGGCTTCTTGCCTGCTGCAGGGTCATGGCCACCGGATGCGGCACATAACCGTATTCTTTCGCTATGGAGAGGATCTTCTGCCTTTTGCCGCTCTCCACGTAACCGCTGTTGTTCAGGGCCCTTGAAACGACCGAGACGGAAACACCTGCCAGTTTCGCTATATCTTTTCTGGTCATTTTTCTGTTTCCGCCCTCAAAGTCCTTCTCGTTCATCTTGTTCCTGTAAAAATATCTACAATATTCTCACCTTATATCAGCCCAAATTCGTCATAATGTTGTTCAATCAACTGTATCAATTATAGATTTCCTCTTATGATTTAGCAATCGTGAAATATGTGGTCGCGAGTC
>DLFD01000063.1 GCA_002482005.1 Lachnospiraceae bacterium UBA7729 | reverse complement strand
ACAACTCATGCAGTCAGTAACACATAACCTAAGCATCCGGAATGCAGCGCAGGCAAAAACAGTATACATTGTGCTATGCGTTATCTCATTATTCTGGGGGATCGTATATATTACCTATACCAATAACCTCTATATGAGGAACGAGATCAGGCAGTCTGCTGCTCAAAGCTATTTTACAAGGCTGACTTCACGCATCGAATCCACGGAAGGATATGATGATCAGCTGCCTGTTCTTGTAATCGGTGAACCTGACGGATCTACTATCATCGATAAAGCGATCTGGCAAGGAGGAAGTGTCCGGACAAACCCATACCACTATTCCATAATCAGCAGTTATAACTGGAAGAAATATGCGGAGATGTGGTGTGGCTATAAACCAAACTATGTTAAGGATTCTCCATTGGCAGAAGACGAAAGGGTAGCCGCTATGCCAATCTATCCGGACGATGGTTCTATTCAGATTATCGACGGAACTCTTGTAGTTAAATTCTCAGACCCTTCCTGACTGCAGCAACATCCCCGTATTGCTGAACAGTTTCTGAAGCCGGAGTCATAGATTCCTTTCCTTCACGATCCTGTCAGCAATCCGTGCAGTCGAATGCCCATCGCAGGCGGACATGTACATGTCCAGAAATGTCTCAGGCGTCTTCTTTTCACCACCGGCGTCTTTGCCCGCGTCTTCCTGGCGGATAGCGTCTGCAAGCTTCTCTTCGCTCTTCACGATGATGCCGGGGATCTCCCGGATATCCATGTAGAAGCCTCTCTTCGCCTCATATTCAGCAAGATCAGGCACATACAGGATCACTTTTCCGGACTGCCCGTCTGGTCTTCTATCTTCTGGCGCTCTTTCTTCTGGCACCCTTTCTTCTGTGTGAACTCTGCAAAAAAGTTACATTAAACGCTGTCAAGGGTTCAGAAACGTTATGATTTCATCAAGACTCTTATCACTCTTGAGGTAAGCATCCATGATGACGTCAGCTTCGATTCGACGCTTCTCTTCCTGAAGCCGTTTGAGGAGTTCATAATAAAGTTATCAAGTTTTTTCATAAAGAACGATTCCATCCTTTCGGATCTCCCCCGCCAGTTCCTCCGAGATCCCATGGTCCAGGTCGATCAGATCAAACATCAGCAGAGTATGCGCATGTTCCCGGATATTCCAGTAAAACTGGTCAAAGTTGCCTCCGCTTATCGCAAGGTCGATATCACTCCGTTCTGTATGTGTCCCCCTCGCTCTCGATCCAAACAGGAGCACCCTGGACACGCCGGCCTTCTCCGCATACACTCTGATATCTCTCAAAACACGGTCCGGTATCCTCTTTTCCATCTCGCTTCCCCTCATGCTCCCTGCACATCTTCACCTGCAGTATAACATAGCGGCGACTCTTCCTTCACCTCAAATCCGCTCATAGACTCCGCATTCCTTTTCGTATTGTCCCTCCCAGACTGGCGAAAAACCGCTCATAACCTAATCTTTCCGAGCAGCCATCCCAGAAACTTTCTGTAGACTGCCGCAATGATGATCGCAGCGCTGAAGCTGACGGCTAGATAAAGCCCCTTGCTGATCTGCTGAAGCGGTACCAGCAGCATCATGGGGATCCTCTGCATGATATAGACCTCAAACACATGCTGGCCAAGCCAGTAGAGAGCTTTGTTGCCTACCTTCACATATGTCGTCCCCAGCACAAAAGCCGTGATGAAGATGAGCCCCGTGACCTCCTTGTCCATGGGTCCATACACCGGATGGCGCCGTACATACCGGATCGAAAGCAGAAGCAGAAAAGGCAGGACCACCTGAAGACACCTGGCCCATACCCTGACCTTTGCCGCGCCTTCCTCAGGCAGACCGCCTCCGGCATCCGATCGCCGGCCATTTGCCGCGCCAGTGATCACCTTCCGAACCTTACCCGATAAAGGAGAATCCAGGTACAGCGCAAACAGCATCCCATACGGGTAGCACATGACCGTATCGTACGTCCAGGTCCCCTTTCCTGCCCGGATCATCCACACCATGTAAAGCCCCGAAAGGGCCGTAACCGTCAGGATGACCATCAGGTTCTTATTCCGGAACAGATATGCTCCGATCAGCGTAAAAAGATAGAGAAGCAGGATACACATCATATACCAATTGCTGTTTCCCACCGAAGAATATCCGACCAGGGAAAGCAAGATCGTCCGGGGTGATGCATGCCCCCCCCCTTGCATACGCAAGCACAACATAGATCAGAACACTGATCGCAAAGGGGATCCATACTTTCGCGATCCTTCTCGGGATCTTCCTGACGTAATCCTTCTTATGAAGCAGGGAATACATGATCCCATATCCCGAATAGAACAGAAAACTTGTCACTATGAGCTGCAGAAGCTGTTTATCGACCCTGTAGTAGAACCTGTCCCACGGCCCGGGAGTGATATAGTTCTTCACGTGCCTCATCAGGACAAACATCACGAATATCCCGTTCACGCAGGTCGTCCGATAACGACTCATGTACTGCCGCTCCCCGACGTCTTCAAACCGGAACCTGGCTCCGAACAGTGCAATACATATGATAATAGCCAAGCATATATTCATGCAGGTACCTGTTTTCCTTCCCTGGTCCTTTGGCGCAGCATACTCCCTGCGGCACAGCCTCTTCCTGCGGCACAGCCTCTTCCTGCGACACAGCCTGTTCCCTGCGGCGCAGCCTGTTCCTGCGGCGCAGCCTGTTCCTGCGGCGCAGCCTCTTCCTGCGGCGCAGCCTCTTCCCTGCCTCCGCCAGCGATACGGCTCTCCTGCTTCCTCAGAATCCGCAGTGTTTCCTGATCTCATCGGCGATCCGCTCCGTTGCATGTCCGTCACAGGCAGACATATACCTGTCCAGAAATGTGTCTCTCTCCGCTTTCTTCACCCCTGCTGCATCCGGCTCTGCCGCCTTTCTCACGGCATCCGCGAGCTTCTCCTCCGACTGCACGACCTGTCCCGGCAGTTCGCGGATATCCATGTAGAAGCCCCGCTGCCGCTCATAGGCGTCCAGGTCCGGGACATAGAGTACAAGTCCGCCGGGCAGCTTCGTCTGCTTCTCTTCCATATCCTGCCTGCGCAGTTTCGACACCAGCAAGTATTCGTAGATCAGAGACGAATAGTCCCCGATCAGCACATCCACGACCGGATACAGCTGCTCCGTCGGGATCGGGCAGCTGTGGCTTTGCGCCTTCTGGGCTTCCTTCATATGCGGATGAAGCCGTGTCAGCACCAGATAGTTCTCCCCCAGTTCCTCCTGCAGCCTCGCCACATCCAGATCCAGCAGCTCCGGAACCCCGGCATTCCCACGAAATGTCGGTGCCCACAGGACCACCTTCTTTCCTACAGCTTCGGGGTACTTCTGACGGAATTGTTCCCGGCACTTCTCTCTCCACTTTTCCGAGAAATACAGATCCGTACGGCTCACGCCCAGCGCCCGGACATAACCAGGCTGGCTTTCTGCTGCCTCCCCGTCCATTTTCCGAAAGCCGCTGCTCTCTAAGCCAGCCGGATTCCCCGCGCCGGCGTCCGAATGGTCTTCCGGCTCCGCATGGCTTGTCACACCAGCCGGGTTCCCCGCGCCGGCGTCCGCAGGCAGCTTGTGCATGGCTGAGCAGAAAGGTCCTACTGCAGCCTCTGCGCTCACCGTGACCAGGTCCATATTGCGGAAGACCTCACCCTTATAGCCCTCCGGAATATCATCCCTGGCATCATAGCCAAACTTCTTGTAACAGCCGCAGCCATGCCAGAGCTGAATGACCAGCGTCCCTGGCTTCTTTCTGCAGGAGGCTACCGGCAGGAAGTTGTCGCAGATCACAACTACCGAAGCCCTTGCGTAGACCTTCATGAACCGGGTGGAAAAGTCAAGGATCTGCTTCGTGGACGCCTTTCCGAAATCCAGATACATCTGACAGACGCGCAGCCCGACTGGCGGCGGAGTTCCTGCCGGTGACTTTGTTCCTTCTGGCGGCCGTACTCCTTCCGGCGGCTTTGCCCTTTCTGACAGTTGTGTTCCTTCCGGCGTCTTTGCCCTTTCTGACAGTTGTGTTCCTTCCGACAGCTTTGCCCTTTCTGACAGCTGTGTTCCTTCCGATGGAGCTTCGGCCTTTTTCAGCATCCGGTAGAGCAGCTCCATGGCCTCCGGCCGCCTGTCATGATGGGCGTCCGCAAATACCACAAGCCCCGGCTCGATCCGGTCTGACCTGTGCAGATCGTAGACAGCCGGAAGATACACATTCTGTGAAAGCATTTTCAGCTGCTGCTTTACATGAAATCCAAGTCCCACGCCACATCCCTCCTGACAGGAAATCCCTTACACCCGAAGGGTGAAAGTCTCAGAAATCCGCGCGACAAAGTTATCAATTCCGCCTTGGCGGAACCCGGCCCGGACGCGCGGCGCGAAGCGCCTTCACCTGCGCGTCCGTGGCGTCCTCCAGTTTTCCGTCCGAAGTCCTGAAATGTCCTGAAAGTCCTTGTAATTGTCTGTGACAAGTACGTCTCCGCGTGCGCGGGCATGTGCCGCAATCATACGGTCGCGGTCATGAGCCGGCTGATATTGCCCGCTCTTCTTTAATTCTGCCAGCAAGGACCCGAACTCAGCTGCCGCACTCATATCAAAGTCACAGATCCGGATACCTGAGAGGAAAAGGCGAAGCGCAGTACGGTTCTGTGTGGGCTTTGAACTATTCTCAACACCATAGACAAGTTCAGCGAAAGTAATCACCGAAATACAGACATCCTTTCCTACATGGTCGGCAAGTTTCATGGCACATGGAGAATCCGGATGTCTGAGAGAAAAGATGATGATGTTCGTATCCAGCATGAACATGATTACAGCTCAATCCTTTCATTGGGCAGTTCCTCGGGCCGCCCGTCTGCCAGAAAGTCCTCCGTAAACATGGTCAGACCCTTCTTGAAAGTGTCTTTAAGAGAATTTACCGGGGTAATCATCAACGTATCTCCGATTTTATTGATATAGAGTTCTTCTTCCTCCCGGAACCTGTACTGCTTCGGAATGCGCACAGCCTGGCTTCTTCCGGACATAAAAGCTTTTGTCATAGTAGTTTCCTTATCCATCCTTCATGCCTCCTTTCCCGTAATATATCATGGTATATCCCTCCTGTCGAGTTCCATGCCCGCCAGAGCCATCACGGTCAGCAATGGCAAAAAGTCAACACTCACGATAGACGGAGGAAGATTCATTTCCGGAAAAGGCCGCAAGACCGTGGCCAGCGAAGGCGCCCTCAACGTATACAAAACCGCAATCAGCGGAGGAATCAGTACCAGTCTCGGCGCCAGGATCTATGTGAAAAGCCTGAAGCCGGCCTTCATCCTGCTTCGGAACGGCCCGGCCTTCCAGCCCCGGCGCTGGCTGCCTCACCCTGCCTGGGAAAGCTTCAGCACGGGCTGCGCGTCCTTGTCCAGCTGCCGGACAAGGGTCAGCCCTTCTGCCGCCCCGGCTTCGTAATCCACCCGGTACAGCTGTCCGTCTGTAATCTGGTCCGGCGACAGATCCATATCGAAGATCTGTCCCAGCTGCCCGGCCAGGTAAGAATCCGCCTGGTAGATCCAGACATACTCATATTCCTGCGCCGCCAGGATCTGCGGAAAATCCTGGATCGTCGGAGTCTCGTACTCCTGGATGCGGATCTCGCAGCCATCTTCCGTAAACCTCCAGGGCGTGTTCAGATAATTGCTGACCTGGTCCCCAAGACGATAGAAAGCAATATTCTGCGGAAACTCATTTTCATCATCTTGGTTCAGGAAATAGACCTTGCCTTCTCCGACAGTCTGCTCTACCTGCTCCGCTTCCCGGTTCGTCTCTTCGATATCCGCATTTCCACTGATCTGACTGCGGTTGAAACCGGTCGCAGACGATATGAACTTGTCATTGATCCCGATTGAGAAGAAAACAAGCAGGGCCAGCCCGCCCGCGGCCGCGATCCTCCTCCGCACCTTGTCGGAGGAATCCATGCCGCGCAGCCACCGGACCAGGACGATCAGCATCTGCGTCATCAGGAAGATCGTAAAGTACCGCTTGACCCCTGCCACCTTGACCGCTTCCTCATAGGTAAAGAGGCAGAGATAGGACATGGCGAGAAACAACAGATACAGAGCCGTCGCGCAGATTCCCCAGCCGATCCTTGCCTGGGAAGCCCTCTCCTCTCCGTACAGCCATCCTTCGACCACCGACCAGGCAGCCAGAAAGACCAGGAAAGCAAAAGGCTGGATGGGGAGATCAGACAGCGACGTCAGCCGTGTGCCCAGAAATGCATTTCCCAGAGCGCCTAGCGTCCGCGCGGCTTTGTTGGGCGTGATCCCAGCTCCTCCCATCAGATTTCTTACCGATTCCGGGAAAAATGCCGGAATATGGCCCTTCAGAATCATCAGCATGACTCCGCCGCATACGCCAAAGACAAGGGCCATCAGGATCATCAGCCGGACGCCCGTCCTGACCCGGAACCTTCTTTCCTCCATGCGGCCGCTTGCCGCGGCCTTCTCCATCAGGATCCAGCAGAGGGTCAGCACCGCCATCAGGATCCCGACATAGGATTTCAGCAAGACCAGAGTGAGAAGTCCCACGGCCAGAACGATCCGGTTCTGCAGTTTCCTGTCCTCCTCCCGCATGGTCCACCAGCCGCACAGACCGCCCGCCCAGGCAACCGTCGGAAGATCGACATACAGCGTCTTATAGGGATAGAAATAAAAGGAGTAGATCGAAAGAAATACGATCAGGCTGTAAAGCAGGACCGTCTTTTTCTGCTTCTTTCCGGCAGACGCGTAAGGAAGCAGGAATCCGATCCACATCATCAGATAGGACGAGGCATACATGGCCTGCTCACTGTACCCGGTAAACTTCTGGAAAAAGAGCTGAAAGAAAGTCCCCGCGTACATCTGGGGACTTACCCCCAGCGCCGCCCAGTCAGGCAGACGGTTCTCCTGGCTCATCTGTTTCAGGACCGCCGCCCACATGTGGAACTCGTCGATATGCTGCAGGACCGCACCGTGAAAAAGCAGGATCCCATACAGCAGAACAAAAGCCAGGACCCAGAAGGAAGGAACATTCCATGCCTTTCCGAAGCTCCTGCCCCGGATCCCGCACGCCACATCGATGACCAGCCCGGCGATTCCCAGCCCCGCAGCTGCCACCATACCGAACAGGAAAAAATGAAAAAGGCCTCCCAGAAACAGGAAGGCCATGATCGCGGAAACCCCAAGAAAGATTCCCTCTCCGAATCTGACTTTCAGACCGTGCACAAAGAGAAGGGCCACCCCGGTCAGGATCAGAAAGCCTGGCACCATCATCCATACGTTCATAAGACTGATCTCTCCATCCATCCCCAGAAGAAGACCCCCGGCCGGGGATCATTCAGCGTCATCCAGCTCCGCCGCGATGTCATACAGATACTGGCCATACTGCGTCTTCTTTAGAGACTCCGCCTGCTCCAGCAGCCCATCGATCGTGATCCACCGCTTCTTCAGCGCAACCTCCTCGATACAGCCGATCATCTTGCCGCTTCTCTGGGCCGTCCGGATCTCCCCGGCAGCATCGTACAGACTGTCGGCCGTCCCCGCGTCAAACCAGGAATACTCGCTTCCCAGGGTGACAACATTCAGCTGCCCCTTCTTCATGTACTCGTTGTTGACCGAAGTGATCTCCAGCTCGCCCCTGGCCGACGGTTTGATTCCCTTCGCAATCTCCACGACCTGATTATCATAGAAATAAAGCCCCGGAACGATGTAATTCGACTTCGGATGTTTCGGCTTCTCCTCGATCGAGACCGCCTTGCCGTCCCCGTCAAACTCAACAACACCGAAAGCCCTCGGATCACTGACATAGTAGCCGAAGATCGACGCTCCCCTGCCCTGGTCCAGCCTCGCGGCAGCCTTCAGCTTCCTGCTGAAGACCGGCCCGTAGAAGATATTGTCGCCCAGCGCCAGGCACACCGAGTCATCCCCGATGAAATCCGCCCCGATCAGAAATGCATCCGCGATCCCTCTCTGGACCTTCTGCTCCTTGTACTCAATATGGATCCCCAGCTGAGACCCGTCCCCCAGCAGATCCACGAAAGGCTGCCGGTCATCCGGCGGCACGATCACCAGAATCTCCCTGATCCCCGCCTGCATCAGCACAGACAGCGGATAGTAGATCATCGGCTTGTCATAGACTGGCAGAAGCGGCTTGCAGACCGGCAGTGTGATCGGGTAAAGGCGTGTGCCCTTCCCCGCAGCTAAGATGATTCCCTTCATGATCATTTCTCCCGAAAATGAATCTCCGTGTTCCGGATCGTGTCCTGGATCGTGTTCCGAATCGTGTTCTGTGTTGTGTTCCGGTTCCGTCTGCCCGGCGATCAATCGTTCTGGTTCAATGTCGCTCTGCTGAACCGGAGCGCCGACGCGATGACCTTGTCCATATCATAATACTTGTACTCGCCAAGCCTCCCGCCAAACAGGACCTTCTCTTCCTTCTGCGCCAGTTGGCGGTACTGCTCATACAGCTTCCCGTTCTTCTCATCATTGACTGGATAATACGGCTCATCGCCTGGCTTCCACTCGGATGAAAACTCGCGGGAAATCACAGTCTTCGGAAGATCATTCCCCTCTGCATCCTTGCCGAACTCAAACCACTTATGCTCGATGATCCTGGTCCAGGGCGTCTCTCTGTCTGTATAGTTTACTGCAGCATTCCCCTGGAAGTTTGGTGTATCAAGCAGTTCCGTTTCAAAACGGACACTTCTGTACTGCAGCGTTCCCAGCCTGAAGTCATAGAAAGCATCGATTGGACCGGTAAATACAACCTTGTCCGCAGCGGCATTCCAGAGCTCCCTGTTGTCAAAATAGTCCACATTCAGCCGGACCTCGATCCCATCCAGCATATTTGCGACCATCTTGGTATAGCCGCCGACCGGAATTCCCTGATACAGAGCATTAAAGTAATTGTTGTCAAATGTTAATCTGACCGGCAGTCTCTTGATGATGAAGGAAGGAAGCTCCGTGCAGTCCCTTCCCCACTGCTTCTCCGTGTATCCCTTGATCAGCTTCTTGTAGATATCGACCCCGATCAGGGAGATGGCCTGCTCCTCCAGATTCCGCGGCTCAAAAGGATCGTCCGCGGACAACCCTCTCTCCGCCTGCTTCTGCGCGATGTAGTCCCTCTTCTGCTCCTCGATCTTCGCCTTCGCTTCCTCCGGCGTGACAACACCCCACATCTTGTTGAAGGTGTACATATTGAACGGAAGCGAATAAAGCTCCCCCTTATAGTTGGCAACCGGAGAATTCGTGAAACGATTGAAAACCGCAAAACGATTCACATAGTCCCATACTTCCTTATCATTCGTGTGGAATATATGAGCCCCATACCGATGGACATGGATCCCCTCCACATCCTCCGTATAGACATTGCCCGCAATATTCGGCCGCTTGTCGATGACTAGCACCTTCTTGCCCGCCGCCTTCGCCTCATGAGCAAACGTAGCGCCGAACAGCCCGGAACCAACTACCAGATAATCGTATCTTTCCATCTCACCTATCTCCCTCTCCCCTTTGGTGAATTTTATTTCTTCTTTTCACTATATTCCCGGAGATAATTTTTCTGTGCAAGGTCTATCCTCTGTTTATTACATAGACAGCATCTCACTTATACCTTTTGTGAAAGGCGTTACATAATCTATTATCCCTGCATTACAGGCCTTGTGAATATCTGGCTGCAGGTTTAGAGGGCCCGCTGGCCCGTAAGGGATTGCACCAAAGCGAAGCTCACTGTTACTTCCAGTAATTTCATGAATGTCTTTGATATATTCTTTTAATGGCCTTACTTCTCCGCTGGCCAAATTATACACACCACTTGCGCAATCAGAAAAAGCAAACTTTACCATGAACCTAACCGCATCTTTTACATAAAGATAATCCCACAGCTGCGTCCCTGCGGTCAGATCAACAGGTTTGTTTTCTTTCATTTTTGCGATAGAGCTCATCACTAGAGAGTTTGGAAAATCATATTTTCCATATATACTGAAGATTCTAGTCCATATGACGCGGAGACTTCCTCTTTTCGCGCATTCCAACGCTGCTTCGCAGGTTCTAAGTTTATTGATTCCATACTCCGTGATTGGTTGGCACTTAAACTCTTCATCAACCGCTTCCGGCATCTTTCCATATTCTGCCTGAGAGCCTGAACCAAGGAAAAATGAACACTCCATCTTTTCCGCCTGATGGATTGCCTCCATGGAGCACTGATAGTTGTTTTTCTGCAAAGCCGCATCATCTCTGAAAGGCGCACGCACACCATTCCACGCCAGATGATAGAAACAATCCGCCTCTCCGATCTCATTTGAGAGCTCTGCATAATGATTCATATCAAGCTCCACTATCTGAAGCCTTGGGCTTTTAGGCAGCCGGGAAATTCTATTTGAATCAGGGCGTACAACAGCAAATATTTCACAGTCCTTCCGAAGCCACTCCTCAATAAGATGAATGCCAATGAAGCTGGTCGCCCCTGTAATGACTACTCTCTTCATGATAAACTCATTAACTAAAACTTCCCATAGCAAA
>DLFD01000069.1 GCA_002482005.1 Lachnospiraceae bacterium UBA7729 | reverse complement strand
GGGGTTCTGAACAGTTACGTTATAAGAAGGATTTCAACCTATCTGCAGAATGGACCAGGACTCTTCTCCCCTTTTGCGAAAGCGTGCGGAGTTCATTCTCCGGCCTGATCAGACCATACTGCGTCATCTCCAATGTAGAAAAAAGAGGGCAGGATATCCTGCCCTCTTTCCCATGCTGACGGCCGGATGCCCGTCAGATCATTCCTTTGTATTGTCCGTATCAGCCGGTGTCTCTGCCGGAGTATCCTCCAGGATGATCGTATCATCCGAAGCCTCTGTCACCAGATCCTCTGCGAACTCACCATTCTCACCGATGACTTCCCCCTCCGGTACATCAACAGCGCTGGTATCCAGTTTCACAGAGCGATAACGCTTCATGCCGGTTCCTGCAGGGATCAGCTTACCGATGATAACGTTCTCCATCGGCCCGACCAGATGGTCGACCTTACCCTTGATTGCAGCTTCCGTAAGGACCTTGGTGGTCTCCTGGAAGGATGCTGCAGACAGGAAGGATTCCGTTGCAAGAGAAGCCTTGGTGATTCCAAGGAGAACCTGCTGGGAGGTAGCTTCTTTAAGTTCCCTTGCACGAAGCTTTTCATTGACTGCATCGAGTTCCAGCCCATCGATCAGGGTTCCCGGAAGCATCTGGGAATCGCCCGGATCCACGACACGAACCTTCTTCATCATCTGACGAACAAGGACCTCGATATGCTTATCGGAGATCTCTACACCCTGCAGTCTGTAGACTCTCTGTACCTCACGGAGCAGATAGTCCTGAACTGCACTGGTGCCCTTGATCTTCATCAGGTCATGCGGATTGACAGAACCTTCGATCAGCTGATCACCAGCTTCCACATGATCGCCGTCCACAAGGTAGGTACCGTCATCCTTATGTTTCGTCTCCGTACCGAATGGCTTCAGATATGTCTTGGAATCCCCAGTCTCTTCATTCGTTACCGTGATCTCCACCTTGCCCTTTGTATCGGTGAAGTGGATCGTTCCGGAGATATCCGAGATGATAGCCATACCTTTCGGTCTGCGTGCTTCAAACAGCTCTTCGACACGAGGAAGACCCTGGGTGATATCGCCGCCTGCTACACCTCCGGTATGGAATGTCCTCATGGTCAGCTGGGTACCCGGTTCACCGATGGACTGTGCCGCGATGATACCGACCGGCTCGCCGACCTGTACCGGCTCGCCTGTCGCCATGTTGGAACCATAGCACTTTGCGCAGATTCCGATACGGCTTCGGCAGGTCAGGATACTGCGGATCTTGACTCTGGTGATCGGCTTTCCTTCTGCATCGACGCCATCTGACATGATCTTCTCTGCTCTTGCCGGAGTGATCATATGATTTGCCTTTACCAGGACATTGCCGTCCTTATCGCAGATCGTCTCTGCAGCATAGCGTCCGGTGATACGTTCCTGAAGACTTTCGATCATCTCCTTGCCGTAAGCAAACTTGGTGATATATCTTCCCGGAATCTCTCCCTTTCCTTCACAGCAATCAAGCTCACGGATGACAAGATCCTGTGATACGACAACCATTCGGCGGGTCAGGTAGCCGGAGTCTGCAGTACGCAGAGCAGTGTCGGACAGACCCTTGCGGGCTCCATGTGCGGACATGAAGTATTCCAGTACATCCAGGCCTTCACGGAAGTTTGACTTGATCGGCAGTTCGATCGTGTGTCCGGTGGTATCTGCCATCAGGCCTCGCATACCAGCCAGCTGCTTAATCTGTTTATCGGAACCGCGGGCTCCGGAATCAGCCATCATGAAGATGTTGTTGTACTTATCAAGTCCGGACAGAAGATCATGCGTCAGTTCGTCATCGGTCTTCTTCCAGGTCTCGACAACCGCACGATAACGCTCGGTATCAGTGGAAAGACCTCTGCGATACTTCATATTGATCTTGTCAACTGCAGCCTGTGCCTGGGCAAGCAGTCCTGCCTTCTGCTTCGGCACTGTCATATCGGAGATAGAGATCGAGATGCATGCCCTGGTAGAGTATCCATATCCCATCGCCTTGACGTTATCAAGGACCTCTGCAGTCTTGGTTGCGCCATGGATATTGATGACTCTCTCAAGGACTCTCTTCTGGTCTTTCTTCTTTACAAGCTGATCTACCTCAAGTTTGAGTTCATTGCCCGGAATACTGCGGTCCACAAACCCCAGGTCCTGAGGGATCACTTCGTTGTACAGGAATCTGCCGAATGTAGATTCGACGATACCGGTAACAACTCTCCCATCAGGCATCTTTCTGGACATTCTGACCTTGATCCTGGACTGAAGCGAGATGTACTTGTTCTCGTATGCAAGTCTTGCTTCGTTCAGGCTCTTGAAGACCATCCCTTCACCGATGGAACCCGGTCTTTCCTGAGTCAGATAGTAGATTCCAAGGACCATATCCTGGGAAGGTACCGGTACCATTCCTCCGTCTGACGGCTTCAGGAAGTTATTCGGAGAAAGCATCAGGAAACGGCATTCGGCCTGAGCCTCAACGGTCAGCGGCACATGGATAGCCATCTGGTCTCCGTCGAAGTCGGCATTGAATCCTGCGCAGACCAGCGGATGAAGCTTCAGAGCTTTTCCTTCTACAAGGATCGGTTCGAACGCCTGGATTCCAAGTCTGTGCAGCGTAGGAGCACGGTTCAGCATGACCGGATGATCCTTGATGACATCTTCAAGAACATCCCATACGCCTGGCTCCATACGCTCAACCATCTTCTTTGCGTTCTTGATATTATGGCTGATATTTCTCTCTACCAGCTCCTTCATTACGAACGGCTTGAACAGCTCGATCGCCATCTCCTTCGGGACACCGCACTGATAGATCTTCATCTCCGGTCCGACTACGATAACGGAACGGCCGGAGTAGTCGACACGTTTGCCGAGAAGGTTCTGGCGGAAACGTCCGCTCTTACCCTTCAGCATATCAGACAGTGACTTAAGGGCACGGTTGCCAGGTCCGGTAACCGGACGTCCTCTTCTGCCATTGTCGATCAGGGCATCAACAGCTTCCTGAAGCATTCTCTTTTCGTTGCGGACGATGATGTCCGGTGCTCCGAGTTCAAGAAGCCTCTTCAGACGATTGTTTCTGTTGATGATCCTTCTGTAGAGATCATTCAGGTCGGAGGTCGCAAAACGTCCGCCATCCAGCTGTACCATCGGGCGGAGATCCGGCGGGATTACCGGGATGACAGTAAGGATCATCCATTCCGGTTTGTTCCCGGACTCGCGGAATGCCTCGACTACTTCAAGTCTCTTGACGATCTTCACTTTCTGCTGTGCAGTAGCCGTCTCAAGCTTCTTTTTAAGGCGGACGCTCAGATCATCCAGGTCGATGTCCTCAAGAAGCTGCTTGACAGCTTCTGCCCCCATCTGAGCCTTGAAGACATGGGTCCCGAGCTCACGGATCCTGTACTGATACATATGCGGATCCTCTGCCTCCATGGAAGAAGCAGCGTCTGCGCCGATCTCCTTTGCAAGTGCGGCTGCACCTGCTTCGCGGACCTTCTTTTCGTACTCATTCTCAGTAAGGGTCTGCTTGTAGGAGAGACCTGTCACCGGGTCAGCTTTTGCATCCAGCGATCTGAGCTTCTCCGGGTTGTCATCGGAGGCATTCGGATCAAGGACTACATACTTTGCAAAGTAAAGGACTTTCTCAAGTTCCTTCGGAGACATATCCAGGATAAGGCCCATCCTGGACGGAATCCCCTTGAAATACCAGATATGCGATACGGGAGCGGCAAGGCAGATACAGCCCATTCTCTCACGTCTGACACTTGACTTGGTGACTTCAACGCCGCAGCGGTCGCAGATCATGTTCTTGTAACGGATCTTCTTGTATTTTCCGCAGTGGCACTCCCAGTCTTTCACCGGTCCGAAGATACGCTCGCAGAACAGTCCGTCCGTCTCAGGCTTGAGCGTTCTGTAGTTGATGGTCTCCGGTTTTTTGACCTCACCAAGCATTCCATGTCTTGTTGCCCATTCCTTGATTCTCTCAGGGGAAGCAAGGCTGATCTTGATGGCATCAAATGTCATGGACTGATAAACTGCATCCGAAGTATTTTCCGGCATGAAAGCACTCCTTTCACTCAAAATCACCAGTTACATCAGATTCTGCCGAAGCGGAATCGCTGTAGCTGTCTTCCTGAAAGTCAACGGAGCCATCGGACTCGGCATCACTGTCACCATCCTGGGCTGAAGCATTCTCATCGATTGCTTCTCCGTTCTCATCCTGAAGCTGCATCCCATGAGACGCAAAGGACTCTCTCTCCCTGTATCTTGTGTCACGGTCATCATCGAAAAGATGCCTCATATCGGTGTCGCCGTAATCAACATTCTCGATGATCTTGACTTCTGTTCCGTCATCCTTGAGGACGCGGACATCCAGTGCAAGGGACTGCAGTTCCTTCAGAAGCACCTTGAAGGACTCCGGAATACCCGGTTCAGGAATATTCTCTCCCTTGATGATCGCTTCATATGTCTTGACTCTTCCGATCACGTCATCCGACTTTACCGTAAGGATCTCCTGCAGGGTATAGGACGCGCCGTAGGCTTCAAGAGCCCAGACCTCCATCTCTCCGAATCGCTGCCCGCCGAACTGAGCCTTGCCGCCCAGAGGCTGCTGCGTGACCAGAGAGTAAGGGCCAGTCGAGCGGGCATGGATCTTATCGTCGACCAGGTGATGCAGTTTCAGATAATTCATGTGTCCGATCGTGGTAGGACCGTCAAATGGTTCGCCGGTACGTCCGTCACGAAGCTGTACCTTGCCATCTCTGGTGATCGGCACACCTTTCCACAGATCTCTGTGATCAAGGTGGTCATGGAGATATTCATAGACATCTTCCATGAGTTCGCCCTTATGCTTTGCACTGAAGTCTTCCCAGCTCATGTTGACGTAATCATTGGCAAGCTCCAGAGTATCCTGGATATCTGCCTCGGATGCACCGTCAAAGACAGGAGTTGACACATTGAAACCAAGAACCATCGCAGCAAGTGAAAGATGGATCTCAAGGACCTGCCCGATATTCATACGGGACGGAACACCCAGCGGATTAAGGACGATGTCAAGAGGACGGCCGTTCGGAAGGAACGGCATATCTTCCACCGGAAGGATTCTGGAAACAACACCCTTGTTTCCGTGACGGCCTGCCATCTTATCACCGACGGAGATCTTTCTCTTCTGTGCGATATAGATTCTTACAGACTGATTGACCCCCGGAGCAAGCTCATCGCCGTTCTCCTTCGTGAAGATCTTTGTCGCAACAACGATACCATATTCACCATGCGGTACCTTAAGAGACGTATCTCTTACTTCTCTTGCCTTCTCGCCGAAGATCGCACGAAGCAGACGCTCCTCTGCCGTCAGTTCCGTCTCTCCCTTAGGAGTGACTTTTCCGACCAGGATATCACCGGCGCGGACTTCAGCACCGATGCGGATGATTCCGCGGTCATCCAGATCCTTGAGAGCTTCATCTCCGACTCCCGGTACATCACGAGTGATCTCCTCGGGTCCGAGCTTCGTGTCTCTTGCTTCTGATTCATACTCCTCGATATGAATGGAAGTATAAGTATCGTACTTTACAAGGTTCTCGCTGAGAAGAACAGCGTCCTCGTAGTTATAGCCTTCCCAGTTCATGAATCCGATCAGCGGATTCTTTCCAAGTGCAAGCTCTCCGTTGCAGGTAGATGCTCCATCTGCAATGACCTCACCTGTCTTCACGGCATCGCCCCTGAAAACGATCGGTCTCTGATTATAGCAGTTGCTCTGGTTGGAACGGACAAACTTTCTCAGATGATACTCATCAAGCTGTCCATCATCTGTACGGATGATGATACGGTTAGCCTCAGAACGCTCAACAGTTCCTGCGTGTCTGGCAACGATGCAGACACCGGAGTCGACCGCTGCCTTGACTTCCATACCGGTCCCTACTGCAGGAGCCATGGTCGTCAGAAGCGGAACAGCCTGACGCTGCATGTTGGATCCCATCAGAGCACGGTTCGCATCATCATTCTGAAGGAACGGGATCAGTGCTGTAGCAACGGAGAAGACCATCTTAGGAGACACGTCCATGTAATCAAACATGTTCCTGTCGTAAGCCTGAGTCTCCTCACGGAAACGCCCGGATACATTCTTCTCGACGAAATATCCATTCTCATCGAGAGGAGTATTAGCCTGCGCGATATGGTAATTATCTTCCTCATCCGCAGTCATGTAGACGACTTCGTTGGTAACTCTCGGATGATTCTTCTCGGAATGGTCAACCTTTCTGTACGGTGCCTCTACGAAACCATATTTATTGATCCTCGCATAGCAGGCAAGGGAGTTGATCAGTCCGATATTCGGTCCTTCAGGAGTCTCGATCGGACACATACGCCCGTAATGAGAGTAGTGAACATCTCGTACTTCGAATCCGGCACGGTCTCTGGAAAGTCCGCCGGGACCAAGCGCAGAAAGACGTCTCTTATGGGTCAGTTCCGAAAGCGGGTTGTTCTGATCCATGAACTGAGACAGCTGTGAAGATCCGAAGAACTCTTTGATCGCTGCTGTTACCGGCTTGATATTGATCAGGGACTGCGGAGCGATCCCCTCCATATCCTGAGTCGTCATTCTCTCACGGACAACTCTCTCCAGTCTGGACAGTCCGATACGGAACTGATTCTGAAGGAGCTCGCCGACCGCACGGATACGGCGGTTGCCCAGGTGGTCGATATCATCCGCATTGCCGATCCCATACTCCAGATGCATGTTGTAGTTGATAGATGCGAAGATATCTTCTTTTGTGATATGCTTCGGGATCAGGTCCGTCACATGGTGTCTGATCTGGTCCTTGATCTCTTCCGGATCGGAATATTCATCAAGGATCTTTCTCAGGTACGGATAATATACAAGCTCCGTGATGCCAAGTTTCTCCGGATCACAGTCAACCCATGCCCGGAGATCGACCATCATGGAAGAAAGCACTTTGACATTCCGCTCTTCCGTCTCAATCAGGACAAAGGGAACTGCCGCATTCTGGATCTCATCGGCAAGCTCCTTGGAAACCGTCGTTCCTGCTTCGGCGATCACTTCGCCAGTAGTCTCATTGACGACGTCTTCCGCAAGGATATGGCCTGCGATACGGCTTCTGAAAAGCAGCTTCTTATTATATTTGTAGCGTCCGACCTTAGCGATATCATAGCGCTTCGGGTCGAAGAACATCCCGGTGATAAGGGAAAGTGCGCTGTCAACGGAAACAGGTTCAGCCGGGCGGATCTTCTCATACAGCTTCTTCAGACCTGTATCACGGTCCGTCGCCTCATCCTTCTCGAGGGTGGCAAGCAGCTTCGGTTCTTCGCCGAACAGATCTATGATCTCGGCATTCGTTCCGACTCCAAGTGCGCGGATCAGGGTGGTTACAGGGACCTTTCTGGTACGGTCAACACGAGCCCAGAACACATCATTGGCATCTGTCTCATATTCGAGCCAGGCACCTCTGTTCGGGATTACGGTACAGGAAAAAAGCTTCTTTCCCACCTTGTCGCGGGCAATGCCATAATAGATTCCAGGTGAACGGACCAGCTGGCTGACGATAACACGCTCCGCGCCATTGATCACGAATGTGCCGGTGTCTGTCATGATCGGGAGGTCGCCCATGAAGATCTCATGAGTCTGTCTCTCCTCGGATTCCTTGTTGCGAAGGGTGACCTCAACTTTCAGCGGTGCCGCATAGGTTGCGTCACGGGCCGCGCACTCCTCGATTGAGTACTTGACGTCATCCTTGCACAGCTTAAAAGCTCCGAATTCAAGGCTGTACTTCCCGCCATAGTCTTCAATAGGAGAGATGTCGTCAAACGCCTCTCTGAGACCGTCTGTCAGGAACCACTGGTATGAGTTTTTCTGCACTTCGATCAGATTGGGCATCTGAAGTACTTCCTCATGACGCTGATAGCTCATGCGGACGCTGTCCCTTCCAGTTTTCACCAGGCGAATTCTGTTTTTTTCCATTAACGTTCCACCTCTGTCTTTCTGCGCACAATATGTCAATTATGGGCGCACTAAGCCCAAGAACATACTCTTGGACAATAATGCAACGTATATCATACTCCTGATATGCAAGAGCTGTCAATCATTTTCTTAAGCCATTCAGAGAAGTTCTGCAGAGATGTGCGCTGCGGGATTGATCTTCACAGTCCGCCGCGCTTTAGAAATGTCATGTGATAACACTGTGTACACTATCTGTCGCTGTTCCAAAGCCTGCCTGTCTACAGCAGCATAAAAAGAAAAGAGTCCGGCTCATCGCCGGACCCCCTCTGCAGTCGCATCAAGATCAGATTACTTAAGGGTAACCTTAGCTCCAACCTCTTCGATCTTCTTCTTCATCTCTTCAGCGTCAGCCTTGGAAGCCTGCTCCTTGATTACCTTCGGAGCGGACTCAACAAGATCCTTAGCTTCCTTCAGTCCAAGACCAGTGATCTCACGGACAACCTTGATGACCTTGATCTTGTTAGCTCCGATGTCGGTCAGCTCGACGTCGAACTCGGTCTTCTCCTCAGCCGGAGCAGCTCCAGCTGCCGGTCCTGCAACAACAACACCAGCTGCTGCAGAGACACCGAACTCTTCCTCGCAAGCCTTTACGAGATCGTTCAGCTCGGTAACGCTCAGTTCCTTAATAGCATCAATAAACTCGGCGGTAGTAAGTTTTGCCATTGTAATATCCTCCTAATAATTGTAGATTTCTTTCTGATTCAGTCCGACTCATGCGGACCGTCAATGTACAGCTCTCAGCCTTCTGCCGGAGCCGCTGCCTCAGGCTGCTTCTCCGCGATCTGCTTGAGGACACGAGCCAGATTGGTGACCGGGGACTGGATAGAACCAAGCAGTCTTCCGAGCAGTTCTTCTCTGGACGGGATGTCTGCAAGAGCCATAACTCCTGCTGCATCGTAATACTTTCCTTCTGCAACAGCTGCGACCATGGATATGGTCGGGTTGTTCTTCAGGTGCTTCTTGACGATTCTCGCCGGCGCACATGGATCTTCCTTGGAGATCGCGATCGCATTAGCACCTTCCAGATGCTGTGAAAGCGGCTCAAACTCAGATCCTGCAAAGGCGCGCTTCATCAGGGTGTTCTTATATACCTTGTATACGACACCGTTCTCACGAAGTTCCTTACGGAGAGCCGTATCGCCTGCAACACTGATTCCAAGATAATTAACCAGAACAACTGACTGCGCATCCTTGACATTCGCGGAGATCTCATCTACGATGGGCTGTTTAATTTCCACTTTTGCCATGAACCATTACCTCCTTGTAGAATTGGTAATGACCGCTCAAGATAAAAAGAAAAGCCTTTCTGCGCAGGCAGGAAGGCATCAAATTCATCCGAATTCATACTTCCTCGGCAGGCGCTTGGCATTATACCCTTTCGGGAACCTGCTGTCTCTGGCAGTCATCTTTTGCATATTATCACAGAGCCCATTGTATGTCAATCTATTTTTAACTATTTTTGCTTGACATCTATTATAACTATTATTAACTGAAATTGATTTCCAGCTATTGTTAACTGAAAAGGCAGCCCCACATATCTGTGAGACTGCCGCTGCGATCTTTCTAAACGATTAAGCGAACTTAAGCGGGTTGAGCTTGATGCCCGGGCCCATCGTGGAAGAAATCGTGACGCTCTTCAGGTACTGGCCCTTAACAGTTGACGGTCTTGCCTTGATAATAGCGTCCATAAGAGTCTTAAAGTTCTCCTGAAGCTGCTCCTCGGTGAAAGAAGCCTTTCCGATCGGTACATGGATGATGTTAGCCTTGTCCAGTCTGTATTCGATCTTACCAGCTTTGATATCCTTGATAGCCTTGGCAACATCCATGGTTACGGTTCCTGCCTTCGGGTTCGGCATGAGGCCCTTCGGGCCAAGGATACGGCCAAGACGTCCGACAACGCCCATCATATCCGGGGTTGCTACGACGACATCGAAATCCAGCCATCCTTCGTTCTGGATCTTCGGAACAAGTTCCATGCCGCCAACATAGTCAGCTCCTGCTGCCTGTGCCTCATCTACCTTCTGGTTCTTAGCGAATACAAGAACACGGACCTTCTTGCCGGTACCTGCCGGAAGAACGACTGCGCCTCTGATCTGCTGGTCAGCATGACGTCCGTCACAGCCAGTCTTGATATGGCACTCAATTGTCTCATCAAACTTTGCAGATGCAGTTTTCTTAACCAGTGCAACAGCTTCCTCGGTCTCATAAAGCTTTGAACGGTCGACGAGCTTGGCTGCCTCCTGATATTTCTTTCCTCTCTTCATGTTTCTACCTCCTGGTGGTATTTGCGGGGAATTCCCTCCCACTTATTCAGACCTTCAAGTATCCGTCAATCCTCAACAACGATGCCCATGCTGCGAGCGGTCCCGGCGATCATGCTCATAGCTGCCTCGACGCTTGCTGCATTCAGATCCGGCATCTTGAGCTCAGCGATCTTGCGGACTTCTTCCTTCTTGATCGTTGCAACCTTTTCCTTGTTCGGGGTTCCGGATGCTGACTTCAGATTGCAGGCCTTCTTCAGAAGTACTGCTGCCGGCGGAGTCTTGGTGATGAAGCTGAAACTTCTGTCGGCGTATACGGTGATGACGACCGGGATGATCATGTCGCCCTGATTTGCGGTCCTGGCATTGAATTCCTTAGTGAACTGTACGATGTTGACACCCTTGGAACCAAGTGCCGGTCCTACCGGCGGAGCCGGGGTTGCCTTGCCTGCCGGGATCTGCAGTTTGATGTAGCCTGTAACTTTCTTTGCCATAATAGATGACCTCCTTGTGGTACTTTCGGGGGTTGCCCTCCCACTTTTCACTCATACTTTGTGATGTCTGTAATGTTCATTCCGACCGGAGTGCCGTTCATGAATTCCGGGATACTGATCTTGACTGTCTGCTGTTTCTCATCGATCGAGTCGACGGTACCTACAGCATTGACCCAGACACCGCTTCTGACCCTGACTTTGTCGCCTACCTTGAAGTCCTGTGTATCCTTAGATACGCCAAGGCCGGCCATCTCAGCCTCTGTCAGCGGGATCGGCTCAGTCGACTCTGCGCCGACGAACCCGGTGACACCCCTGGTATTTCTTACAATATACCAGTTGTCATCGTTCAGGATCATGCGGACAAAAACATAACCCGGAAACAGCTTCTTCTGAACGACCTTCTGTCTCGGAGCTTTTTTCTTCTTCTGAGGCTTGCGCTCTCCCTCTTCGTTATACTCGACTTTTTCAGCTTCGCCCTCATCGCCGCCGATCGTCTCGACGACTTCCTGGACCGGAACCTTGACTTCAAGGATCTGATCCTCAAGGTGCATATTGGCTATGGTCTTCTCAAGGTTGACCTTTACTTTGTTCTCGTATCCCGAATAGGTATGGGCAACATACCATCTGGCCTCTTTTCCCTCAGCTCCGGTACTCCCGGTGTTCACGGATTCTGTATCAGCCATTCTCTCACCCTGTCCTTCGTGATCTTACGCAACTTCTCATAAACTGATGCTGAGCAGCTTATCAAGGCCAGTCTTCATCAGATAATCAAGGATGGCGATGACCGCACTCAGAATGACCGAAACAACCACCACTGCTCCTGTCTGCTTTGCAAGCGTCTCCTTCGCGGGCCAGATGATCTTGTTCCACTCAGTCCTGACACCGGCAAAGAAGGAACGGAGTCTGGATTCTTTGTTCTCTGCCATTGTGGTCTCCTTTAAAAGCAGCTCTTACTTTGTTTCCTTGTGTACGGTATGCTTTTTGCAGAATGGGCAGTACTTCTTGACCTCCATCCTTTCCGGATGATTCTTCTTGTCTTTGGTCAGGTTGTAGTTACGATGCTTGCATTCCGTGCATGCCAAAGTAATTCTTGTACGCACAACTTCCACCTCGCTCTCTTTATTAGAATGATCGCAGAAAACAGTCGCTTATTCCTGTTTCCGGAAGACCGCAAGGGCGCAATAACCCATGTGATGCCTTCCATACGCCGAAAAAGTATAACACAGATGTATTTTCCGCGTCAACAGCATTCTTTGCTTTTACCCGATTCTCGGCATTCTTTGCTTTTACCGATTCTCATCGATGACAGCCTCAACATCAAAGAAATCCGTGAAATATTCAGGTGCACTTGTAAGGGAACTTCCGTCTACAAAACGCCTTGTCATCCTCATGTATCCGTCGCCGATCTCCCGGTAATCCGTATCTCCCCAGAGTCCTGACAGATACACGATCCCGTTGTCAAGAAGATAATTCAGGCTTTCTCCTGGATAGGAAACTTCGGCTCCGTACGGGAAGAACAGGATATCCGTCTTTCCAGTGAGGACTCCCACTCTGCTCTCCCAGGTATCGATCTCCTGACGGAACTGTTCGGTCGTCATCGACGCATCATTCATATAGGAATGCGACCATCCTGCGCAGGCAATGCTCCATCCCTCGTTCCTTAATGCTTCCGATACCTCCGCGATCCGTTTCTGGTCTTCGGTCCATCCGGAACCCGAAGCCTGTGTTCCTTCCCCGGAAGAGACATTCTCCCCGGAGTCCGGATCCGGCAGTTCATAACCGTAGACCCCGCTCTTTCCAGAGACGGAGACGATACCTTTCGCCCCCTGGAAGGAGAAATCCGGATGCTCCGCGATAAAGGAATCAAGGATCGGGACAAAATCATAATCTCCCTCGAGATCATGACCTTCCTCATCCGTATACTCCGCCTTCACCAGCCCGTCATCCCCGACGACCAGAGCTTTCACGATCCCGTCCCCGTTGCGGAACGCAGAATAATCGACATTATCCTGCGAAAGCACGACCGGCTTCTTGCCTTCCGGAAGTCTCAGAGTCTGCTGCTCCATGTCGCCCTTCGAAACGAGGGATGCGATGCTGTGGATATCGATCAGAATGTAATTGTTCTTATACAGGCTGTCCAGCATCGCCTTGAACTCAGCCGTCGTCACCATCGTGCTTTCATAAGTCGACGCCATATCGTCGCCATCGAATGCCCTCAGCGGATCCTCGATCAGAGTCGGGAAGCAAAGATGCGGGATATCACCTTCCCAGGCAATCAGGGAAGAATCGCCCTGTTCATAGCTCTCTCTGGCCTCCTTCACCCTGTCGTCGAGGGCTGCACTTCCCGTCAGCGTGTTCAGGGTTGCGATCGCTTCATCAAAATTGTATCCTGCTGCCTGTGCGGCAGCTTTATCCAGGACTTCCGTCAGATTCTTCTCATCCGCCTCAGACTGCTCCTTTGCCGCCCTCTCCTCCTTCATCTTCGGAGTCTCGACCGGCTCATTGTTCTCGTACTTGCCATCCGTTCCGATTGCTTCCGCGATCTGATAGTTCATCTGACTTCTGGTACATCCCGTCAGCATAAGAGACGCTGCACCGAGGACCGCCAGAATCCTGATCCGTTCCTTTTTTTTCATAGCTGTCTCCGTAATCCGGGAAGAGGCAGTTACATCCTTGCAATGCGTCTGACCGCTTCCTTCGTATTTTCATAACTTCCGAACGCGGTCAGGCGGAAATACCCTTCTCCGCTCGGTCCGAATCCGGAGCCCGGAGTCCCGACGACATTCGCATGAGAAAGAAGCCTGTCAAAGAATTCCCAGGAAGTCATATGTCCCGGGGTCTTCAGCCAGATATACGGTGCGTCGACGCCTCCGTATACATCATACCCCGCTTCCTTCAGTCCGTCCATGATTACCCGGCAGTTTCTCTTGTAATATCCGATCTGTTCCTTAAGTTCGGCCTTTCCCTCTTCCGAATAGACCGCCATGGCAGCCTTCTGGACGATGTATGGAGCGCCGTTGAACTTTGTACCGTGCCTGCGTGCCCAGAGGGAATGGAGCTTCACGCCATCTCTCTCGATTTCCTTCGGGATCACCGTAAAGCCAAGACGGGTACCTGTAAAGCCGGCATTCTTGGAGAAGGACCGGATCTCGATGGCGCAGGTGCGCGCCCCCTCGCACTCATAGATGGAATGCGGCACCTCCGAATCCGAGATATAGGCCTCGTAAGCAGCGTCATAGATGATGACCGCCCCGATCCGGTTGGCATAGTCCACCCAGTCCTGGAGACGTTCCTTCGTAATGGATGCCCCGGTCGGGTTGTTCGGATAGCAGAGATAGATGATATCCGGGTCCTCCTTCGGGAAGGACGGTGTAAAACCGTTGTCGGCCGTGCACGGCATGTAGATCACATCGCTCCATCTTTCCGCAGCCTTGTCGTATGTGCCGCAGCGTCCTGCCATCACATTGGAGTCCACGTAGACGGGATAGACCGGATCGCAGACGGCGATCCTCTGATTCTGCGCGAAGATTTCCTGGATGTTTCCGGAATCGCTCTTTGCACCGTCGGAGATGAAGATCTCGTCCGCTGTCACGTCACAGTTTCTGTCCTCATAATCATTCTTCGCGATGGTCTCCCTGAGCCAGCTGTAGCCAAGGTCCGGCGAATAGCCGTGGAAAGTCTCTGCATGAGCCATGTCATCGACTGCTTCATGAAGAGCTTTGATGATAGCCGGCGCCAGCGGCTGCGTCACATCGCCGATGCCGAGACTGATCACGTCCGCCTCCGGATGAGTGCTCTGATACTCCCTCGATTTTCTTCCGATCGTCGAGAACAGATAGCTTCCCGGAAGCTTCAGATAATTTCTATTAATATTGTACATAGCTCTTCCTTTCCGCTGACTGACAGCATTCTGCCGGCCTCAGGATCCTGCCGCGACAATGTTTTTCGCGACGTCCGGGCCGGCGGGTCTGTTTCAGACCTCGATCTCTCCTTCAAACACGGCAGCAGCCGGACCGGTCATGAAGACGGTTTCTCTCTCTCTGTCCCACTCGATCTTCAGGTCACCGCCTCTCAGGTGCACCGTCATTCCGCTATCCGTCCATCCGTTCAGGATGCAGGCCACCCCGACCGCACAGGCTCCTGTTCCGCATGCCCAGGTCTCTCCGCTGCCCCTCTCCCAGACGCGCATCTCCACGTTCTTCCGGTCAAGGACTTTGATAAACTCCGTGTTCACCCCTTCCGGAAAAAGACGGTTGTGTTCAAAGAGAGGGCCGGTCTTTTCGATATCAATCGCATAGGGTTCTTCCACAGGTGTGACGCAGTGCGGGTTTCCCATGGAAACGCAGGTGATCCCGTATGTCCCGCCTCCCACTTCATAAGAGGCGCTCAGGATGATCTCTCCCTCCGGCGTCTCTGAGAGCAGGACTTTTCTGTCCTCCTTTGTCAGCTTCACCGGAATATCTTCCGGCTTCAGGATCGGTCTTCCCATATCCACACGGACCGTATCGACCTTCCCATCTTTCAGGTACAGATCCAGTGTCTTGATCCCGGACAGTGTCTCGACAGTGATCCTGGTCTTTTCTGTCATCCCGTGATCATAGACATACTTGGCCACGCATCGGATCCCGTTGCCGCACATCTTCCCCTGGGAGCCGTCCGCATTGTACATCTCCATACGAAAATCCGCCCGGTCCGACGGCTGTATGATGATAAGTCCGTCCGACCCCACCCCGAAGTGTCTGTCAGAAACAAAGACAGCTGCCTTTGACGGGTCCTCTATCTTTTCGGCAAAACCATTCACATAGACATAGTCATTGCCGCATCCGTGCATCTTGGTAAACTTCATAAAGTTCCCCCCTCAGTTCTGTGCTGTGGCTATTTTAACCGACTTTAACCTGCCCGGCAATGGCTCCGCGGGCAGGTCCGTTGTTCTTACAGTTTTACAGGGATTTCCGAAGATTTTCGGAAGATAAGCAGCATTCTGCTGCTGCCCCTGTTGAGTTTTCCGGAGCCGTAGCCGTCGAATGCTGAATCAAAGATCAGCCCTGCCTTTTCTGCAAGGCTTCTTACCGTCTGAAAGCTGTATGCTTTCTCAAGATGAGTCTCCTGAGTCCTCTCATAGAGGCCATCCGGATTCCGGACGAAGATAGTCAGGTCATACTCATTCTCCATCGTATCCGGGTCATAGTCATTCTCCCAGATAATGGAACATTCATCCCTCACGTCCGCAAATGTGTTCTGCCCCAGCTCATCTTCATAATAGGAGGCAGTATTCATGTCAAAGACAAAGATCCCGCCGGGATCAAGATAGTTTTCCGCCAGCCGGAAGACTTTCTCAAGATCCTCCTTCGTATCGAGATAGTTCAGGCAGTCGCAGCATGAGTAGATGCCGCGGACAGTCCCGTAGAGTTCAAACTCTCTCATATCCTGGAGAAGATAGAGAATCGGACAGGAATCGCCTTCCGTCTCCTTTTCCGGCTGATCTTCTGCAGGATCTGAAGGCAGGTGTTCTTTCTCCAGCGCGATCTCCAGCATATCCTCAGACCCGTCCACGCCGATCATATCATAGCCGAAGTCGCGGAACCTCCGCGTCATCTGGCCGGTCCCGCAGCCAAGGTCCAGGACAAGTCCGGAATCGATCCCGCGCTTCAGAAAGATCTCATGAAGTCTGGCCGCCCACTCATCGTAAGGCACATTGTCCATGAAACGGTCATAGACCCTTGCAAAGCTTTCATACACAGCCATATCAGTGCATCACGCTTCCGAGAAGTCCGTAGAAGATAACGGAGATGATGAATGCCGCAAGAATGACGCCAAGCCCGATCGCCGGGACAGCCTTCTTCCTCTTCATCCCGAGAAGGGCCGCGATCATACTGCCAGTCCATGCTCCGGTGCCAGGAAGCGGGATCCCGACAAAAAGCAGCAGTCCCCAGAACTCGCCTCTGGAAAGTCCTTCGCTCTTCTTCATCGCATGAGCCTCGATCCTGTCCACAAGCTTATGATGCTTTGTCTTCTTGAATGCAGCGAAGATCCTGTTGATCAGAAGCAGGATGAACGGCACCGGAATGATATTGCCCAGGACGCAGATCGGAAGTGCCGTCATCAGCTTCACGTTCAGGAGCGACGCGACGATCAGCCCGCCCCTGCACTCGAGGATCGGCAGAAGGGATACGATAAAACAGACAAGTTCCGCCGGGATCACATGACCGAGATTTTCGGCAAACCATGCGGCGATCGTGTTAGCCATTGACAATACTCCTTTTTTTGCAGTATCCCGCGGCGCACATTTTCTCTGCGGGATAATAGACAATATGAAACTTACAGGTACTTTCTGAGAAAATCGAACAGAACATCCATCTGCTCTTCCGTACCGATCGTGATCCTCAGGTAATCGTCGATCCTCGGCTGGTCAAAATAGCGGACTACGATGCCGGCTTTCCTCAGGTCCTGGAACAGCTGCCTTGCCGGGACTTTCTCATGGGTGACAAACAGGAAATTGGCCTGCGAATCTGCGAATGCAAAGCCCATCCCGGAAAGGACTTTCTTGGTCTTCTCCCTGGTCTTCATGACCTTCTCAGAGCATTCCTCATAATAGGCGGCATCCCTCACAGCCGCTTCCCCGGCAAGCAGAGCTGCCTGGCTAAGCGTGTAGGAGTTGAAGGAATACTTGCAGTCAGAGAGATATCCGATCAGCTTCTCCGAACCGATGGCGTAGCCGATCCTCATGCCGGCGAGACTTCTGCTCTTGGAGAATGTCTGTACCACCAGGAGGTTGTCATACTTCGGAAGAAGCGGAAGCACGGAAGAACCTTCCGGCGCAAAATCGATGTAGGCTTCGTCGACGATGACGACGCTGCCTTTGCTGCTCTCCAGGATTCTTTCGATCCTGTCTTTTCCCATAAGTACTCCGGTCGGCGCGTTCGGGTTTGGAAAGACGATCCCTCCGTTCTCCTGACAGTAATCTTCCGTGACGATCTCAAAGGCATCGTTCAGTTTCTGCTTTCTGTACGGGATCCGGAAAAGGTCTGCCCATACCTCGTAGAAGGAGTAGGAGATATCCGGAAACAGGATCGGCTTATCCGAATTGAAGAAAGTCAGGAAGCTCATCGCAAGGACATCGTCCGAACCCACTCCGACAAAGACCTGTCCCGGAGAGACATGGTACTGCCGTGCGATCGCATCCGTAAGCGAAGCGGCTGCCGGATCCGGGTATCTTCTCAGCTTATCGTCTGAAAGTTCCCTGAGCGCTTCCCGCACCTTCGGTGAAGGCGGGTAGGGATTCTCATTCGTGTTCAGTTTGACTACATTCAGGTTCTCAGGCTGTTCTCCCGGTGTATAAGGGACAACCTTTCTGACATAATCTTCCCAGGATGCCATCTTCTCCTCCTCTTCTTTTGGGCCACATCAGCTGGCATGGTCAGCAAAGACCATATTCTGCAGCAAGCCTGCGGAAGGCAGGCATGGAATTCTTAATGGTATACGGAGACACGCAGTAAGCGATCCTTATATAGCCCGGTCCTGCAAATGAGGATCCCGGTACCAGCAGGAGGTGCTCTTTCTTTGCTTCGGCGACAAATTCCTTCTCATCCGCGACTGGACTCTTCAGCCACAGATAGAAAGCTCCCTCCGGCTTCACGAACGAGAATCCGCAGGACGCCAGTCCTTCCGTCAGCAGTTTCCGGTTATTGTCATAGAATTCCAGGTCCACCTTCGCATCAAGGCAATCCGCGGCCACCCTCTGCATGAGGCTCGGAGCATTGACAAAGCCCAGGACACGGTTCGCGACCGATGCGGCAGCGACGACGTCCACTGAGTCATCCAGTTCATCCGGCATGACCAGGTAGCCGATCCTTTCGCCCGGAAGGGAAAGGGACTTGCTGAAGGAGTATCCGACAACTGTGTTATGGTAATACTTCGTAAGGTAAGGAACCTCTGCTCCGTCATAGGCAAGTTCCCTGTAAGGTTCATCCGAGATCAGATAGATGGAGGTCCTGAACTTCCTCTCCATCCTGACCAGAAGATCCGAAAGTTCCCTGATCACTTTCTCCGGATATATGACACCGGTCGGGTTGTTGGGATTATTCAGGATCACGGCCTTGGTCTTCTCCGTGATCAGCCCTTCCGCCGCCTCCAGATTCAGCCGGTAATCCCTGGTATCCGGCGGTACGACGCGAAGGACCCCCTGATGATTCTTCACATAGCTCCTGTACTCTCCGAAGAACGGAGCAAAAACAAGAACTTCGTCTCCCGGGTCCAGAAGAGTCTTCAGTATGACATTCAGTCCTCCCGCGGCGCCTACGGTCATCAGGATGTTCTTCATCTCAAAAGAAGTACCGAAGCGCCGGTTCAGGCTCTCCGCGATCTTCTCCCTGACTTCCTCATAGCCCGCATTGCTCATGTATCCGTGAAGCTGCACGGGGGGAACGGTATCCGCCAGCCTCCTGATGCTTTCCCTCACGGTCTCCGGAGCCGGAACGTTCGGATTGCCGAGCGAGAAGTCATAGACATTCTCCGCACCGAACTCCTTCGCCATCTTTTTTCCTTCTTCGAACATAGCGCGGATCGCGCTGGAATTCTCAACAAGGTCTTTCATGCTTTTTGCGATCACAGAAGCGTCACCTCTCCTTTTTCTACCATCATGACCGGATGATAGCTTTCCTTCGCCTCGCGGAGACCTTCATCACCGGTATCGTCCTCCCGGTTCACATACGGGCAGCCCTGCATCTCATGGGATACGAACTGCTGATTGATCACCGTGTAGGCTCCTTCTACTTCCGTCAGCGCTTTCTCGATATGAACCACAAAGGTATCCTCATTCACCATCTCGCCGACCGTATAGGCTGCCACCTGACCATTGACCCTGAGGAGGGCTCCGTTAAGATGGAGCTCCTTCCGAAGTCTCAGGGAATTCAGGGCCACGCACATCTCTATGCGCTTCTCGAACAGCTGATCACAGTCATTCTCGGTCCGCCACTTAAGTCCCATCTGGAAGCACTCTTCCACGTTATCGTCCGTGATCGGCTCATAGGACCAGTCAGCGTATTCGCGCAGAAACTTGTTGACATGATTCTTCTTGCCGTGGTACTTCCTGCCGGAGAGGTTCGTGAGCTTCTCCGTCTCGTATACATAATCCCAGTATTCCCTTGTCGGCTCGAAGTGATACCTGCCCGGACACAGCTTCTCGATCACATCGAACTGCTCTTTGGTGACAAGTCTCAGGACAAATGGAACACCCTCCGCCTCTGCGTATCCCGCCATGGCATCAAGCGCCTCCGGGACCTTCTCCTCTGCTCCCATCGGAAAGCGGAAGAAGAAATTCGGTGTCTTTGACTTCAGGATCACCATATTGTCGATGATCTGATATTCCATCGGCTCAAGATGCTTCCACAGATACAGATTTGAAAAGCAGTCATCGCAGGAGCGTGAGTTCAGTTTCCTGTAATATGGGAGTAGGATCTCCTGATCTGAAAGTTCCACGCTCTTGAAATCCGGCTTCGAAATTAACATATATTCCTTTCTGAATGATCGATGCCTCCGCAGGCGGCGTCCGGCCAATGCGGCCGGACATGAGCTCAGTCGGACACCAGCCCCTGGCCGCGCATCACTGCGACAACATCATACACATGCTTTGCACAGAGATCATCTGACTCTGCCTCGACCATCACACGGATGACCGGTTCCGTTCCCGAAGGACGGACAAGGATACGTCCGTCCGTTCCAAGCTCCTCCGCTGCCTTAGCAATGGCAGCCCTGACGACTTCATTGTCCATGGCTTTCTTCTTATCCGCCACCTTCACATTCTTCAGAAGCTGCGGATAGATCCTGCACTCTTTTGCAAGTTCTCCAAGTGTCCTCTTCGACGCAATCATCGTCTCCATGACCATGATGGAAGTAAGGATCCCGTCTCCGGTGGTCGCATGTTTGCTGAAGATGATATGTCCGGACTGCTCGCCTCCGAGGCTGTAGCCGTTCTTCGACATATTCTCATACACATACTTGTCGCCGACCTGAGTCTGCTCATAGCGCATCCCCTCTCTCTCAAGGGCTTTGTAGAGACCGATATTGGACATGACTGTAGTAACGACTGTATTGTCCTTCAGCTGTCCGATCTCCTTCATGTACTTGCCGCAGATGTACATGATCAGGTCTCCGTTGATCTCATTGCCATTCTCATCGACCGCAATGCAGCGGTCTGCGTCCCCGTCATAAGCAAATCCAACATCAAGGCCTTCCTGCTTCACATAAGCCTTAAGCTCCTGCGGATGGGTGCTTCCGCAGTCTCTGTTGATATTGGTCCCGTCCGGACGATCGTTGATCACGTAAGTCTTTGCCCCGAGGGCGTCAAATACACTCTTGGCGATCGCACTGGAGCTTCCGTTGGAACAGTCGATGCCCACCCTGTAGTTCTTGAACGATCTGGAAGCCAGCGAGATCAGGTAGCCGATGTAACGGTTGCGGCCTGCAACATAATCCTGGGTCCTGCCGATCCTGTCTCTGGTAGCCAGCGGGATCGTGCCCGACTGTCCGTCGATATAGTCCTCGATCTTTGACTCGATGGAAGCATCGATCTTCTGCCCGGTCCCGGAGATGATCTTGATCCCGTTGTCATAATACGGATTATGGCTGGCGGAGATCATGATCCCGCAGTCGAAATCATCCAGGCGGACGCAGTAAGCTACGGAAGGAGTCGTCGTCACATGAAGAAGGTAGGCATCTGCGCCAGATGCAACAAGCCCGGAGCTGAGCGCATCTTCAAACATATAGCTGGATCTTCTTGTATCCTTTCCGATGACGATCTTCGCTTTCCCGTCCTTATGCTCCTGTCCGTAGTACCATCCGAGGAAACGTCCGACCTTGAATGCATGCTCGACATTCAGTGTCACATTCGCCTCTCCTCTGAAACCATCTGTTCCGAAATACTTTCCCATATTCAGTCTCCCTCTGCTTTCGATTCCGCAAGTCTTCTGGCCTGATCAGCCGCCATCAGCGGCCCGATCAGCTGATCCAGGTCTCCGTCCACGATCTGTTCGATCCGGTACACCGTGAGATGGATCCTGTGGTCCGTCACCCTTCCCTGCGGGAAATTGTAGGTCCGGATCTTCTCGCTGCGGTCTCCCGACCCGATCTGGTTTCTTCTCTCTTCCGCCTGGCTCTCCTGCTGCTCCATCTGCTTCAGCAGGTACAGCTTTGCACGCAGGATCTTCAGCGCTTTCGACCTGTTCTTCAGCTGCGACTTCTCATCCTGACAGGATATGACGATTCCGGTCGGGATGTGGACAAGACGTACCGCGGAATCGGTCGTGTTGACGCACTGTCCGCCGTTGCCGTGAGCGCGGAACACATCGAACCTGCAGTCATTCATGTCAAGGTCTACATCGATCTCATCCGCTTCCGGCATGACCGCCACTGTGGCAGCGGATGTGTGGATCCTTCCTCCGGACTCCGTCTCCGGTACTCTCTGGACCCTGTGAGTCCCGCTCTCATATTTCAGGCGGGACCAGACGCTGTCGCCGCTGATCAGCAGCACGCACTCCTTGAAGCCGCCCATCGCGCCCTCGCTGGCGGAAGAAAGCTCGCATCTCCATCCCATCCTCTCGCAGTAGCGCAGATACATCCTGACGAGGTCCCCGGCAAAAAGCGCCGCCTCATCGCCCCCGACGCCCGCACGGATCTCCATGACGACATTTCTGTCATCGTTGGGGTCTCTTGGAAGAAGAAGGATCCTCAGCTCATCTGCGAGACGCTCCTCCTCTTCTCTGGCATTCCCGATCTCCTCCTTCAGAAATGCGGCCATCTCCGGGTCTTTCTCGGTCCTCAGAAGGTCCTCCGAGTCGCGGATCGTCTCCTGCGCCTTCCGGTAGCCGCTATAGGTGTCGCAAAGCGGCGCCAGGCCGGCTCTCTCTTTCATCAGTTTTGCGAAAAGGGCGGGATCTGCTGCCGTCTGAGGTTCCTGCAGCATGCGGTCGATCTCCTCCATCCTTTTCGACACATCTTCAAGTTTTTCAAACATATCTGCTTCCAAGGACAAGGCGGTCATTGCCGGCCAGGTCCTTCCGGACCTGTATATCCGCAAATCCACACTCTCCGAGGATCTTCCTCACATCCTCTCCTTCATCCATCCCGATCTCAAAGAGCAGTACACCGCCGTCATTCAGAAAATGAGGCGCTCCGGACGCGATCTTTCTGTAGAAGAGAAGACCGTCAGGTCCTCCGTCCAGAGCCAGATGCGGCTCATGGTCCTTCACTTCTTCCATAAGATCCGGGATATCCCTGCTCCTGATATAGGGCGGATTTGAGATGATCACATCAAAGCTCCCGCTTATCTTCTCAAAAAGATCGCTCTCTGTAAAGCTTACAGAGACACCTGCAAGGGCAGCATTCTTTTCTGCGATCTCAAGGGCCTCAGGTGAGATGTCCGACGCTGCGGCTTCCGTCCCCGGGCAGAATCTCGCGACGCTCACGATCAGACAGCCCGATCCTGTGCAGAGATCCAGTACCCTTACCTTCCGCCCCCCCGCTGCTGTCTCCTTCTGCTTCTGCCGGATGACGTGTATCGCTTCCTCAGCGACCGTCTCCGTATCCTGTCTCGGGCACAG
Source organism: Lachnospiraceae bacterium UBA7729 (assembly GCA_002482005.1). Taxonomy (GTDB): domain Bacteria; phylum Bacillota; class Clostridia; order Lachnospirales; family Lachnospiraceae; genus Porcincola. The sequence goes on along the minus strand of DLFD01000069.1, from coordinate 116,821 downwards.
GACCTTGTCCGATACCAGGAAACGTATTCCCATGAACTCGGTCTCGCCGGTTATCTGCTGAAGCGGGATCCGCAGAAGGCGCAGCTTCACGGCCTCCTCATATCTGGCAAGGACCTCTTCCGGGACCGGCTCTCCCAGAACCGTCAGGACATGCGCCCGGTCCCTGCCGGAGGAATATTCCAGCAGAAGCTCTGCGTCGATATCGGCATCGGGTACGCCCGCCGCCGCAAGTCTTCTTCCGGCATCCGCACGGACTTCGCAATAAGTCATCGCTTTCATCTGATCGTATAGAGCTGACTTCCGCTCTTCGGCTCATCTTCCTCCGACAGCTCGTAGTGTGCTCCGAAATTCTCGTTCAGGTATTTTTTCCAGTTGAAAACAGCTTCGACGGAAGCGATGCCGACTTCGATCTGGGAATCATCCGGCTCCCTGGTAGTCAGTTTCTGCAGGGCGAGGCCTGGTCTGGACAGGATGTCGACGAACTTGTTGTCGTAAAGGCCTGCCAGGCGGATGAACTCATAGGAGACCCCGGCAACGACCGGGATCAGCAGAAGGCGGATCACGATCCTCATGACAGGACTCTCTGTTCGGATGAACAGAAAGAAGATGATGCTCACGACCATAACGAAGAGAAGGAAACTTGTCCCGCAGCGCTTGTGCTCCCGGGAACTCTTTCTGACATTCTCAACGTTCAGTTCAAGCCCATGCTCGATGCAGTTGATGCACTTGTGCTCCGCCCCGTGATACATGAAAGTCCTCTGGATATCCTTCATCCTTGAGATCAGGATCATATAGCCGAGGAAGATAACAAGGCGAAGGACACCTTCCGCTATGGAGATCAGAAATTCCGGAGCGCCGATTCCCTTGAGCAGTCTGGACAGGAAATAAGGGAGCATCATGAACAGTGCAACGGATACGACCAGAGAGAAGATCACGGTAAGCGTCAGGAGGACAGTGTTGTCAGCATCCTTGGACTTTCCGTTGCCGGACTCCGTACGGTTCTTCAGACTCTGCCTCTCCTTCTCAGCGCTTTCCTCGGTCTTTCTGAGGACATCTTCCGCTTCCCTCTCTCTGCCTGACTTTCTCAGCCTCGCGGCTTTCTTCTCTGCCTTCTTCTTCTCATCCTTCAGCCTGTCCTCAAGTTCCTCCTCGGATTCCTCGGCAAAAAGGTCAGCCGAGAACATGAGGGACTTCATGCCAAGTACAAGAGAATCGACAAAAGAGACCATCCCGCGGATGATCGGAATCCTGCGCACTCCGGCGGATGCAAAGTGATATTCATCTGTCCGGACGGTGATCTGTCTGTCAGCCGTCCTCACCGCGACTGCATATCGGTCACCGTTGCGCATCATGACACCCTCCATGACTGCCTGACCGCCTATGTTTGAATATTTCATAATCTACCCTTATTAGTAAAGAAGGGCTGAGGCTTCTCAGAAACCTCAACCCTCCCCTTAACTTCAGACTGCTTACTGCTTAGTGGTGTAACCGTACTTCTTGTTGAACTTATCGATACGTCCGCGAGCCTGAGCCTGCTTCTGCTGGCCGGTGTAGAATGAATGGCACTTGGAGCATACTTCAACGTGGATCTCCGGCTTTGTGGAACCGGTTACGAACGTGTTTCCGCAGTTGCAAGTAACAGTTGCCTGATAATACTTTGGATGGATTCCTTCCTTCATAACTTTCACCTCTCTGATGGAATGTGAACTGCTGCGCAGATGCTTTCTCTCCGCCTCTGCGTAGATTCCCGGTCCTTCCGGGCGACCCCTGCAAGTCCATGCAGTTAACGTGACCGAAAGCCATCACCCCCGATGGCCTGCGGACAGAATCCGCCTTCGGGCACAGCAGAGAAAGTATAGCACAGTGCTTTTCCCTTTGTCTACTATTAATTCAGACCATCCGCTGGCGAAGGATGGTGCGGATCAGTTCCTCGTTGGACCTTGTATGAGTGAAGAGGTCAAGGATCCTTTCGGTCGCATCATCACTCTTCATTCCGTTCAGAGCCCTTCTCATGATCGTCACTGCATCCGCTTCCTCCCTGGAAAGCAGCAGGTCCTCCCTTCTGGTGCCGGACCTCTGGATATCGATGGCCGGAAAGATCCTTCTCTCGGAAAGCTTGCGGTCAAGGATCAGTTCCATGTTGCCGGTGCCCTTGAACTCTTCATACACAACGTCATCCATCTTGGATCCTGTATCGATGAGAGCTGTGGCAAGGATCGTCAGGCTTCCGCCCTCCCTCATGTTTCTGGCAGCGCCGAAGAACTTCTTCGGCGGGTGGAGGGCTGCCGGATCGATTCCGCCGGAAAGCGTCCTTCCGGACGCCGGAACGATCAGGTTGTAGGCTCTTGCCAGTCTTGTGATGGAATCCAGCAGGATGATGACATCCTTCCTGAGCTCGACAAGCCGCTTCGCTCTCTCGATCCCCATCTCTGCGACCCTTCTGTGGTGCTCAGGAGTCTCGTCAAATGTGGAGTAGAGAACTTCCACGTTGTCGCCGGTGATCGCCTCCCTGATATCCGTTACTTCCTCAGGGCGTTCATCGATCAGCATGATGATGATATGCTCCTCAGGATTGTTCCGGAGGATCGACCTCGAGATATCCTTCAGAAGAGTCGTCTTGCCTGCTTTCGGAGGCGATACGATCATACCCCTCTGTCCCTTGCCGATCGGGGCGATCAGGTCCACGATCCGCATCGCGACTTCTCTCCCGGTGCGCTCCATGCGGAGCCGCTCATTCGGGAAGATCGGCGTCATGCTCTCGAACGTGTATCGGCTGGCGATCTCGGAAGGAGAGCATCCGTTGATCGAACGCACGAAAAGCAGTGCGCTGAACTTCTCCTGCTGTGCCCGGATCCTGGTGTTGCCGGTGATGATATCACCGGTCCGGAGACCGAATCTTCTGATCTGGGACGGCGAGACATACACATCCGCATCGCCCGGAAGATAGTTTGCGGAACGGATGAATCCGTAGCCTTCCTGCATGATCTCAAGGACTCCGCTGACCTCATGTCCGGAATCAAGGTCCTTCAGTTCAACCGGGAGCTTATTGTCATCTCCGAGGAAGCGTTCTCTTTCCTGAACCGGACGCATGTTCTCGCGGACGTTCTCCCTTGGACTCTCTGCAGTATTCTCACGCTGCAGCCTCATGCTCTCACCCGCATTCTCCCTGACCGTATCCTGAATGCGTGTCTGCGCATAGTAATGCTGAGACGGCTGCGGCTGAGATCCATCCTGAACAGAGCTTTCCTGTCTGTCCTGTTTTCTGGCAGGCTTCGTCTGCCTCACAGGCCGGTAGGCTGTCCGATCCTGTCCCCTGTAGTCTCCTCTGCCCTCAGATGGCTGGCGGTAAGGATTCCTGCCTTCACGGCTCTCATGCTCCTTCTCTGTCTCAGTGCTTCTGGAGTCCCCTCTCATATCATGGGACGGTTTTCTCATCCTTCCCGTATTCTGAACGGTCCGTCTGCGGGGCATCCTTCGCTGGGCGGATTCCTCACGTCCGCGGGTCTGGTCATCACGGGATACCTGTCCCTCCGTACGCGCCGCTGCCTGGCCGGCATTCGAAGCCGCTGCACTGCCCGTCTTCCCCTCCAGGCCCCTGTTCTCCGGCACTTTTTTCTCCGCTGGCCTTTCTGCCGCTGGCTTTTCTGCCGCTGACCTTTCTGCCGCTGACCTTTCTGCCGCTGGCCTTTCTGCCGCCGGCTTTTCTGCCGGCTTTTCTGCCGCTGGCTGCATGCCCCCGGCAGCCGCACCGCTTTGTACGCCTGCTCTTTCAGCAATCTTCTCCTGTCCGCCATCTTCGGCAAGTGCGTCGATCAGAGCGCCCTTCCTCATGGTAGAAACACCTTTGATACCGCTTTTTTTAGCCATGTCCCGCAGGATAGCGACCGACAGAAGCTGCAGTTTGTCTTTTGTCATATATCTTCCTTCATTAATATGGATTGTAGAGAAACAGAAATAAGATAAGATGATTTCTGAACATATAGATACGATGGCCTCTCGGTCATGTACGTAAAACATAGCACACTTTCCTGTAAAAAGGAAGTCCCTTCATTGCAATTATCCGCCGGATACCATAAAATGGGAAAAACAGTTTACATATCTTTTATCCTGAAAGGAGTGGGTCCTGTTGTCAGCCGCCACCGGCATCCAGATCGTTATACTATTCATTCTGATCGTCCTATCGGCGTTCTTTTCATCCTCCGAGACTGCTCTTACGACCGTAAACCGGGTCCGGATCCGGAATCTTGCCGATTCCGGCAATGAGAAGGCGAAGATAGTCCTCAACGTCCTTGATCACCAGGAAAAGATGCTCTCCTGCATCCTGATCGGAAACAATATCGTCAATCTTTCCGCCTCTTCCCTGTCAACCACCCTGGCGATCGATCTCTTCGGAAACCGCAGTGTCGGATTTGCCACAGGAATCCTGACTCTCCTGATCCTGATCTTCGGCGAGATCACTCCGAAGAATGCTGCGAATGTGCAGTCCGAAACATTCTCTCTTCGCTGCGCTTCCGTCATCCGCTTTCTGATGGCCGTCCTTACTCCGCTCATCATCATCGTGAATTTCCTCTCCTCCGGCGCCATGAAGCTTTTCCATGTCCGGCGGGACGGAGGCGATTCGACGATCACGGAAGATGAGATCCGGACGATGGTAGATGTCAGCCATGAGGAAGGCGAGACGACCGGCGAGGAAAGGACTCTGATCAACAATGTCTATGATCTGACCGATCAGACGGCTGCAGACATCATGGTGCCGAGGGCAGACATGGTGGCCATCAGTGTCGATGATTCCTACAGCACTATCCAGGAAGTCTTCCAGCGGGAACACTACACAAGGCTTCCGGTCTACGAAGGCGAGAAGGACCACATCATCGGCATCATCAACATCAAGGACTTCTGCTTCCTTGCGGATGGTAAGAAAAAGACATTCTCTCCGAGAAAGATCATGTATCAGCCGTACTTCACATTTGAATCCAAATCGGTCGTATCGCTGATGGAGGAGATGCAGTTCCGAAGTTTTTCCCTTGCCATCGTCCTCGATGAGTACGGCGCCGCCGCCGGAATGATCACCTTCGAAGACCTGATCGAGGAGCTGGTGGGCGAGATCCGGGATGAATACGATACAGAAGAAAAAGACTGGATCAAACCGGTCGGGAAAAACACCTACCTGATCCTTGGCAGCGTTAAGCTCGATGACATCAACGAGCAGCTGGGCACTAAGTTTGAATCCGAAGATTACGACTCCATAGGAGGCTATTTCATCCAGCAGCTCGGCGACCGTATTCCCAGGACGGGCGATCGTGTCCGGGTGCCGGAAGGGATCACCCTCAGTGTTCAGACCATGAAAAAGAGGCGTATCGAAAAGGTACGCCTCACACTTCCGGAGAGAGCTCCGGAGGAAAAAGATACGGGACCAAAGGAGAAGTGAGCCGCGGGATCAGTAATCCGGACTCTTCTCCATATGTCTCATGTATTTCACGACCATCAGTGCGATCTTCAGGGTGATCGCATCGTCGAATACCCGAAGATCGAGTCCGGTCTGCTTCTGCAGCTTATCCAGACGATACACAAGGGTATTTCTGTGGATGTAAAGCTGTCTTGATGTCTCCGAGACGTTCAGGCTGTTCTCGAAGAACTTGTTGATGGTCGTGAGAGTCTCCTCATCAAACTCATCCGGTGACTTTCCGTCGAACACTTCCCTGATGAACATCTTGCAGAGCGGAAGCGGCAGCTGATAGATCAGTCTTCCGATCCCGAGACGGTTATATGCGATGATCTGTCTGTCCTCAAAGAAGATCTTTCCTACGTTCAGCGCCATGCGGGCTTCCTTGTAGGACCTTGATACATCCTTCAGTTCTCCGACTACCGTCCCGAAAGCAACCAGGGCAGACCGGCGGATCTCCTCCGGGACTGATTCCAGCATCTCCTCCGCATACGAGTTCAGTTCTTTCTGACCGTCAGAGAGAAGGATCTCCTTCACGATGATGACACTTTTCTCATCGATCTCCGTGATGAAATCACCTGGCCGTGTTCCCAGCCCTCCCCTCACCAGTTCAAGGTTGCCTGCATCCTTTTCACCAGAGAGTTCAAGGATATAGACTACTCTTCTGACTTCTGTGTCGATATGAAGTTTTTTCGCACGGTTATAGATATCCACAAGGAGCAGGTTATCAAGAAGAAGATTCTTAATGAAGTTATCCTTGTCAAATCTTTCCTTATAGGCGACCAGCAGGCACTGCAGCTGAAATGCCGTCATCTTGCCTGCCATATAGACATCATCCGTGTTGCCGCTTGCGATCAGGACATACTCCAGATGACTGTCATCCAGGACCTTGAAGAACTGATAATTCGAGATGACCTGACTCTCTGCCGGGGAATTCTCAAAAGCGATCACCGAGTCCCGGAAGTCGACGCTCTCGCTGAAAGTCGATGCAAGTACAATACCTTCCGTGTCAACAACGCACATATCCACTCTGCTGATCTGTTTCAGACCGTCAAGGGTAGACTGCAGAACCTGATTAGAGATCATTGGGCTTCTCCTATCGTAATAATTATGAAATATTTGGTGAATTTCACCACATATCTATTCACATTGACCATACGATAGGTATAGTGTATACTTCTTTCCAAAGAAATTCAATATCTGTTGTGTATTTTGCACTAATTCATTACAGACTGTCTACTTTCATATCCTCACCGCCGACCCTGAGCAGATCCCGGATCTCCTCCGCGGGCAGATCAAGATAGGCCGACAATTCCTCAAGGGATGGTTTCCTGTCAAGTTCTTCCTCCAGATCATGGGCAGCATCCGCAAGCTGGTTCATGCGGCTGACGACTCTTCTGTCTGACTTCTCGGCATCCTTCAGTCCCTCCACGGTCTGCTCCATGTAGGAAGTCACTCCATTCAGAAGGACTGCCCGGTAAGCCGCAAGATTCTCCTGTCTCTCAAGATGCTCGAGTGCCAGCAGAAGTCCCATGTTGCCCTCCTGGATCAGATCTTCCTCCGTGAATTCGCCGGTCAGGTCCAGAGCCTGTGATGCAGGACCGGCCCCCTTCTTCTCTTTGTTCTTTCCTTCCGCTGTCTCCTTCTCTCTGGTCTCGATATCGTTCACCAGATCCGTGACTGCGGAAAGATAGCGTTCCGCGATCCTTGATCTTGCATTCCCGTCACCTTCGGCCGCCATGTGGAAGAGAGTCAGTTCCTCCACCTCATCCATAGGCGGAAGTTCTTCCATCTCCCTCATATACTGCTCCAGGCTGCGAAGGTGCTCTTCTCCGCTTCCCGAAGCCGCCTCCGGAATATTCTCATCGTAGACTTCGATGGACATCATATCCAGATAGTTATAGACCAGCTGCAGCTTCGTCTCATCGAGGCCGGCACTTCTCAGTTTCTCCCGGATCTGCTGCACGCTCATCCGGTTTCCCTGCTTTTTTGCCTGCTTTGTAAGCTCATCCAGCTGCTGCCTGAAGTCTCTTACTTCATCCATAGATTCTCTGTTCCTTTCTTTGAAGGGTGCCTCGCCTGTGCAAAAGCCCTCTTCTGCCATCGGGCATTCCATGCGGACACATATCTGCCTGCATCTCGGCATTATATCAGACAAGCCGGAGAATGAACAGATGACAAGGGACTCACAGCAGGAAACAGAGGACGCAAAAGCGGGGACAGGCACCCTGCTTCTCTGAACAGGTACCTGTCCCCGCTTTGCATCTTTCGATGAATGAATCTGCCAGTTATGATCCGATCAGGTTCCGGAGAACATGAGGTCGCCGTAGGACGGCATCGGCCACATATCCTTGTCGACGATCATCTCGAGCTTGTCGACCGGAGTCCTGAGAGCTGCCATAGCCGGAGTGACTGACTCGTGATAGAAGACGGCTCTCTCGCGGCCTTCCGGCTTCGCCTCTGCTTCGTCTGTGATCTTCTTCAGGCTCTCAAGCCCTGCCTTAGCCTCTGCCAGAAGCTTTGCAGACTCTGCAAGAAGATCTTTCTCGACTGATGCATCGGCGCCGGCGCCACTTAAGGCGATCACGGTATCCGCAAGGCTCTTGTTCCAGCGGATGACTGCCGGGATGATGGACTTGCTTGCCATGTCGATCATGGTAAGCGCCTCGATATGGGTATTCTTCGCGTAAGTCTCGTACTTGATCGCAACACGGGAAGAAAGTTCCTTCTTCGTAAAGACCTTGAAGCGCTCGAACATGCTGATCGCCGCATCGGTCTCAAGAGACGGGATTGCGTCGACCATGGAGCGGAGATTCGGAAGTCCTCTTCTCTCAGCCTCTGCCACCCACTCATCCGAATAGCCGTTGCCGTTGAAGATGATCCTCTGATGCTCGGTGAAGTATTCCTTGATCAGGTCATGGACTGCCATATCGAAGTCGTCCGCCTTCTCGAGGATATCACATGCGTCTGCAAATGCTTCTGCCACGATCGTATCGAGAATGATGTTCGGAGCTGCGACAGAATCGCGCGACCCAAGCATACGGAACTCGAACTTGTTGCCGGTGAACGCAAACGGTGAAGTACGGTTGCGGTCGGTCGCATCCTTGGTGAAATCCGGAAGGGTGCTGACGCCTGTCTGCAGCTTTCCGCCATTCAGGGAGGAGGTGGCGCTGCCGGTCTTCACCAGCTGTGAGACAACATCCTGAAGCTGGTCGCCAAGGAATACGGAGATGATAGCCGGCGGTGCCTCATTGGCGCCAAGACGCTGATCGTTGCCGGTATCTGCAGCTGACTCACGGAGCAGATCAGCATGTTCATCGACCGCTTTCAGAATGCAGGCCAGAACAAGAAGGAACTGGATGTTCTGGTGAGGCGTCTTGCCAGGATCGAGCAGGTTGATGCCGTCATCGGTCATAATGGACCAGTTGTTGTGCTTGCCGGATCCGTTGACGCCGGCGAATGGCTTCTCGTGAAGCAGGCATCTCATATGATGTCTGGAGGCGACTCTCTTCAGGGTCTGCATGACAATGTGGTTGTTGTCGACCGCAAGGGACGCATTCTCGTAGATGACAGCCAGCTCATGCTGAGCCGGAGCAACTTCGTTATGCTGAGTCTTGGCCGGAACTCCAAGCTTCCACAGTTCTTTATTGACGTCTCTCATGAAAGCTGCGACTCTGCTGCGGAGCGCTCCGAAGTAATGGTCATCCAGCTCCTGTCCCTTCGGAGGCATGGCTCCGAACAGGGTCCTTCCGGTATAGAGCAGGTCCTTTCTCTTCTGGTACATGCCATCATCAACCAGGAAGTACTCCTGCTCCGGCCCTACTGACGGGGTGACATGCTTTGACTTTGTATTGCCGAAGAGCCTGAGAAGTCTCAGGGATTCTTTATTGATCGCATCCATGCTGCGCAGAAGCGGTGTCTTGAAGTCAAGAGCTTCACCGGTGTAGGAGCAGAATGCAGTCGGGATGCAGAGGATCGGGCCGGCTGCATCATTTCTTACGAATGCCGGACTGGTCGGGTCCCATGCCGTATAGCCTCTTGCCTCGAACGTTGCCCTCAGTCCGCCTGACGGGAATGAGGAAGCATCCGGCTCGCCCTTGATGAGCTCCTTGCCGGAGAATTCCATGAGGACCGTTCCATTGGCTCTCGGGGCCGTGATGAAGGAGTCGTGCTTCTCAGCGGTAACTCCAGTCAGAGGCTGGAACCAGTGTGTGTAGTGGGTCGCACCTTTCTCTATGGCCCACTGCTTCATGGCATCCGCGATTACATCAGCCACATGCGGATCAAGGTCCTTGCCTTCATCGATTGTCTTGTGCAGCTCTTTGTAGATGCTCTTCGGAAGGCGTTCCTGCATGACTTTGTCAGTGAACACATCTTCGCCGAAGATATCTGCTACATTGAACAGTTCTTCCGTCTCACTCATTCCTTGTTGTCCTTTCGTCATAGATCAGCAGAAGCGGGAAATTCCCAGTGGGAGTATACCGCATAGCTGAACATAAGAAAAGGAGCATCCCGAAGTTCTTCGGAACGCTCCTTTGCCATCCGTTGTCAGTACTTTACACCAACAGACGGGGATATGCAAGTATTTTTTTGACTTTTTCAGAAGGCAGAAAAATATTTTGGATATCAGTCCGAATCCGAGGAAACATCTTTTTCTGTCTCATTCACATTCATATAGACCTCGTCTCTCATATGGAAGCCACTGTCAATGATCACACTGTCCATGTTGTTCCTGTCAACGGCCACCGGCTCGATCCGGTAGTACGGAATATCATTCTTCCCGTCGCTTATGACGTCTGTGACCGGGATCTCAGAATCCGGGTCCGTGATATCCTTCCCCTCTGCCAGGGTATATGCAAGTTTCGCCGCGATCCTTGCTTCTTCCTCGACAGACTTGAAGACACTCATCGTCTGGGTACCTTCCACGATCCTCTGGCATGCCGAGAGCTCCGCGTCCTGGCCTATGACCGGAACTTTGCCTGCGAGCCGCTTCTCGGTCAGCGCCCTGATCGCCTGTCCGGCCAGATCGTCATTGCCGCACATCACTCCGTCCACTCTTCCGCCGTTTTCCTTAAGTCCTTCGTTCACCCTGTCGAATGCAAGTTCCGACAGCCAGTTGTCGCAGTAAGAAGAATAGACGATGCAAAGACCCGACCCTTCGAGCTCTTTCTCAAAGCCTTCCCTGACCTGGGAAGTATTGTTGTCGGATGCAGACCCAAGGATCTCAAAGACATCTCCGCCTTCAGGCAGAGCCTTCTTCATGACCTGTCCCATCAGGGTTCCCACCTTCTCGTTATCGAACGATATATAAAGGTCAGCGCCTGCATTCAGGATCAGACGGTCATAGCAGACTACCTTGATCCCCTTATCATGAGCCTCTTTGATGACCTGGGTGAGAGTTGAAGCATCGATCGCAACGATCACGATCACGTCCATCTTTCTGTCGATCAGATAGCGGATCTGGGCGATCTGCTCGTCCACATCGCCGTTGGCATTCTGCACATTGACTTTTGCCCCAAGTTCCTGAGCCGTGGCGACGAATACATCCCGGTCGCGCATCCATCGCTCGATCACGTAGGAATCAAAGCTCAGTCCGATGTTGATCCGGTTATCATCTTCCTCCGCATCAGGGGCCGGCTGGTCCAGCCTGCTCCCGGAAGGCTTTCCGCTGCTGCAGCCGCCCAGTACCAGAGCAGCTGCCAGCGCCATGCTCAGGGCCAGCAGCGAAAAACATGTTCTGAAACAGAATGTTTTCATGAATTTTCCTTTCCGGCGTCGCGGAACTGTCTTGGGGTCATCCCGGTCTGCTTCTTGAAGATTCTGCTGAAATAATTCTGGTCGGGGTAGCCGGAAAGTGCGCCGGCCTCCCTGATGGCAAGTCTTTCGTCCCGGAGCAGTTTCTTCGCCTCGTCAATACGAAGCTCCGTAATGTACTCAATGAAGTTCTTTCCGACCTCTTCCTTGAAAAGTTTGCTGAAGTAATAGGGGCTGACATTGACTTCCCTTGAAACATCATCCAGGGAGATCTCCTTCGTAAAATTCTCCTGGATGTATTTTATAGCCTTTGTCACCGTACTCTCTGACTGTTCCTCGATCCGGTCCCGGATCCCGCTCGTGATCGTACTCATGTGGTCCAGAAACCATACCCGGACCTCATCCGCGGAAGCAAGTGCGTTCACCTGCTGCAGATAGTCCTTGCGGTAGTTATAGGCGTAGTCGACTGCTCCTGCGTAAAATGCATCAGACTCCGCTCTCAGGACCAGCTCCAGGGCTTTCAGCCGCATACTGTTCAGATCATCCGGATCTTTTTCCTCGATCCAGTCAAAGAACTGTCCGGCTTTCAGGCTCATCCCATCCGAATCCCCGCTGCGGATCGACGCCAGAAGGTCTCTCTCAAGCTCGATCGGATAATTGTCTTCATAGCGGCCGTGTGTGACCAGATCATCCGTATGAGCGATGCGGGACCTGGAATCCTGGATTGCCGCGGATGCCTCCTGATAGCTCATCCGCAGATCCTGAAAGCGGGTGATCCTGCCGATCCCGGCGCGGAACTTCAGTCCGAACTGCTCCTGAAGGCGGCTGAGCAGTCCCCGCATGCGCTCGATGGACCTGATCCTCTCATCATATTCGAAGATCTCATCCGGATGCGGAATGATCATTGTGATCCGGTCTGACATGATCGGGCCGATCACGGCACGCGGGCTGAAAGACTTGATCACAGCCCGGACCTGGCTGTAACATTCCTGCGCCTTCAGGCGCCCGCTGACCGTGCACTGAAGCCGTCCGTTCTCCTCAGAGGTCCCGAACTGAACAACGATTGCGTAAGCATATGGCTCTGAGATATCCAGAAGCTGCTTGTAATACTCCTCATCCTGGCTGTCCGCTGAGAGAAGCATATTGGTCACAAAGCCATTCTCGACGAGAGGGATGACGGTCTCCAGCTTCTCCTGCATCTTCAGCTGATCAGAGTGTTTCTCCCTGATCCCGTCCACCTTGACGATCGCTTCATCGATCGTCTCGATCACGGTCTTCCTGGAGATCGGCTTCATCAGATACTTCTCGACACCAAGAGCGATCGCGGATTTGGCATAGTCAAATTTATCGTAAGCGGAGAGGATGTAGAAAAGAGCCGAGGAATTAAAAGCACGGATCGCCCGTATGGCTTCGAGTCCGTTGATGCCCGGCATCTGGATATCCATGAAGACAATGTCCGGATGGAAGCTCTCTGCAAGCTCGACCGCCGTCCTTCCGCTCTTGGCGGTCTCAACTTCTATGCTTCCCTGATAATGCTGGGAGACGATCTCCCTGAGTGATTCAAGCATGATTCCTTCATCATCTGCGATAAGAAGCCGATACATCATTCTCTCCTTTCCTGTTTCAAGGGCAGAAGAACAGTCACCACGGTCCCGCAGCCCGGACCGTCACTCCAGATAGAGAAGAGTCCGTCTTCACCATAATAGAGCTGCAGACGGGATATGACATTGCCCAGTGCTATCCCGCTTCCGGAGCCTTTGGTGCCGATCTCCTTCAGCTGAGCTGCGGTCATGCCCGCTCCGTTGTCTGCAACTGTAACCCTGACTGCTTCCCGCCCGCTCTCGGTCTCTCCCAGGTCTGCTCTCTCGACCGTAAGAACGATCCTCCCGTTCTCGTGATCATCATGGATCCCGTGCTGGACAGCATTCTCCACAAGTGGCTGGAGGATCAGGGATGGCATCCTGATAGCTGCCTCATCGATCCCATCCTCCACCTCTTTCGCAAAGTGGATGTCCCCTGCAAAGCGGACATTCAGGATATAGATATAATTATCTACCGACTGCAGCTCTTCCTGCAGAGTCGCATTGCCCCCGTTCTTCTGAACGTTATAGCGGAAGAAATCCGCCATATGTCCCAAAAAGTCCTCTGTCCTGCCGGCGTCTTCCATCATGGCAAGCTGGGCTCCTGCATTCAGACTGTTAAAGAGGAAATGCGGATTGATCTGGGCCTGCAGGAACTTCAGCTGAGCGTCCTTGAGATGGGCTTCCATGGAAAGCTCATTCTCTTTCATCCTTGCCTCGGTCTCCTTCAGTCTGGCTTCCGTCTCCATGGAGTCTCTCTGCCGCTCAATATACTCGCGGATACTGATCAGCATCCCCCGGAAAGCATTCGTGACAGTCCCGATCTCATCGTGAAGGCTGGACTCCGGGATCTCCGTATCAAAATCTCCGGCGGCAACGCGGTCCGCCGACTTTGCAAGGTTTCTCAGCGGCCGGACCATATCCCGGATCGAAAAGGCCGCTGCAGCAAGAGCCAGGACGATGGCTGCCAGTATGATCCCTATGCTGCTGTGCTCCATGACATTCATCGCTTTCAGAAGCACCTGATAGCTTTCCGTATTCTGCTCAAAACGGGTATTGTTCAGTGCATAGATATAACTGTTGATATAACCGTAAAGGGAAAAAGCCCTGCCGTAGTTTTCCTTGTACTCTTCGACATCTCTCGCCCTTCTTGCCTGGACTGCGTCTTCCGCCGTATCCAGATACGCATCGCTCATCTCCCGGATATTTTTCTCCAGCATCAGGGTAGCGTCGCTGACGTTCTGATCGTTCAGAGTCTCTGTGCGGTCCTTTACCTCCTGCTCATAACGGTAGAAATCCTCCAGTGAGCCGGAACTCTTTGTACTCAGATATGCATAGAGGCTCTGCTGGGTACTTCGCAATGTTTCCGACAGCTTTATGATCGTTGAGTTGGTCTCGAAGATCCTGCCGGCTCTTCGGACCATACTGGAACTCTGCCTGAAAACGAAGATATTGACCAGCAGGACGATGGCGAGGACGACCGCCATGACCAGCGTGATCCTCGACTGGATGGAAGAAAACGGGACTTTGCTGCTTCTCTTCATGAAAGCGGATCCTCCTCTTCTTCTCCGAGTTCATGCGCCTCGATATATGCGTCCACTGTTCTGGGGGTAATACTGTCAAGAGCGATATTGTAGTAGCTGTTCACCCTCTTCAGCTTCCGGTATTCATCAAGTGCCTGCACAGAATCCTCTCCAAGCTGAGCCGTATCGATGGTCATCGTCACCGGGATCAGCTGCTGCCTCAGCGCATGCAGGATCGGCTCCGTGGCATAGTATCCGATCACCTGGACATCTCCGACCAGGTTATAGCCGATCAGCGCCTGGATCGCGCACTCCGTCTGGATCGAGTCTACACAGATCAGGATATCCGGTACATGATCGCCGAGAAGCAGGTTCCGGATCACTTCCTCCGTATCGAAATCCGTGAAATTGTCGACCTCCTCCGTCCTCAGCTTGATCGTCTTGCCGGAAGGAGCTCCGCTGTTAACAGACTGGATCATCTTGGTGTAGAGAAGCTGAGTATCGTCTTTCCCCGTCCCCTTGTTCTCCAGCAGGCAGACGTCGTTGATTCCCTCATGGAGCATGCTGATCAGTCTGCCTCCGTAAAGTTCTCCGATCTGGTAGCCGGAGACTCCTGCATAGCTGACCCTCTTTGAATCCGGAAGATCCCTCATGATCGTCACGACAGGGATGCCGGCATCGGAAGCACGGTCGATCGCATCCGCAAGATCATTGCTTCCATCCGGACATACAAGGATACCGTCCGCCCTCATCGCGATCGAAATATTGATGCACTCCGCCTCCGTGTAGGAGTTGTCCGTTCCGCTGCCGCACCACTCCAGATATCCTCCTGCCCGGTCTGCGCTTTCCGATGCAGCCTTGAAAACATCCTGCATCATCCCGGATCTGTCAGCAGATACAAAGAGATAATGGTGGTCGTATTCTTTCATCGATCCTTCAGGGCTTACGAAAGACTGCACCTTTTTCTGATAATAGGCGACGGTTCCCAGCAGGATCAAAGTAGATGCCAGAAGCATGGCTGTCATAGCCAGAAATGCTTTTTTCATCGGATTCTCCTCTCGCCCCATGTTTCACAATTCAATGAAAGGCCTGCCGCCGGCAGCCTTGTTCTGCAGATATGTGCATAAAACAGGGCCCTGCGGAAGATCCGTAAGGCCCCTTGTCGATTATATCATGATATCGATCACTTATTTCTGCTTCTTCTTGGAGATGATATCAAAGGCTACAGCGCCGAGAAGGACGACACCCTTGACGACCTTCTGCAGGTTTGCGTCGATCCCCATAAGGCTCATGCCCAGGTTGATGACACCGATCAGAAGAGCGCCGACCAGCATGCCCGGGACGGTGCCGGACCCGCCGTAAGCGGAGGCGCCGCCGACGAAGCAGGCGGAGATAGCATCCATCTCATAGTTGGTTCCTGCAGTGGAATTCGCTGCCTGGAATCTCGCCATGACCGTAAAGGTCGTGATTCCGGTGATGACCGCCATGTTCAGGTAAGCGGCGAACATGACCATCCTGGTGTTGATGCCGGAAAGTCTCGCGGCTTCCTTGTTGCCGCCGACTACGTAGAAGTGACGGCCGATGGTCGTCTTGCTGGTGATGAAGTCAAACAGAAGCACGATCACGGCTGCCCAGATCAGGACAGTCGGAATGCCGCCTGCCATAGCCAGCTTGTAGGCAAAGAGCAGGATGACGGCTCCGATCGCCGCTACTTTTGCGGTCACCATTCCAAGTGGGTCTGCGTCATAGCCCTTCTTCACCCGGTTTGCGCGGTCGCGGAAACTGAATACGACGAGAAGAATGACCGCGACGATGCCCACGACAAGGCAGGGGACATTGAGAACATTCAGCTTCGTCGAGAAGATTTTTCCGGAAAAGAGCTTAAGGAAGCTTTCCGGGAAGGGAGCGATGGATCCGGTCGAACTGTTGGAGGAAAGGATCTGGGTACCCAGGCCTCTGAAAGCCAGATAGCCTGCCAGGGTGGCGATCCACGGCGGGACATCCACATAGGCGATCAGGTAGCCGAGGACGCAGCCATAGATGACCGAGACAACGAGCAAAGCGGCGATGGAAACTCCGGTCCCCCAGCCTTTGATGACCATCAGGTAGCCGCCGATGGCGCCCAGCGTGCAGACGAAGGATCCGCAGGACAGGTCGATGTTGCCTCCGGTCAGGATGCACATCAGCATGCCGCAGGCCAGAATGAAGACGTACGCGTTCTGCGTGATCAGCGCGTTAAACTGCATGGGAAGGAACATAGCGCCCTTCGTGGTGATCGTGAAGAAGAGATATACGAGGATCAGGACGATGACCATCGTATTGTCTTTTAAGACGGTCTTTACATCTTTTTTCATCTTTCCTTTCCTCCTCCCTTACTCTTTCTTCTTGGAGATGACATCGAACATGACCGCGACCAGAAGGACAAGGCCCTTGACCACACTCTGGTAGTTCGAAGATACGCCCATGATACTCATGCCCTGGTTGATAACACCGAGCAGGATTGCGCCGATGAACATGCCCGGGATGGTTCCGATCCCGCCGTAAGCGGAAGCGCCGCCGATGAAGCAGGCAGCGATCGCGTCCATCTCATAGCCCTGACCGAATGTCGGGTTGCCCTGCATGGCCCTGGCCAGAGTCAGCACGCCTGCCAGGCCGGTCAGAAAGCCCATGTTCGTGTAGGCGATGAAGAAGACTTTCTTCGTATCGACTCCGGAAAGCTCGGTCGCCTTGCGGTTGCCGCCGACCGCGTACAGATAGCGGCCGATCGCCGTCTTCTGGGTGATGTAGTGGTAGATGAGCAGAGTCCCCAGGATCCACAGAAGGACAGTGGGAATTCCCTTGTATCTGGACAGGTTCCAGGTCAGATAGAGTATGACCGCGGAAAGGACCACGAGCTTGCCGACCTCTGCCGCCGCCGAATCCGTCTTGTATCCGTTCATTCTGCGTCTGATCCAGGCCTTCATATTCATCACGACCATGACCGCGACGACCAGAATACCCGCAATCATGCAGGTGATGTTGAATCCGGAGCCCTTGCCGATGAAATCCGGGATATAGCAGTCAGCGCCGCCGCCGAATACATCCAGAAAGACCTTGTCGCCGACACCGATGGAATAACCGTTCAGGACGACATTGGAAAGTCCGCGGAAGGCGTACATGCCGGCCAGCGTGACGATGAAGGGCGGAACGTTCATGTAGGCGATCCAGAAGCCCTGGAAGACGCCGATGGCTGTTCCGACCAGCATCATGACGATGAAAGCAAGGAATCCGCTGATTCCCTTATCCATCATGACCGCGCCGATTCCGCCGCAGAAGCAGACGACCGAACCTACCGCCAGGTCGATGTTGCCTCCGGTCAGGATGCAGAGCAGCATACCGGTGGCCAGGATGAAAACATATCCGTTCTGCGAGAACAGGTTGTTGATATTCTGAGGAAGCAGGATCTTTCCCCCGGTGCCGAACGCGAAGAATATGATCACGATGACCAGGGCGAAGGTCATCGTATTCTCTTTCAGGAATTTACTGACTGATTTTGTGTTCATGATCACTGCCCCCTTCCGATGATCAGTCCCATGATGTTCTCCTGGGTCGCTTCAGAAGCCTTCATCTCGCCCGCTATGTGGCCGGCGTTCATGATGTAGATTCTGTCGCTCATGCCGATGACTTCCGGCAGTTCCGAGGAGACCATGATGACGGACTTCCCTGCAGCAGCAAGATCATTGATGATGCAGTAGATCTCATATTTCGCGCCGACATCGATACCTCTCGTAGGTTCATCGAGGATCAGGATATCCGGTTCCGCGAACATCCACTTTGCCAGCAGGACCTTCTGCTGGTTTCCGCCGGACAGGTTTCCAACCAGCTGGTCGACGGTGGGAGTCTTCGTCTTCAGTTTCTTTCTGTAGTCTTCCGCCGCCGCGTACTCGGCGTCCTTGTCGATCACGGTATGCTTCGACACGCCGCCAAGGTTGGCCAGGGTCGTGTTGACACGGATAGACTGGGAAAGGACAAGGCCGTTGCCTTTTCTGTCCTCAGTTACGTAAGCGATCTTATGCCTGATGGCGTCCGCCGGGTCATTCTTCTTCAGATGGATCTCCTTGCCGTCGATCTTAAGCGTTCCGTTCAGGAGGTTGCCGTAGGACTGGCCGAAGATACTCATGGACAGTTCTGTTCTGCCCGCTCCCATCAGACCGTATATACCGACGACCTCTCCCTTTCTTACATATATGGATACGTCGTCGACTACTTTTCTTTCTGTGTACTTCGGATGCTGGACCGTCCAGTGGTCTACTTCCAGCTGGATATCGCCGATCTTGACTCCTTCCCTCTTCGGGAAGCGGTTGGTCATCTCACGGCCGACCATGCCCTTGATGATCCTCTCCTCCGAGATCTTCTCCGGCCCGTGCGCGTCCAGTGTTTCGATCGTGGCGCCGTCGCGGAGGACCGTGATCTTGTCCGCGACATATGCTACCTCGTTCAGCTTGTGGGTGATGATGATCATCGTCATGCCCTGCTTCTTGAACTCCAGCATCATATCAAGAAGTGCCTGGGAGTCTTCCTCATTCAGGGAAGATGTCGGCTCATCGAGGATCAGCAGCTTTGCATGTTTGGAAAGAGCTTTCGCGATCTCGACAAGCTGCTGTTTTCCGGTACCGATCTCCTTGACCTTTGTTCTGGAAGATTCAGTCAGGTTGACCATCTTCAGATACTTATCTGCTTCCGCATAGGTCTTGTCCCAGTCGATGTTTCTCTTGCTTCCGACCTCGTTGCCAAGGTACATATTCTCACCTATGGTCATCTCCGGGATCAGGGCAAGCTCCTGATGGATGATGACGATTCCTTTTTTCTCGGAATCCTTGATCGTGTGGAATTTGCAGACCTCTCCGTCATAGATGATGTCACCCTCATAGGTTCCGTAGGGATAGATGCCGCTGAGTACATTCATCAGTGTGGACTTACCGGCTCCGTTTTCCCCTACGAGTGCATGGATCTCGCCTTCCTCGACCTTGAAATTGACATTGTCTAGAGCTCTGACACCTGGGAAGGTCTTTGTGATATTCTTCATTTCCAGTAATATCTTAGCCAATGTGTCTCCCTCCAACTATCCCTATAATGCTCTTCAAACAGACAGGCGGGTTTATTAGACCCGCCTGTAAATTTCTCCTGTTCGATTGTTCGGTTCAGATACGGATCAGGACCTGAACATCTTACAGTCTGCTGATCTTTAATTACTTGAGGTCATCCTCAGTGTAGTAACCAGAATCAAGAAGCAGTTCCTTGTAGTTGTTGACATCAGCGAATACCGGTTCGCACAGATAAGACGGAACGGT
Source organism: Lachnospiraceae bacterium UBA7729 (assembly GCA_002482005.1). GTDB lineage: Bacteria > Bacillota > Clostridia > Lachnospirales > Lachnospiraceae > Porcincola. Next base: position 97,191 of record DLFD01000069.1, on the reverse strand, counting down.
GATCACGTTGTTGTTGTAGGTTTCGGTATCATTGACATCGACTTCCTGGCCGTTAAGCAGCTGGCCGATCATCTTGACGACCTGAGTAGCAAGAGTACGTGTATCCTTGAATACGGACATGCTCTGCTTGCCGGCGATCATGTTCTTGACATTCTCCTTATCGCAGTCCTGACCGGTAACGATCGGATACTCTCCGGTGTAGTTCGCTGCCAGAGCGTTCTCAACACCAAGAGCGGTGGAGTCGTTGGAGCACAGCCATGCGTCGACGTTGGTTCCGTCAGCGTAGTTGGAGGAAAGAATGTTCTCTGCGCGGGACTGAGCGGTCTCGGTCTTCCACTGTGCGGTAGCGCACTCTTCGAAGGTCTTCTGGCCGGACTTTACTACCAGCTTGCCGGACTCGATGTACGGATTCAGGACATCCATAGCTCCGTTGAAGAAGTAGCCTGCGTTGTTGTCGCCCGGATCACCTGCGGTGATCTCAAGGTTGAACGGTCCGTCAGCGTTCTCAAGATCAAGAGCGTCTACCAGGTAGTTGCCCTGAACGGTGCCGACCATGTAGTTATCGAATGTCGCATAGTAGGAAACAGCATCGGAATCCATCAGCAGTCTGTCATATGCGAATACCGGGATCTCGTTCTCTTTTGCCATCGTGAGAGCTTCGCCGAGGGAAGATCCTTCGATTGCCGCGATAACCAGGACTTCGTCACCGGAGGAGATCATGTTCTCAACCTGGGACAGCTGAGTCTGAACATCGTTGGAAGCGTACTGCAGGTCAACGACATAGCCTGCTGCTTCCAGCTGCTTCTTCATGTTGTCGCCGTCCTGGTTCCATCTCTGCAGATCCTTGGTCGGCATCGAAACGCCGATCTTCTGGCCGTTGCCCGGAAGGACATCTGCTTCGGTCTCGCCTGCGAATGCGCTAAGTCCCATGCCTGCGACCATGGCTCCGCAAAGAATCATGCTGATCAACTGTTTCTTCATCTCATTTTCCTCCTTGAGAATTGTGAAATCATACAGGGCATCTGCTGCCCTTGCAACTGGTGTTATGATATCACGGTAACAATGACGGATAAATAGAAAATATTGCCTCATATTAGTCTTATTTTGACGAAAGAATTCAGCCAGGCATATATTTTTTGGACAAAATTGCACTATGTCCTTTTCAATGAGCATATTTGTGCTATATCAACCGTTTAACAGAATACTGAATGGAGGCAGAAAAAGACGGCAGCATGCGATCATGCACGCTGCCGTCTTCCTGTTTTGGTCTCTCCCTTATCTTACAGAGAATTGATAGGCTGTAGTTGACTCGAAAGTCTCCCCTGCCTTCAGGAGCGGCCTTGCAAAGCCCTCCTGATTGATGGAATTCGGATAGAACTGTGTCTCAAGGCAGAAGCCGCAGCGCTTACCGTAGACAGCACCCTTCTTTCCCTTTTCCCCTTCCGTGATGAAGTTTCCTGCATAGAACTGGAATCCTGGAAGATCAGTGAAGCACTCCATGCAGATACCGGTCCTGGGCTGATATGCCTCAGCAAACTTCAAGGCACCGCTTCTTTCATGCTGCAGGACAAAATTGTGATCATAGCCGCCGACAAACTTCAGCTGCTCATTGTCCTCCCGGATGTCTCTTCCAATTGTCTTCGGAGTCGTGAAGTCAAACGGAGTTCCCGCGACCGGAGCATATTCACCTGTCGGGATCGCTTCATGGTCGATGACAGGAGTGTACTCCTTTGCCGCAAGCCAGAGCTCAGTGTCCTCGATGCTGCCGGAGTCATGGCCGCCAAGGTTGAAGTAAGTATGGTTCGTGAGATTGCATACAGTGTCCTGGTCACAGGCTGCCGTATAGTGCAGCATCAGCTTGTTGTCATCGGTCAGTGTGTAGGTGACAGACATCCTGAAGTTGCCCGGATATCCCTGACGAAGGTCCGGGTCTTCCAGCGACAGGGTTACGGAATCTTCCGTCTTTCCCGTCAGAGTAAACCTTCTGCTGTCGAAACCGTCCGGCCCGGAATGAAGGTTGTTCTGATTGTCGTTGATCGCCAGCTGATAGGTCCTGCCATCGATCGTGAATCTGCCCTTGTCGATACGGTTGCCGGATCTTCCGATGCAGGCGCCGAAGAAGCAGGTTCCGTTATAGTATCCCTCCGGAGTATCATAGCCGAGGATGATATCCTTCTCCGTCCCGCTCTTGTCCCTGAAGAAGATCGAGACGATCGTGGCTCCGAGATCAGAAACCACCACCCTGGTCCCGCTGGCATTCCCGATCGTGAAAAGAGAAAGCTCTTCGCCCTCTCTGCTCTTTCCGAAACTGCTCTGTGTAACTGCCATAAGACACCTCCCTGTAATCGGAAGACGGTTACGAAACCGTTTTCCTGAACTGGCTTTAAAAAAGCGGGTATACAAGATCTCCTGTATACCCGCCGCTTTAGCACGTACTTTCTTCTGCAGGCATCCGTCAGAGGGTGCCTGCAGCAGCAAAAAGCCTGCTGTTATCTTCTTACAAACGGGTTCTCATCTGCATACGGAAGACCTGCCGGACGGTTGTAGCCGATCTCGGACGGATCTACTCCGATGTACTTGAGCGCCTCGTAAAGAGCCTTTCCATAGTGGCCGAACATAACCGCGCCATGATGCGGGAAGTTCTTGGAGATCAGCCAGTAGCGGTAGAAGCGTCCCATCTCCTTGATAGCGAATACGCCGATGCCGCCGAAGCTCTTGGTTGCAACCGGAAGGACTTCGCCCTCTGCCGCATAAGCACGGAGCTTGCTGTCAGCAGTAGACTGCAGTCTGTAGAATGTGATGTCGCCTGGAACGATATCGCCCTCGATGGTACCGTCGCACCAATCCTGCGGATGAGTCCTTGCCATGATCCTCTGATAGGACAGATGAGCGCCGCCGATCTTGGAAGAGCAGGTGTTTCCGCAATGGAATCCCATGAAGGTATCTGTGAAGCTGTAATCGAACTTGCCCTTGATGGACTCCTCGTACATATCATGCGGTACGGAGTTGTTGATATCAAGAAGGGTAACCTCGTCTCCGCTGATGCAGAGTCCGATGTATTCGGAAAGGGTTCCGTAGATATCAACTTCGCAGGATACCGGGATCCCTCTTCTCATCAGACGGCTGTTGACATAGCACGGAACGAACTTGAACATATCCTGGAATGCCGGCCAGCACTTTGTAGTCAGAGCCACGAATTCTCTGTATCCCTTGTGCTCGTCAGCCCAGTCAAGAAGAGTCAGTTCGTAGACTGCAAGCTTCTTCAGCATTGCAGGCTCCTTGCCCTTCTCATAATGCATCTCTGCCGCCATGTCAGCCATGGTATCGTCTGCTCTCTTATCCTTGCCGCTCTCGTAAGCTTCCATGTGCTTGGTGTAGGACTCAAACAGATCCAGCTCGGACTCTTCCTCGATCTCGACGTTCAGGTTATAAAGCTGCTTGATCGGAGCGTTGCATGCAAGGAAGTTTGACGGTCTCGGTCCGAAGGAGATGATCTTCAGATGATCAAGTCCGTACGCAACTCTTGCAACCGGCAGGAAGTCGTGGACCATATCCGCGCACTCTTCCGCGTTGCCGACCGGGTAATCCGGAATGTAAGCCCTGATGTTGCGGAGCGCAATGTTGTAGCTTGCGTTCAGCATGCCGCAGTATGCATCTCCACGTCCGTCATAAAGATCGTTCTGGCTCTCTTCTGCAGCTGCGCAGAACATCTTCGGTCCGTCAAAGTGCTTTGCAAGCAGGGTCTCGGAGATCTCCGGTCCGAAGTTTCCGAGGTATACGCAAAGAGCGTTGCATCCTGCCTTCTTGATGTCCTCAAGAGCAGCTACCATATCGGTCTCGCTCTCGACGATGGTGATCGGACACTCATAGATATCGTCCTTGCCGTACTTGTTCTCATAAGCCTCGACAAGAGCCTTTCTTCTGTTTACAGCCAGCGGAGCCGGGAAGCAGTCACGGGAGACCGCGACGATACCGACTTTGATCTTCGGAATGTTGTTGGACAGCATATCCTGTATCCTCCTTTATAAATTTGTATTGTTTTTCCAATAATTTGTACTGTTTATGTACGTTTTACACAACGCTATTGTAAGGAATCATGACGGGGATTGCAAGTAGTTTCCATGCGTTTTGTATAAAATGTCAAAGATTTTTCATAATCTTCCGTCATATAAACCAACTGTCCTTACTCGATCGAAAGATTCTCTCCTGTAAGTCCGAGCGGGCTTCCCGCATCGACTCCCTCCGGATGTCCGAGGAGCCACTTGTTGACTGCGGTAAGGTGTCCGTCCTCTCCGTCCTTATGACCGTCTTTCAGATCGGTGTTGGTCCCCTTCGGAAGAACGACCAGTACCTGGAAGCCCTTGCCTCCCTTGTTGCACGGGGCATAGTGAAGGGTGGTCGCATAGACTTCAACGGCAACCCCTGCAGGAACGTGGAATGCGACACACTTTGCCGTATCATAGGTAAAGTCCTTCGTGATATCCTGCTGCCTGCCGAGGATCAGATAGAAGTCGCCGGTACCTGCGTTGATCTCGGAGCTTCTGTGATACTCAAGAGCATTCAGCTTCGTGTTATGTCCGTTGCAGTATCCGACTTCGATCGGCAGCTCGCCATAGAGCTTCGACTGGATCTCGGCTGCCACCGGCAGTTTCTCCAGCTCCGGATCACCTGCAACATAGATGGTCCCGTCCTCCGGGCACGGAGTCTTCTTCAGTGCCTCGATCATCGGCGCAACATCGACTTCTGTCATGATCCGGCCGTAATCTCTGAACTCCGGATCCGTAACCTCATAGAATTTCATGTCAGATATCTCCTTTGCAATCTGTTGATGCGTGTGCCAAAAGTCCCTTTTGGCACTTGCGTCATCTGTTTATTGTCTGATAGGTGCAGAACGCTATATCATTACTGCAGCTTCGGGAACACTTCCTTCAGTGCCGGATAGATCCGTCTGAATTCCTGATACTTCTTCTCGTATTTTGCGACCAGCTCCGGATCCGGCTCCTCAGTCTTCGTGATCCTGATGATCTTCTCGCAGGCCGTCTTCACATCCGGATACTCTCCGCATGCCACTGCCGCAAGCATCGCGCCGCCCATGGAAGGTCCTTCCACACTCTCTGGAATCTCAAGAGTCAGGTTGCAGACATTTCCGACGATCTTTCTCCAGAGCGGGCTCCTGGATCCGCCGCCGACAATGGTGCTCTTCGTGACGCTGATCCCGAGCTTTCTCGCGATCTCAAGAGAATCACGGAGTCCGAACGCGACACCTTCCAGCATGGCCTGGGTCATATCGGCCCTTGTCGTATCCATGGTCATTCCGATGAATGTGCTTCGCGCCAGCGGATCGTTCAGCGGAGAACGCTCGCCCATCAGGTACGGCAGGTAGAAGACATGGTTCTCGCCGAGCATGTCATCTGTGATATCCTTCTGCTCGGCCGGGTAATCCTTCGTGTGAAGGATCTCCTCAGTCCACCACTTGTTGCAGGATGCAGCGGAAAGCATGCAGCCCATCAGATGGAAGTTGCCGTCTGCATGGGCGAAATCATGGACCGCGTTCTGCCCGCGCATGCTGACATAATGATCAGCGGAGATGAACAGGGTCCCGGAAGTACCGAGGGAGATGTTGCACTTGCCCTCGCCGACGGTTCCAGTCCCGACCGCGGATGCCGCATTGTCTCCGGCTCCCGCAGCGACGACCACGCTGTCGGAGATCCCGAGCTCTTCTGCGATCTCATGCTTCACAAAGCCAGTCTTCTCGTAGCTCTCGTAAAGCTTCGGAAGCATATCCACGGTGATGCCGCAGATGCCGCACATCTCCTCAGACCAGCACTTGTGAGCGACGTCGAGAAGGAGCATGCCCGAAGCATCCGAGTAGTCGGTCGAGAAGACTCCGGTCAGGCGGTATGCCAGATAATCCTTCGGAAGCATGATCTTCACGCACCGGCTGAAGTTCTCCGGCTCATGTTTCTTCACCCAGAGGATCTTCGGAGCGGTAAAGCCCGCGAAAGCGATGTTGGAGGTGTACTGCTCCAGCTTTTCCCTGCCGATCACATGATTCAGATAATCGGTCTCTTCCGTGGTCCTTCCGTCATTCCAGAGGATCGCGGGACGGATCACCTGATCGTCCCTGTCCAGCATGACGAGGCCGTGCATCTGTCCGCCGAAGCTGATCCCGGCAACCTGGTCCTTGTCCTGACCTTCCAGAAGGTCCTTCACGCCTGCGATCGACTGGGTATACCAGTCCTCCGGATCCTGCTCCGACCAGCCCGGGTGCGGAAACGAGAGTCCGTATTCTTTGGAGACGATCTTCACGATCTCTCCTTCGGAATTCATCAGCAGCAGCTTGACTGCGGATGTTCCGAGGTCTATTCCGATATACAGCATATATTCTCCTTTCACTTGTCCGGTTGTACGGACAATTTTATGAACTTATCATGTCCCTGCGGTTTGTTTTTCGGACAGATGACTATAATCAGATTCATCATAATGCATTTATTGTGCAAATACAATATTGAAAGACCTGAGGCTGCTCAATTTTTCTGATGACATCTGACAACAAGGCCCATGCACCGCTTACGGTGCATGGGTCTTGTGACTGCTCCATCCGCTTATGCCAGATCTTCTCCGGCAGGGATGATGATCGGGATCGCTCTCGGGATATTCTCGATCACCGAATGCTTCTGCTTTCCTCCGTACTCTCCGTCCCGAGTCCAGGCGACCGGCTCATCGGTCCAGAATTCGATCCTGGAAGTCTTGAAGGTCACGACATTCTTGTTCGGGGTCTTGTTGAGCAGGCTGTTGATGATGGCAGGATACTCGACCGCAAGAGCCGGATTCCGGATCAGGTTCACCTCAAAAAGTCCGTCATCCAGATTGACCTCGGTCCCGGTGATCCCCTTGAACCCCCCGACCGAGATGGAGTTCGTGATCATCCCGAAAAGAAAGTCTCCTTCTCCGGAATTCTCCGCGCTCTCATATCTTAGACGGTAGGCCTTCAGAGAATTCAGACTCTGCATAGCCTTTATGACGTAAGCAGCATGTCCTAACCGGTTCTTCAGGTCCTGCGGGGTATCATAGGAGACCTCAACGAATGCGCCGAACGCCGCGACATAGACAAAGTAGCTGTCATTCAGCCTTCCGAGATCACTCTGATAGACGGTCCCGTTCACGATGGACCTTGCCGCCTTCGTCATCTCCATGGGGATGCCGAGACTCGATGCATAATCGTTGGTGCTTCCTGCCGGGATATAGCCGAGCGGTCTCGTGAAGCGGCCGGTCTGCATGCCTGTGACAACTTCATCCAGGGTTCCGTCGCCCCCGCTGCACACGATCATGTCAAAAGAATCTCCGTATTCCTGTGTGATCCGGGTAGCGTCCTTCGCCTCGATCGTGGGATGGACAACGATCTCATAATCTTCCTTGGAGAATTCCTCCAGGATATAAGAAAGCTGGTTCCTGACCACCCCTTTCCCTGATCTGGGATTATAGATAAACAGCATCCGCTTCATCAGTGCTTCCTCCGTCCTCAGGCAATATCATGAAAACACAGATGGCGTCCTGCAGGAAATATCTGCAGGACGCCCCCCTCATTCATGTATTCAGTGTAAAACTTTTGTATATTTTATGCAATACTCAGTTTTTCGCCGCCGGTGCTTTTGCCTCTTCCGGCCTGAAGCCCGCCCAGTTCTCATACTTATGCGGATGATAGTCGGTCCTGGACCAGAGCTCGTCTGCGACCGGCTTCCATGCCCTTGCGTAATCCACACACTTGCCGCACAGATGCTCAGCGCTCTCCGGTGACTCAAGGTCGGTGGAATGAGCTCCGGACTTCTCGACCATCTGAGTCAGGATCCCCGGATTCTCAAGCATCGGGCACGGGCGAAGCATGTTCCTGTTGAATGGCTGATGCTGTCTGTACTGCATGAACAGCGGAGACTGCAGGCACTCAAGAACAGACTTTTCATGGATGTTGGCATTGCTGTAGTGAATGAAGACACAAGGCTCCGCATCGCCATTGGCATTGATGTGGAAGTAGTTGCGCCCTCCTGCGATGCATCCGCCGACAAACTCGCCGTCATTCTGGAAATCCATGGTATAGATCAGCTTGCCGCCTTCGTTGGCTCTGATCTCACGGATCCTGTGGTAGATGTACTTACGCTGCTCCGGGTTCGGCATCAGCTCCGGAGCCGCCTTCATGCCGACCGGCATCAGATGGAAGTACCAGCTGTAGCGGACACCCTTCTCGATCTCCATATCGAGGAACTCGTCGGAAGTGACGGTCTCGATATTCTTTGCGGTATAAGCGATGGAAGTTCCGAACAGGCATCCGTGGGCCTTCAGGATATCCATAGCTTTCATGACGCGGTTGAACACACCCTCACCGCGGCGAAGGTCGTTGACTTCCGAGAAGCCTTCCAGTGAGATGGAGAAGCTCAGGTTTCCGACCTTGCGGACCTCCTCTGCAAAGTCATCATCGATCAGGGTCCCGTTGGTGTATGCGTGGAACTCGCAGTCATAATGCTTCCTGCAGAGCCTGAGGATATCAGCCTTGCGGACGAGCGGCTCCCCGCCTGTGAACATGTAGAAGTAGACGCCGAGTTCCTTGCCCTGAGTGACGATGCGGTCAAGGTCCTCATAGGAAAGGTTCAGCTTATGGCCGTACTCCGCTGCCCAGCATCCGACACAGTGAAGGTTGCATGCAGAGGTCGGATCCATCAGGATCAGCCACGGGATGTTGCAGTTGTATTTTTCGCGATTCGCACGGATCGTCTTGGTCCCGTTGATCATAGCCTCGAATACGAAGTTGACCAGCGTAGTCTTCAGGACGTTCGGATCAAGCTCATCGATCAGCTTGTTCAGGTACTGATTCCACTTCTCGTTCGGATCGGTCAGGATCTTGCGGAACAGATCATAAGTCTTCGGAGCAAATGTATCTCCGGCGAACTTCTCGATGACGTTCAGTGCATCGTTCAGTCCCTTCTCACGGTCCTTATAGACCTTGCTGAGCAGGATATCGACTGCCTTGCTGAATGCAAGACGTGCTGCCTTGTGTGTGAAACTAGCCATTATTCTACCCTCCAATGAATGTGAATCTCCGCAGCGCTCATATTCCGGATGCTGCCTTGTACCAATATGGAAAACGAAGGATCAGAGGTATCTCACCAGGATCTCAACTCCTACGAAGAGGAGCATCGCACCGCCGGCTGAAAAAGAAGTGCGGCGGAATACACAGCCTTCGTTATATCCGACATAGATTCCGGCGATCACCGCGAGAACAGTCGCACAGGCGAGCACGATGGTTGCCTGATAGATGTTGTGGCCGATGAACCCCCAGCCGATCCCGCATATGAATGCGAACACGGCGACTAAAGCCGCCTGGAAGATGGTCCTCACGACGCCGATCTCTCCGACATGCTCATCGACATCTTTTTCGGTGAACGCCTTGTACAGCATATAAGCCGCGATGATCAGGAACAGGACGGCCGTGCAGAAATAGCAGAACTTCTTCAGATCCGCAGACGAAGAGTCACGGAAGAAAGCGATCTTCGTAAGCTGATAGCCCGAGACCATGGACAGGCTTTCGAAGACAAAGAAAAAGAGACAAAGCATAAGGAGCTTCATCGGCCTGACCTTCCGTATCATTGCGCCGTCTGACTGGGCGACCAGATAGACGTTCACCGACAGACCGGCTATAACAAGTAGTATCTCAGCTAAGTTCAAACCTTACACCCCACTCCGTGTGAAAGCTGTCTTTATATTTACAGTTTCTGCTGCTTTGCATACTGCGCCGTAACAAGTGAAAGTGTAAGGGAAAGGGCGTTTTTTTGCAAAATACAACCATTTCGGCGTGACAGAAATTGGGCTACATTCCGTTTTCTTTGTAGCCCATACGTGATTTCTGCCCTGCATGCTGTATCTCCGCTGCCTCCCTCTTCATCCGGGTGTCCCGGCGAAGGAGCAGGCATGGACCCGTAAGGATCTTTCCTTATCCCAGTTCTTCCAGGATCTGTCTCATCGCATCCGCCCTGACCTGTCCCGGCGCCGATGCCCGGTCAAGAGATGCAAATGTGACAGCGCTTCCTGTAAAGCTCCCGGAGATCCTTGAGACCTTCCCGGTCTCTCCCATCGACATCGTGATGTACGGGCGGTCTGCCCAGTCCTCCTGCATCTGCACGCTTGCAAAGAGAAGCTCCAGAACGTCTTCCCGGTCTCTCGGCATGACGGCGATCTTGGAGATGTCAAATCCCATCATCTGCATCCGGACCATCTTTCTGACGAGTTCATCGGCCGAAGGCGTTCCATGGAAGTCATGGAAGGAGCCGATCACCCTGGTTCCCGTCCCCTGCAGCTGTTTCAGGAGAGAAGCATCCGGATCTTCCCTGCTCACAAGTTCCAGCTGCAGATCGACAAGGTCCGTCCCCCATTCCGCTGCCCTTAGGTTCATGGCTCTGTAGTCCTCGAATGTGATCTCCCTTTTCCCGCCTTCCGCCTTTGTCCGGAAGGTGAAAAGGACTGGTTTCTTTCCGGAAGCTTCCCGGATCCTGCAGAGGATCTGCGGGATCTCATCAGCGCTTTTCAGCGGATAGATATCTGCCCGGAATTCCACCAGATCATACAAAGGTCTCATCTTTTCAAGTTTCTTCAGTGTCTCTTCCAGCTGCTCTCCGCTCTCTGCTGCAACCGGGACACAGATCTTCGGAACCCCGTCGCCGAGGACCACGTCCCCGATCTTCACCGTCATCCGGGTCTGTGTCTGATCTCCTGACACCGCTATCGCCTGACCCTGCTTTTGAGCTTTTGTCATATCCGGCATCCTGTTCTCCTCATCTGTCAAAATATCTTGCCTTCACTTCATCCGCCGGCATCTCTTTCCCGGTCCAGAGGCGGAATGCCTCTGCTCCCTGGTAGAGCAGCATGTACATGCCATTGAATGTCCGGCAGCCTTTTGTCTCTGCCTCCCGGAGAAGCCGGGTCTTTCTGGGATTATAGATGACATCGGACACCACCAGGTCCGGGCGGAAGACAGACGTGTCCGGAACCGGAGTCATGTCCTCGCCGCCAGAATCCCCGGGTCCCTTCTTCATTCCCACGGAAGTCGCATTTGTAAGCAGATAGGAAGAGCCGATCTTCTCCTTCAGGGCGGAGAGGTCCGAAAGATCCGTCAGGTCCGCATGACAGGAGGTATTCTCATTGATCGTCTTCACAAGTTCCTCGGCATGACGCCAGGAACGGGACTTTCTGTTAGCGATATGAAGCTTTGTCACTCCGTCGAGGGCAGCCTGCACCGCTATGGCGCTGGCTGCTCCCCCCGCTCCGAGAAGGGTCATCTCCTTTCCGGAAGCGTCAAAGCCGGCCTGGCGCATGGACTCCATATAGCCGTAGCCATCGGTGTTATGGCCGATCAGTCTGCCTTCCTCATTCACGACGGTGTTCACTGCTCCGATCATGCGGGCTGCCGGTGACAGATCGTCAAGATATTCCAGAACGTACTGCTTGTCCGGCATGGTCAGGTTAAACCCGAAAGCGCCGAGTTCCCGGAACGTACGCACCGTATCCCCCAGCCTGTCCGGCTGCACCTCAAAGCAGAGATAGACGCAGTCTATCCCCAGTTTCCGGAAGCTGTAGTTGTGCATCTGAGGGGAGATGCTGTGCGCGACCGGGCTTCCGAGCAGTCCTCCGAAGCGGGTATGTCCGGTGATCTCATATTCCTTTCTTACGTCTGCAGCCATCCTGCTGCTCTTCTCTGTATCAGCCAAAATATCCTCCCTTCTGCTCCAGCTCCTGATGCGGATAAAGAAAGCCTCCGGCAGAACCGTCGGAGGCCTTCACATGATTCAGTTCTCTTTTCAGGTTCTTCTCAGGAAATCCGGGATCTGGATATCCTGCGGGGTAACCTTGCTGGTAGGAGTCTTCAGGGTCGCGCTCTGAGTCGGGATAGTCGGAGCCTTCGGAGCGGTCTGTACCGGACGCTGGAAAGTGAATCCGTTCTTCGGCCTGGTCTCGCTCTTGCGGAAGCGGAAATCAGTCCCTGACTGCTGAACAGGTGCTGCCGGCTTCTGATGAAGCCCGAGAAGGGAACCCTGTTCCTCATTCGGGTCCTCGATACCGGTAGCGATGACGGTGATGCTGCACTCATCCGCATAGGTATCATCATACATAGCGCCGAAGATGATATTGGCATTATCACCTGCAAGCTCCTGTACATAGCTTGCAGCATCGTTTGCATCCATCAGGCTGATATCGCCGCTGACATTGATGATGATGTTGGTAGCGCCTTCGATAGTGGTCTCAAGCAGCGGGCTCTCGACTGCCATCTTGACAGCTTCGATCGCCTTGTCGTCTCCCTTCGCCTGACCGATGCCGATGTGGGCGATGCCCTTGTCCTCCATGACCGTGCGGACATCCGCAAAGTCGAGGTTGATCAGAGCCGGCAGATTGATCAGGTCCGTGATCCCGGATACCGCCTGCTGAAGGACTTCGTCTGCCTTCTTGAAAGCTTCCGGCATGGTGGTCCTTCTGTCAACGACCTCGAGAAGCTTGTCATTCGGAATGACGATCAGGGTATCGACGTTCTCTTTCAGTCTCTCGATCCCATTCAGGGCATTGGTCATACGGACTTTGCCTTCGAAGCGGAAAGGCTTCGTGACAACGCCTACCGTGAGGATGCCCATCTCCTTGGCAACTCCTGCGATGACAGGAGCCGCACCTGTCCCGGTTCCGCCGCCCATGCCGCAGGTCACGAACACCATATCGGCGCCCTGGACTGCATTCCTGATATCTTCCGTACTCTCTTCGGCAGCCTGCTCTCCGACTTCCGGCCTTGCTCCTGCGCCGAGTCCCTTGGTGATCTTCTCACCGATCTGGATCACGGTCGGCGCCTTGGACATTGCAAGCGCCTGCTTATCTGTATTGACCCCGATGAACTCAACACCGGCGATCGTATCGTCTACCATCCGGTTGACTGCATTATTGCCGGCTCCGCCGACGCCGATGACGATGATCCGTGCTCCCGGCTCGGAATCATTAGACATGATCTCTAACACTGAATTCTCCTCCTTGTATCATCAGTTCCGCGAAAACGGAATCGGAAGTATTGAGGTCCCTGCATGGGGATTGCCCATATCTTCTTAAATATAAGTGGTTTCCGGCGATATTGCAAGCCTTATCTGCCTGTCCGGCCTGCCTCCGTATCCCTCAGGTAGCGCCGGCATTACTGGACATTCTGCCCGGTGACCGGGTCGATCACGTTCCAGAAAGCATCCTTGATGTTTCCATTCTCATCAACCGTGCAGCCATCGATCGGATTGCCTGATGCATCCACGACCTGGCCGTTCACGATCCTGGCATCATAATGAAGCGTTCCGCTGCTGTCGAATGCCATAACGCCGCTTCCAACGCTCTGCTGGTCCTCTTCCTGGTCCCCTGAGTCTCCGGCTTCCCCGTCCGGCTGGCTTCCGTCGTCTGCTGCCTCTCCGCCTTCCGCTGCATTCTGGCCGGACTGATCTCCGGCGCCTTCTGCTGCCGCTTCCGGCTGACTGCCGTCGTCCGGACTTTCCTCCGCAGCTGCCTCGCCTGAATCCTCTTCCGCGTCCCCGCTTCCTGCCCCGGCGCCCGCCAGGATCTCGCTCATATCTCCCTCGGTCTCGCTCTCATCCGTGGCATCGGACGAGCGCCGGAAGGTGATGCTGGAATTCTTTCCCGTGAAGCCTTCCATGTTCAGGGTTCCGCTTTCGGATGAGATCTGCGGATAGATCTGGACCAGATTGGCAATCTTCTCTTCCAGATATTCATCCTGTCCCAGCCGGACCGCGACGCTTCCGAACCTCAGGGTCATGTTCCCGCTTTCGTCAAATGTGACACTGTCCGGTATGAAATCCGCCTGGATCAGGAGCTGTGTCACACTGAGCATGGTCCTCAGGGTCGAGGCATTGTCCATGGACAGTTTCTGGTAGAGGGTCGGCTTCTGCAGGCTCACTCCCGTGACGAGCGGTATGCCCGGCCGCACCTCATCCGTGATCATCTGGACGATCCCGTCCTCATCAAAGTATACATTCTGCCCGTCATACTGGACCCGGCCGATCAGGGTGCTTTCCGTCACCGAGATCTTCACGGATGTCGGGGACAGGATCTTTGCCCTGACCGATGTCAGATACGGAGCGTCCGGCGAAGGAACGGCACTCCTGTACCTCCATGCAAAATACAGGGTATTCTGCAGAAGGCTGGTGCTCATAAGATCGCTGCTGATCTCCTCTGCCGGGTAACGCTCATTTCCCTCGACCGCAACTGTCCGGATCCGGAATCCGTACACAAGGATCAGGGCGGCGGCGGCTAAAACTGCCAGCAGGATTACGATTGTACGAAGGATTCTGTTCACTCTGAAACTCCTCTGACATATTCCTTGAAGATTCTGCCGCGTTCCTCATAGTTCCGGAACATGCCCCAGCTTGCGCATGCAGGCGAGAGCAGGACCGCATCGCCCGGCTGGGCCAGGGATACGCACTTGTCAAAAGCTTCGCGGAAGGTATCGCACAGATAGACGTTCGTAAAGCCGTGTTTTTTCGCGCACTCCGCGATCGCTTCCTTCGTCTGTCCGATCAGGACCAGGTCCTTTACCTTGCCCCGGAAGCTTTCGATCCATTCGTCGTAGGTACTTTCCTTGTCGTAGCCGCCTCCGATCAGGACCGTCGGGCGGTCCATGGCCAGGACGGCGCGGATGGCCGCATCCGGATTGGTTCCCTTGGAATCATTATAGTAAGCCACTCCCCGGACTTCCTTCACGAACTCGATCCTGTGTTCTACCGCCTTGAAGCTTCTGAGCACCTCCCGGATCTCGTCAAGCGGGACACCCGCGCAGACGGCGCAGAGCACAGCGGTTGAGATGTTCTCATAGTTGTGGGCCCCGAGCAGGCTCTGATCATGGATATTGATGACATCCGTGACCGTCTTTTTCTCCGCATCGGCGATCTTCAGCACGTCCCCGTCAAGATACATGCCGTCCTCAAGGATCCTTTTACTGGAGAAATACTTCACATGGACCCTGCTCCCAAGAGACTCCCCGAATCTGCGGAGCACCTCATCCTCATAATTCAGGACCACAAAATCATCCGCCGTCTGATTCTTCGTGATGCTCTCCTTCACCCGGATGTATTCTTCCATCGTATGGTGACGGTTCAGATGGTCCGGTGTGATATTCGTGATAGCGGAGATGTGCGGGTGGAAAGTATCGATGGTCTCAAGCTGGAAGGAGCTGATCTCGGCAACTGCCACGGAGTCTTCCTTCGTCTCAGGCGCTGCATCCGTATACGGATTTCCGATGTTGCCGACCACGAAGACTCGGTCCCCGCCGAGATGGCGCTTCATGATCTCTCCCAGAAGGGTGACCGTGGTCGTCTTTCCGTTCGTGCCGGTGACCGCCATGACATCGCCCTTCGAGCAGGCATAGGCGAGCTCGATCTCACCGATGACCGGTACGGAGGCTCTGCGGATGCGGTTCACGGGATCGATGTCAGTCGGGACTCCCGGGCTCATGACGCAGAGGTCGATGCTGCTGATCAGGCTGTCCTTCAGCTCGCCGAGAACAACTTCGATATCCGCATCTGCAGGAAAATTCCCGCGAAGTGCAGAAACGTCCAGTTTATCATTGCCGTCATAAAGGACCGGCTTTGCTCCGGCCTTCCGAAGAAGAGAGACCGATCCGATCCCGCTCTTTCCTGCTCCGAATACAAGGACTTTCTTTCCTTTCAGTTCCATCATTTTCCTCCTCCGCCGCAGATGCGGCTTTCCGTTAAGTGCCTGTCGGATCTTCTGCGGCAGGTTTCTGTCAGATCAGGTTCCGCGCTTCTGTCCGTCACAGGCGGATGCAGGCCAGAAGGCACAGAAGGATCGTTGCGATCGTGAAGACTCCGACGACCTTGGTCTCGGACCATCCGCTCAGCTCAAAGTGATGATGGATCGGAGCCATACGGAAGAACCGCTTTCCTCCGGTCTTTCTGAAGTAGGTCACCTGGATGATGACAGAAAGGACTTCGATCAGATAGATCAGGCCGACGATCAGGATGAAGACCGGCATCTTCAGTGCGTAGGCGCAGCCGGCGACAAAGCCGCCAAGCGCAAGAGATCCGGTGTCCCCCATGAAGACCTTTGCCGGATGGACATTATACAGAAGGAATCCGATCAGCGCTCCGAAGACTGCAGCGGTGAACGGCTCGATCTGTCCGCCCAGAGTCATGGAGGCGTAGGTGAAGAATACTGCCACAGCCGCCGTGACGGAGGACGCAAGTCCGTCCAGACCGTCCGTGAAGTTCACGCCGTTGACGGTTCCGATGATGGCGAAGTAAGAAAGGATGGTCCCGAAGATCCTGACTCCTGTTCCCGAGATGATCTTCCCTTCCGTGAATGGGATCAGGAAATCAAAGCATGCAGGGTCTTTCACCCACAGAAAGATGACAAAGATGGTCGTGACCACGATCTGAAGAGCCATCTTCTGCTTCGGAAGAAGGCCGTCCGACTTTCTCTTCACGACCTTGAGATAATCGTCGATGAAGCCGATGACGCCGAAACCAGCCGTCAGGATCAGGATCGGGACGATCCTTGGATAGCGGGATGTAAAGATCAGGGAAGTCACGATCACGGACAAAAGGATCGCAATGCCGCCCATGGTCGGCGTCCCTGCTTTCTTGAGGTGGCTCTTCACTCCCTCCACCCTCTCGGTCTGTCCGACCTTCAGCCGGATCAGAAACGGGATCAGGATCGGACACAGCACAGCCGTTATCACGAATGAGATAAATACGGCAAGAATGGTATCAAGGCTAAGCGTCATCTCGGTTTCCTCCTATATCAGGCTCCTGCTCCGGCGATCACTCCGGAAGCATCTCCGTCTTCCGCTGCAGCTTCATCGGCAGCTTCCGCCCCGCTCCAGGTGGAATCATCTGTATCATCACCGGCATCCTGAGTCGGCGGAGCGGCGATGTCCGGATTGTCCGCCACCGTTGACTTTGCCCGCTCTTCCTTCAGGGCGGACATATCAACTTCTATCACATTGCCCTTGGCATCGGTTACGGTACTTGCATCGACATCAACCTTGACTCCGTCGATCACGTTGCCGTCGCTGTCGACAACCTCTCCCTTCGCGTTGACGGCCGCATCGTTGTAGAGCGTTCCGTCTGCCCCGAAGCACTGGAAATAGGCACTCTTGATCTCATTTTCAACCGTCTCGTCCTTGGTGATGCCAAGCTCCATGAGCAGCTGGTCGGTCACCGGCTCGGTCGGATAGAGGCCAAGATAAGGATAGACTTCCGTGGCGATCTTGCGGAAAAGCGTCTGCGGATAGGAAGAATCCGCCTGCTCTTCCACATTCGGTTCGTCGACGACACAGTAGATAACGACTTTCGGATCATCGATCGGAGCTGCGCCGATGAAAGAGACAAGGTACTTTCCCTTCCATCTGGTACCGGTCTCCGGATCGATCTTCTCTGCAGTTCCAGTCTTTCCCCCGGTCCGATAGCCCGGGACCCTGGACTTTCTTCCGGTCCCTTCCTCAACCGCCGTGTGAAGGTAGCCCCTCACAGTACGGGAGACTTCCGAGGAGATGGGCTGCCGGAGCACCAGCGGCTCGACCGTGGATGACGTTGTCCCGTCGTCATTGAGGATCGCTCCGACGACGTGCGGCTGGTAATAGTACCCGCCGTTGACGACTGTTGAGAATGCCGCGGCTTCCTGGACCATGTTCACGGTAAAGCCCTGTCCGAAAGAGCAGGTAGCCAGCTCAACTTCATGCATCTTGTCGTCTCCGTAGACGACTCCCGAGTTCTCATTCGGAAGATCGATGCCAGTCTGTCTTCCGAAGCCGAAATCTTTCTGGTACTGTACGAACCTGCGGACGCCCAGCTTCGCGCCGACCTGCATCAGAGCGACGTTGCAGGAATTGACGATCGCATATTCCAGAGTCTCATCCCCGTGTCCGTAGATATTGTCGCAGTTGATGGTGGTGTCCGTGATCAGGAGCGAGCCTCCGCAGTAGTAATGGTCGCCGTCATGTACGGCGCCGTCCTCAAGGGCGGAAGCCACCGTGATCGGCTTCACGACCGAACCGGGCTCATAGCTCTCGGAAACACAGAAATTCTCCCAGTTTTTGTTCAGCGCCTTGACGTATGCATCCTCGCCCATCTTCTTGATCTCGCCCTTGGTGAAACCTGCATAAGGATTGTTGAGATCATATTCATGGTTGGACGCCATTGCCAGGATACTGCCTGAATTCGGGTCCATGACCACGACCCCGATGTTCTTTGCCCCCTTCATGTCGGAGCTCTCTGTTCCGTACTCCTTGTCAAAGGCGTCGATCTGGTCCTGCACGATCTGCTGGATGTTCATATCCAGAGTCAGCTGGACCGTCTTTCCATTATCAGGTTCCACCGTCTGACGCTCGAAGTCCGAATTGCTGTTGAGGAATCCGAACTGTCTTCCGTCAGTTCCGGTAAGCGTCGTATCATAGTAGTTCTCGATCCCGGTGATGCCGTCTCCTATGTCATTGGAAAATCCTACGACATTCGCCGCAAGCGTCTTGTTCGGATAGGAGCGTACAAAGACTTCCTCAAACCAGACACCTTGTATGTCCGCTCTTTCTGCCCTTGCCTCCTCGAGTTCCTTCTCCGACATCCCGCTGTCCCTGCTCAGGTCGTCTCCGTCCTGGTAAGCCTCAAACTCGTCTTTCTCTTCCTTCGTGATCTTTTCCAGGATCACTTGGTAGCGGGAATCTTTGGTCGATTCATCGGATATGACCCCGCGCACTTTATCCTTGTCGATCCCGAAGACAGAGGACACCGCATCGATCGTCGGCTGCAGGTACTCCGGTTCCGAGTTGATGGCATAGCAGTCGAGTATGACGTTATACCTTCTCTCGCTCTTCGCCATCACGATTCCGTTGGCGTCGATGATCTGTCCTCTTCTCGCCGGGATCGTCCTGGAATCATAAGTCTGCTGCGACAGCACCTGCTTGGAGTACTTGTTCCCTCTCGTTGCGGTCACGAATGTGATCCGAAACAGCAGAATCCCCATACATAACAAAATGAATGCAAATACGGCCGAAAGCCTCCTCTGCATTCCTTTTGAAAAAATCCGTTCTCTTTTTTTCTTTTTTCTGATTCTTCCGGAAGTCAAATTCAGATAACCCCGTTTCCCATCTCAAAGCCCAGTCTTTGCCCGGAAGTCACCGGGCTTTGTCAGGGATCTCTTCATATTGTTTCACATAGTCGCTGTCCGGGCTTTCATAAGTAACGATCTGGCTCTGCTTCGGATATGTCATACCCAGGCCCTGGATCGCTCTCTCCTTGATCTCTGCAAGGTCCACACCGGACACGATCTCATTATAAGTCGTATCGTTCTCCATCCGCAGATTGTTCAGCTCAAGTGTCAGAGCAGAAGCCTTCTTCTGATAGTACGTATACTGCGCATGAAGCTTCAGGTAGTGAATGCAGACCATGACCGTCAGAACCGCACAGATAGAAAGGAACAGAACATAACGCATGTCCATATGACGGACCCTGGCACGGTTGCGCAGAACCTGCTGGGATGTCTCCTGCGTATTCTGTGTATACTTCTCCTGTGCCTCTGCTGTTCTCACGGTGTTTCCATAGGTGAGTTCAGTATAGCGCTGTCCTCTGCTTCTTTCAAACTGTGCAACTTTTCCCGTTCTGTTTTCTGCCATGATACTCTCATTCCCTCTTTGCTCATCCGATCTTTGTCGGCCGGTACGGATGACGGATCTCAGTCTCCCCAGATGATCTCCGTATCTCTCTGTATCTGCTTCTCCCCGGCAGATGCGGCATACCGCTTTGGGTCTCAGATGATCTTTCTCTCAAAGACGCGCAGCTTGGCGCTCTTTGATCTTGGATTCTCTTCGGTCTCCTCTTCCGAAGGGACGATCGGTTTCCTTGTGATTACCCTGCCTTTCGGTTTCTTCCCGCACACGCAGACCGGAAACGAAGGAGGACATGTGCAGGGATTCTCATTTCTCCTGAAGGTGTCCTTCACGATCCTGTCTTCCAGCGAGTGGAAGGTGATCACACAGATTCGGCCTCCGTCATCAAGCATGTCGATCATCCCGTCAAGGGAATCACTCAGCACGTCAAGTTCCCTGTTGACTTCGATGCGGATCGCCTGGAAGGTTCTTTTGGCCGGGTGGCCGCCGCCCTCTCTCGCTTTCGCGGGAATAGCGGCTTTTATGATAGAAATCAACTCCCCAGTTGTCTCAATTTGATGCTTTTCCCTCTCAGCCACGATATGCTTTGCGATGTTTCTCGCGAATCTTTCCTCGCCGTAATCCCGAAGTATGCGGGTAAGTTCCGACTCGGAATATCCGTTCACAACCTCCTTTGCCGAAAGGCTCTGCCGCTGGTCCATTCTCATATCAAGCGGTGCATCCGTCCGGTAAGTAAAGCCGCGCTCCGCGTCATCAAGCTGATAGGATGACACGCCCAGATCCAGAAGAATTCCGTCTACCGATGTAACTCCAAGTTCCGACAGCCTCTCTCTCATCTCCGAATAATTGCTCCGGATGATCGAGACTCTGTCTTTATATTGTTCGAGGCGCTTTGTCGCTGCCTCGATCGCCGCGGCATCCTGGTCGAATCCGTAAAGCTTTCCCTCCCCGGAAAGCCTTGCTGCGATCTCAGAGGAATGCCCCGCCCCGCCTATGGTTCCGTCCACGTAAGTTCCTTCAGGTCTGATATTCAGGCTTCCGATCACCTCTTTTAGCATGACCGGTTTATGCTGAAACTCCATCTTTCCTCCTTTGCCGGGCCCTTAATCCGGCAGGTCAGTCTTACAGAGCAAGGTCCAGACCATCCAGCGCCTCCATGGACTCGTCGATATTGTCTTCCGCTGCCTGTCTGTCGTACTGTTCCCTGGACCATATCTCGATCCGCTTCATGGAACCTTCGACTACCACGTCCTTCTGCAGATGAGCAAAGTCCCTCAGCACTTCCGGGATCAGGACCCTCCCCTGCTTATCTGTCTCGCAGAGCGACGCGCCTGCAGCGAAATGTCTCACGACTGCCCTGGCGTTCTTGTTGGTGAGTGGCAGTGCGGCCAGTTTCTCCTCGAAGGAATTCCATTCGCTCATCGGGAAGACATAGAGACACCCATCAAGTCCCTTAGTCATCATGAACGACTCGCCGAGCTGTTCACGGAACTGTTTCGGGATGATCAGTCTCCCCTTCGCATCCAGGGTGTTATAATTAGCACCATAGAACATTCAGAATTCCTCACCTGGAAATGGGGTGCCGGAAAACCGGTTCATAATTCCGTTTTTCCTCCCTTAAGCACCACATTTCACCACTTTCTACCACTTCAGTGCTTAGTTTAAGCCATAATAGTGCATTGTGCAATGGAGAACATCTGTTTGGTCTGTTACTTTTGTGCACTTTTTCGGCTTCCTCCATTACAAGATGTAGGAGGATTTTCTATCATTCCCACAGTATCTTGACCGCTGGTTCCCTTCTCCTCCCATATCGGTGGGTTTTTTAATTTTTTCTTCACTCTGAAATTTACAAGGCCCTGCAACTTCCCTATAATGGATGCGACAGCAGGAACAGACTGGATATCGATAAGAGGAGTGAACAGAATGAACTATTTTCTTGATTCCTGGAGGCCTGGCTATCATCTGTCTCCGCCGGACGGCTGGATGTCTGACCCAGTGGGGCTGTGCAGGAAAGATGGGGTCTATCACATATTTTTCCAGTATTGCCCGGAAGACGTGAACGGCAAGAAGCCTCGTGTCTGGGGACATTTTCAGGGACAGGACCTGATGCATATGAAGTATGCAGGAGTCGCGTTTCCTGCCACGGAATATGAAAAAAGCGGGGTCTATCCTGGTTCCGCACTCGTTGACGAGGACGGGATCCATCTATTCTATACGGGAAGCATCAAGGAAAAGGGAGATTTTGACTATAATGTTGCCGGCCGGACATCGAATCAGATGCGGATCAGCACAAAAGACGGGATACGCTACGGGAGCCGGCAGCTCCTGCTGACCAACAAGGATTACCCTGCGGAGATGACTCTGAAGGTCCGTGACCCCAAGGTGTGGAAAGAAAAGGATACCTATTTTATGGTGCTGGCAGCCGGAATGAAGAAAGTCCCTGGCGAAGGGGATGTGCCGCATGGCCGCTCCGGGAACGGATGTGCCCTGATCTACACCAGCAAGGACCAGATCCACTGGACCTATATGAGAGATTTCTTTCTTCCGGAAGGATTCGGATACCAGTGGGAGTGTCCTGACTATTTTCATATAGAAGGATGCACGGTCCTTTCCATATGCCCGCAGGGGATCGGACATCAGGAGTTCCATTTCCAGAACCACTATTCCGCAGGATATTTCTTTGTGGAAGGGGAATCCATCGGCGGCCAGATGGTCAGCAAAAGCAGTTTCCACGAATGGGACCAGGGGTTTGACTTCTATGCGCCTCAGACCTTCCAGGATTCCGATGGAAGAAGGATCCTGATCGCATGGGCCGGGATGCCCGACGCACGGTACTTCAACCTCACTGCAAACAAGGAAGGATGGCAGGGTCTTCTGACCGTTCCGAGAGAACTGACGGTAGGCGGCGGCCGCCTGCTGCAGAATCCGGTCGCGGAGATCAACTCCCTGCGGGAGACAAAGCTGACACCGATGAACGGGGAACCGCTCACGTTCAGCAACGGAACGGGGGAGCTGCAGATCGGTCCTGGGAAAGGAGCGGTCCGTGTCAGGATCGGCAGCCGGCTGCAGCCAAGGGTCGTCACGCTGGAATATGAGAATGAGACTGCTACTCTGACACTGGATTCCTGCAACAAGCCTCTGTCACCGGCAGCCGCTGCCACCGCACTCGCGGAAGGAGCTGTGATCCCTGCCAGAGCCCTGGTTGAAGAAAAAGCCATCGCAGACGCTGCGAAGGAAGCAGCCGGCGGGCGCACCGTCCGCAGGGCAAAGATCGGACCGCTCAGGAATCTGCGGATTCTGGTGGACACCAGTGTCGTGGAGATCTTCCTCAACGATGGCGAACACGTCATGACGACAAGATACTATCCGAACCATAAAGACTCCCAGGACAGGATCATCAGCACAGAATGCGGATCGCGCTCCTGCACAGCCTGGGAATACAGAGAACTCGGGAATCCTTTTGAATCAGACTGACGGCAGATACGAAGATCAGGTGACAGCATGGATGAGTATGCAGGGAAAATTCTTCACAGAGGGATCGCGATCGGCAGAATCCATTTTCTGAAAAGTGTCAGTGCAGAACCGGCTGTAAGGACTATCGCGGATCCTGAGGCAGAGATCGCCCGTTTTGAGAATGCAAAGCTTCAGGCTGCCTCTGAGCTCGATGAACTTAAGAGGCAGGCGGCCGAAGCTGCCGGCGAAAACATCGCCGGGATCTTCGCGGCCCAGTCCGTTATGCTGAGCGATGAAGAGTTCGTCCAAAGTGTCCTTGATATGATCAGAAGTGAGAAGGTGAATACAGAGCATGCGGTGTCCGTCTGCGCGGACCGTTATGCCGGGATTCTCCGCGGGGTAGAGGACGAATACATCCGTCAGAGGGTCTCCGACCTTCTGGATGTTGCAAACAGGATCATCCGTATCCTCTCCGGTCAGAACAATGGTCTGACCGTGAGCGGACCGGCGGTCATCACCGCCTTCGATCTCCTCCCTTCCGATACCCTGATGCTGAACAGAAGATTCATCCTTGCCTTCGTGACGTCGGAAGGGTCTCCTCTCTCCCATGCGGCGATCCTGGCGCGCGGCATGGATATCCCTGCCCTTTCTGGGATTCCGGTATCGGAATCCTGGGATGGTCATCGTGTCGTCGTTGATGCCGACCGGGGAGTCCTTATCCTGGATCCTGACGAGGGAACGCTGTCAGCTGCTGCAAAGAAAAAGGCCCTCGGAATCGAGAGCAGAAAACAGTACATCGGGATGAAAGGAAAAGATTCCGCCACTTCGGACGGCAAGCAGATCAGGCTGTACGCGAATATCGGCAGTATCGACGATATCCCGTCCGCCCTTGAGAATGACGCAGAGGGGATCGGCCTCTTCCGGACGGAATTTCTCTATATCGGGCGAAGGACCCTCCCCGGAGAGGAAGAACAGTTCCTCACTTACCGAAAAGCTGCAGAGATGATGAAAGGACGTCCGGTCACCATCCGCACCATGGATCTGGGAGCTGACAAGCCCTCTGGTCTTCCCGGGATCCTTCCCGAGAAAAATCCGGCCCTGGGTTTCCGCGGGATCAGGTTATGCCTGAACCACGAAGACTTGTTCTGCAGCCAGCTTCGGGCCGTCTATCGCGCTTCCGCCTTCGGAAACCTCTCCATCATGTTCCCCATGATCACCTCCGTCAGAGAAGTCCGGGAGATCAGACGGCTGATCCGCAAAGTGACGGACCGCCTGACAGACGAAAACATTGCATGGAGGCAGATTCCGGTCGGGATCATGATCGAGACTCCATCTTCCGCCCTCCTGTCCGACGAACTTGCACAGGAAGTAGACTTTTTCTCCATCGGCACGAACGACCTGACTCAGTATACACTGGCTATGGACCGCCAGAACGGCAGCCTCGACTCTTTCTATGACCCCTACAGTGAAGCTGTCATGCGCGAGATCGCCATCACCGTGAAAAACGGGCACCGCTGGGGCTGCCAGGTAGGAATCTGCGGTGAACTGGGCGCAGACACTTCCATGACAGACCGCCTGCTCAAGATGGGAGTGGACGAGCTATCCGTGTCCCCCCACATGATCCTTCCGGTCAGGAAGGCGGTCCGGGAGTCAAACACGGACCCGGATCCCAGAGAAGACACGTAAGCGGCCAAAGCGGCAAGGCAGATGCCTGCTTTGCCGCAGATCAGTCCGGAATCCCGGTCTGGGTATCAAGCTTGAATCCATCCCACATGTTCGCGGAGACGTTGTAATCTCTCAGGTCGGTGACGATCCTGTGGTAGAATGCCTGGCCGCCGTGGACGATATCGTATGTTCTGGCATCATCTCTTGCTTCCAGGTGTCTTCCGAAAGAACAGTTCATAACGTCTTCCGCGCCATAGTCGTCGATGGAGCCATCCGGCCAGAAGATATAAAGTCTCGGAACCTGGGGCTCGGAATTATAACGGATATCTCCGACTCTCCGCAAGAGCTCACGGCCTGTCTTCTCATAACAGCAAAGCACATGGGCATATCTCCACACCGTTCTCGTGAAATCTGAAACACGGAACTGAAGAAGCCAGTCTTCATCCATCATCCCGTTTTCATCTTCCCTCGATATGATCAGAACGATCGGGAACTCCCTGTCTCCGCTGATCGCATCGACTACCTGTCCGATCTGCTCATCCCTGAGGATCCTTCTCCTGCCAGAGCATGGCAGTCCGTTGATGATCCCCACATTATCCACGATATTCTTATAGAATGCCGGGTAGCTGAAGTATCTGGAAGGTGTCTCGCTCGGAGACATGTCTTCCCGGTCGGGCTCTGCGTAGCCATTGATCGTCTCGATAAAGATATGGGGGGCGGCATCCGCCCGAGGCATCTCTCCTCTGTCTGGTTTTCTTCCTCCGCTTACTTCCTCTCCGCAGGATGGCGTTCCGTCATAGCTTTCATAAAGATTCACTTCCGTGAACCATACTCTCCCGCCAACCTCCGGGTCTATATGGCGTGCATGCACTTTCAGCCTTCTCACCTCCGGATGGTACTTCACCGTCACATTGAATGCCATCACTTCGGCATGGAAGGACTGTATCGTATCCGGGAAATCGTGGAACAGGTCCCCGTATTTCTGCTGTACCCATCTGTAGATGATCGAGCAGCATTCGTCATAGATGACCGGGGTCGATGGCGCTTCCGTGCTCTTCAGCCTGCTTCCATCGACGATGGTCTTCATCTGGAAAACGGTATGGCGGGTCAGCGGTCTCAGTTCGTAATGTCTCGATTCAACGTCCGTCTCCTCCCGTCCGTCATTGTAGACATCCCGCTTGCTGAACACTTCCTTCAGCCGTTCATCGTGAAATACACTATCGTTCAGCAGTGCTATGATCGTATTGACATTGATCGGGATCCTTCTCTGCCTCGAAAGAAGCTGGCCGATCAGGACCGGTCTCGGAGTCCTGAAGATCTTCTTGGCCAGATTATCCGTGTTGACCATATCGTCATTCAGGATCTTCTCAACCTCCGGATACAGCTGCGCTTCTCCGAGTTTCAGACGGAAATGACTCTTCACCATGTCGCTCCAGCGTCCTGACTTGTAGAGTGCGTGCCCCAGATCTTCAAACAGAGTGACCATGGATTTGTCACAGAGTTCCAGCGTTGCAAGGATCGAATTGAAATAGCGGGAGAATCCCGGATAATGTCTCCAGAGTTCCTCTCCCTTGTATCGCATGTCATGCTCGACCTCATGCCACCCTTCAAAGAACATGGTCTTGATCTGGATCTCGAAGGTATCGTCGATGCACATATCCCATGTCTGAGGTGAGATCTCCTGCTTCAGATAGCCAGGAAGCCGGAATACGCCGTTCAGCTTTGCCGGCTTGAACTCATCTTCCTCTCTCTTGGATGTGGACCAGTTCACCACATCAAAAGTATTTGCCATGATGTTCTGGCAGATCGGGACATCGTCATCAAAGTAGAGATTGATCCTGACTCCGATCAGATCCTGAAGTTTATGGGAAGCATTATAATCCTTCCTCTCAAACTTGCTCTCCATGGAAGCCGCCGTCTTTATCCTTGAGAATACACGGAAATAGAGTCCGCACTGTTCCAGACGGTCACTGATGATCCTCTTCAGGTCCTGCTCAACAAGAGGCGGCACCTTCACATTTTCTGCTAACTCTTCTTTGGTATATGTGACCTGGTCCGGGTTTGCCGTCTCCAGGTCAAAAGCCGAATACGGTCTTATCACTTTCTGACACTCCCACTTAGGTTATTGCTGCTGAAACCAAATTAACCTGCATAAACCGGATTGCCGTACATGTCGTATCCCTGTCCTGTGTAAGGATCCGTCCATACGATCTGCGGCGTGCTCTGAGACGAATCGTATACAGTGATGTCGCTGCCGCCGCCATCTCCCTGCTGGACTGCTCCCTGCGACGATGCCGCTGCATCCGTCCCGGAAGTACCTCCGGTCCCCGTCTGATCTGTCCCCTGGGCAGATGCCTGAGCCTGAGTACTGTCCATGTTCACGGACGCCTGTCCCTGAGACTGTGATGCCCCTCCGCCTGTGTCCGATGACTGCGATGCCCCTCCGCTCATGTACGGCTGCACTTCAGCCGCACGGCTCGGGTAACGGTCCGCAAACTGCCGGAAGATCTCATCTGCCTTGTCGTAATCTCCCTGGAAATAGTAGGCGAAGCCAAGGTAATAGAGGGCGGACTGGTAATTGTCTGCCTTCCCCTCCGGGTCCGAATCCACCGCCTGCTGAAGGCTGGCAGCAGCCCCTGCGTAATCCTTATTCACATAGGCTGTCGTTCCATCCGTGTAATACTGATTGAAGAGGGCTCCTCCTACCATCTGGGTGATATCATCATAAAGGGTCTTGCCCTCACCGTCATAATCATCCGCACTCAGCTTTCCCAGCGCTTCAACTGTCTTGTTCTGATCTCCCAGGACATAGAGATCTGCCACAGCCAGAAGGTCGTTATAGCCTTCGATCCGCTTGTTTGCGTCGTCCCTCTCCTTTCTTGCAGCATCCGCATCGGAATTGGCACTGTCGATCTGGTCCTGCAGGTCCTGTGCAGCTGCAGTTGCCGTGGCAAGCGAAGTATTGGCATCCGTCACTGACTTGTTTGCCTTGTCATTGACATTCTGACGGACGGCCGGCACCGTCAGGAACCACACGATCGCCGCTCCGAGAAGGACCCCCAGAAAGATATTGATGACAGTTGCGATCGTGGACGAGTCCCGGAAAGTCGTAGGCGCGATCACCAGGTCATTGCCCGAGACATAACGCATCGAGCGTCCCTCTTCTGTCCCGTCGGGAGAACTTTTCCGTCTTGCGAAAGGACGCTTTCCTTTCTCCTCCCTGACCGCTGTGAGATACCTCAGCGTTGTCGTGTTGGTATTGTCGATCTGAGAAGCCTTCTTCAGAAGTCTGCCTGCCCGGTCCCACTCTCCGTATTTCATGTAGAGGAGGGCGAGCAGCTGGTATGCCTTCACCATCTTCGGGTTCTGCGAGATAACCTTCTTCAGCTGCATGACAGCCATATCCTCATGACCGCCCCTGCAGTACTCGATCGACTGGTTGTATTTGCGGATCGTGGAATTGATCGTGTCCAGTCTGTTCTTATTGCCCCTCAGATCTTCCAGATATGTCTGGGCAAGATTATTCTCCGGCTTCAGATTACTGCTGATCACCCATTCCACCAGGGCAGACACCACTTCGCCTGTCTCAAAATAGCAAAGGCCAAGAAGATTCCTGGCGTCGATATTCTCCTTGTTGAACTTGATGCTCTGGCGGAGCAGTGATTCCGCGCCGGAAAGATCCCGCACGCTTGCCTTCTCAAGGCCGCGATTATACAGCAGGTTCGAGATCCTGATAATCCGCTTCTGGATCGAGACGTCAGCCCCGCAGCTATGGCAGAAACTGTCACCTGTCAGTTCAGCGCCGCAGTAGATGCACTTCATCGAACGTTCTTCCCCTTCTTCTCTTTCTCATCCTGGAGCATCTCCTTCAGGATATCCGTGACATCTGTCAGGTCTCTGCTGTAGATCGCGTCTTCTGCCTCACTCACATCCATAGATGGATGAAATTTCTTGAGCTCTTCCTCGTAATTGATCATACTCCACCTCTGTCTTCTGCCCCAGGCTCTGAAGGAAGCATCGCTTCGATCTCGCCAACCAGATACAGTGACCCTGCACAGAGCAGGATCCCGTCTCCTCTCGCAGCCATCGCCTCTGAAAAGGCTTCCCGGACACTTTCAGATGCCCTGACCGGTACATCCGTATACCTTCTGAAGATCGCCGCCAGTTTTTCTGCCGGGACCTGGCGCGGTCCCCCGACCGAAGTCGTGATGATGAAGCAGAAAAGGTCCCTCTCCGAAAGTTCCCGGATCATCCCTTCATAATCCTTATCCGACACAGCCGTGAAAAGGAGCGCCAGTCGATGGTCCCTGCGGAGTCTCCTTGCTGTCTTCAGAAACTGACTGATCCCGTCGTCATTGTGAGCGCCATCCAGGATCACTCCCGGAAGGACCGCTTCCATGCGGCCTGCCCATCTCGTCTTCGAAACACCCCTAAGGACCGCCTCCGCGGGAATGCTGCCCGTCCGATCGAAAAACTCCGCCGCAGCCGTCATGGCCGTCGCACAGTTCTCCACCTGATAATCGGCCAGAAATGGGATCCTGACCGTCACCCCATCATAATATCTGTTTTTCAGTGTAAATGTGATGCCATCCTGACTGTGAACGATACCGGAGACCATCTTTTCATCCACGATCGTAAGCGGAGCTTCCTCTTCCCGCGCCTTTTTTTCAAAGACCTGAAGAGCATCCCCCACATTGAATGCATTCCTGGGAAATCCATCCGCAACCACCGGGACATTTTTCTTGATGATCCCGGCTTTCTCGCCTGCGATCGCCGGGATCGTATTCCCGAGATACTGCATATGATCAAAACTGATGGATGTGATCACCGTCAGTTCCGGACTCTTCACGGTATTGGTGGCGTCAAGCCTTCCCCCGAGTCCTGTCTCCATGACCAGAACATCGATCTTTTCCTTCCGGAAGATGACCATTCCCATGGCGAAAAGGAATTCAAAGTATGCCGGATGCGGAAAGCCCTCCTTTTCCATGTCTTTCACATGGGAAAG
Source organism: Lachnospiraceae bacterium UBA7729 (assembly GCA_002482005.1). Classification (GTDB taxonomy): domain Bacteria; phylum Bacillota; class Clostridia; order Lachnospirales; family Lachnospiraceae; genus Porcincola. The sequence goes on along the minus strand of DLFD01000069.1, from coordinate 67,375 downwards.
CACTTCCTGGAAAGCTTCCAGGAAGTCCGCCTCTGACGCCGGCACCCTGGCGATCTGAAACCGCTCCCTGACATCCACAAGATGAGGAGAAGTGAAAAGCCCTGTCCGGAATCCGGTCTCCCGCAGGATACTCTCCAGAAAAGCGCAGACGGAACCTTTCCCATTCGTTCCCGCGACATGGATCACACGGAAGCTCTCTTCCGGATGACCGAGCCTTCCCAGAAGCTCCTCCGTATTCTCAGGACGATTCTTCTTTGAAAATCTCGGGATCCCGGCAACATATCCGCAAGCCTCATCGTATGTCAAGATCCGCTCCTTTCCTCAGTTCAGGAAATCCTTCAGTCTCTTGGACCTCGACGGATGTCTCAGTTTTCTCAGCGCCTTCGCCTCGATCTGACGGATACGTTCCCTGGTGACATTGAACTCTCTTCCGACTTCCTCGAGGGTCCTTGCCCTTCCGTCCTCAAGACCGAATCTCAGAGTAACGACTTCACGTTCTCTCGGAGTAAGCGAACCTAATGCATTGTTCAGCTCTTCCCTCAGCATGCTGAAGGTTGCGGAATCCGCCGGAGAAAGTGCAGTATCATCCTCGATGAAATCCCCGAGGTGGGAATCATCTTCCTCTCCGATCGGCGTATCAAGGGATACCGGATCTCTCGAGATCTTCAGTACTTCCCTGACCCGGGATTCCGGAACGCCAAGTTTCTCTGCGACTTCACCCGGGGTAGGTTCTCTCCCGAGTTCCTGAAGCAGCTGTCTGGACATCCTCAGTGTCTTGTTGATGGTCTCGACCATATGGACCGGAACACGGATCGTACGTCCGGTATCGGCGATCCCTCTCGTGATCGCCTGACGGATCCACCATGTTGCGTAAGTCGAGAACTTGTATCCCTTCGTATAGTCAAACTTGTCGACTGCCTTCATCAGACCCATGTTGCCTTCCTGGATCAGATCCAGGAATGGCATTCCGCGCCCGACATACTTCTTGGCGATGGAGACGACCAGCCTCAGATTTGCCTCCGTAAGCTGGTTCTTGGCATTCTGATCACCCTGCTCAACGAGCTTGGCCAGCCTTACCTCCTGCTCGCTGGTGAGCAGCGGGACATTGCCGATCTCCTTGAGATACATACGGACCGGGTCTTCGGTAGAGACGCCGTCCAGGACATCCGCATCATCCATCTGCCCTGCCTCTGCCTCTTCTACCTCTGCCTCCTCGATATTGACTTCATCATCGTCTGCCGTCTCGATCAGAAGCTCATCATCTGTATCGCTCTCAAGGTCTGCTCCTGCATCATCCGGCATCTTCCCCCGGATCACGTCGATGTTCTGCTCCTCCAGGGTCTGGTAGATACGGTCAGTCTGTTCTTCGGAAAGATCAAAAGGCTCGAACGCCTTGATGATCTCCTCCTCATTGATCGTATTCTTGTTCTTCTTTGACTCAGCGAGGATTCCCCTGAGTGCCTTCAGGAACTGCTGCTCGATATTCTGTGCTTCACTGCTCATTCTGATAAAAACTCCCTCTTCCGGGGCTATGCCCCGCTGCAATCCATTCGCTTCCGCGGACTGTCCTCTCTGCCCTGTCCGCCATCAGGCATCTTTCCGCCTTCCGGCCCGGACACCTACCCGGTGATCAGCGCCGGCTCACTTCCACGGAGCGTAATGACCGGTCCTCCCTTGTGCTCGATGTAAGCGCGGGTGATCCTGACCGTTCCGATCTCATCATCCTTCGGCACCTCATACATGATATCGAGCATGAACTCCTCGATGATCGACCGCAGGGCCCTTGCACCCGTATCCCTCTTCAGGGCTTCTTCCGCGATCGCCTCAAGCGCCTCATCGTCAAACGCAAGCTTCACCTCATCGAGTGCCAGAAGTTTCTGGTACTGCAGAAGGATCGCGTTCTTCGGTTCTTTCAGAATCCTGACAAGCATATCCTTGTCCAGTTTCCTGAGGGCAAAGATCATCGGCAGCCGGCCGATGAACTCGGGGATCATTCCATATTCCTTCAGGTCATCTGTGGTCACTTTTGTCAGGATATCCGGATCATCATCGAATGCATCTTTCAGCTGAGACTGGAAGCCAATCGAAGATGTCTTCGTCAGTCTCTTCCTGATGATATCCTCCAGTCCCGGGAAAGCGCCTCCGCAGATAAACAGAATATTCTGTGTGTTTATCGTCGTCATGGGTACCATGGCGTTCTTGCTTGTCGCCCCGATGGGGACCTCGACTTCTGCCCCTTCCAGGATCTTGAGAAGCCCCTGCTGGACCGATTCGCCGCTGACGTCCCTCTGGTTCGTATTCTGTTTCTTGGCGATCTTGTCGATCTCGTCGATGAAGACGATCCCCCTCTCGGCTTTCTTTACGCTATTCCCGGCGGCAGCGAGCAATTTGGAGAGGACGCTCTCCACATCATCGCCGATATATCCCGCCTCCGTGAGGGCAGTTGCGTCCGCGATCGCCAGCGGAACGTCAAGGAGCTTCGACAGGGTCCTGACCAGATAAGTCTTGCCGCAGCCGGTAGGCCCGATCATGAGCATATTGGATTTCTCGATCTCGATGGCATCCTTGGTGTTTGTGTTGGTCCGGACCCTCTTGTAATGGTTGTACACTGCAACCGATATGACCTTCTTGGCATATTCCTGTCCGATCACGTACTCATCCAGCGCTGCCTTGATCTTATGCGGAGCCGGCAGGGCACTTACATCAAATCTGCCGGAAGATTGCTCCTCTTCCTCTTCTTCCTGCTCCTTTTCCTGTGCAGATGTCCCCCCGTTCTGCCCGGTCATCTGCTGAAACTGAGCAAGGTCCTGCGGATCGATCATACCCATCCCGGGGAAATTCTTCATGTTCCCGAAGTTTGACAGATTCAGAAGATTCCTGAACTGGGGATCATTCATCTGGTCAAATGCCTTCTGCATGCAGTCTGCGCATACCGTGATCCCGCCGGGGATGGTTATCATCTTTCCGGCTTTGCTTTCCGTCCGGTGGCACATGAAGCACACCTTCCCGGTATGGTCTTTTCTGCTGTCCTTGTCATCGGCAGAGCTTTCTCCGCCTCTCTCTTCAAAATTATCGTCCTCGTTCATCCGATCCCTCTGGAGCCTACTGAAGTACTACTTCGACTGTTCCTGCGTTCTCGTACTTTCCTTCCTTGTCAGCGCGGTAGATCTCGACTTCCACCTTATCGCCTGCTTTCGTATCCGAAAGTGCGTCCCTCAGCTCTTCAACGGTTGTGACCTTCCCCCCGTCGACGGCAGTGATGATATCATCCGCCCGGATCCCTGCAGCATCGGCACCGGAGCCGGCATCTACCTCTGCCACATAGATCCCGGCCGGCGCACGGTAGATGATCTGATTTTCTTCCGTCAGCGCTACCACATGCACGCCCAGAAGCCCCGGCTGACCGGAAGCTTCGGTTTCCATCCCGGACCCTTCCCCAGAGGACAGGATCTCACTTTCCTTCTCCGATTCCTGACTGGAGGACGGGATCTCACTCTCCTTCTCCGATTCCTGACCGGCGGACAGAATGTCACCCTCCGTCTGAGGGACTGCCTCCTCCTGAGCCGTCCCGGACTCCTCAGGCTGCTCTCCCCCGTCCGGAAGGAACCTCGCGATCCCTTTCTTTGCGTCATTGATCGGGAGGGCATATCCCATGCCTTCGGTCGCTTCCTCGATAACCTTGCCAGCATTGATCCCGATCACTTCACCGTCGAGATTCAGCAGGGCTCCTCCATAGTTTCCGTAATTGATCGAGGCATCGGTCTGCAGATAATCGTGGACGCCGAACTGAGTCCTCATCGTACGTTCCTTGGCGGAAATGATTCCCTGGGTGACGGACTGTCCGTAGCCGAGGGAGTCGCCGATCGCCACCGCTCTCTCTCCGATCCGGATACTGTCGGAATCCCCGAGGATGGCTGTTTTCACATGGTCAAGGATCCCGTCGTCGAGACTGCTCTTTTTCACAGAGAGTACCGCAAGCTCCGTTCCTGCATCTGCTCCGAGAATTTCTGCATCCGCAAGACTGTCCTGTCCGTCAGCGCCTGCACCACCGTCCTGGTCCGTATCCTTCTCGCCTGAAGAGAATCCTACCGTCAGGTCCTGGGCATGAGCAGTCAGATACGCATCTGTCACGATATAAAGATTGTCTTCATCCTCATCAACAATGATCCCGGATCCGACATTGTTTACCGCGATCTGCTGCTCACCGTAGAAAAAATCCTGTACCTTCTCAACCGACTGGCTCGTTACAGACACAATACTCGGAAGTGTTGCCTCCGCTACCTGAGAGACATCGAGCGACGTGTTCAGAGACACTGCATCCTTCCCGATCGCGTCACTGAGATCCGGCACTTTCTTCTCTTCGGTCTGCTGTTCGGTCTGCTCCTCTGTCGGTTTTTCCGTCTGCTCTTCGGTCAGTTTTTCCGTCTGCTCTTCGGTCTCTGCAGAAGTCCCAGGTACCGCTTCCGTCATCCCGGTCCCGGCTGTCTCTGACTCAGAAACCATCTCTGGTCCGGCTGCCCCCTCAGTTTCTGCGGCCATGTCAGTTTCCGAAGCTGCCTCTGTGGACCCTTCCGCTGCCTGATTCAGCTCCGAACGCTCGGTCTCGATCTGAGCATCGTCGCTCACGCTCTTCCAGGCATCCTTGTAGCGGAAGGCTGCCGTGATCGCTCCCGCGACCCCCGCGGTGACCGCGATCGTCAGCAGGATCCCCGGGATCTTGCTCTTAGGTTTGCTCAGAAGCTCCCCTGTCTGGGTGTCGAACTTCGGTTCATCATCAAAATCATGTTCCCTGCTTTCGGCAGAAGGCCCGCTGGAAGACGTACTGTCATCCCTGAACGGAATGCCGCTGCCCGCTTCCTGGCCGGATCCCTGAGCGGTCTCCGGTACCGGATCACTGCCTGTGTCAGATGCTTCCTGGCCGGATCCATCTCTGGATGGAAGGTCCCCGGAAACTGCATCTGCAGATGCGCTTCCTGCAGATGCACTCTCTGCAGATGCACTCTCTGCAGATGCGCTCTCTGTGTCCGGCTCTGACGGCTCTTCTTCCCTTGTATCAGACGGCCTCACGGGCGTCGTCTCGCTTTCCGTTCCGTCTGCGCCTTCCTTCCCTGACAGCGGCTCTTCCTCAGGGGATGCCTCTCTTACAGGCGCTGCATCTTCCTTAGGGGATGCCTCTCTTACAGGCGCTGTATCTTCTCCCGCGGATCCTGCTCCCGCCGCTTCTACGGTCGCACTCTCCGTATCTTCCAGAACCGACCGGTCACTCTCCGATTCTGCAGTGAAAGGATCCGGCTCCCCGCCTTTACGCGTGTCCGTGAACGGGTCCGGCTTCTCCTCATCCTTCTTCGGTTTCCTGAAAAAGCCCTTATGAAAATCAAACTTATCACTCATCTATCTGTATCTCCTTATGTCAGATTCCATCCAACGATCACTGCAGTTTAGCATAATTCTGTGTAGAATGTGTGGAAGAAACCCCGAAGCTGACTCATTTCCTGATGCGTGTGCCAAAAGTCCCTTTTGGCACACGCTTTGACGCACGGATTGCTTCGTTGCTTCGCAACTCCCGCAATCCTTAACACTTCGCACTCTCGGAATTTGCATACGCAAATTCCTACGTGCTCAGTGTTAGGCGTGCCAATAAGTCATATGGCCTTATGTGCGCAAGCGCACACGGCCAATGACTTTTGGCACTTGCGTCATTTCCTGACTTTCCAGTAATCCGGACTATCCGAGAGCTTCAGGATCAGCGCTTTCGGAAGGTGTCTGTACCCTTTCCCGAGCCGGTATCCCACATACTTGCATCCGCTCTGCCAGATGAATTCCGGGATCAGGCAGCCTTTTCCTTCTTTCAGAAGGTCCGCTGCCGCCGTCTTCACGAACCTTACCCCCTCTTTACCGGACGATGCCATCCCGAAGATCTCAGGGTGGTCCGCCTGGGACACGCCCAGATCGAAATTCCTCCTCAGCTGGCGGATACCGGAATAATTGTGAAAGTGATAGACCTCCGCATCCGCACAGTAAGCGATCCTGTATCCTGCCTTGATGATCTTCCCTGCGAGGATCATATCCTCATTGAGGATGACATCCTTCTCAAATCCGCCCAGAGCAAGATAGACATCCTTTCTCCACATGGCGCATACGTCCGAGCAGAAGAATGTTTTGATGCCCAGCCTGTCAAGATCTTCTGCCGATTTCACCGCGGACACCGGAGGATAATTGAACTTTCTGGCTTCCCTCTCCAGAGGTCCGCTCTTTTTCCCCGGCAGCTGACGGGCATAGGCAGCGGCCACCTTCGGGTCATCGAAAGCCTGCTCAAGGCGGCTGACCAGACAGACATCCCTCGGAAGAGCATCCTGCGTCATGCAGAGACAAAGGTCCGTATCCGAATCCCGGATCCCGGCGTCCCTTGTCTTTCCGTGACCGAACTCATCCTTGGCGATGTGGCAGACGGTCAGTTCCCCGAAGCTATCCCTGAATTCCTCCGCCAGCCCCCTGAGGAAGACGACAGAGCCATCCTCATCCTCTCCGCTGACCGAGGCATCTCTCCGCCCGGGCGGAAGGGTGTTGATGATCATGACTTTCTCCGGCACATGTGTCTGACTGGCCAGGCGTCTCAGGATCTCCCGGAGCATCTTCCCTGGACTGTATGCCGGGATCAGGACTGTAACTGTTCTTTTCATCATCCAATACCGGTATCGTTCACGATCTGCTGCGAGATCTGCTGCACTGTCTGGGAAGGCGTATAGTCGTTCTGTCCGAACAGGAAAGCATGAAGCTCGCTGACATTGGCTGCAAGATTGACAGGGACCACACAGTCGCCTGCCGCGATGTCCGCAGGCTGCTGTTCAAATGGGAATCCCGTCGAATCGCCTACCGTGAGGTCCGCCATCCCGCTCACCAGACTGATGATCTCCGTATTGGAGAAACTGGTGGAGATGTAAGGCATCATGGCATCTGCTATCTGAAGCATCTTGGTGCTGCCCTGTTTCTTTGCATTCTCGAAGATCTGCATCAGGACATCCCTCTGACGCTCCGTTCTCTTGAAATCGCTGCCTGCCGTATAGCGGATCCTGCAGTATGCAAGTGCCTGGATCCCGTTCAGGTGCTGATAACCGGCCGACTCAACAGGAGTGATCTCCGCTCCGGTGACCTGGGCGTTCTCGGTCTGATAGCCGTTGATGTATGGAAGTTCTTCTTCCGTGACATTGATATCCACGCCTCCGATCAGATCAACCGCCTTGATCACAGCATTGAAGTTGACCGCTATGTAATCCTTGATGTCAAGGTCCAGATTCTTGTTCAGCATATTGATGGAGCGCTCCGGGCCGCCGAAGAAATAGCATTCGGTCGCTTTCCGGTATTCCCCGTTCGTATTGTCAAGATAGGTATCGCGGTAGACGGACACCATCTTTGCTTCCTTCGTACTCTTGTTGATGCTGCAGATCACGATCGTGTCCGAATGGGAATCCTTTGTGAGCTCGCCTTCACGGGAGTCAACTCCGTAGATGACAAAGTTCTCATAACCGGTCCCGGACTGGGCGCCTTCATTCGTGAGAAGGCTTCCCAGGCGGACTCTGTCCATCCTGGAGAAACGATATACCACGAACAGGAGGATCGCCGCGATGACGAGCAGGACGACTTTCAGGATAAAGCTGCCCTTCCTGCTCTTCTTTCTCTTCGCCTGACGCTTCCGGACATCTCTTCCGGCCGCCTCCCTGCTCCTCCGCTCCGACGTCTGTCTCCGCTCCGTGCCTCCCGCCGATGCTTTCCGGCTTCCTCTGCTGCCATAGGCTGCTCTCTCTCCATGCCAGGCATCGTCTTCAAATCCGTCATAGGTTCCTTCATAGCGGTCGTCGTAAGGGTCGGACTGCCATCTCTCCCCCGGTCTTCCGTAGCCTTCACGCCCGGCAGCATTCTGCCGCTGCGGTCGTCCGGAGCCATATCTTCCCTCAGGATCTTCCCTGCGGCGTGGTCCGGCGGCATAAGGGTCTGCCGGTGCCCTGCCGCTTCTGTCTCCGTACCCATACGGTTCTCCTGATCTGCTGTCTCTGCCTCTGCCGTCATATGGATAGGAGTCTTCCAGTCTCCCGTATTCTTCCTGACGCCTGTAGCTGTCGCCTACTCCGTAGCCGGCCTCCTGACGCCTCACAGGCCTGCGGCGCGGTTCTTCATCCTCATAGAAAAGATCATCCTCTTCCCCATACCGGTTTCTTCTGGATCCTTCCTCTTCAGCAGATCCTTTCATCTTTCTTCCGAATGCCATATAGACTCCTTAATAAGCGTTCTTGTTCACAAAACCGCGGAATACCGTGAGAAACAGGATCTTGATATCGAATCCGAAAGTCCAGTGTTCGATATAATAAAGATCATAGTCGATCCTCTTGCGGATCGAGGTATTGCCGCGATAGCCATTGACCTGGGCCCAGCCGGTCATCCCCGGGCGTACCTGGTGCTTTACCATATATCTCGGGATCTCCTCCCGGAACTTCTCGACATACTGCGGCCGCTCCGGTCTCGGTCCGACAAGACTCATGTCCCCCTTCAGAACGTTGAACAGCTGCGGGAACTCATCGAGGGAGGTTCTTCTGATGAACCTTCCTACCTTGGTGACCCGCGGGTCGTCCTTCGTGGTCCAGCCTTTCTTCTCCTCCTCAGGACTCTGCACCTCCATGGACCTGAATTTGTACATCTGAAACGGCCGGTTGTGAAGACCTACTCTCTCCTGCCGGAAGATCACCGGACCGGGAGACGTAGCCTTTACCGCGATCGCCGTCCCGATCATGACAGGCGAGAAGATGATGATGGCTATAATACTCACAACGATATCGAATGCTCTCTTCAGCATAGCATTGAAGGTATCGGAAAGCGGGACATATCGGATGTTCACGACCGGAAGGCCAAGCAGGTCCTCCGTGTACGGTTTGGAGGGAATGATATCCGTATAGTCCGGCACGAACTGAGTATGGACGCCTGATTTCTCGCATGCCGCGACGATCTTCCTCAGCTTATAGTACTCGGCAAGGCCGAGCGTGATGGCGATCTCATCCAGATCATTGCTTTCCAGCACTTTTTCGATATCGTCTGTTCCTCCGATCACGGGGACATCATGGTAGGATGTCCCGACCGGTGTATTGTCATCAAGGATCCCATGGACCTGATAACCCCACTGAGGATTCTGCGCGATCCGCCCGATATAACCTTCCGCTGCCTTGCTGCAGCCTACCAGCATCATATGCTTCAGGTTCATTCCCCTGCGGCGGATCCTGTGCAGGATGATCCGGATGAAATTCCGTTCGATCACCAGGCCTGCAAAATTGATCCCGGTAAACAGGAAAAGCATCTGTCTTGAGAAGTTCTGCTCACGGATGACATACAGCACGAAGATGAAGAGAAGCAGGCCCACCATGTTGGAAAGAAAGATGTTTCCTGCCTCGACCCTTCTTCCGGAGATCCGTTTCGGCTTATACAGCCTGAACCCATCGTAAAGAAGCAGATATGCAGGGATGACGAAGATCAGCGCCAGCATATAGGTCGAAACCGGAAGTCTTCCTGCACTCCTCGGAGTGAAGAAAGTAAACTGCAGCCACCATGCGGCGACATATGAGACTGCCGTCACGCCTGCATCGATCGCGACCTGGAGTCTGTTGAAATATTTCTGATTATCTTTGACCAAACCGGTTCACCTCCGGGTCTTTGTCAGAAGCAGCAGCCCCCTGAACAATTCGATCTGGATCCTGATCAGAGCGGAAAGTTTCGGCTCCTCGGACGGCTTCCTGCAGAAGCCCGCATTCTTCATACGGATCTGCATCTGTTCCGTCACCGGCGCCCCGCTTCCCGGACGGACTCCCCGCATCAGCCCGATGCCTCTTGCCAGCCCCGAAAGATAGGCTTTCCCGAAACCCTTCTTCGTGAAATATACTGCCTTTATCAGGATCCCTGCAGTGATCATGGGGGCATTGAGAGCCAGCTGCCACAGCGGCATGTTCTTATAGTTCATGTAGAGGCTGTTGCCGGCCGCCTGCCTCACCTTGAAGTCATTATAGCGGGAGCCGCTCGTCGCACTGCCCGCGTGATATACGATCGCCGCCGGGACATACAGATTCCGGTATCCGAGACGCTTTGCCCGCCAGCCGATGTCAATATCCTCGAGGTAGGCAAAATGTTTTTCATCGAATAGTCCGATCTGTCCGAATATTTCCCTGCGGTACAGAGCTGCCGCAGCGCAGGAAGCGAAGCATTCTTCCTCTGTATTGTAAAGACTGCTGCTAAGCCCTTTTCCTCTGGCAAACGCCCAGCCAAGGGCACACATATAGTCTCCCGCATCATCCAGCTGATCAGGCTGCTTCATGCTTACAAGTTTACTGCAGCACGAAAAGACCTTCCCTCCGCCCTCTTCCATCGCCGAAAGAAGGTTCTTCAGAAGATCTTCGTCCAGTACCGTATCATTATTCAGAAGCAGGACATAGGGTGTCTTCGCAAGCAGGATCCCGTCGTTGACTGCATGGCAGAATCCCGTGTTTCTGTGATAAGCCCGCACCCTGACTTCCGGGAAACAGGAGCGCACATACTCCACGCTCCCGTCAGAGGAACCATTGTCGATCAGGATCGTTTCAAACCCCTGCCAGGTCTGCTTCCTCAGGGACTCCAGACACCCTTCCAGGTATTTCATCCCGTTCAGATTTGGTATCACTACCGTAATCTTTTTCTTGTCATTCATCATTCAGAGAGTAGTCCCACCTTTTCAGAGACAGATTCGGATCGTAGTACGGATCGCCCTTCCGGAAGTACTCTGCCCATCTTTCTTTCATGAGACTTGCTTCCCTGCGGTAACGCTCCGCCTTCTCTTTCGTATACTCATCTCCACGGGAAACGGACTCATGATGCACCGCCTCAGCGAAAGGATCGTACACGACCAGATATCCAAGTTTTCTCAGTTTCAGGCAAAAATCCACATCATTGAATGCCACGGCAAGCTCTTCATCAAAACCGCCTGCCTTCTCGTAAGCCTCTCTTTTCACCATCATCAGAGCTGCCGTCACGGCTGACAGGTCCTGCAGCAGAGATGCCTTGTGCAGATATCCCCCGAAGTCCCCCCTCATACCCGTGAACAGGCTGCCGGCGATATCGCCGATCCCGATCACGATCCCAGCGGACTGGATCTTTCCGTCCGGATAGAAAAGCTTCGGTCCGGCAGCACCGACCTCAGGTCTTCGGCAGATCCCGAGAAGTTCCCGGAGCCATCCGTCCTTCACCTGAACGTCATTGTTCATGAAGACCAGATAGTCTCCGTGCGCTGCTGCTGCGCCGAAGTTACAGACAGAGGAAAAGTTGAAAGCTCCGCCCTTCCACCTGATCACACGGACATGATCTTTGCCCTGGATCTCTTTATAGTAGCTGAGGATCTCATGCGAGGACGAATTGTTCTCGACAACGATCACCTCATAGTTGTCATAATCAGTGTGCTCCCGGATCGAATCGATGCACATCCGCAGCATAGCAGCCTGCTCACAGTTCGGGACCACCACGGAAACCATAGGGCTTCCCTCAGTTTTATAACGGATCCGGTAGAATCCATAGTCCGGAAGCTGCAGAACTTCCCCCTCCTGCCCGCATCTTGCAAGATGAGCTTCCAGAGCCCTTTTTCCGGCTTCATATGCATAAGCTTTGCTGTCCGGATTGTCTGCAGTCGATTCCGAATGGACCCTCCAGGAATAGAGGATCTTCGGGATCCTCACGATCCCCCTCTGACTTCCTGCTCCATATCTTTCACGGATCCTGTCCGTGACCCTGAGTACAAAGTCATAGTCCTGGGCTCCGTCAAATGTCCTGTCAAGCCCGCCGGTCTCCCCGATCAGGCTTCTTTTCACGATCAGAAAGTGACAGATGTAATTGTTCGATCTGAGAAGGTCCAGGCTGAACTCCGGCTTGAAGTGAGGCTGATAATGCTCATAGCCTCCTCTGCCATCATCCCGTATCTTGTCCTCATCCGTATAGATCAGGAGAGGAGCATCTTCTCCTCGTCGTCCGGCATCACGGATACACCGGTATGCCTCAAAGAGAGCGTCCGGCTCGATCAGATCATCATGGTCCATGAAGCAGACGTAGTCTCCCTTTGCAGCATCGATCGCCTCGTTCGTGTTTCCGGAGATCCCTTCATTCTTCTTCAGAGTGATCACCCGGATACGGCTGTCCGCCTCAGCAAGCTCTTCCAGAATATGACTTACGGGTTCTTCTCCGGGGCTCGCATTGGCAAGCACAAGTTCAAAGTCTCCGAAAGTCTGGCAGCGGACGGAACCGGCCATCTCCCTGAGATACCTCTCAGGGGTCCTGTAGACCGGAACAACAACAGAGAAAAGCGGCTCTTTGTCGCTCTTCCCTGCCATATATTCTCTGTATTCCTCTCTCTGGGAGGCAAGAACCTCCCCGGAAGCTCTGTGTTTCCTGTAATAGGGCATGTAAGGGACATTCTCCGGTGCAAGCCTTTCCCTCACCCTGACGGCAAAGTCATGCAGTCCGTAATGCTTCAGGTAGCGGAATGCCTTCCTGATATAATATGGCTTTACTCTCCGGAGGATCGATTCCATGCATTCACTCCTTCAAAACTGTCTTCAGTTGAATCCCGGATAGTTCAGAAGGCACTGTGTGACATACTCCATGTCTTCCTTCCTCAGGTTATAGAAGAGCGGCAGTCTCATCAGACGCTCGGACTCTCTTGTCGTATAGACATCTTCGCCGGAGAACCTTCCGAACCTCTTTCCTGCATCGGAAAGATGAAGCGGAATGTAATGGAACACCGTCAGCACGCCCTTGTCCTTCATGTAGCGGATGATATCGGTCCGTGTCTCCAGGTCCTTCGCTTTGATATAGTACATATGGGCATTATGCTCCGCATAATCCGGCACATAAGGCTGCTCGATATAGCCTGCATCCGCAAGCGGCTTAAGGGTCCTGTTGTAATAATCCCAGATCGCCATCCTCTTAGCCTGGATCTCGTCAAACTGCTGAAGCTGGGCCCACAGATATGCGACGTTCAGTTCAGACGGAAGATAGGAAGATCCATAGTCGACCCATGTGTACTTGTCGATCTGGCCGCGGAAGAACTTGCTCCGGTTGGTCCCCTTCTCACGGACGATCTCTGCCCTCTCGCGGTCCTCATCTCTGCTGAATACGATGGCGCCGCCTTCTCCCATGGAATAGTTCTTGGTCTCGTGGAAACTATAGCACCCGTAGTCGCCGATGGTCCCGAGCGGCTTTCCCTTATAGAATGCATTGACGCCCTGCGCGGCATCCTCAACGACTTTCAGGCTGTATTTCTTCGCGATCGCCATGATCTTGTCCATGTCGCAGGCTACCCCTGCATAATGGACCGGGCAGATCACTCTGGTCTTCTCGGTGATCGCAGCCTCGATCAGGTCTGCATTCATATCCATGGTCTTCGGGTCAACATCGACATACACGATCTTTGCCCCGCGGAGCACAAAGGCATCTGCCGTCGAGACGAATGTGTAGGACGGCATGATCACCTCATCACCCGGCTTCAGGTCGCAGAGCCAGCTGGCCATCTCAAGAGCTGATGTGCAGGATGTGGTCATATAGCAGTACTTCACATCGAATCTTTTTTCAAACCAGGCAGACGTCTTCTTCGTGAACGGTCCGTCTCCGCAGAGTTTGCCGTTCTCAAGTGCTTCCTGAAAATACTTCTGTTCCGTACCGACTACAGGCGGTCTGTTGAAATCTATCATTATTGTCCTCCTAATTACTTTCCCAGGGAAAAGATCACGATCCCTGCAATCATTATTGCCATTCCAAGAATCCTCCGCTTTGAGATCTTCTCCTTAAGAAGAAGCACCCCGATCACGGGGACGAAGATGTAGCTGAGAGGCTCAACGATCGGCGAGTAGGTCAGCGGTACATACTTCAGTGCGTAGTAGGTCATGAATACAGATACGAAAAAGATACCGTAAGCTCCGGCCACGCATGGATTCAGGTACTCTTTCAGCCTGGATGCATGCGGTTTGTTGGCTTCCAGCTTCAGGAGAACCTGGGCGATCGAAGAGATGAAGACCGATATGATCCAGATCAGGAGATATTTTCCAAGTCCCGCAAACATCACGACACCTCCCCGTTCTCTCTGCCGGTTTTCTTCCCGTCTGACGCGCCGCCGCTGACTCCTACCATGATCCCGATCAGGATGACGATAGAGCCGATCACCATGTTAGGAGAGACATGCTCCCCGAACACCGTGATGCCCCACACCAGTCCCCAGATGATCGTGATCGGCTTGTTCGTGAAAGCGAAGGTAAGCGACATGTGCTTCAGCACCTGCTGCCAGGCAAGCGCAAAGACGAGCATCGTAAGAAACATCATCCCAAAGCAGAGTATCCACTTCAGAGACATCGTTTCCTGCTTTCCCGCAAGCTTCGAAAAAACTCCCTGGATCGAGTTCACGACCAGGCTAAGATGAAGTGCAAGAAACCAGAAAGGCGATACTTCAAGCCCTCTTTTTTTCTTCATATTGTGAATGACTCTCCCATCTCCGGTTTTTTCAGGCTCTGGGCGCACTTTCCCCCAGGCATACCTGAATCAGTATTATAGCATCAGCGTCTGCATCCCGCAAGAAAGCCCGCAGCACTCAGCGGCACTTTTCCCCAGGAAATCCTTCTTTTTCCTGCAGCTTCCTTCTGTCTCAGAGGATGCCCGGCATAGAAGAAGGCGAATAATCACATTTCCTCAGCGAAAGAGACGGGCTGTAACAAGGGTCTCCCTCCTTCAGGAGTCTTCTGTAGCGCTTCCGGAAGAGCTTCTGCTCCGCGGCAAAACGCTGTTTTTTCTCCCTGGATGTCTCATATCCCCGGCTTCTCGATTCATGGTGGACCATGACAGCGGATGGCTCATAGATCACCTTCCATCCGGAGATCCCGAGCCTCAGACAGAAGTCCACGTCGTTCAGAGCTACCTGAAAAGCAGGATCAAAACCCTTTGCTTCTGCATATGCCCTTCGCGTGACCATCATGCAGGCGGCGGTCACGGCGCTCATTCGCTGCGTCACGGAAGCCCGGTTCATGTAGCCTGGCGCATCCCCAGGCTCACCGACCATCATGGAGCCCGCAAATCCCATGATCCCCGCAACGATTCCGGCGGACTGGACCGTCCCGTCCGGATAAAGGAGTTTCGGGCCGGCTGCGCCGACCCCTTCCCTCCTGCACTGTCCGAGAAGGCGTTCCGCGAAGTCCGGTGTCTTCACCGTCACATCGTTATTGAGAAGAAGAAGGAAATCCCCCCTGGCTGCACGGACCCCTTCATTGATGATCGCGGAAAAATTGAAGCCCTCATGCGGATACCTGGCAATCTTCACCGGGAAGCGGTGGCCTTCCCCGCTCTCGAGGCTCCTGTAATACTCAAAAGTCTCTTTTTCCCCGGAACTGTTCTCGGCTATAATGATCTCCAGATTCTCCCAGGAAGCAAACTGCTCCAGAGAGCCGATGCACTCCCTCAGAAGGTCCGCATGGTCCCGGTTCGGGATGACGACGCTGACAAGCGGCTCATCTTCCGGCAGATAATAGATATGATAAGTTCCCGGGGCCGGTCCGTACTCCACGACTCCTCTCTCCTTCCTCAGAGAAAGGTCTTCCCTGAGGACTTTCCGGAGAGCTTCCTCGTCTTTTTCCGGCTCCCGGTATGCATGACAGAGCACCCTTGGGACATGAACGATCGCCCTGCGCGATGCATCGCGCAGAGTCGGATCTCCGTAAGACCTCTGACGCGGCGAATGACCGGACAGGTCCCCGGCAGCCATCTGCCCGGCAAGGCGGGTACATGCAAGGACCATCCTGTAATATGCCGCCAGGTCATACAGCTTCCAGGCAGAGATCTCTTCCCCCTTCATGGCCAGCCGGAGTACTTTCGCCCTCACTGCAAAAAGACGGCCGATGTAGTTCATCGACCTCAGATAGTCCGGATCAAAATCCGGCTTGAAAAGCGGCTTTTCATAAACCGCTGTCTCTTTCCCTCCTGCCTTGCAGGTCCGGTAGGAATCCTCATCCGTATACAGGCAGAGTGCCCCGCTTCCGGATGCCTTCACGATCCCGAAGGCTGCCTGTTCCGGAAGGATATCCCCTTCCCGCGCAAAGACAACCAGATCATCCTCTTTTACCTGAGTGTTCAGGACATCCAGAGTCTGTGTCCTCGCGTACGTCTGCCGCCTGATGCTGTGCAGAGTCCGGGCGTACTCCTCAGTGTTCTTTATCGCTTCCTCCTCCCGCAGGACCATGACGAAGACAGAAGGCATCTGCCGGAAGCGGACCGTTTTCTGGTAGCCTGCCTCAAGAGGCGTAAGCTTGCCGGAGGACGCTGCCCGGTTATAGTCATATCCTGCGTCGGCTGCTTTTTCAAGAGCTCTCGAGGCAAATTCCTTCAGTCCTCTTTCCCTGAGATAGGAAAGTCCTTTCGAAACCATGCTGGGCATATTGTTCTCTCCACTCACTGATCATTCATATGCAGGTACTTCAGATAAGGCGGTTTTGCTTCCCGTACATAATCCTTGCATGTGTAGGTCCGTCCGATCAGGGTATAGTTCGGATTGTAGAAAGGATCGCCCGCGCTCAGCTCTTTCTCCCAGCGCTTCACGAAGTGTGCGATCTCGCCGTGGAACCGCCTGACCTTCTCCTCGCTGTCCTCTGCCCCTCTGGAAGCAGATTCGTTATGGATCAGCTCCGCATTCGGGTTCATGAGGACCCTGAGCCCCATGGACCTCAGCCTGAGGCACAGGTCAACGTCATTGAAGGTTACCGCAAGCTCCTCATCGAAGCCTCCTGCCTTCCCGAAGACCTCCCTTCGCATCATCATGCAGGCACCCGTGACGGCTGAGACATTTCTGGTATGCTCAAAGATCAGTTCCGGATAGCTGCCCGGGACTTCTCCGAGGGTCTCCCCCTGAAATGCGTGACCGGCGATTCCTCCGTAGCCGAGGATGACCCCTGCATGCTGGACCGTGTGGTCAGGATAGATCAGGAGCGCGCCGACAGCTCCCACATCCTCCCTGGAAGCATAGGATGCCAGATACCAGAAGCTCGATGGCTTGAGGATGATCGTATCGTTGTTGAGGAAAAGAAGATACCTGCCCTTCGCCTGCCCTGCCCCGAAGTTGTTGATCCTGGAATAATTGAAAGCCCCGTTATAGGTAATGACTCTGATCCTATCGTCCTTCTCCTGGATCTTTCTGTAATATTCAAAGATATCCGCCGAGGAGCTGTTATTCTCGACGATGATGATCTCAAGGTTCTGATAGGCATTCACTGTCTCGATCGAATCCAGGCAGACTTTCAGGTCCTCGACATGGTCCTTGTTCGGAATGATGACGGAGATCAGCTCATGGTCTGTCTTGATCAGCGGAACATGTTTCTCGACGCTGACCTCCCTTGCATCCGCCTGTACCTCATGGTAGAGGATCTTCGGGATATGCCGGATGGCGCCGGACCGCTCCTGTCCCGGAAACACATGCTCCCCGCTGCAGAACCGCTTCAGGAATTCATGAAATCCGTCCCTGTCAAGACCGACGCTTTTGCCAGTCTCCCGCTCCATCGCTGCAAAGACTGCTTTCGTCCTGTCGGTGCGGACCAGGATCACATTGCCCATATAGTTGACCTTGCGCAGAAGGTCCGGATCATATTCCGGACGGAAAGCCGGGTTGCACTTTCTTCCGTCATCATCGATGCAGTCGGAATCGAAGTAGATGAGGTCGATATCGGTGCCCTTGTTCTCATTCAGAAGACGGACGCACTCAGAGAGCATGTCAGGAGTCAGGGTGCAGCCCGGACCGGCAAGCAGCGTATAATCTGCTTCAGGATAGTCCTTCAGGGCTCTGTAGTTCCGATAGGTCTGAAGGCTGAGCGACTGCATGAAAGCTGCCCTGTCGGAACCGGATGCTCTGGCGCTGACACCGATCACAGGCATGAGACCATACTCTTCCTTCGCGATCTTCGCATACCCTCTCGAAGAGATCCTGTTGTGGTCCATCCAATCCTCGTAGGAGACCTCTTCCTTTCTTCCGGGAAAGATCCGGTCATGGATGGAAACAGCTGCCTGCTGCAGGCTGAATGCTTTCAGATAATTTTTCAGTTTTCCCAGATTCATCTTTCAACCCTCTCTGGCGTTTCAGCGGACTTTCGGACCTTCTCATGGTCCTCAGTCCCTCATGGCTCTCAGCGCCGCTTTCAGCATCTCCTTGCCTGGAATGTTCGCATCCGCAATCTTCCTCGCAAAACGGTAACTTGTTGTATTCTTCATCATCTCGATCGAGGAACGGAGCATATCGTTCTCCTCCCTCAGGCGGTTCTTCTCGGCCTCCCCTTTAGTCCCGCTGACAGACGGGTTCGCCAGAGCATATCCCTGGAAGACCGCATCGAGATCTTCCGGATGACTGTTCCTGTGCCGGACCCTGGCCTTCTGTGCCGGAAGGCTTTCCCTCTTCAGGATCCCGCTGTACAGCGCCCTGTACTCTGCGTTCATCCAGGAGACCGTCTTCAGATGAAGGCCTTCTGCAGCTTTCTTCTTTTTCTCAAGCTCACCCGGATCCTTTCTGATCTTCCCGAGGAGGGTCAGAACTTCTCTGCCGTCTGCAGACGGAGAGACAAGCCATCCTGCCCCGCAGGCGCGGATCCGCTCGCCGACCGCCCCGATATCGGTACCGATCACCGGGATCCCCGCTGCCCATGCTTCGGATACAGTATAGCAGAAAGTTTCGCCCCAGACGGGGAGGATGCAGGCGGCATCGATCCTGCATGCGTGAAGAAGCTTTCCGATATCCTCCTGCTCATAGACCCCGGAGAAGAAAACATTGTCCGGACACTTTTCCCTGAGGACTTCCGGATCGCCTACCTGGCCGAAGACAAAGAAATCGAAGTCCCTGCTGCCGGAATGGATGATCTCCGAGAGGACCTTTGAGCCTTTGGCCGGGGTCACCCCTCCCAGAAATGCGACATGCATCCTCTTCTCCTTCTTCCGGAAGAGGTCTTTTTTCCCGGACTCTTCTTCGGAAAAGCCGCCGAAGCTGCCGGAGTAGATCCTGCCGTCAGTGAAGGCGCTGCCGTCTTTCTTCAGCACGATCCTCAGGCGGTATCTCCCGCTGCTCATGCCAGGTACGTCAAACACGGCATGAAAGCCTGAGAAAAGGTATCTCTTGTCTGCTGCCGCATCGGCAACGTCTGCCCGCGCCATCTTCTTCATAGGCAGGACATATGTCTGCCCGGTCCGGTCTGTCACCTCGGCGAATGCGGAATAGCGTTCGCTGTCCTCTCCCTCAAGATAGGCCCATCCGGTCACATAGCTGAATCCGCCGTTCTTTCCCGGAAGCTGGTCCACGCTCGACTTCATGGCACTGCTCTTTACAGCATCCGTCTTCCCTTTCCCTGCTGCGTCCGTTTTCTCCTGCCGTTTCTCCCCGCTTCCGTGCGGGATCACGATACTCTGCTGCTCCAGTTCCGGGAAGGCCTGCAGCATGACTTTCTTTGCACTCTCCGACGGGAAGATCAGGCGTGTGCAGCAGGAAAGCGCTTTCCTGCTCTCTTCTCTCCATCTTCCGATCACGGAGACATGACCGTAGCCGCAGGTCCTGTGCAGGCACCTTCTGCATACTTTGTCATCCGCCGGCGCAAAGTGTCCCGTATCCGGACAGAACTTTCCCTCACCGTCCAGAAGCTTTATGGTCGGGCATGCGTAATAATAGTCGTGAAGGGTACCTATCACAGGGATCCTGAGATCCCTGCAGAGCTCAAAGATGTCCAGGGTCAGTCCCTCGGTATGATGGACATGGACCAGGTCGATGTCAAAGACCGTCAGGATGGTCCGCAGGACCTCCGCCATCTTTTCATCATGAAAGACCGGAAAAGCTTCTTTCTTTCCGATCGGGAACTTCAGGAAGATCTGCTCCTGCGTTCCGCATGGGTAGATGGTGAGCCTCAGATTACCGCCGTCCCGGGCCAGAACAAAGACATTGAAGTCTTTTCCAGCTCCGGCTGCCAGGTCCCTCACGTGAAGCTGTGTCCCTCCGATATGATTCTTTGCGATCCCCTGGAAATCCAGGTGAAGGAAGTAAAGAAGGTTTCTCTTTCCGTTCGCCAGCTTTGTATAAAGCTTCAGATTATCACGGATCTCCTGGTCCGGGTTTTCGGCGCAGTAGCGGTCGTTCTCCTTCATCTGCTCCGGATAGCGCTTTCTCAGGATCCTGTCGTGGTCCTGTGAGAGCTTCTTCTTCTCCTCTGTATCAAAGGAAGCAGTCCCCTTATGATAGATGAACGTATCGTCGCACAGGACATGGATGTAGCCGAGCATGCCGCAGCGGTTGCAGAAGTCATTCTCCTCGCCGTAGCCGCGGCCGAACGTCGCCGCATCAAAGTTCCCGACCGCCTCGTAGGCTTCCTGCTTCACATACATGCAGAATCCGATGGAAACCGTGATCCTCGGATAGCGCCTCAGGGACGTCCGCTCCACAAGCTCCGCATATTCATCGACCGAAAAACCTTCCGGTATCTGATTGTCCTTCAGGAATTCCGGCACAGATGCAAGCGTCGCCGCATTGGAGAGCGGCGTCACGGTCGCGATCCGCTTTGATCGGTAAGCGCAGCGCTGAAGTTTCGATGCCCAGCCTTCCGTGACGATTGTATCGGAATTCAGGAGGATCGTATCCCGGTCCGAATAGGAAAGTCCTTTATTCACATTCGCAGAGAAGCCCATGTTCTGCTCATTGAAGATGACTGCGAAGCCAGGCGTCTTCGCGGTCTCCTCAAGAAAGGGCCTGATCCTCTCATCCGGACTTAGGTCATCGATCAGAATGACCCGGTTTCTGACAAGATCGGTATGCTTTTTCAGGCTTGCGACACAGAGAAGAAGGTCATCATACCCGTTATATACCGGGACCACGATGTCTACCGGCCTGGTCCCGCTCATCGAATTGCTGTTCATACTCTGAATATCCTCTGATATCTGGAAAGGAGATGGCCGGCGCGCTCAAGCGCCCAGTCCTCCGTCTGAAGCTCCAGCTTTCCTGCGATCCGGATCCTGCCTTTAACCTTCCCTTTCACGTCCAGAAGATAGGAAGGATCCTTCGTCAGGAATTCACACCGGACTCCTGTCCTGCCGCTGCCGCCCCTGATCTTCTTCACTCTTGCCGCATTCACGGGTTTCAGCTTTCCGCATTCCGCCCGGAGAGTGCACACCAGCGGAGCGCCTTCAGCCGGATCAAACCGCAGTGCCTTCACGCTGGCGGGATCCGGGACTTCAAATTCTGCCTCATATCTGCCATCCTTCAGGGAGACTTCCCTGCGGACTGCATCTTTCTCCGAAAATCCCTGCCCCCTGTCGATATATAGGGTAGATGTCAGCCTGACGGAACCTTCGAATGAGTGGATATCCTTCAGGTCTGCCTTCTTCACCTCCCGTGCGAAGGCTGCAAGCCGGTTGGCCTTCAGGTACTTTTTTTCAAAGTAATCTGCCCAGCTCCAGTATCTCTGGGCGTCGGACCCGCCGATCCCGTACCTTTCAAGAAGACTGCGGCGCGGCAGGACCTCGCTCAGCCCTTCATGGCCGCTGTAAAGTTCATTGACAGCCCTCCACAGGATAAAGCGTGCCGGCACCGGAAAATCAAAGATCCATTCGCCGTCGATGACCTGCACCGCTCCCCCGGAGACGATCAGATTGTCAAAGATCAGGTCGATGTTGGCCGGGCAGACAAGCTCTCCCGGATCTTCCGGAAGCTCGCTGCCGAAAACATCCGGAAAGCGCGGCCCGGCTCCATCATCAGAGAAAGGAGCAGCGCCTGCCGGGACCTTTTCCGTCCTGCCCGCTCCCGAAAGGATCAGTCTCCAGAGGGCATCCGTCATGCTCTGCACAGTCTCTGCATCCTTGCTGTCTGCTGCCTCTGCGGCGAGGCTGCCGAGATTGTCCCCCTCAAGGTACGGGTAGACGAGGGAATCTCCCTCTTTTCTGCCTCTCAGGTAAAGGACCGGATACTTTCTGCCGGAAAGCTCCAGTTCTCCTTCTCTCGACCTCTCCTCATGCTCCGCCATTCTCATGAGATGAGTCTTCGCTTCCTCCGTCAGCGGACTCTTGACGACCTCGGTCCTGCCAGACGGCATTCTCCGGATCACGGTCTGGATCCGGAAGGGAACATCTCTGTCAGCATTCATCTTCGCATAGATGACTTCTCCCGTTTCCGCAGAATCTTCGTTCTCCTCTCCTTCATACGTAAGCTCTAGCAAAAACGAATTCATGAAGGAGGAAAGAACCCCCTCCTTGTTCAGCAGAGCCGCGATCCCCTGCTCCGGGAACAGCTCCAGTCTGCGGTCACTGAAGTTCCAGTTGTTCCTGTTCCAGGAATCCGCAGTCAGACTTTCGTCCGTGAAGACCTCGCCCGGGAACTTGTAGTCCGGATACGGATAATAGAACTTTCTGACCCTGAGCCCGCAGCGCCCTGCCAGCTCTTCCCATTCTGACTTCGAGAAAGTCCTGACTCCGGAACCCTGACGGTAGCCTTTGAGTCCCTCCATGTAGTTGCCGGTATGGTCCTCCGGCGCCCCCGCAAAGTACTTGAGCCCGAGGCGGTTCTCGATGGCGACCAGCAGGACCCCGTCCTTCTTCAGGAAGCTGCTGCATGTTCTGAGAAATGTCTCATACGGATGCTCTCCTTTCGTGAAGGATGCCGCATACTCGAACACACCGTTCAGGATCACATAGTCAAAAAAGCCGGAAAACCTCATATCATTGAGGTTCCCGACCATGATCTTCAGATTGTCCAGCTTTTTATGGCGCTCATAATTGATCGCACAGCGGCGCTTCGACAGGTCGACGGACGTGACGGATCTGAGCTTTCTGCACAGGATCCCGGTCACGGCGCCAGGACCGGCACCGATCTCAAGGGCACACGCATCCTTCCGGAACGGATACCAGGACAGGATATTCTCCCTTACCGGTGAAAGATGATAGAGATATGCAAAGGCATCCTCTGCACTGCCTTCTCCTGCTCCTCTCTCCTCAGAGGCGGCGTTTTCCGGATCATCGGATGATCTCACGGCAAAGAGCAGCCTGTCCTCTACGTCCCCGTCCGAATAACTATCGGAGCCAGTATAAAAATCGAGATTCATTTCCGCCATATCAGATCTCCGGATCCAGCACACAGGTGCTGTTCATGTCATAGAAGCCGACCGTATCGCGGTTGGAGACGACGGTCAGCGAGATTACGTCGTAAAGTCTGTGGAATACCCGGAACATTCCGTCCTGGTAGCCCGTGCAGCCGAGCGACAGAAGATATTCGCCGCCCTGAAGGTCGATCTTCTGGGTGAACTCAACGATATGTTCGTCCCCGTCATGCATGGCAGGCACCGGGACCTTCTCCATCGTCGTGTTGGTCCCGCAGATCTCGATTCCCTTCATGTTCTTGATGGTGAAGGCGAAGATCGGCTCCAGGATATCCCCGTGAGCACGGATCTTCATCCGGACCGTGAACTTCGAGCCCTTGAGGAAATTCGAAGTCATCAGGCCGTTCTCATCGATCAGGGCATAGTCTACGATCTCCCCGTTCTTCTCGCCGTATTCCACGAGACTCGGGTTGACCGGATAGCGATCCTTCCAGCGCTTCTGCGCAGGCACTTTCCCGCTCTCCCCGCCTGCCTTGTCCCCGGCGGCTGATGCATCCTCCGGACTTGTCTCTGCGGAATACTGATTGACCAGCACCTTCTTGTAGATATCGATCGCTTCCTTCGGAGTCCCGTCATAGATCATGTCGCCCTGGTTGAGCAGGATGGCGCGGTCACAGTACCTTGAGATCGCCGACAGATCATGGGACACGAACAGGATGGTCTTGCCTGCCCGCTTGAAATCCTCGAACTTCCGGTAGCACTTCGCCTGGAAGAATACATCGCCGACCGAAAGCGCCTCATCGACGATCAGGATCTCCGGGTCGATGTTGATGGCGACCGCAAAGGCAAGACGGACAAACATGCCGGACGAATAGGATTTTACCGGCTGATCGATATAGTCGCCGATATCGGCAAACCTGATGATATCGTCAAGCCTCTCATCGATCTCCTCTTTCGAGAAGCCGATCATGGTCCCGTTCAGATAAACATTCTCGATCCCGGTATATTCGTTGTTGAAGCCGGCGCCGAGCTCCAGCAGGGCCGATATCCTTCCGTCCACGGTGATATTTCCTGAAGTCGGAGTCAGGACCCCGGTGATCAGTTTCAGCATCGTCGACTTGCCTGATCCGTTGGTACCGATGATCCCGACGGTCTCTCCCCGCCTGACCTGGAAGCTTACGTGATTCAGGGCATACTTTTCCTTGTAAGTCTTCTTCCTGTCGAGTCCGAGAGATTCCCAGAGACGGTCCCTCTGCCTGTCATAGAGACGGTAGACTTTGGAGACATCGCTGACGATGATGGCATTCTCACTTGTCCCGGCCTCAGTCTTCTGAGATGTCTCCGTACCTTTTCTGCCGAATATATGCAAGATTTCTTCTCCTTTATGATTCTGTATCTGACGAAGCTCCGCATCTTCCCCACGCGATGTCACAGAACGTCTGCGAAGTGCGGTCTTGCTCTGCGGAAGGTCCTCGTTCCCCACAGATAAGCCAGCAGGGTGAATGTCCAGAACCACAGTGTCAGAAGTGGATGCTTCCAGAACGGCACATGATAGATCAGGCTGTCACGATAGCCGTAGCAGATATAATACATAGGATTCGCCTTGAAGATCCAGATGATCCACTTCGGCAGCCTCTGTCCGATATCGGCCAGGTTCCACATGATCGGAGTAAACCAGATCCCTATCTGAAGGGCGATCGAGATGATCTGAACATTGTCCCGCAGAAGGACCGATATGGCAGATGTCCCGTAGGCAAGGCTCAGGACCAGGATGAACATGCATGCCGAATAATAGAAAAGCTGCAGGGTATACCATCCTGGGAAACTGCCGTAGACGCAGTAGAGGACAAAGGTAAGCGCCACAAAGAATGTATGGACGTACAGGGCAGAACATGCCTTGACGATCGGAAGGATCTCGATCCGGAAGACTACCTTCTTGACCAGATAGCTGTACTCAACAAGGGAGCTGGTCCCTCCTGTCAGAGCATCATTGAAATAGAACCAGGGAACAAGGCCTGCCAGCATCCACAGGATGAAAGGAACTCCCCCGTAGCTCTGCGTCTGCCTCAGGCCGACCTGGAACACGAACCAGTACATGAGGACCGTCACCGCCGGCTGGACCAGCGCCCAGACTACTCCCATGTAAGAACCGGCAAACTTCTTGCGGAAATCATTCTTCGCGAGGGTGACGATCAATTTTCTTTCAGTGATCAGATATTTCAGCATTCTTTGTTCTCTTCTGGCTGCGGCGTCTGTACTTGGCCAGGCCATTCACGGCATAGCTGATAAAACACATGCAGCTTTGGAAAGTTGTGAGTCCCATGTATCGATAGGACCGGTAAGTCATCTTTGCACTCTTGAGCTTGCGGCCGCTTTTGCCGGACTCGGAAAGCCTGTAGTACAGAAGCGGCTCATTCACGGCACAGATATGTCCGTACCGGCGGACGATCTTCATCCATGTGATGTAATCCTCATGAGCATCTTCATGGATCATCGGATACTGTCTGACAACGGATGTGAGGACCACGACCGAGGAGCAGTTGACCGGATTCTGACGCAGAAGATCCTTCTCTGTCAGATCTTCCTTCACCTCGATCGTCTGCCCGGTAAAGCTTCCGTCTGAATTCATCAGCCTTCTTCCGGTACAGCACAGGACACATCCTGTCTCATAGATCTTTTCAAACTGCTTCTTCAGCTTATCATGGGCCCAGATATCATCCGCATCGAGGTAGGCAACATACTGCCCCCTCGCATGAAGGACGGCACGGTTGCGCGTCTTCGCCACGCCCAGCCTGGTCTCGTTGTGGTAGAACCTGACCCTCGGGTCGTTTTGGTAATGCTCTTCCACGGAACGGATATCGTCCGTCGAGCAGTCGTCCACAACGATCACTTCCAGATCCTGGACAGCCCCCCTCCCCACTTTCTGGGAAGATTCGAAGTGCATATCCTGCTTAAGCGCGCTGTCGATGGACAGACAGACAGTCTGACTGGCATTATAGCACGGAATCACGACAGACACGAGCAGCCCCGGCTCATGCGGCTCGGCGACATCCTTCACGCTGACCCCCTCCGGAAGGGCTGCCGCCTCTTCCCGGGTAAGCTTTTCATCCTCCGGATGATAATGTTCCATCTCCTGCTGCCACTTGAGCTCATCGACCGTATGCGAGACCTCTGTCTCAAGTTTCTGCCGGTCCTCCATCCCCCCGCTGTCAAGGGCAGTCTTCTGGGACTGGTCAACACCCTCCGTATTCTCCTTCTGGAAGAGGACCTTTGCAGTCGAAGCGACCAGCTGGAAGTCCAGCCAGAGCGAATAGTTCTCAATATAGGTAAGGTCCAGCTTCAGTTTGTCGTACGGCTTCGTGTTGTACTTGCCATAGACCTGCGCATAGCCCGTAAGTCCTGCTTTCATCTTCAGCCGGTAGGAGAACTCCGGGATCTTCTTCTCATATTCCGCCGCGATCTCAGGCCTCTCCGGCCTTGGTCCGACGATCGACATATCCCCCTTGATGATATTGAACAGCTGCGGCAGCTCATCAAAATGGATCTTGCGGAGAACTCTTCCGACCGGGGTGACTCTGCTGTCACCTTTGGCGGCAAGACGTGCCCCGTTCTTCTCCGAATCAACCCGCATGGAGCGGAATTTGATGATCCGGAAGACCTTCCCGTTCCGGGTCAGGCGCTGCTGCCGGTAGAAGACAGGACCTCCGTCATAGCATTTCACCAGGATGGCGATCACAAGAAGGACAGGGGACAGGACGACCGTCAGGGCGACACAGATCACGATATCCAGCAGCCTCTTCACGAAGGCCTGCTCGACCGTAAGGCCTCTGTTCCTCATCAGAAGAAGAGGCGTATCGAACATATGGATCTTCTCCGAGGACATCAGCATGATATCCGAGATCTTCGGACTGCAGTAGCATCGGATATTCTTCTCAAAGCAGTACTTTATCAGAAGATTTCTCTCGTGTGCCGGAATGTCTCCCAGGATACATGCTTCGTACTTCGTGATCCTTTCCTTGATATAGTCAAGGCCGCGGTCGACCATGACTGCCTCGGCGATCGCATACTTGTCCCTGCGGGATGCGATATTCTTGAGCAGTTTCTCCGGATTGCGCACATCGTAGACCAGGATGACCGACTTCGGAGGATAGATCGTGTTGTAGATCCACCTCATGAAGATGACCCATAGTATGACTACGGCCAGGTTGATCAGCGTCAGCCTGATGATCGGACCGAGATGCGACAGGAACTTCCACCGGCCGATCAGGGCAAGCTGAAGATATGCCACGACATTCGTGCAGAGAACAGAGAAGATCTGCGCGATGATCACATCCAGCACTCTCATGTACCCGACCTTCAGGGCTCCGAAGAGCTTGCTCATCACGAAGGCAGTCAGAAAGTACAGTCCGATCAGGGCCCAGTTGCCCCTTCTCCAGTAGAAGAAGCGCATGACCCCTTTCTTATTATAGAAATTAAACCAGATCCAGGCAAAATTAGCCGTCTGGAGCCCGATCACCAGCAGTGAAGCGAAAAACATGATCAGGCGCTTATATCGTTCTCTTCTCATAGTATCCGTCAGATGGTCGGATCTGTGGGGTCATAGGAATGCTCCCAGCAGCCGACATATGGAGTCATGGGTTTCCCGAGCGGATCATCGTCCGCCGTCCCATGAAATATCACGACTTCCGAACCAACCGGAACGTTGTCGTAAAGATACTTTGCATTCATCGCCGCAAGCCGGATGCATCCGTGGGATGCTGCCTGCCCCAGCATGTTGTAGCCTCTGCTCGACATGGAATACTTGTCGGCAGGCCCGCTGTAAGGGATCGAATGGAACAGGATGCCGCCTGTGATATGAGAACACCACTGTCCCCATGCAGGCCCCATCAGTTCCCACCAGCGAAGCTTGTCCCTGATGGAAAATATGCCGTCCGGTGTCCTTCCGTCCACTCCTACTGAACAGGCGAATGCCCGTACCGGTATGCCCTTCCTGTATACAGTCACTGTGCAGGTAGTCTGGTTGACCCTGACTTTCCAGTCCTGCGGCCGCTCCTCCTCGGAGATGGCGCCCGGCAGCACACTGCTCCCGGCTGCTCTGACGTTTCCTGCGGCCGGTATTCCGGACTCTCCCTGCGGGACTGTTTTCCCTTTCGTCCTGACGACCGCCGTTACCATGCCCCCGGTCCAGTCATCACAGGACACATCTGTTTCTTTCCTCAGCTTTCTGTCTTCCGCTGTATCATATTCAGAACTTCCGTCCCCCAGGCTGCCCGGCACCGCCGGCGGCACAGCTGTCTCACCTGTCTGAAGTACGCTGCCGCGTTCCCTGTCCCTCTCCCGTGGAAATTCGGATGCTTCTTCCCCGGTATGGATATTGGACTGCCTTCTCACCTCGTCCCGGACGAAGCCTGCCGCTGCCGGAAAAACTCCAAAGACAGCGAGGAAGCACGCTGCGAAAACAGCAGCAAGCACTCCTGTGGATCTCCTGTCTGCCCGCAAGTCCATCATTCCTTTCCTGCAAGATCTCTTTGATTATAACAAGCAAGGCGCAGCCGGACAAGTCCGGCTGCGCCATCTCCTTCTGGCATAAGCCATACAGCTGTCATGCTTTCTCCAGGTCCCCGGTCAAGAGTCTGCAGATCTCTTCCAGCGCCTGGTTTTCATCCGACCCTTCGCACAGGATCTCCATCCTGGTCCCCGGCGCTGCCTGAGCGCTCAGAACACTCAGCATGCTTTTCAGATTATAGCTTCTGTCTCCGATCTTCATCTGGACATGTGCCTTGAAGTTCAGTGCAAGATCACAGACCTTGCCAGCCGGCCTCAGATGAAGTCCTTTCTCGCTTTGAAGAACAATCTCCCTTGATACCATGTCATCCCTCTTCTCCCTCTGTCTGAGTTTCCTGCTCAGCAGAGACTACGGTCAGTGTAACATCGCCAGCCAGCTCATACCCTTCCGGCAGTTTTACCTCCACCGGTATCACATAGCTTCCCGCCTTCTCGCACACTCCAAGATCGATGCTCAGGGTCATATCGTTCACCGTAAGCGGCCTCTCTTCGCCGCTCTCGGCATGGACGCTCACGGCTACCTTATCCGCCGGGGTAAATACCAGGTCCATGCCTTCCGGCCTGTCTGTGACCGTGATGTCACTCAGCGGAACATCAAGGGTCACGTCTCCGTTCTTCTCGACCGCGACCTCGACTTCAACCGTCGGATCAGCATCTGCGATCAGTCTCAGATCATCCATTCCGCTCAGGGTATCATCGAGATTGATCTCCGTCTTGATACCGGCGGAAGCGCCGGATACATTGATCACGTCCTTCACGTCCAGTTCGCTGCCCATCTTCTCAAGCGCCGCATCGCTTCCGACCACCGATATCCTCTCCGGGATCGTCTTGACCGCAGATACCCGGTAGCCCCATGCAGGAGTACCGACCGTATCGACCTTCACAGGTATATCTGTCTTCACTTTCCAGAAGTCGACAGCTACCTTCACAGTATGGTCCTTCAGGACCGTACCGTTTGAATCCTTGAACTCAAGCGAGCTCATCTGTGCATCCGTGAGCTCATCTCCGTTCTTGTCATAGACCTTGAGCACACTGGAAAGAGTGAAATCCGAGGAAAGTCCGCTGACATCGATCGGCGCCACCACCTGATTGATCCTTCGCATCAGGGAAGCCGGTCCGGCCAGAACGATATTCTTGCCGGTGGCGACCGACGCACTTCCCACCTCGAAGCCACTTGCCGGAGACCCATTAGCCGAGATGGAAGCCACATAAGTCTGCTCCACCTTATCCTCCAGAGTCACCTGAAGAGTAACAGGAAGGACCTGAATCTTGTCCCAGGTCACCGTCGGATCCTTGCACGTAACGGTAAGAGGGACGGTGTTCAGCTCACTGTTCAGATTTTTCATGTCGGCCTCGACATAGAAATCGGAACCGTTTCTTGCGAGGCTGCTGAGTACCGACCTGCGGTCCGTGACACGCAGCGTGACCGTTCCGCTCCCCTTCTGCTCCACGACTTTTCCGATATCTGCCACTGCATCCTGATTGACGATCGTGACAGGAACGTTCGTGAAAAGCTGGGTCTTGACGGGATTGCTGGTATTGGTCACCCCGATCCAGATAAAGAATGCTATGACCAGGGCCACGATCTTCAGTCCGATGTTGCGGAACAGCGCTTCCCCGATTTTATGGATCATTCTTTGTCTTCTCCTTCCTGAAGATCGACCTGCGCTTCAGCTCAGACTTATTCTGGAACTGCACCATTCTCTCGCGGAACCGCGCTTCGCTGACCGCTCTTTCCAGCCTGCCGCGATAGGCAAGCGAGATCCTGCCGGTCTCCTCGGAGACGATGATCGTGAGGGAATCCGTCACCTCTGATACTCCGACACCGGCACGGTGTCTGGTCCCGAGTTCCTTGCTGAGCCGCATATTGTCCGACAGCGGCAGATAGCAGGTGGCCGCCGTCACGCGGTCGCCCCTTACGATCACCGCTCCGTCATGAAGCGGGGTATTCTTCTCGAAGATATTGATCAGAAGCTGAGATGTTACCAGAGCATCCACTTCGATCCCGGTACGTTCATATTCCTGCAGGCTGTCATTCTGTTCGATAACAATGAGTGCTCCGGTCTTTGCCTTGCCCATCTCCTCGCAGCCGCGGATGATCTCATTCATCGTGTGGTCCGAAAACAGCTGCTGAAACTGCTTGTTCGACATGAACAGTCTGCTGACGACCTGCTTCTGTCCCAGGGATTCCAGTGCCTTCCTGAGCTCCGGCTGAAAGATGACCATGGCAGCCATGATGGCGAGGCTCAGTCCCTGATTGATGATATAGATCAGAGTCGTCATCTGGAAGATATAGATGAGCGCCACGAAGACGCTGACCACGATGATCCCTTTCAGAAGAGACCATGCGTGTGAAGTCTTGATCCACTTCAGGACCTTATAGATCAGCCATGCCAGAAAAAGGATCTGGATCACATCGATCGGGGTAATCGTGATAGCAGGCAGATGCAGCCAGTATAAACGTGAAGATAGCCATTGTAGCACAGCCTTCATCTTGCTCCCCTTTTCTTTCCGGTAGAATGGTTCACTGACAGGAGGCATGTTTCCATGCCTCTTTGCTCATATTATACTTGATTCTATTCAAAGTTCCACTGGGTTTTTCCGAAAGTTTTGTCCTTACTCTGCCCCGCGGCCGGTACAGAGCGTAAGGAAAAAGATCTCCTTCACTCCTGCAGCGCGCAGTGCCCCTGCGGCATAATCCATGGTCGTTCCGGTCGTATAGATATCGTCCAGCAGCAGGACCGGCTGCGGGATCTTTCTGCCTTTTCTTACCTGGAAGGCTCCCCGCAGGTTCTTCAGCCTGTGTTCCCTTCCGAGTTTTCTGGACGCTTTCGTATAGCGTACCCGGATCAGGCAGTCTTCCAGAACAGGGATCCCGCTCAGCCCGGAAAGCTGCCTTGCCAGCAGTACCGTCTGGTCGAAGCCTCTTTCCGCCCTCTTTCTGGGATGCATGGGGATCGGTATGATGCATCTGACCCGCCATGAGGCCAGATACGGTCTGCCTGCCCTCAGGAGGCAGGCGGCATAGAAGGGAATGTATTCCCTGTGATTGTAGAATTTCATTCGGCTCACGGACAGGCGGACCCCCTTCTCATAAAGAAGGGCGGAGCGGCCTTCTGTGTACATATGGTCGACCCTGGCGCAGTCCGCACAGTATGCTCTTTCGGGATCGCTGATCGGCTTCCCGCACCTCTGACAGACCGGTTCCCTGACCCATGGAAGATCCTTTCTGCACTTTCTGCAGATCATGTGCTCATCCGGAGCCAGGATCCTGCCGCACACAGGGCATCTTGACGGGAAGAGAAGATCCAGGAACTTCTCCGTCAGCAGTTTCACAGCAGTATTTCTCATCAGCAGAGACCGGCACTCTCTCCCGCTGCTTTCTTTCGTGCCGCCTGTGTTTTCCCTCAGGTACCGTCCGGTGCTTCTGCGTCATCCATAAAGGCAAACGGGTCCTCGTCCTCCTCCTGCCTTGCCGCAGCCTCCCTGCACTCTCTGAGCCTGAGCGCAAGCGTCGTGTACCTCTGCTCCTCCGTGGTATTGTCGATCATATCACAGAAGACCTGAAGATCGCCGATCAGAACAACGCATTTTCTCGCGCGCGTGACAGCGGTGTAGATCAGGTTCCGGTTCATCAGCATCCTCGGTCCTCTCAGCAGGGGGATGATGACCGCCGGATACTCGCTTCCCTGTGCCTTATGGATCGTCACGGCGTAGGCAAGCTCCAGCTGGTCAAGCTCCGTCTTCTCGTAATCCACGCATCTGTGCTCATCGAATTCCACGGTCATCAGCGCTGTCAGAGGATCGATCTTCCGGATCACACCCATATCCCCGTTGTAGATCCCGGTCCCCGTATCGATCACCGTCCCGTACCTGCCCCGGACAGTCCACTCACTCTGGTAGTTATTCCGGATCTGCATGACGCGGTCGCCCTCCCGGAATACAACGTCTCCTCTGGACCATTCTTTCTTTCCGGGGCTTTCCGGGTTGAGCGCCTGCTGCATGACCTGGTTCAGGCGCACGGTTCCCACAAGTCCTTTCTTCATAGGGGTCATGACCTGGATATCGGACGGGGAGGCTCCCACATATTGTGAGAAGCCGCCTCCCTTCAGAAGTTTGATCGCAGCAGCGATGATGTCTTCCGCCCGCTGCCTCCTCATGAAGAAGAAGTCCCTGCTCTCATTCGTGATGGCAGGATGCTCGCCCCGGTTGATCTTGTGGGCATTCATAACGATGTCGCTTTCCTGTGCCTGACGGAACACGGTCGTCAGGGTAACGGTGGAAAGCGTTCCGGAAGCGATCATATCCTTCAGCACTCTTCCCGGACCGACCGAAGGAAGCTGGCTTGCATCACCGACAAGGACCAGATGGGTCCCGACCGGGATTGCCTTGAGCAGACTGGACATCAGAAAGATATCGACCATCGACATCTCATCGATGATGACCACGTCTTCCTCAAGCGGCTCATCATCGTTGCGTCCGAAAGCCACCGTCCCCTTCTCCGGATCACCGGACACTTCGAGAAGACGGTGGATCGTCCTTGCATCATGCCCGGTCGCTTCCGTCATCCGCTTTGCTGCCCTTCCGGTCGGCGCTGCAAGGGCGATCTTCAGCCCTTCCGCCTCAAACATAGCGATCATTGTATTGATCGTGGTCGTCTTTCCGGTCCCGGGTCCGCCCGTAAGGATCAGGACGCCCGAGGAATCTGCCCTGATCACAGCCTCAAGCTGCTTCTCATCGAGGGATGTCTTCGTCT
Organism: Lachnospiraceae bacterium UBA7729; assembly: GCA_002482005.1. GTDB lineage: Bacteria > Bacillota > Clostridia > Lachnospirales > Lachnospiraceae > Porcincola. Next base: position 33,925 of record DLFD01000069.1, on the reverse strand, counting down.
TCCTTGCAGCCTCCCTCGCAAGCCTCCTCGACTTCTCCTCGTCTGACCTGAAACTGACATTCAGGTCATGAAGCATCTTTGCGACCCGAAGCTCCGTGTAATATGCCCTCGGTTCGTAGACACGCTCCTCCCCCTCTTCTTTCTTAAGGATGACCTTCCGGTCCACGGTCAGATCAGACAGACAGCTTTCCAGAAGTTCCGTGTGCTCTCCGGCTGCCGGATCCTCCCCTGAACTTTCCGGACCATATCCCATATGGTCATCTTCGGGATATGGAGACAGGGACGTGTCTTCCGCCCGGATGCCGGATACCGGCATGGCCAGAAGCTCTCCTGCCCGCCTGATCAGGACATCCTTCGGCAGATATAGATTGCCTTCCCCTCCTGCAAGCTGAAGCGTGTAGAGGATCCCGCTGGATACCCGGAAATGGGAATCCGCCGCCATTCCTGCCTTCCTGGCGATGTCGTCTGCCGTACGGAAGCCGACTCCCCTCAGCTCGTCGGCGAGCTTGTAGGGATTCTCCCGGATGATCCGGTAGACATCTCCTCCGTACGTCTTCCAGATCCTGACGGCAAGCGTATTGGAGATCCCATAGCGGGACAGAAAAAGGACGCCGTCCCTCTGGTCCTTCTTCTCAAGGACCTGCATATAGATGTCCCGTGCTTTCTTATCCGAGATTCCGCTGATCTCTGCCAGACGGTCCGGTTCTTTTTCTATGATGTCGAATGTATCCTGGTGGAATTTCCGGACGATCCGGTGGGCAAGCGATTTGCCGATCCCTTTGATAAGGCCGGAGGAAAGGTAGCGTTCCATGGCCGCCTCATCTTCCGGAGCAGAAAGCTCGAAGCTTCTGATACGGAACTGTTTTCCGTAGGTGGAATGGGTCTGATAGCTGCCCTCGCACTCTATGGTCTCGCCCTCGCCGATCTCCGGCAGGACGCCGACAGCCGTGATCTCTTCCCCGTCTGCAGACAGAGTGAGGACCGTGTATCCGGTCTCCTCACTCCTGAATGTGATATGTTCTACAAAACCTTTGATTTTTTCATCTGCCATGCAAGTAGCCTGTGTATCTCTCCCGCGTGTTTTCTTCCGGACATTCCCGGAGTGTCCGGCTGCACATGAATCTTCCTGGGGCTGGATTACAGGTCCAGCAGTTCTCCGGATCTTCCGGTCCCGATCGCAACTGCACAGAGAGGATCGTCGCAAGTGACGACATTGACGCCTGTCCTTGCCTCGAGCAGCTCCTCAAGTCCGTCGATCAGGCTTCCGCCTCCCACAAGGACGATCCCTCTCTGGGCAACATCCTGGGCAAGTTCCGGCGGCGTCTTCTCCAGCACGCTGTGGACCACTTCCACGATCCTGCCGGTAAGCTCCCGGAAGGCAAGACGGCAGTCCTGGGAGGAGATCCTGACCGTCTTCGGCAGACCCGTCTCGATATCACGGCCGATGAACTCCATGAACCGCTCTTCCGGCCTCTCATAGACCGTCCCGACCTGCATCTTGATCTCCTCTGCAGCCTGCTGTCCGATGGCGACTCCGAACTGGCTGCGGATATATCGCATCAGTGCAGCATCAAAGTCGTTGCCCCCGACTTTCACACTCATGGAGACAACGATCCCGCTGATGGACAGGATCGCCGCATGCGTGCTGCCTCCTCCGATATCGACGATCATATTGCCGCTCGGCTTAGAGAAATCGATGCCGGCCCCGATCGCAGCCGCGATCGGTTCCTCGACCATGTCGACTTCCCGCGCGCCTGCCTGATACCCGGCATCCTCAACTGCATGCTTCTCCACTTCTGTGAGATCTGTCGGAATGCAGATGCAGATCCTCGGTTTCCGGAAGGAGAGACGACCGACCGCCTTCTGAATAAAGTAGCGGAGCATCTGCTCCGTGACCACATAGTCGGCGATGATGCCATTTTCCAGAGGATGGACCTCCCTCAGGGTTCCAGGAGACTTACTGAGGAGGACTCTTGCATCCTCGCCGATCGCACGGATCTTGTCATCCATGCGGTCCATGGCTGCAACACTTGGTTCCTTGAGGACTACACCTCTCCCTTTCACATATACCAGCACGCTTGTCGTGCCGAGATCGATTCCAATATCAGAAACTGCCATGTGAATCCCTCTGCTGAAACTGCTGATCTCCGGACAGGCAGAACACCTTCCGGATCCATCCTTTGTATTGGCTGCATCTGTCCCCGGTCACGGGCACTTCCGTCATGCTCTTCTGCCTCTCCGGCATCTTTTTCGGAGGATGAGAAGCAGGCTGCCCGCCGTGACGACAAGAACAGCTGCGAGAAGCTGTGAGACAGCGATGGCCGTTCCCGCAAACCTCAGCTGGTCCGTGCGAAGTCCTTCCACCCAGAATCGGCCGGCGGAATACAGAAGCAGATACCAGAGAAAGATCTCTCCGTCAAACTTCTTCTTCCCCTTCAGAGTGACAAGGAGAAGGACGGTCAGTACGCCGACATTCCACAGAGATTCATAGAGATAAGTTGGATGGACCTGGATATAAGTCACCCCATCTGCCACATACTCATGTTCCTTCATCAGATCCGTCACTTCATCGGGACGGACCGCATCCAGAGGAAGGCGCATCGCAAAAAGATTGTCCGTATATTCGCCGAACGCTTCCCGGTTGAAGAAATTGCCCCACCTGCCGATGATCTGCCCCAGCACCATGCCGGTACTGGCCGTGTCAAGCATAAGGGATACCTTCATCTTCCTTGCCTTCGCATACACGATCAGCGTAAGGACTCCTGCAATCACGGACCCGTAGAGAGCAAGTCCGCCGCCCCGGAAGTTCAGGATCTCAAGCGGATGTTTTCCGTAATAGTCCCAGGTGAAAGCCACGTAATAGATACGCGCCCCGAGAAGAGCCGTAACGATCCCGATCAGTGCGAATGTCATGTAGCTGTCCGGGTCCTGGCCGGTCTTTCCTGCGACATACATGGCCAGCCAGATGCCGCAGAGCATGCTCACCGCCATCGTGATCCCGTACATGGCGATCGTGAAGCCGCCCGGAAGTGTGATGGTTCTGATCACATGGTCAAGATAGATGCCGAGATGGGGAAATGCAATGTCGTAATGCATCATAGATATATGCCCTCATGTCAGGGCGGACCGCTGACCTATAGCCCGGCTTTCATGGAGGCATGACGCCGGACAATGCGCCGCGGCACTGTAATTACACGTTAAACCGGAAGAGAATGACGTCTCCGTCCTGCACGATATAGTCCTTGCCCTCCATGCGGACGATCCCCTTCTCTCTTGCCGCCGCAAGAGAACCGCATTCGAGAAGGTCCTTATAGTTGACGACTTCTGCCTTGATGAATCCGCGCTCGAAGTCGGAGTGGATCTTTCCTGCTGCCTGAGGAGCCTTGGTCCCCTTTTTGATCGTCCATGCACGGACTTCCTTCTCCCCTGCTGTCAGGAAGGACATCAGGCCAAGCAGGCTGTAGGATGCCGCGATCAGCTTGTCGAGACCGGATTCCTTCAGACCAAGGTCTGCAAGGAACTCTGCCTTCTCGTCGTCATCAAGTTCGGAGATCTCCTCCTCGATCCTGGCGCAGACGACGAATACCTCAGAACCGGACTTCTTCGCATAGCCGCGGACTGCCTTCACGTACTCGTTGCCATCTCCATCGTCGGCAGCATCGTCCTCTGAGACATTTGCTGCAAAGATGACAGGCTTGGCGGTCAGAAGATCGTACTCATTAAACCATTCCTCTTCCTTATCACTCTTTCTCTCGAAAGAAATAGCCAGCTTTCCGTCCTCAAGATGTTCCTTCAGCCTCTTCAGCATCTCGAACTCCTGGGCCTGGTCCTTATCGTTCCTTGCTGCGCGGCCAACCTTGCTCATGCGCTTCTCGAGGACTTCGATATCGGCAAAGATCAGCTCAAGATTGATGGTCTCGATGTCGCGGACCGGATCAACACTGCCGTCAACGTGGATGACATTGGAGTCATCGAAGCAGCGTACAACATGGACGATGGCATCACACTCACGGATGTTTGCGAGGAACTGGTTGCCAAGACCTTCTCCCTTGGAAGCGCCCTTGACAAGTCCTGCGATATCGACGAATTCGATGACTGCCGGTGTGATCTTCTGTGTATGATACAGATCTCCGAGCAGCTTCAGTCTCTTATCCGGGACTGCAACGACTCCGACATTCGGGTCGATAGTACAGAACGGGTAGTTTGCCGCTTCGGCTCCTGCCTTGGTGAGTGAGTTGAACAGCGTACTTTTTCCGACATTCGGAAGTCCGACAATGCCAAGCTTCATAGTATCTCTATCTCCTTATACCGTTTTTCAGGCTCGATCGTGAATGATTCTGTTATAAGTTGTCCCACACTTCTGCCCCTTCGGAAGGAAGGGCAGACTGTGGAAAGATATTATAGCAGAGAAAAGGGCATTACTCAATGCTTCAGTCTTTCGATTCGACCACGAGCAGAGTCCCGTCCGTAAATGAGATGCCGCCCTCTTCGTCATCGATCTCATTCGACACCGCCCTGCTCCCGACGGAAGAAAGGGTAAAGTCAGTGACGGTATAGTGGAATCCCCTGAGGGTGAGTCCCTTCACGTCTCCGCCGTAAGCAAAGAGAGAGACATACTTTCCCCACTGGGAATCCTTCCGGATCGTGAAAGATCTCCTGTGGATCGTGATCCGGTTGTGGGCATCGATGATCTCCCCGGAGACTCCGACTGACTCAAGGTAAGCCAGTACCTGCAGGTTCCCGAGGACATGGTCCAGCCTGGTGCCGGTTGCTCCGATCATGGTCACTTTCCGGCAGCCGGCTTTCACCGCTGCCCGTACTCCGATCTCGGAGTCTGTATAATCCTTCTCCGGATCAAACTCCCTTACCTCTGTCTCCGGATGTTCCGATCGATATCCATCGATGAACCCTTCCGGAGAGGAATCAAAATCCCCGACGATCAGGTCGGGGACGATCCCATGTCTTTCCAGATACACAAGTCCTCTGTCTGCTGCTACGATATAGGAAGACTTCCTGTCTTCCGGGAGAAATCCCTCCCCGATCGTTCCGCCGCAATAGACATACCCTGTTTTTGCTTCACCTGTTCTCATAGTCCTTCAGCATTCCGTTCAGTACACTTACATTCTGCCCTACATCCCCATGGAAGACAGCCGATCCCGCAACGATCACATTCGCCCCAGCATCAAGAAGCTTCGGAAGAGTGGAGATGTTTACCCCGCCGTCCACTTCTATGTCGGTGGGGAGCCCCTTTCCATCCAGGATCCTCCTCAGATCCCTGATCTTTCCGTACATGGCCGGGATCAGCTTCTGTCCACCGAAACCCGGATTCACGGTCATGACCAGGACCATGTCCGCCTTGTCACAGACATAGTCAAGAGCCGCAAGCGAAGTGGCAGGATTCAGTGCGATCCCGGCCCGGCAGCCGGCCTCATGGATCTCGTCGAGCACACGGTCAAGATGCCTGCATGCCTCTGCATGTACGGTGATCCCATCCGCTCCGGCCTTCGCGAAATCTGCTATATAACGCTCCGGGTCCTGCACCATCAGGTGAACATCAAAGAATCGATCCGTACAGCCGCGAATGGAAGTCACGACGGGCTGCCCGAAGGAGATAGCCGGGACAAACCATCCATCCATGACATCGATATGCAGGTATTCTGCTCCTGCCTCATCTGCCTTCCGGATATCATCCCTCAGACATGAGAAATCTGCCGCCAGAATCGACGGCGAGAGGATATACTTCATCTTCTTCTCCCTTCCTTCAGTTCGGTCGTAAGCTTCCTGTAGCTTTCGTAGCGCTCCCGGCTGATCCTGCCCTCACGGACTGCTTCTTTCACTCCGCATTCCGGCTCCGACAGATGCATGCAGCCCTGGAATCTGCAGGCTGGCTCATACTCTGTAAACTCAGGATAATAATCTTTCAGTTCTTCCGGCTTCATACCGTCCAGATACAGGCTTGAGAAACCAGGAGTATCAAAGAAAAAGGAGTCTTTTCCGCAGGGGAACAGCTGGGCATGCCTTGTCGTCTGTTTTCCACGCCTCGTCTGCCGGCTGACTTCGCCGACTTCCATGCCCGCATCCGGACAGATCAGGTTCGTCAGGGAAGACTTTCCGACACCGCTTGGACCGGCGAGTACCGTCGTCTTTCCCTCAAAAAGTTTCCTGACTTCCCCGACCCCTTCTCCTGTCCGGATGCTCATGGAATATACCTGGCATCCGCAGTCTCTGTAGATCTCCCTGATCCGTTCGATCTCCTTCTTTTCATCGAGATCATCCTTATTGAAGACGATGACGGAAGGAATCCTCTGTTTCTGCATGAGGACCAGAAAACGGTCGAGCAGGGACAGATTGGGGTCCGGGTCTTTCAAGGCGAATACGATGAGAGCCTGATCCACATTGGCGACAGGCGGACGGATCAGGACGTTCTTCCTCGGCAGGACCTCATCGACACTGCCTTCCGTATCCTCCGTGTGAGTCAGATGGAAGACCGCTTCATCCCCGACCAGCGGCTTCACGCCATCCTTGCGGAAGATCCCCCTGGCCCGGCACTGATGCTGCCTTCCATCTTCATATCCGTATACATAATAATATCCCGCGATCGCGCGGATGATCTTTCCCTTCATCCATCTACCTGATTGAAATCGATATTGTCGTAGGTTGTCTTCGTGAGAACATTCCCATTATCATCCAGTGTGTAGACATAGGCGGTCCCTGTTCCGACACCATCCGCCCCCTGGACATTCAGGATATAAGGAAAGTCCCCTGTTCCTTCGTATACGGTTGTCTCGATCCCATTCTGCTCGAGGGTGATCCGCACGCTGCCTCCGGTAAAGGAATCCGGTGCGTTCAGCTGGGCATTGCAGACCCACTTTGTCGAAGTCTGCTGAGTGGCCTGGCCGGTCATGTCACCGACCGGCGAAGTCTGTTTCTGTGTCTGTGCCTGTTCCGGGTCGATCACGACCTGCGGCTGGTCCTCCGGCCCTGCGGACACAATTATCGTGATCGCAGAACCTGTCTGGACACTGGAACCTGGTTTCAGGTCCTGACTGATCACCAGTCCCTGCTCAACTGTATCGGAAGGCTCCGTTGTCACATAGACATAGAGACCGTAATTGGTCAGCATGGTAACTGCCTCATCCTTGTACTTTCCGGTCACGTCCGGGACCTTTACACTCATGGTGTCCTGCCCCTGACTGATATAGAGGGTCACCGTATCCCCCTCATGGACCGCCGACCCGGACCCAGGATTGGTCGTGATGACCCTGCCTTCATCCACCGTATCGCTGTACCTGGTATTGTCGACCGAGACCTGAAGTCCCATCGACGAAAGAGCCGCTTCCGCTTCTTTCCGGGTCTTTCCTTCCAGATCCGGCACCGTCAGTGCCTCGTCCGGGCCTGTTGAGATCTTGTAGCCGATAGTTGAATTGACAAGGACTTTTTGCCCAGGCTCTTCACTCTGACTCATGACTGTTCCCTCCGGGTAATCGGAAGAAGCAGCTTCTCCGAGGTAACGGTACCCAAGCTTCAGCCCTTTCAGCACTTCCTGAGCCTTATTCTCCTCCATGCCCCGGATATCCGGGACCTGCACGCTGTCGCCGGGCAAGTCGATCACAAGAGCCGACTCGCTTTCTCCTTCCTGGGATGGCTGTCCCGACAGAAGACCATAAGTATGGAGGATCAGATACAGGATCGTGATACCTACCAGCAGCGCAGCAAGCACAGACAGGATTGCTGCAGCCCCTACATGTCTGCGCTTTCCCCCTTCTCTCTTCTTCGTACTTCCGTTCTCAGGCTCATCCTCGAGTTCATCATAGTAAGGATCATCTTCATCCGAAGGCATCTTGTCGTCCCCGTCGAAGTAGTCCCCGTCATCCTCTGGCGGATAGCCTTTCTCTTTGCCATAGATCTCCTGTGCATCCTGCGCTCCCTGTGTTCCGGATGAAGACATGGATGCTGTTCTCCGGTTGATCTCATCCAGCTCTTCTCTGGTATAGAGATGAGTCTCCCCTTTCGCCATATCAGAGCTTCTTGCGACAAAGTTCCCGTTCGGCTCCACAAGCGATTCCTTCAGGTCCCGGATCAGCTCCGTCATGTTCTGGTAGCGGCGGTCCGGGCTCTTCTCCGTACTCTTCAGGATGATCTGTTCGATCGCCCTTGGAAGATCCGGGAGATACTGCCGCGGTGAGATGATCTCCTCCTGGAGATGCTTCAGTGCGACCTCGACGGTAGAATCTCCGTCAAAAGGAACCTTCCCTGTAAGCATCTCGTACATCGTGATGCCCAGGGAATAGATATCGCTTCTTTCATCCGAATAGCCGCCCCTTGCCTGTTCCGGTGCGCTGTAGTGAACGGACCCCATGGCGCTCGGATTGATCGTATCGGAACTGGCTGCTCTTGCGATCCCGAAGTCTGCCACCTTCGCGGTACCATCCGTGGAGATAATGATATTCTGAGGCTTGATGTCACGATGGATGATCCCGCTCTTATGAGCTGCCTCAAGTCCTGCAGCGATCTGCAGCGAGATGCCGGTAGTCTCCCTTACGGAAAGCCTGCCCTTGCTGCGGATGTACTCCTTCAGAGTGATCCCTTCCACAAGCTCCATCACGATATAGTAGATCCCGTCCTCCAGTCCGACATCGTAGACATTCACGATATTCGGGTGTGACAGACCTGCTGCCGCCTGGGCTTCGACCCGGAACTTGGAGACGAACTCCGCATCCCCCCTGAATTCCGGCTTCAGCACCTTGATGGCTACATTCCGGTTCAGCCTGTGGTCCTTCGCCTTATAGACGTCCGCCATCCCTCCGGATCCTATGCAATTGATTATCTCATATCGATTCTGAAGAGAATCTCCTGCACTTAACATATGGCTCGCCGCCTCATATCGGGCACCGCGCAAGCACAACGGAAATATTGTCGCGGCCCCCTGCCAGATTTGCTGCCGAGATCAGTTTCTGACCCGCTTCCCTCAGCGTCTTCTCTCTTTTTACAATGCGGAAGATCTGCTCATCTTCCACCATATTCGTAAGTCCGTCCGAACACAGAAGTATAATATCTCCCCTGTGCAGTCCCACATCAAAAAAATCAGCTTCCGTCTCCGCGTCTCCGCCGATCGCTCTGGTGATGATATTCTTCTCTGGATGATCTCTCATCTGTTCTCTCGAGAGTTTCCCTGCGCGGACCATCTCCTCCACAAGAGAATGGTCCTCCGTGATCTGGTCGATCCGCTCGTCATCGATCACATACAGCCGGCTGTCTCCCACATTCGCGACATACAGAGTATCTCCGTCGATGACTCCTGCCACGAAAGTAGTCCCCATCCCGGCAAGCTCCGGTTTTTCCTCCGCCTTTTTCAGGACGGCAGCATTCGCTTTTCTGACCGCCTCTTCCAGGACAGGGATGATCCCGGACTTTGATGAGTTTCCGATGGAATCCACGACTGTCTCAACGCACATACGGGACGCAAGATCCCCGGCGGCATGACCGCCCATCCCATCCGCGACGATGAAAAGAGAAGGAAGCTGTCCCACCGTCTGATCTGAGGCGTAGACAAAGTCCTGATTACTATTCCGTTTTAATCCGACATCTGTCTGACAGTACGTTTCCATTCTCTTCGAGATAGCTCCTCCTCAGCTGTCCGCAGGAAGCCGATATATCACGGCCGAGTTCCCTTCTGATGGTAACATGAATTCCATATTTTTCAAGCAAGAAGCGGAAAGCCTCGATCTCCCTCCTGCCTGGCTGGGTAAAGTCCCTCTCCTTCACCGGATTGACCGGGATGAGGTTCACATGACAGTTCTGGCCCCTGAGAAGGACCGCGAGCTTCTTTGCGTCCCCGGGCGAAGTATTTACACCCTGAACGCAGCTGTACTCGTAGGTGATCCGGCGTCCGGTCTTTTCAAAATAATACTTCATCGCATCGATGACGTCATGGATCTCATACTTCTTCGAGATCGGAAGCAGTGTCTCCCTCTCCGCCTGGTCCGAAGCATGAAGCGAAAGCGCAAGGGTGACCGGAAGTCCTTCTTCCGCGAGCCTTCTGATGTTCGGAACGATCCCGCAGGTCGAAACCGTGATGTCCCGAAGGCTCAGCTTCTCGCCCTCCGGATCTCCCATGATCCTGAGGAAACGGACCAGATTCTCATAATTGTCGAGCGGCTCTCCGCTCCCCATGATGACGATGTGGGAGATCCTTGTCTGCTCGATCCGTTCGATCTGGATCACTTCCTCAAGCATCTCAGACGCCGTGAGGTCCCGGATCCTGCCCCCTATCGTGGAGGCACAGAACCTGCATCCCATCCTGCAGCCTACCTGGGAGGAGATGCAGACGGACAGTCCGTAGCTGTACTTCATCAGGACAGCTTCGATCACATTGCCATCAGGATAGCGGAACAGATATTTTCTGGTCTCATCGATGCGGCTTTTCAGGACCTCAGCAGCCTCCGGCCATGTCAGGAAAGCAGTCTCCTTCAGTTTCTCCCTCAGGTCCCTGGAGAGATTGGTCATCTCATCGAAGGACTCCGCGTGCCTGACATGCAGCCACTCATAGAGCTGCTTTGCGCGGAACTTCTTCTCGCCAAGACTTTCCAGAAAGTCCGCAAGTTCCGCTTTCGTCATTGACAGTATATCTTTCTTATCCATGTAGTAAACTCACTTATCCCTGCGGAGCCTTGCCAGGAAGAACCCATCGCTGTCGTTCACCCCCGGAAGAAGCTGCAGATAACCTCCCGCAGTCGTCCTTCCTCTGAGCGCCTCCGGGATATATGGGTCGATCGACTCCAGACGGAACGGGAAATTATTCAGGAAATACTGCAGGTTCATCTGATTCTCCTCCGCCCCGATCGTGCAGGTCGAGAAGATAAGGACTCCTCCGGGCTTCACATAATTCTGTGAGACGCTCAGGATCCTCTGCTGGATCCGGAGCAGTTCCTCGATCCTGGTCGGGTTCATCTTGTACTTGATATCCTGCTTCTTTCCGATCACTCCAAGCCCTGAACACGGGACATCGCAGAGAACGATATCCGCCTTCTGGAACGACTTCTCATCGTATTTCATGGCATCCTTCAGGGCTGCCTGCATGTTGATCACTCCGAGCCGGTCGATATTTTCCTTCATCAGGTCGACCTTCTTCCCGGAGATATCTCTTGCCTCGACATATCCGCTTCCCTTCAGACGGTCGGACAGATGAAGACTCTTTCCGCCCGGAGCGGCACAGACATCGATGCAGTAGTCTCCCCAGTTGGGAGCGGCAAGCTCCGCGACCAGCATGGAACTGACATCCTGCACATAGATCCATCCCCTGCGAAATGCTTCAAGCGCCCCGATATAGTTATAGCCGGATAGTTTCAGCGCGTAATCCAGATAAGGATGCTGCTCTACCGTGACTCCCTCCGCCTTCAGGGACTCGATGATCTGTTCTCTGGAAGCCTCCTGGGTACGGACCCTCACGGTCGTCGGCCGCTCGGTCTGGAAGGAAGCGCAGATCTTCTCCACGGCCTCAAAGGAAAACTGCCCGAGCCACCTCTGGAGGATCCACTGCGGCATGGAATATCTTACGGACAGGTATTCCAGCGGGCTTTCCTCCTTCGTCGGATAACGGACATCCGAAAGGCCTCTTGCACATGCCCGGAGGACTCCGTTCACGAATCCCTTCAGGTTGAAGAAGCCTCTCTTCTGGGCGATCCTGACCGCCTCATTGACAGCTGCACTGTCCGGCACAGAGTCCATCCACTTCAGCTGATAGACACTCATCCGAAGAAGATTCCTGATCAGCGGCTTCATGTTGTAGATCGGCACTTTCGAGAAGCTTTCGATGATATAGTCGATCTGGATCAGGTTCTCAAGGGTTCCTTCCGTCACCCTTGAGATGAAAGCTCTGTCCCTCTTGTCAAGATATTCATATTTCTGAAGTGTATCCCTCAGGACGATATGACTGTAGGCTTCTCCTTCGGTAACCTCCATCAGCACATCCAGGACCACCGCGCGGATATTCACCATGAAAGAACTCCCCCGCTTTCCTTATTCAGCGTCTGTCTCTTCGGTTGTTTGAGAGGAGCAGGAGTCTCAGAAGCTGCAGGACGGACGACAGAAGCGCCGCGACATAGGTCATGGCCGCCGCCCACAGTACTTCCCTTCCACCCTTCAGTTCATCCTCCGGGATGATCTGCTGATCCTTCAGGATCGTCAGTGCCCTGTGGGATGCGTTAAACTCCACGGGCAGAGTGACCAGCTGAAAGAGGACGGCGATCGAGAAGAGAAGGATCCCGGCAGTCATCAGAGGCTGGATCGAGAAGAACAGACCTGCCAGAAAGATCCACCAGGACAAGGAGGAACCGATATTGGCGGCCGGGACCAGAGTGCTCCTCAGGACCAGCGGTCCGTAGTGGACCTTATCCTGGACAGCATGCCCGCTTTCATGGGCAGCAACACAGATCGCTCCTACCGAAGCATAGCCGTAAGTAGACTCTGAAAGGCGGAGCGTCTTCGTCCGCGGATCATAATGGTCCGTCAGATGGCCGGAAACCTTCTCGATCACGACATTCTGAAGTCCCTGGGAATCCAGGATCAGTCTTGCCGCCTGCGCACCGGTCAGTCCGGACCTGCTTCGCACTTTCTGGTATTTGCTGTAGACACCGTTGACCCTGGCACTTGCGATCATCGTGATCGCGAGCCCAAGAAGAGCGAGCAGATAAGTCCAGTCGAAGGAATAATACGGGTATCCGTATCCTCCATACATAATCCCACCTCCGTGAACACGTGTGAACATGTAATCTCATGATGCCAATAAGTCATATGGCCTTATGTGCTGGGGCGCACACGGCCAATGACTTTTGGCACTTGCGTCATCTCATGATGGCTGAAAGCCATCTTTCCTGTCCGTCCGCTTATCCGAGACGGACGCCTTCCGCCTGCCTGTATCCGCGCAGATATGCGTCGATCTCCATCCTCTTCTTCCCTTCCGGCTGTACTTCCAGAAGAGAAAGGAGTCCGGACCCGGTCTGCACCAGCAGCTCCTTCTTCGAGACGGAGACGATGGTGCCCGGCCCGCAGCTGCCCTGAGCGTTCCCGTCTGTCACTTCGGCGCGCCAGATCTTGAGCATCTTCCCGTTCTCATACGTATAGGCGCTCGGCCACGGGGACATGCCCCGGACCAGACGCTCGATCTCTCCGGCGCTCCTGCTCCAGTCGATCAGTCCGCTCTTCTTCGAGAGCATGGAAGCATAAGGCGTCGTGCTCTCTGCAGGCTGCGGGGTATAGGAAGCTGTTCCTTCCTCGATCTTCTTCATCGTCTCCAGGAGCAGGGACGCTCCGACCGGCATCAGCCTGTCAAACAGGCTTCCCCCTGTCTCATCCGGATGGATCTGTACCACAGCCTTGCTGATGATGTCCCCCGTATCAAGCCCGGCGTTCATCCGCATGATCGTGATCCCGGTCTCCCTGTCGCCGCTGATAATGGACCACTGGATCGGGGCAGCCCCTCTCCAGGCCGGCAGCAGGGACGCGTGAACGTTCAGACATCCGAACCTCGGGATATCCAGGATGGACTGCGGGATGATCTGTCCGAATGCGGCAACCACGATGAAATCCGGGGCCAGCTTCCGAAGGAGGTCCGTATTCTCAGGCTCCCGGATCTTCTTCGGCTGAAAGACATCGATCCCGTACTTTAGTGCCGTCTCCTTGACCGGAGACATCTGAAGACTGTTTCCTCTTCCCTTCGGACGGTCCGGCTGCGTGAACACAGCTTTCACATGGTATTCAGAATGTACCAGTGCCTCAAGCACTCCGGACGCGAAATCCGGAGTCCCCATGAATACAACTTCGCTCAACTTACCGCCTCTCCTCACTCTCAGGTCTGCAGGTCCGGTCTGCCAGAATGACTGGCTTTTCCTGCTTACTCTTCTCCGTCCTCTCCTTCTTCATCGTCCTCTTCTTCCGGCGGCTCGGTGGAGAACAGCTCCCCGTCCACCTTGGAGATGTACATGACCCCGTCAAGATGATCGATCTCATGGCAGAGAGCTCTTGCGAACAGATCGCGGCCTTCGACCGTGATATCTTTCATATCGATATCTTTCGCTTTGACAATGACGTGCTCAGGTCTCTTCACGATCCCGGCCTTGCCAGGGACCGACAGGCAGCCTTCGCTGCCGACCTGCTCCCCATCCGTCTCTGCGACGACCGGGTTCACAAGTGTTACAGGTCCTTCCCCGACGTCGATCACGACGATCCTTCTCAGAACGCCTACCTGCGGTGCGGCAAGCCCGACGCCCTCCGCCGCATACATCGTCTCAAGCATATCCGCCGCCAGGGTGCGGAGCCTCGGCGTCATCTCCTTTACCTCGCGGCACTTCTTCGTGAGGACCTCATCTCCAAGCTTCCGAATCTGTCTTAATGCCATAACCATATCCTTTCTCAGTCGACATCGAACGTGATCTCGACATTCCTGAACCCTTCATTGGCTTCTATATACCGCTCAAGGCGGTTCTTGCACACCCTCAGCACTTTCCTTCCGGGGCACTTCAGGTAGATGACCATATGATATACATCCGCGATCCTGCCTACCATGTCATCAGTCGGTCCAAGGACCTGAGCCGATCTGACCTGACAGAGGATCCTGTCAAGCAGCGCCTTCAGGTGGTCCGCTGCGATCTTCAGATGGTCTCTGTCGCTGCAGGCCATGTGGACCTGCAGCAGTCCGCCGGCAGGCGGATAGCCTGACAGCAGCCGGAGATCCATCTCCTTCTGGTAGAAAGAATCGTAATCCTGCCGCATGGCGCAGCGCACCGCATAATGGTCCGGCTGATAAGTCTGGATCAGAACCTTTCCCGGCTTATCAGCCCTTCCCGCCCTGCCGGCCGCCTGGGTCAGCAGCTGGAAAGTCCTTTCCGCCGCCCGGAAGTCCGGAATGTTCAGCGACAGGTCCGCCGCAAGGATCCCTACCAGCGTCACATCCGGGAAGTCATGCCCCTTGACGATCATCTGAGTCCCGATCAGGATATCCGCCTCGCGGGAGGCGAACTTCGACAGGATGTTCAGCTGTCCGTCCTTGCCTGCTGTGGTATCCTTGTCCATCCTGAGGACACGGGCACCCGGGAAGAGCTGACCCACTTCCTTCTCAACCTGCTCGGTCCCTGCCCTGAAGGTTCTCAGATATGGGCTTCCGCACTCCGGGCACTTCCCGGTGAGTCTTGTCTCGTATCCACAGTAGTGACAGACCAGCCGGTCTTTTCCATGCAGAGTCAGCGCCACATCGCAGTGCGGGCACCTGATGACCTTTCCGCAGCTTCTGCAGGTAACGGCCCCCGCATAGCCTCTCCGGTTCAGAAAGAGCATGATCTGCTCTTTTCTCTGAAGGGTCTCCCCCATGGCGGCCTTCAGCTGCCTGCTGATCATATTGCGGTCGCCGAAACCTTCCTCCCTGCGGAGATCGATAATGCCGACATAAGGCAGCGCAGACTTCCCGGCACGATGGTCCAGCCGGAACTCCTTCACGATCCCTTTTTCCGCCGCATAGGAAGCTTCCAGAGACGGCGTGGCAGATCCGAGCACTACCTTTGCCCCCTCCATCTCGCCCCTGCGGAAGGCAACTTCCCTCGCATGATACTTCGGAGCCTGTCCGCTCCGGTAACTCTCCTCGTGTTCCTCATCGATGACGATGATCCCAAGGTGTTCAAAAGGTGTAAACAGCGCCGATCTCGGTCCGATCATGACGTCGATGGCGCCCCTCCGGGCCCTCTCGAACTGGTCGGAACGTTCGCCGGCGCTCATCCTGGAATGAATGACGGAGACTCTCTCCCCGAAACGGTGGTAGAACCGCATCAGGGTCTGGTAAGTCAAAGCGATCTCCGGGATCAGGACGATCGCCTGAAGCCCCCGGCTTACCGCATAGGCGATCAGTTCGATGTAGACCTCGGTCTTGCCCGATCCTGTGATTCCCCGGATCAGGTAACGTCCCGCCGGCTCTTCGTTCCACCGGTCGCAGATTCCGGAAACAATGGCGCTCTGCTCTTCGTTCAGAGTAACGCTCCTGTGGGCATATGCTTCAGGCAGGACCGGGTTTCTGTACGCGTCTTCGGTCTCGATCTTCACAAGTCCGCGCGCCTCGAGTGCTTTCACCGTCTGGCCGGTCACATTCAGCTTCTGCGTGATGACCTCCCAGGGGAGGCTCTTTTCCGCGATCAGCTCCCTGAGGAGTCTTTCCCTTGCCGCCTGCTTTTTGACATGCATGACGGAAAGAGCATGCTCTGCGCTTTCCTCTGAAACACAGAGAACGACTTTCTTTCTCTGCGCCACCTTCATTCTGGCCTTCTTCGGAAGCACCGTGTGCAGAGCCTGCAGGAAGGTACATCCATATCTGTCCCGGATCCAGACCGCAAGTCCGGTCAGACGGCTCTCCTCGCTCGTGGCTCCCGCCACAGATCCCTGAAGCGGGCGGATCTTATCCTCCTTTACCCTGGGCTGATCAGAGAAGCCGACGATATATCCCGTGACCAGGCGACTGCCGAAAGGCACATTTACGACCGACCCGATATCGCAGCTGCCCTCGAGTTCTTCCGGAACCCGGTACTGGAAAGTCCGGTCCAGCGCGTGGGCCGATATATCTACGATGACATCAGCAAACTGCATCTTATCAGAAAACCTGCACTCTCTTCCCTGCCCCTGATCCCGGGTCAGTTCCCTTTTTTCCTATCTTCTTCCAGGATGTCCCGGATGATCACACGCTCATCCATCGGATATTTCTTCCCGTTGATCTCCTGGTAATCCTCATGTCCCTTGCCTGCGAGGACGATGATGTCTCCCGGCCTTCCGTGATGGATCGCATACGCGATCGCTTCCCTGCGGTCGGTGATGCGCATGTACTTTCCATCGGTCTTCTTCATGCCGGTCTCGATGTCATCCATGATCGCTTCCGGGTCCTCATAGCGTGGATTATCAGAAGTGATGATCGTAAAGTCTGACATCCTTCCGGATACCTCACCCATCTCGTATCTTCTCGAACGCGCCCTGTTTCCGCCGCATCCGAAGACCGTGACGATCCTCCCCGGATGATACTCCCTCAGGGTCGTCAGGATACTGGACAGCGCCATCGCATTGTGAGCATAGTCGATCAGCAGGATGAAGTCATCGCTGACCTTGACCATCTCGACACGTCCCTTGACCCTGACATCCTTCAGCGCTTTCTGGAAATCATCCGTTGTCACGTCAAAGTGGCGGCAGATCGCGATCGCACAGAGGGCATTGTAGACGCTGAACCTGCCCGGGATGTCCGTGACGACCGGGAAGTTCAGGTCTCCCTTTACCTCAAATGTGGTTCCGAGGTATCCCGGATGGTAGACGAGTTTCCCGTCCACAGCGTAGATGCTGTCGGTCTCCTTGAGTCCGAACGTCTCGACCGAGCAGGTATGATGCTCGAGGATCCTGCCGAGGTGGATATCGTCTCCGTTGAAGATCCCCACCTTGCACATGCGGAACAGCCTGCTCTTGCATTCCATGTAGTCCTCGAAGGAAGAATGCTCTCCAGGCCCGATATGATCGGCTGAGATGTTGGTGAAGACGCCGATGTCGAACTCGATGCCTTCGACCCTGTGCAGCATCAGAGCCTGGGAGGAGACTTCCATGACGACAACCTCAATGCCGGCTTTGACCATCTTCGCAAGATATTCCTGAAGAGTCAGGGATTCCGGCGTCGTATTGGCGCTCGGGATCCTCTCGGGCCCGATCAGGGTCTCGATGGTACCGATCAGGCCGACCTTGTAGCCTGCCTGCTCCAGGATCGCCTTGACCATGTAGGTCGTAGTCGTCTTGCCCTTGGTGCCCGTGACTCCGATCATCTTCAGCTTTGAGGATGGATTGCCGTAATAGACAGCTGCCATCCTCGCCATCGCGATCCTGGTGTCCGGTGTGCGGATATATGTGACGTCTTTTGCCTCTTCCCCGACCTCAACGTCATCTTCCACAACGATCGCGCTGACGCCCTTCTTCAGGACATCCGGAATATACCTGTGTCCGTCGGCTACCGCCCCCTTGATGCAGACAAAGACAGAACCCGGACCGGCCTTGCGGGAATCATTCACGATCTCCGTGACGGCTGTTTCATCGCTGCCGCAGAGGACCGAATAAGAAACATTCTTTAATAATTCTTTCAGACTGTAGCTTGCCATCTGTTCTCCTCTTTTCCATAAGTACACTCCGGCCCCATCCGCGCATCCAACTGCCCTGCATTCGCTTCTCCGGTCGGTTTCACGGCTGTTTCGAAAGTGTATAGCTTTGGCGTCATTATACCATTCCGGCAGAGCCCGCTCAACTGTCAGATTCGGCTGCGCCTGACCTGCATCTGACCATCAGACCCGACTCCGTCTGACCGTCAGATCTGACTGCGTCTGACCGCCAGACCTGACTGCGTTTGAGCGTCAGATCTGACTGCGTTTGACCGGAAAGGATGCTTCTGCTATCATTAAGGATACTGGTTCAGACATATATGAGACACGGACCGGAACGTCTCCCAGGCAGCGTGCCTGAGGCAGCGGTCCGGAAAACATGGATTCGGAGGCTTTCATGGAGAAAAATTGTCTGGCAGATGAGACCATCACCGCCCTGAGCGAACTATATAAAGTATTCGGAGACCGCACAAGGATCCGCATCCTCTATACCCTGCTGTCTGAAAAAGAGCTCAGTGTCAGCGAGATCTCCTGCAGGCTTGACATGTCCCAGAGCGCCATCTCCCATCAGCTGCAGATCCTGAAGCAGTCCCATCTGGTCAAGTTCCGGAGGGACGGCCGTGTCCTCTACTACTCACTCGCAGACAGCCACGTCGAGACGATCCTGAGCATGGGGGTCGAGCACGTGCAGGAGTAAAAAAGCGGAGCACCGGATATCCACCCGATGCTCCGCTTTCTTCCATCATCAGCATGACCGATAAAGCCGCGCGAGCGGCCTGCCGGAGGATGTATCCGTCCTCACTCAGCGAAGTGTATCTTTACGCCGCCTTGATCTCTCCTGCCTTAGACAGCGACATCTTCGTGATCCCCGGTCCGATCAGCTCATAGATCAGAGTACCTGCAAGCACGACCGCCCGGATCTCGGCAGCATACTTAGGGACCACATTGCCGGCGACCAGGGTAAGTCCGATCGCAACACCCGCCTGAGGAAGCAGGCAAGGTCCGAGATACTTGTTGACCGCCTCTGCTGCGTGGCCGACCCTGCCGCCCAGCCAGGCGCCGAAATACTTGCCGACGACTCTGAGTACGATGTAGATCACACCGATCAGACCGACCTTCTTCAGGACGGAGACCTGCAGTCCCGCTCCGGAGGAGACGAAGAAAAGGATGAAGATCGGAGCCGTGATGGAATCCGCGATGTCCATGATCGCATCCGCCTCATTCGACAGGTTTGCGACAGTCGCTCCGAAGCCCATGCAGAGCATCAGAGAGCTGAGTCCGGTCTTGTCCGCGATACCGATTCCCAGGAAGATGAAGCCGCAGATCAGCCCCAGCCGGTTCCCATGCTTATGGAAATATCGCATCGGGACCAGCATGATCACGCCCAGCACGAATCCGATCGCAAGGGCTCCGATGATCTGAAGGATCGGCTTCAGGATCGCCCACGCGATATTGGTCGCTCCGCCTTCCATGGTCTGTGCGATTGCAACGCAGATGGAGAACAGCATCAGAGCCGTTGCATCATCGATCGCGACGACAGAGAGCAGTGTCGATGTTACCGGTCCCTTTGCCTTGTACTGGTTGATGACCATGATGGTCGCCGCCGGTGCGGTGGCAGCCGCGATGGAGCCAAGGACCAGCGAGAACGGAAGCGAATGTCCGGTGACGACCAGTCCCGCTACGACAAACACGACCGCAAACAGGGACTCGAGGCAGGCGATGATGATCGGCGTAGCCCCGACCTTCCTGAAGTAGGAGAACTTGAACTCATTGCCGATGGAAAATGCGATAAAGCCAAGCGCTACTTCCGACACGACCGCGATATTGTTCACGAATGACTCGGACAGGACCGAGAACGGCACGCCCAGGGCCGGGAAGAAATACGGTCCCAGCAGGAGGCCGGCGATCAGGTACCCCGTCACATTCGGCAGTTTCAGATGCTTCATCATTCTTCCCATGAAGATGCCGAAAAGAATCATAATGCCGAGATCGGCAAGCATATTCAGATCCAGAGTCATTCGCTCTTCACCTTAAACCCTTCCAGGTAATCGATCGGGACGGTGAAGAGGATACCCGTGTCTCCTTTGTCAAGTCCTCCCGTTACCTTATTCACAGCCTCGATGATACTCGGGACCCTGTCATCTGTTGCCGCCATAAAGATCGTGCGATTCTCCTTATGGGAAGGATTCAGGACATGCCTGAGCGAAAGGACGAAACGAAGCTCATCCTCCTCGCCTAATTCCTGCATCATTCCGTGAGAGCTCAGGATCGTGGCACCCTGGAGATGTCTCGATGAAAACTCCGACAGCAGGTCTTCCATACACTCGGTCTTGTTCAGTACGATAACAACCAGTTTCATACACGCACCCCTTTCCGGGTATTCCTTCAGTTACTTGTTTCAACTTGTTAAAAGTTTGTCATATTGACGTCTGTTATACTATCACTCTGCTTTTTCCTCTTCAAGGGAAAAAAGAACTTACCCTTCCGCATCCCGGGAGGCGATCGCTGTATCGGCTCTTTCATTTCCCCCTGACGGGATCTGCGCAAGCACGATCGCCGTGAACATCAGCGCACATCCAAGGACTTCTCTCGGTGAAAGCTTCTGCCCGAGGATGAGCCAGCCGCCGATGGCTCCGAATACGCTCTCGAGACACATGGCGATGGATGCGATCGTCGGGTTTAGCCCCTTCTGGCCTACGATCTGAAAGGTGTACGCGACACCGCTGGAAAAGATTCCGGCAAAGATGATCGGGAACGCCGCATGAAGAAGATCCGCTGCCGTCGGCCGCTCGAAGATCAGCATGAGGACCGTGGAAATGATCCCCTGGAACATCACCTGCATCCTGCTGAGCCGGATCGGATCCACCAGGGTGACGAACCTGTCGACTACGAGGATCTGGATGGCAAAACCGAGTGCGGCAAAGATCATCAGAAAGTCTCCCTTTCCGAATCCCTGAATCGTCCCTCCCCTGAAGCACAAAAAGTACAGCCCGACGACGGAAAGAGCCACGCAGAACCAGATCTTCCTATCCGTCTTTCTTCCGAGGAAGACCGAGAGGACCGGGACCAGGATCACATAGAGAGCCGTGATGAAACTCGCCTTCGCGGTCGTCGTATAGGCGATCCCTGCCTGCTGCAGAGCAGATGCCAGACAGAGAACGGCGCCACTTGCGCCCCCGGCCAGCCAGAGAAGTTTTTTCTCTCCCGCCGTCTTCGGTCTCAGGCTGTTCCCTGTCTTTTTCATCCGCATGGAATCGGCTGCCTTCACGACCGGGACCAGAAACAGGACCGCGATCCAGCTCCTTGTCGCCAGAAAAGAATAGGTCCCCACATACTCCGCCGCCATGCTCTGGAAGGAGAATGTGAATCCCCAGATGAACGCTGTCAGCACCAGAAGCAGCGTCTTCGTTACAGTTGTCGACCTTTTCATAGCTCTTCTCCTTGTCCGGAACTCCCGGTTACCTGCTCCGGATGAAAAAACAGGGCGAAGAGTCTCCATCCGATCGGATCTTCTTCGCCCTGAATCGTCTTAAGTGAATTTCACTCCTGCTTCAGGCTTTCTATTAATATGCTCTTCCCCAGCAGACCATCTTTCTGGCCGGTCTTCCGCACCATACGCAGGTATCGGACAGATGTTCCTGATGGAATGGGATGCAGCGGGAGGTTACTCCGCCCAGCTGGTCCTTGATGGCATTCTCGCACTCGACATCTCCGCACCACATCGCCTTGATGAAGCCCGGCTTGCTGTCGGCGATCTCAGTGAACTCTTCCTTCGTTCTTGCCTCATAGGTCATCGCATCCCTGCGGGCCTTTGCATTCTCGAACATATCGTGCTGGATCTGTTCCAGGACTTCCTTCACCTTGTCGGCGATTCCTTCAAGCGGAGAGACGATCTTCTCTCTGGTATCGCGGCGGACGATGACGCACTGCCCCTTCTCGATATCCTTCGGACCGATCTCAAGACGGACCGGAATACCGCGCATCTCCTGATCGGAGAACTTCCAGCCCGGGCTCTTGTCAGAGTCATCGAGGCGGGCACGGATGCCCGCTGCGACAAGGACATTCTTCAGGGACTCTGCCTTGTCCAGGACGCCTTCCTTCTTCTGCTGGATCGGGATGACCATAGCCTGGACCGGAGCGACTCTCGGCGGAAGCTTGAGTCCGGAGTTGTCTCCGTGGACCATGATGATGGCGCCGATCAGACGGGTCGTCATGCCCCAGGAAGTCTGGGATACATACTTCAGGGTATTGTCCTTGTCGACATACTGGATGCCGTAAGCCCTTGCGAATCCGTCGCCGAAGTTGTGGGAGGTCCCGCACTGAAGCGCCTTGCCGTCATGCATCAGCGCTTCGATGGTATAGGTAGCGACAGCGCCTGCGAACTTCTCCTTCTCGGTCTTCTGTCCGCGGACGACTGGGATCGCAAGGAAATCTTCCAGGAAATCCGCATACAGATTCAGCATCTGCTCGGTCCTCTCCTCGGCTTCCTTCGCGGTAGCGTGGATGGTGTGACCTTCCTGCCACAGAAACTCCCTGGATCTCAGGAACGGTCTGGTGGTCTTCTCCCAGCGGACGACCGAGCACCACTGATTGTAGAGTCTCGGCAGATCTCTGTAGGAATGGACATCCTTTGCGTAGAAATCGGAGAACAGGGTCTCGGAGGTCGGGCGGACGCACATGCGCTCCTCAAGCTTCTGGTTCCCGCCGTAAGTCACCCATGCGACCTCCGGTGCGAAGCCCTCGACATGCTCCTTCTCCTTGTTCAGAAGGCTCTCCGGGATCAGGCACGGAAGGTAGACATTCTCGACTCCCGTCTCCTTGAATCTTCTGTCAAGCTCTCTCTGGATATTCTCCCAGATCGCGTAGCCTGCAGGCTTGATGACCATGAATCCCTTGACCTGGGTATATCCGGTCAGCTCCGCCTTCCTGACGACATCCGTGTACCACTGAGCGAAATCATCCTCCATGGAGGTGATCTCCTCAACAAACTTCTTATCTGCCATGATGATCTCCTGAATCTCTCTGTAGGTATATGTTTCCCGGCCGGGCTCACTTCAGGCTCAGTCAGGTTTTAATGTTACCTTTTTCCGCCCCTGCCGTCAAGTGATCCTTCTCTTCGGGCAACCCGGATATCCTTCCCTTTGGGCAGCCCGGATAGTGATCCTTCTCTTCGGGCAGCCCGGATAGCGATCCTTCTCTTCGGGCAGCCCGGAATGCTGATCGAGCAGGAGGCGACTTCGTCTCCCCTGCCTGATCCGGCTACGCTTTGTGGCTCGTCGCCGTGCCACATGAAGATCAGATCACCCATTGATGCTGATCTTCTGCCGCAAGCTGAAAGTCAATTCTCAGCCGAGACTCTTGTTCACATGGTCCACGAATCTGAGGAACGCCGCCTGGCCTTCCTCCGTCCTCTTGTAGACGCCGGCATCCTCCAGGACCTCTGCGAAGACGATTCCGATCTCCTTCTTCAGGATCTCATCGATATTGCCGGCATTGATATCGGCATATTTCGATCTGATCTGGTCCATCCAGTCTGCGTGCTTGTCCAGTTCCTCGTCCCCGTGGATCTCCCTTCCCGCAAGGACAGCCTCCTTCAGGTCGTGCATCTCCTTCTTCAGTCTTGCCGGAAGGATCGCGCAGCCCATGACCTCGATCAGACCGATATTCTCCTTCTTGATGTGGTGCTTCTCAGCATGCGGATGGAAGACGCCCAGCGGGTTCTCCGGAGTCGTGATGTTGTTTCTCAGCACCAGGTCCAGCTCGAACTTGTCTCCCCTCTTTCTTGCGATCGGGGTGATGGTGGAGTGCTTCTCACCATTCGTTTCCGCAAAGATGAAGGCTGCCTCATCGGTGTAGCCTCTCCATTCCGTAAGGATCCTGTCTGCCAGATCGACAATTCTCGATGTGTCTGTTCCGCTCAGGCGGATGACGCTCATCGGCCACTTGACGATTCCTGCATCAACGTCGTCATAACCCTTGAAGGACAGCCTGCGCTCAACCTTAGCCTTTGCCATGGCAAACTCATAATGTCCTCCCTGGAAATGTTCGTGGGCCAGGATGGAACCGCCGACGATCGGAAGGTCAGCGTTAGAGCCTACAAAGTAGTGCGGGAACTGCTTCACGAAGTCGAACAGCTTCTCGAACGCGCTCTTATCGATCTTCATCGGTACATGCTTCGAATTGAAGACGATGCAGTGTTCATTGTAATAGACATAAGGAGAATACTGAAGGCACCAGTCTGCTCCCGCGATCTCGATTGGGATGACCCTGTGGTTCTCCCTGGCCGGATGGTTGGCCCTTCCGGCGTAGCCGACATTCTCATAGCAGAGCTGGCACTTCGGATAAGCTGTCTGTGCTGCGTTCTTTGCAGCTGCGATCGCCCTCGGGTCCTTCTCCGGCTTGGACAGATTGATGGTGATGTCCAGGTCGCCGTATTCAGTCGGAGCCAGCCATCTCATATCCTTCGCAATGCGGTCTCTTCTGATATAGTTGGTGTCCTGACTGAAGGTATAGTACCAGTCGGTCGCCCTGACCGGGCTTTCTTCATAGAGCCTTCTGAACTTCTTCGTCACTTCGGACGGTCTCGGAGTCAGACATCCCATCAGCTTCGTGTCGAACAGGTCGCGGTAAGTGACCGTATCGTCCGGGACCAGTCCCTTCTCCGCAGCATAATCGCAGAGCTCTCCGAGGATCTCCGGGAGCTGATCTTTCACGCTCTCCTTCTCCGGATCAAAAGAGAGGATCTTCTCTTCCGCTTCCTCGGTCAGGTCGTCCAGTCCCAGTTCCCTGATCAGGGAATTCGCCGCCCAGATCCGGTCTTCCTTCTCCAGAAGCCCCGTCTCGACGCCATAGTTTACCAGTCTTGCAGCCGCATCCTGAATCATACTCATTCTTCCTCCGATATACGATATTCTCCTGCCAGGAAAGGTCCCGGCAGAAAGCATTTTGATCGATATTATTGTAGCATCGCAGGGTCATGGGAACAACAGAAGAATCAAACCTCCCGAAAGCAGTCTGCAAAGAGCTGCATCTTTTACATTCAGGCCAGATCTTAAGAAAACTTTACATCTGCGATAAGTTGTATTTACATAATCTTCCCGATGGAATAAAATGAAGCAAAATTGCAGATAGAAAGGAGTCTGTCATGGAAGGCCTGAGACTGTACCGGAAACGAATCATTCCGTCAGAGTGCATTCTTCTGAAGGATGACATTCTTCTTGACCGTGATAACGAGACGATCATCACAAAGTGGAATACGCTGCATCCGAAAAAGACACTGGACCACGGGTACTCCTGCTACTTCCCGGAAAGAGGCTTCAAAGTCAGCAAGTTCTACGATCATGATGATCAGCTGATCTCCTGGTACTGCGACATCATCGAGGCGGAGCATACCGAGGAAGACGGTGTCGAGACATTCATCTTCATCGACCTTCTGGCGGACGTGATCGTCTACCCGGACGGAAGGATCCGTGTCGTCGACCTGGATGAGCTCGCCGATGCCCAGCGCGACAAACTGATCACTCCGGACCAGCTTCAGGCGGCACTGCGCCATCTTGACAGACTGCTTCAGATCATCTACAAAGGAAATTTCGGCACTCTTCAGGCTTATGTGAACAGTGCAGAAGAGAAAGACCGTGCCAGAGCGTCAACAGGCAGACGGATTCCCTGCTGAGGCTGGTATCCTTTTCCGGTCCAGACTTTCTGCGGTTCAGACTTCCTGCGGTTCAGACTTTCTGCAGTTCAGACTTTCTGCAGCGCAAAGATCCCCGGCAGCCGGAACGGATCGCTTTGAAACAGGATCCGCTTTGGTCTGCCGGGGGTCTTTTTCCATCATCCTTCGTTCTGCGGCTGATGGTGTTTCATCTCTTCTTCGGTCTCTTTCTGTTCTTCTTCGAGTTTCTTTGCTTTTTCCTGCTCCGCCTTTACGACTTCTTCGTCCGGCTCTCCCGCTTTCCTGTCATCCTTGAAGATGTACTTATGCTGGATCTTGTAGCTGACGAAGAACAGCACCATATCCGTCAGGACCTTGAGCCCGACCGCACTTCCTCCGAGAAGCGCATTCAGCAGGCTGACCACCAGAGCCGACACGAGACACTGGGCTGCGGACAGCGCCATGAACTCCCCTGCGCTCTTTGCCGACTTCTGCGCCTTATCCGACTTGAAGTGGAAGACAAAGTGCTTGGTCAGCAGGTAGTTCACGGATGCAGAGATCAGCCTTGCGCAGATCGTGCCGTAAAGGATCGCAAACACACTGCCCCGGAAAGTGATCCCCGTGAAGATACTGAACATGATGATATCGACCAC
This sequence comes from Lachnospiraceae bacterium UBA7729, assembly GCA_002482005.1. Lineage (GTDB taxonomy): Bacteria > Bacillota > Clostridia > Lachnospirales > Lachnospiraceae > Porcincola. Next base: position 7,466 of record DLFD01000069.1, on the reverse strand, counting down.
GGACGCGATCAGCGATGTGATCGAATACAGGATAAACTTCCCGATGATCGTGAGGATGATCCCGAAAGTGTCCTTCGGCCGGCGCACCTTCTCGTACCCCTTCTCATACACAGAATAGCCGATCGGCACCTGAAGAAAGCCGATCTTCTCGAAGGACATCAGCATCGCGGTCTCGTAGGAATAGCCTTCCGAAGGCACATCGATACAGTGCTGCACCCTCAGGTCCGGGATCCCGAAGATCCCCGACAGCGGATCGGCCAGCCTTACGCCCATGAGCATGTGGTAGCTCAGCTTCATGACCAGGTTCATGCGATAGTCCCAGTCGGTCACCAGATGGCTGTCGAGATCTCTCGATCCGACGACGATCGCGTAAGAGCCCATCTCCTGTTCATTATGGAGAGACTCTGCAACCTTGATGACATCTTCTACCGGAGTCAGCCTGTCCGAGTTCAGGGTGATGATCCCGTCCGTCTCTCCGCGGAAATGTTCCTGATAGTAATTCATGGCAGTTTTAAGGGCTGCCCCGATCCCCCTGTTTTCCTCGTGGGTCAGTACCGTTGCCTCCGTCCTTCCGACCTTCAGGAAGACCGGAAGCTTGTCGGTCCTGCTGCCGTCATTGACGACGATGATATTGTGAAATCCTGCCTTTGTCAGTTCCGGTATATATTCAGCAAATGAAGCCGGCGGATTATATGCAGGAATCACGATCACTGCATTATAAGCCATGTTCCTGCCCTCCTTTTCATCCATCTGGCAGCCTCCGTCTGCAGTCTCCTTTCCCTGATCAGCACGAAAAGATCTCCGCAGCGATGGCATACTCTCATCCGCATCATAACAGAAGAAACTCTTTCTGTAAAGAAAGGGAGCCGGGCATCCGCCCCGCTCCCTGTTTCCTGTCAGCCGCCTGCATTCTCCCGCAGGCACATCTCCATACTTTTCTGTCTTACTGCTCTTCCTTCTTCAGGTCCGCCATAACCTTCTTCTCGTTGTAGCGGCTCATCAGGATCGCCGCGAGCACACACAGGATCGTGGAGGAGATTGCTGCGATCCTGTACCCGGTCCCGCCTGACCTTCCGATCGTTGCGAAGGAAGTAAAGAGCAGGGCCGCAAGGCTCTGTCCGAGCTTCATCGCAAAGGTCCTTGCAGCGAAGAACATGCCGTCATGGTTCTCGCCGGTATTGATCTCGTCGGATCTTGCGATATCCGCGACAACGGTCTGAGGGAGGATCCCGAGGATCGCCATGGACGGAGCCGCAAGGATCATGACCAGAAGTCCGAAGATCATACCCTTGTTCGTGCCTGTCTGCCCCTGGGACAGAGCTGTGATCAGATAGACGACGGAGAACTCGGCGAAAGCCCAGATGATCAGGGATTTCTTCGCGAACTTCTTTTGCAGCTTTCCCACGAATGCATACAGGAGGACGGAGATCAGGGTCATTCCCAGATACAGGACGGTGTTCATGGTCTCCGGCAGCTTCATCAGGGAAGTGACGAAGAAGTTGAGCCCGGACTGGAACATGGTGATCGCCACCCAGTAGCAGACATCGGACCCGACGAATACGCGGAAGTCTTTATTGCGGAAAGTTTTAGCAAGGGACTGGAATGCATTCCCCTCTGCCGGTTTGATCTCGACATAGTCGCGCTCATTGATCGTAAAGGTCGGCACCAGCAGGCAGAGGAAGCCGACCGCAGCAAGGATGATGAAGGTCACGCGGATCGCCATGACTCTTCCGAGCGCCGGCGTCATCGCTCCCCAGATGAATGGGCATGCATAGCCGAGCGCGGATCCGAAGATGAAGGTGAATGAGATCGCGGTCGACAGGGTCGTCAGTTCTTCCTGGTTCTTCGGCAGCTCTGCGATGAGTGCGTTGTACGGCGTGCAGTACAGGGTCATGAACATATAGAAGAGAAGCATCATGACAAAGACCCACCAGCCGTTGACTGCGCTCTGCCCATTGACAGGAGACCAGTAGATCAGGACCGTGACAAGCGCCAGCGGAAGGGCCGCTTTTCTCATGAACGGAAGCCTTCTGCCCTTCGGATTCGTCGACTTGTCAGACATGTTCGCGATCCAGGGATCCGTGACCGCATCAAAGACACGGCCGATCGCATAGATCCCGCCTAGGACTGTGACAATCCCCAGGATCACGCGTCCCTGAGGCAGGAACAGCGTCTGCCCCGCATCCAGCATCTCTGTGTCAGGTTCGTAGAACGTGATGATCCAGTTGTTGACCAGAGCCGACAGGATACTCCATCCCAGCTGCCCGATGGCGAACAGCCATATGATCTTCTTTGTTAAAGGTTTTGTTTTCATGATTTTCTGATTCCCTCCTTGTTTCTGTTTCCTGCCTTGCCCTGTCCCCGTCGCGGAGACCGCTTCAGATTTCGCCCTTGCAGGTCACGATCCCTTCCAGCAGGATATCCACCACTTCCTGCAGCGCATCCGAATACGGTATCCCATGTTCGATCAGGATATCTCTCTGGAAGAACTGTTCCAGCGTCGCCGACATCATCGTCTGGAAGATCGGTATGGACACCGGCCGGATAACGCCTTCCGAGATCCCCTGCTCCATCAGCTTTATGGTCGGCTCCCATCCGCTTTCCAGGCGCCGCTGCACGTGAGCATAGATCCTGGGATATTTCTCTCTGAGTACGTAAAGACTCCGGAGGTCAACCTTGTCGTAGCGATCAGGCATCGCCCCGAGCACCCTCTTCAGTTTCTCTACCGTATTCATGGAAGGATCGGCCAGCAGCTCTGTCTCGCTTTCCTTGATCGAGTCGAACACGTAGTCGACCATGGCATCCAGAAGCGTCTGCTTGTCAGGAAAGACAACATACAGTGTCTTCTTGCTTCTGTGGATTCCGGATGCCAGCTGGTCCATGGTGAATCTCAGTCCGCATTGATTGAACAGTTCGATCGTCGCTTCCAGGATCTCCCGGCGAAGCTCCGTTTCCTGTGCAGTCGGCATAACCTTCACCTCCATTGCCTTAGGAAACTATTCTCTCCAATATAGTTTCCAACAGGTTCATTGTACGCAGAGTTCCCTGTGATGACAATGTGTAAGATTTCATAAAAAAATGTGTCTGTTTTTGTATGGTTTTTCAAATCCAGTTTCCGACATCCCGTTTTCCGGTATTCATCGGGTTTCCATATTTTCTTTTATTTACAAGCTTTTCCCTTCTGTCTCTCACAGAAAAGTTTCCGAACGGTTTCCATGATCTCTCGGTATAGTTTCCGCCTGCCCGGCCCGGCTGCGCCGCTCCCATCCATCATCTCGTGCGCGGTGCGCGGGGCACTTGTGCCCGCGGTGAGCGCGCAACTCATCTCGTGCGCGGGGCACTTGTGCCCGCGGTGCGCGCGCGACTCATCTCGTGCGCATGGCGCACTCGTTGTTCGCTGTCGCCACATGGGACTTCCCCACTGGGGCATGGTCGCCCCATGTGGCCCGTAGCCTTTCAAAAAAGTCCCCCGGCGCGCAGCCGGGGGACTTTTCAGACGTTTCAGATTTTTCGGGAATAAGCCCGCTTCAGGGAAGGTCCCTGTCCTTCTTACAGATTGTTCTGGATGAATGCCTTCATAGCCGGTTCCGGAACAAAACCGACATTCTCAGCGACCTTCCTGCCATCCTTGAATACAGCAACATACGGGATGGACATGACATTGAACTTCTCAGCGACGTCCGGATTCTCATCGACATCGATAGCGTAGAACTTTACGTTCGTCATCTCGCCGGACAGCTTCTCCAGGACCGGCTTAAGCATCCTGCACGGGCCGCACCAGGTCGCATTGAAATCTACGACGGATACGCCCTCCTTGATGGAATCTTCGAAAACAGCAGAATTGATAACCTTAACACTCATGAATTTTTCCTCCTTTTTAAGGTACAGCGTACCAAGTCCGCTGTACAGTCAAGCGATGTAGATCTGCTTGTCAACCAACTCGGTATCTGTGATGCCGAGTTGGTTGACATTGCAGTGAAATACCTATTACATGATGCGTGTGCCAAAAGTCCCTTTTGTCACACGCTTTGACGCACGGATTGCTTCGTTGCTTCCCTTGCCTTCTGATCGAGGTACTGGGCCGCGCTGATCGCTGCGATGTTCCCTTCTCCTGTCGCCTTCGCGATCTGGTAAGGAAGTCCGGCCAGGTCGCCTGCAACATAAAACCCCGGCAGGTTGGTCGCCATCCCGCGGTCTGCCTTCACATGGCTGCCGTCAAGCTGAAGTCCCGGGACAAGTTTGTCCGGTGCGACGCTCTCGCGGAGCAGGAAGACGCAGTCTGCGGCGATGTGATCGACTGCTGCCTCTGTTCCCTTTGCAAGCGGCACAAGGCTCAGTCTCATCTTTCCGTCTGCCTTCCCGACGGATGCGGGCTTCACTCCGGTGACCACTTCCACCTTCCCGGGCAGCTTCCCATCTCCCTTGTACATCGGGATATAAGTGACTTTCGAGCAGGTCTCGCTCAGAAACGCCGCCTCGGACTCTTCCTTCGGGTCCCACCCGACGACCACGGTCTCCTTGCCTCTGTAGAGAGGAGCATCGCAGGTCGCGCAGTAGCTGACGCCGCGTCCGAGATTCTCATTCTCACCCGGGATCGGCTTTCCAAAAGAAGTTCCGGTTGCCAGGATCACGGTCGACGCCTCGATGAAGTCCTGGTCGACCTGAAGGCTGAAGTAGTCTCCCATCGCGAAGATGTTTGCGACTCTCTTCTCCGTGATCTCGATCCCTGCATCCTTCAGCTGGCCAAGGAACGCCTGATTCAGCGCCTCCCCTGAAACATTCGGAAGTCCCGGATAATTGACGATCCTATGGGTCTTCCGGATCTTCTCCGACCCGGTCCTGCTTCCGATCAGAATGAACTTCTTGTTCCTGTTTTTCGCAGTGAGAGCTGCAGACACACCTGCCGGACCTGTTCCGATGATCGCGATATCGTATCTCATAGGAAATGCTCCTTTCCGCTCGTCAAATTTGATTGCGTACAATCTTTATGGTTTTACTATACAGTAGATCAGGGGGTCTGTCAAGAAACATTTTCATGAATTTGCAAAGAACATTTTCACGAATTTGCAAAGAAACATTATCACGAATTTGACAAGTCCAGACCGGAAGTCCCGCAGACTTCCGCATATTCCGGCCAGCGTCCGGCGTATACAGCTTGCAGCTGATCCCATATCGTTCCGTCCTCAGGGTAAGAAAAGTCTCTTTCATCTGGTAGCCCCCGGAACCGCATTTTATGGTAGAATGATAGAATAAATCCGTTCAGAAAGGAAGCTTTGAGATGAAGTTTTATTATCCGGTAGTGATAGAGAAAAAAGAAGAAGGAAAGTGGCACGCGGCATTCCCGGACCTTTCGATGTGCGAAGCCGATGGTACTGACGAATTTGATGTTCTTCAGAACGCCAGAGAAGCGGCTTATAACTGGATCGACCTCGAGATGCAGGAGCAGGATCCGAAGTTCCCGTCCCCGACCGATCCGAAGGATGTAAAGCTTGAGGCAAGGCAGCAGGTCCGTATGATCCTCGTGAACTACAGGCTTACAGAAGGATGGGACGAGTAAACTGGCGGAATGCCTCTCCCGCCTTCCCGTCAACTGCTTTTCAAAAAAGCAGGTACATACCGTATATCATCTGTTACGATGACTCCGGGTATGTACCTGCTTTCTGTTATCCTATCCTATACTTTCTGACTGGCAGGCAGAACTGACGCACGCTCTGCTGCTATTTCGGAACGGATCTCCGCGGCACTCCACTGCTATTTTGGAACGGATCTCCGCGGCACTCTGCTGCCAGCCGGCTTACCACATTTCTGATCTCTCAGACCTTGGCCGTTTCTTCCTTGTCAAGCCCCAGCTCTTTTCTTACTTCGATCGCTTTATCCGGGTAATTCGTTATGACTGCATTGACTCCTGCTCCCATGCAGAGGACCATATCCTCCGGGCGGTTGACCGTCCATACATTGACGTCCAGACCGTATCTTCTGCAGTCCTCCATGTAATGGGGATACTGCAGGCAGTAGCCCGACGGATGAAGCGCACTGACTCCCATCAGATGTCCGTACTGAGGAACATCCATGAAGCCATCTTCATAGAGAAGGCCGGTCTTTGCTTTCGAATCGATCTTCTGGATCTTCCTGACCGAATAATGGTTGAAGGAAGAATAGATGACACGGTCCTGCATGCCAGACTGATGGACCATATGGACGGTTGCTTCCTCGATCCCCGGATAGAAGAAGACTCCGGTCTTCAGCTCGATGTTGATGACCATGTCCGTATCGTCATGGACAAACTTCAGGACTTCTTCAAGAAGCGGAATCCTCTTCTTCTCCGCCGGAGCATCATATTCCGGATGAAGTTTTCCGAAGTCCATCGCCCTCAGCTCCTGAAGCGTATAGTCCTTGATGAACCCCTTGTGATCGGACGTACGGTCGATCGTCTCATCATGGCAGACGACCACGCTGCCGTCCTTTGTCAGCTGTACATCCAGCTCGATCCCGTCCGCTCCCATCTTAGCCGCAAGCTCATAGGATGCCATCGTATTCTCAGGAGCGTAGCCGGACGCTCCCCTGTGTCCCCAGACCTTAACCATGTTTGACCCCTCCAGTTTCCCTATATTCCATGATGTTGGGGTCAAAAGTACCTTTTGACCCTAGCTGTTGATGCGGATTGCTTCGCAACTCTCGCGATCCTATGGGATCAGAATGCCGCCCCGGCATACTACAGAAGCTTACGGATCGATCCAGCATTGCTAACTGCCCAGGCGGCACATATGCAAGCTATGAAATTTCAGCCCTTCAGGCCTCTTGCCTGACGGTCCATATCCTCGACGACGATATCGTAGATCTCACCAAGCGATCTGCCATACTCAAGAATCTTCCAGGGTTCATTCGTATGGAAGTGGATCTTGATCGGATCGCCGTCGCCGCCAACTGCAAGCAGACAGTCACCGTCAAAGTGTTCCAGAATGTAATCATGGACCTCATCCTCGTCCAGATCGTCCCCATCGATCAGCATCTGTGTATCATAACGATATTGCAGCATGTCAATTACCTCTCATATTCGATAGATTGTAAAGTTTGAATCACCTTACCAATTACTGACCTAATTCTATGTCCCATGTCTGCTGCTGTCAAGAAACGGTATTTGGTGCGGTCGCCGGAGACCTGTTCCGTCATCAGAGACCCCCTTCCGTTCCACCGGCAGACATGTGGTATCGGAAAGGCGGGACACCGCTTACAGCGCCCCGCCTGAGTTCACCTCACGATAACTTTGACAACTGCCTTCTTCCTTCCGGATCTGACTATGATGTAAGTCGTCCCCTTCTTCCTCGCTTTGATCTTCCCCCTGGTATTAACGGAAGCAATCTTCCTATTTTTGCTTGTGAATGTCACCTTCTGCTGTGATGTAAAGGGTGTCAGTACTGCCTTCAGCTGATAGGTCTTTCCTTTCTTCAGGAATACAAAGCGGGGAT